>NZ_CAAKNY010000046.1:4484-20048 GCF_901212495.1 Collinsella aerofaciens | reverse complement strand
ACGTCACCTTGTCTCAAATGCGGCCCGCTCACTGTCGTTGCCAAAACATTGGAGAGTAGTCATTGGGGACGTTCTTAAACGACTAGTCAAAAGGGACATTCTTGCGGCACTTGGCACTTGGGGACGCTCCTTTTGTGCCGGTAGTTGGGGACGGTTCTTCGTGGCTGGCTGCGAAGACTGTCCCTGACAGCTAGTCGTTTAAGAACGTCCCCAATGACTAGGTTGGGCACATTGCTTTGAGATGTTATTCAATCAGCTGTGATGGCCTTTGAGCTGCTTACCTGCTTAAAGCAAGTGACGGCATATATCCGCTATCGGAAATATTGCTCAAAAAATCGTCCAAGAAGTCGCGGGGCCCTTTTTGGCGCGTCGCGCGTCAAGCGATGTGGCAAGTATTTGGTTAGGTATTGGTCAGTTTTGGGGCAACCTTGCCAAAAGCTTGACGGATGCAGATATGAACGTCGACAAATGAACACTTTGGATGGGGACAAACAAAAATTCTGGGCTGATTCTCGATAATCGCTTCCAATCGTCCCTTGCCGCGTGCCACCCTCGCGTACAATCTCCACCGACATTCGCGCGCCGCCCGGCGCATAAGAGGGGAGGACCCCATGGCAAACGAGATCTGGACCATCAAGCGTTGTCTCGAGTGGACCAAGGAGTACCTGGCCGAGCGCGGTGAGGAGCACCCCCGTCTTTCTGCCGAGTGGCTGCTGTGCGCGGCCACGGGCCTGGCGCGTATCGACTTGTATATGCGCATGGACGAGACGCTTAACGCGGACCAGCTCGAGACCATGCACGCGGCGGTCGTCCGTCGCGCGAAGGGCGAGCCGCTGCAATACATCACGGGCAGCACGCAGTTTCGCATGATCGACGTCGCGTGCGCCCCCGGTGTGCTCATTCCGCGCCCCGAGACCGAGATGCTCGTCGAGGAAGTCCTCAATTATCTGGATGCCGAGGTGCTGAGCCCCGAGGCTGCTGCCCGCCAGCGTGTTGAGCTGCCTTGGAACGATGAGGTCGAGGAGGCGCGCAAGGCCGAGGTCGCGTTGGCAGACGAACGCGCGACCGCCGAGCGCCGTGCTGCCAACCTGACGGCCGCTGATGAGGCTGCGCTGGGTAGCGACGTGCTCGGTAGCCGCGCCTATGCCGAGGAGCTTGCCGATCGAGAAGCCGAGGAAGCCGCCGCGCAGGCAGCAGAAGCCGAAGCCGCGGAAGCCGCGGAAGCCGCCGAGCCCGATCTCGACGAATACGGTATCGCCATTGAGGGCAACGACCAACAGACGACTCCCGCGCAAGATGCCGCTGCGCCTGCCCCAGCCGAGCCCCGCATCGCCCGCGTTCTCGAGGTCGGCTGCGGCACCGGCTGCATCTCGCTCTCCCTTGCCTGGGAGCGCCGCGACCACGTCACCTGCACCGCTACCGATATCGAACCGCGCGCTATCGACCTTGCCACCAAAAACCGCGACGCGCTCGGCCTCACGGCAGATGAGGTTGCCTTTAGCCTCACCAACCTGGTGAGCTCTGTTCCCCGCGAAGAGTGGGGCACCTTTGACGTGCTCGTCTCCAACCCACCCTACATCCCGACCGACGTCATGCGCTCGCTGCCGCATGAGGTCAAGGACTTTGAGCCCGATCTGGCGCTCGAGGGCGGCGCCGACGGCCTCGATATCTTCCGCCGCCTGCTCAATGCGGCGCCGTACATGCTGCGCGCCGGCGGCCTGTTTGCCTGCGAGCTCTACGAGGGCGCCCTCGATGCCGCGGCCGAGCTCTGTCGCCAGGCGGGTCTGTCGGACGTACGCATCGTCCACGACCTCACCGATCGCCCCCGCATTGTCCGAGCTATCATCACCGAGCCCAAGCAGCGCCAGTAATATTTATTAACTAGTTAGCAAAAATTATAAATTAGTTTATAATTAGGACGGCTGAAAGAGGTCGGCCCATGCAACCTCCTTCCTTTCGGGAAATCATTGCCCTACTCAAGCACGATGGATTCGTGAAGGTCGCGCAAGTCGGTACTCACGCTAAGTATGTTTCTGGTGACCGTGTTGTCACCGTGAACGGCTCTGGTGGTGATCGACCAAAGAAGGGCACGTGGGCAAGTATTCGACGCCAAGCTGGATGGTAGTTGGAGGCAAAATGAGGCAGCGATTTACCTATGACTGCGTTCTCATAAAAGAAGACGACGGTTACTGCGCCAGCTTCCCGCAGATTCCCGGCGCCTTTGCCGATGGCGATACGCGCGAAGAAGCGATTGTCCATGCCACCGAGGCACTGATGGCGTTTTTGGCCGACGACCTCAACAACGGTTTGACTCCGGCAGGGTACGAACGCTCGGCCGAGGTCGTGGCCCTTTCAGTCGAAATCGACCACGAGGACGCTCGGGAAGCGGCGTGCCGAACATTTAAAGACGCAGCGCAGGACCTCAAAGTCTCCGCTCCGCGGATTACTGCGCTGGTCAAAGCCGGAAAGCTCGATGTTGAACTCGTCGACGGCCGTCGGATGATAACGATAGACAGCATCGAGCGTTACGCCGCCCAAGAACGCCACGCCGGAAGACCAAAGAAGTTCGTGGCCGTCCAATAACCCCCTCACTTTCACCGACTACTAGAGCCGCTCACCAAACCAACATGCGCTTTGGGCAAATAGGTTGAACGTTTCGTGCGAGAATGCCCCACAGTAAACAAACTTGCATCAGAGCGTGAGGGGCTGGCATACACATGCAGACGGTCTATCGGGTATACGAGGGAGCGCGCGAGCCGCATCGGCTTGCAGTCGAGCGCACGGCCGAGCTACTCGGTAGCGGCGGCCTGGCGCTTATTCCAACCGAGACGGTCTACGGTGTCGCCGTGGCGGTCAACGCCTTCTCGGATGCCGTTCCACAAGATACAAGTGAACCTCTGCCGTGGCCGCGCGATCCGCAGGCCACCGTCAACGGCGCCGCGGCCCCCGCACTCGGTACCGGCTATCGTCGTATCTTTACCCTCAAGCAGCGCGAGCTCACCCAAACGGTTGCCTGGTTGGTCGATGATGCCGAGGCGCTCGACCGCTATGGCGTGGATATCCCTAATGAGGCCCGCGCGCTTGCCCGACGATGCTGGCCGGGCGCCCTGACTATCGTGGTCAAGGCGGCCCCCTGCGTGCCGACCTTTATGCGCGCCGCCGACGACACGGTGGCACTTCGCGCTTCGGCCTCGCCCGTGGTACAAGCGCTCATTCGCGCCTGCGGCAGCCCCCTTGCCTGCACCAGCGCCAACACGCATGGCGCGCCCGCGCCGGCAAGTTTTGCCACGGTGGAGGAGCGCATCCTGGAGGGGGTCGATGTGGCCGTCGACGCCGGCGAGACCCCGTGCCGCGATGCCTCAACCATTGTGTCGTTTCAGCACGGCGAGCTCCAGATCCTGCGCCAAGGCGCGCTTCCCGCATTAGATATCGAACGGGTTCTATCCGACCCGATGCAATAGAAAGGCGTAAGCGATGTCGTTGAATCTAGGTAGCCTGGGCATGGAAGACGCCTCGTTTAGCTTTGGCTGTTCCTACATCATGGCGCTCGACTGCGGCACTACCTCGGTACTCGCGACCATCGTAGACGAGTACGGCTGCATCGTCGCCCAGGCGCGTCGTAGCGTCAAAACCAGCTTCCCGCGCCCCGGCTGGGTGGAACAGGATCCCATGGAGGTGCTTGCCAGCCAGATCGGCGTGATGATGGAGGTTCAGTTTAAGAGCGGCATCCATTCTGACCGCATCGCCGCCATCGGTATCTCCAACCAGCGCGAGACCACGGTGGTGTGGGACCGCATAAGCGGCCAACCCATCTATAACGCCATCGTGTGGCAATGCCGTCGAACCGCACCCCTGATCGACGAGCTGGTCGAGCGGGGCGCAGAAGGGCTGGTGCGCTCCCGCACGGGACTCACGCTCGATCCGTATTTCTCGGCTTCCAAGGTGCAGTGGATCCTCGACAACGTCGACGGTGCGCGTGAGAGCGCGGCGGCGGGCGACCTTATGTTCGGCACCATCGACACCTGGCTCATCTACAACCTCACTGGCTGTCAGGTCTTTGCCACCGACTACACCAATGCCAGCCGCACCGCGCTCTTTAATATCCATGCGCTTGATTGGGACGACGATCTGCTGGCGCTTTTCGACGTCCCGCGTTCCATGATGCCCGAGGTTCGTTGGAGCTCGGGCGACTACGGCCGTGTCGCGAGCGACATCATGACCAACATGCCACCCATCATGGGCGTGGCGGGCGACCAGCAGGCGTCGCTGTTCGGCCACTGCTGTTTCCATCCTGGCCAGACCAAAAACACCTATGGCACGGGTTGCTTCATGCTCATGAACACCGGCGACGAGGTCGTTGAATCCAAGAACGGTCTGGTCTCCACGATCGGCATCGCCGCGGACGGCAAGATCAGCTATGCGCTCGAGGGTTCTGTCTTTGCCGCCGGCTCAACCATGAACTGGCTGCGCAAGAACATGGGCATCATCTCGAGCGTGAGCGAGTCCGCGCAACTCGCCGCTTCGATCAACGACAACGAGGGCTGCTACTTCGTCCCCGCCTTCGCAGGCCTGGGCGCTCCCTGGTGGGACCCGCATGCTCGCGGTATCGTGTGCGGGCTGACCGGTGCCTCGAGTCGCGCGACCATTGTGCGTGCGGCCTGCGAGTCCATGGCTTACCAGAGTTATGACGTGCTGCGCGCCATGGAGCAGGACGTGGGACTTTCGATTGAGCGCCTGTCCGTCGATGGCGGTGCCGCGCGCAACGAGTTCATCATGCAATTCCAGGCCGATCTGCTGGATATCCCCGTGCTGCAGTGCGAGACGGTGGAGACCACGGCGATCGGTGTCGCGTACTTGGCGGGTCTTGCCGTCGGCTATTGGGGGGATTTGGAGGAGCTGGAGCAAAACGCTCAGATCGTTAAGACCTTCCTTCCCCATATGTCCGCCGAGCGCCGCGAGCAAAACCTGGCGGGCTGGCGGGATGCCGTCAAACGCTCGCTCAGTACCGTACGGTAGGGCTGCGACGAGCTGCTCGATATAACAAACCGTTACATTTATGCACGGCGCGCGGCAACAACGACGCCATGCGCCTTGTCAGCAAGGCCATCTTCCGGCCGCAACGAAAGGGGCATCAACCCATGACCGTCACCTACGATACGTCCCGTGTGACTCTTGTCGATCACCCACTCGTCCAGCACAAGCTGTCGATCCTGCGCGACAAGAGCACCGGCACCAACCAGTTCCGCCAGCTCGTGCGCGAGCTCGCACTTTTTGACGGCTACGAGGCCATGCGCGACCTGCCCATGGAAGACGTCGAGGTCGAGACCCCCATCACCACCGCAACGTTTAAGCAGCTCGCCGGCAAAAAGCTCGCCATAGTTCCCATCCTGCGTGCAGGCCTCGGCATGGTCGATGGCATCCTCGACCTGGTACCCTCCGCTCGCGTGGGCCACATCGGTATGGAGCGCGACGAGGTTACCCACGAGCCACATGAGTATTATTGCAAGATGCCCAAGGATATCGACCAGCGCATCTGCCTGGTTGTCGACCCCATGCTCGCCACGGGCGGTTCGGCCGAGATGGCCATCAGCTACCTGCGCGAGCGCGGTGTCAAGGATATCCGCATGCTGTGTATCGTCGCCGCGCCTGAGGGCCTCAAGTCACTGACCGCAAAGGACTCCGACGTACATATTTATACGTGCGCCATCGATGACCATCTCAACGAGGCCGCCTACATCGTTCCTGGCTTGGGCGATGCCGGCGACCGCATCTTCGGTACGCTCTAGTCGTTGGGCCTTGCCGGCTACGGTCGCAAATACGAAGAAATGGTGCGCACGGTCAAGCAGAAGGCGACCGCACGCGCTCCTGTTAACGGACGTTTTACCCTGCAGGGTTCGAGAAAAACGTATTACCGTACCTGCGGCATAAAGAAGGTCTTAAGAAAACGAACAGGTGCGTATTAACCGATGTTTTCTCGGTTGTACTTTAGCGATTGGCTCGTACAATAGTCACCAATGTTCGGCTGGAACTGTTCTGTGAAGCGTTATAAAGGAAAGTGAGGACGCCAGTGTTTCAGATAGCCGATCTGCTCGCTATCGTTGCAGGCGCCATCGCGGGCGCGGTCGCCTTTCTTCCCTTTGTTTTTACGCTCAAGCCGGTTCTTGACGATAAACAGAATGCGGACATGCTCAAGGGCATGGTGAGTCTCGCGGTCTCGGCGATCGCGTTGCTTGTCTTTACCCTGGTCGTGTTCGCGTTGTTCGGAGAGGCGTTTCGCATGTTCCTCCTGGGCGAGGCGATCGGCTTTGTGGCCTTTATGGCCGCCTGCGCGGTTCGCGTCGCCAAGGCGCTGCGGGATCCTCATGAGGTCGAAAGGTAAGTCGTGGAAATTTTTGAAAAGCTGCCCGATGAGATTAATCATCTGGTCAGCGAGTTCAGCTCCACCCCCGTCGTGGGCGATCTGAGCTGCGGCATCACGCAGTACTCGTTTTGGCTGATCGTCTCCACGATCGTGCTCCTGATCGTCCTGGCCGTGTTCAAGAAGAAGCAGACCCTGGTTCCCAAGGGCTTCTTCGTCAACGGTTTCGAGTACATCATCGAGTACGTCGAGAACGATATCGGCAAGGGCGTCGTGGGTGAGAACTGGAAGAAGCACTTCCCGTTCCTGTGCTCGCTTTTCCTGTTCATCCTGATCAATAACATGATCGGCCTGGTCCCGGGAATGAAGCCCGGCACCGGCGCAATCGGCTCCACCGCCGCGCTCGCCATCTTCGCCTTCGTGTACTTCATCTACTACGGATGCAAGGCTCACGGCGTGATCGGCTACATCAAGAGCCTCGCCCCGCAGGGCGTGAGCTTCCCGATGAACGTGCTTGTGTGGGTCGTCGAGCTTTTCTCGACCTTCCTGCGCCTCATCACGCTCGCCGTCCGTCTGTTCTGCAACATGTTTGCAGGACACGTGGTCATGGGCTCGTTCGCCATCATGGCGAGCATGTTCATGCAGCCGCTGCTTCAGCAGGTTTCCGCGGCCCACGCCATCGGCGCCCTGCCTTCGTTGGCCTGGCTTGCCATCCTCATCCTGATCTATGCGATCGAGCTTGTGGTCGGCGCCATCCAGGCGTACGTCTTCACGGTTCTTACCGCCGTGTATGTCTCCGAGGCAGAGGAGGTCGCGGAGGAGGAGTAATCTTCCGTTCGCGTCCCAAAGGTAAGGCAATTCGTTCAACCGCCGGTGCCCGTACCCATGGAGCCCGGCAGTTATAAAAAGGTTATCCTGCGTGAAATAAGACACGCACGACAAAGGAGGAATCGTGGGAGTTATCGGTTACGGTCTCGGTGTTATCGGCGCTGGTCTTGCTATCGGCCTGTCTGCTCTGGGTGCTACGGGTGCTATGGCCCGTCAGCCTGAGGTCCAGGGCCGCGTGTTCACCGTCTTCATCATGGGCTCCGCCTTCGGCGAGGCTCTGGCTCTGATCGGCTTCGTTGTCGCGCTGATCGTTAAATAGCACGGAGCGTCAAGTATGAATCTTTCATCCCAGAAGAGCGCGATCGCACTCTCCGCGTCCGCGGCCGCGCTGCTCATGCCGGTTTCCGCGTTCGCCGAGGACGGCGCTGCCGGTGCGGACATCCTCATCCCTAAGATGGCGGAGTTCATCCCGGCGCTTATCGCCTTCCTGATCATCTGGATCGTGCTGGCCAAGGTTGCCCTGCCGGGCATCATGAAAACCATGGAGGAGCGCGGCAAGAAGATCGAGGAGAGCCTCGACGAGGCCGAGAAGACCAAGCAGGAGGCTATCGCCAAGCGCGCTGAGTCCGACTCGGTCGTCACCGACGCCCGTCGTCAGGCTGCCGACATCGTTCTCGAGGCCCGTAAGGACGCCGAGTCCGAGCGCGCCCGTATTATCGAGGCTGCGCACAAGGAGGCCGAGGAGATCATCGCCAAGGCTCATACGACCGTCGAGGACGAGCGCAAGTCCATCTACGCCGGTGCCGCGAGCTCCATCGCCGACCTGTCCGTTGCCGTCGCCACCAAGATCGTGGGCGAGGCACTCGAGGACGAGGCCGAGCAGAAGAAGCTCATCGAGCGCTACATCCAGGAAGCAGGTAGCCTGAATGCCGACTAGCCGCTATCAGGACAAGGTGCTCGAGACCTACGCGCGCTCCCTTATGGAAGCCGCCAAGGCCGAGAACCATGTGTTCGAGGACCTCGAGATGATCGAGCGCCTGGCTTCTGCCAGCCCCGAGATCATCGCCGTGCTCGACACCATGTCCAAGTGCGACCAGCTCGACCTTCTTCCCAAGGTGGCAGCTGCCTTTAAGTATGTTGCCGAGGAAGACGAGGATGTAGTGGGCGTGACCGTCACCACGGCGATCCCGCTCGACGACGAGCTGCGTCAAACCATCACTAAAAAATGCGAGCAGGACTTCGGCCGCAAGGTATTCCTTATCGAGCAGGTCGACCCGTCTATCGTCGGCGGCCTGGTGCTCGAGGCCCGCGGCGAGCGTCGTGACATCTCCGTCAAGACGCAGCTGCGCATCGCGCAGGAGACCCTCGCAAACTCTGCTAATTCGTACGGAGGTGAAGCCTAATGTCCGAAACCCTCAATGCCCAGGATATCGCCAAGAAACTGCAGGAGCAGCTCACGAGCCTCTCCGCGACGGTCGATACGCATGAGGTTTCAACGGTCGACGAGGTAGGCGACGGCATCGCGCGCGTCTCCGGCCTCAAGAGCGCCATGGCAGGCGAGCTTCTGGAGTTCAAGAGCTCCGATACCGGTGAGACCGTCTTCGGCCTTGCCCAGAACCTTGACCGTGACGAGGTCGGCGCCGTTCTGTTCGGTGCCGTCGACGCCATCAAGGAAGGCGACGAGTGCCGCACCACCGGTCGCATTATGGATATCCCCGTGAGCCGCGCCATGCTCGGCCGCGTCGTCAATCCGCTCGGCCAGCCCATCGACGGCCTGGGTGACATCGTTGCCACGCACCGTCGCCCCATCGAGTTCAAGGCCCCCGGCGTCATCGACCGTACCCCGGTGTGCGAGCCGGTTCAGACCGGTCTGCTCGCTATCGACTCCATGGTGCCTATCGGTCGCGGTCAGCGTGAGCTCATCATCGGCGACCGTAAGACCGGTAAGACCGCCATCGCCATCGACGCTATCCTCAACCAGCGCGGCAAGGGCATGGTCTGCATTTATGTCGCCATCGGCCAGAAGGCCTCCACGGTTGCCAACATCCGCGAGACCCTCGCTGAGCACGGTGCGCTCGACTACACCATCATCGTTTCGGCAACCGCTGCCGATTCCGCCCCTATGCAGTACATCGCGCCTATGGCCGGTGCCGCTATCGGCGAGTTCTTCATGTACAACGGCGAGGACGGCAAGCCCGCCAGCGAGACCAACCCCGGCGGTCACGTGCTCGTCATCTACGACGACCTGTCCAAGCAGGCCGTGGCATACCGTCAGATGTCGCTGACGCTGCATCGTCCGCCCGGACGCGAGGCCTATCCTGGCGACATCTTCTACCTGCACTCTCGTCTGCTCGAGCGTGCCGTCAAGATGTCCAAGAAGAACGGCTACGGTTCCATGACGGCACTGCCGATCATCGAGACCCAGGACGGCGACGTCTCGGCCTACATTCCTACCAACGTCATTTCCATTACCGACGGTCAGATCTACCTGCAGTCCGAGCTCTTCTTCCAGGGTCAGCGCCCGGCAGTCGACGTGGGCATCTCCGTGTCCCGCGTCGGTGGCGATGCACAGACCAAGGCCATGAAGCAGGTCGCCGGTAACCTCCGTCTGGACCTCGCTTCGTATCAGGAGCTCGCCGGCTTTACGCAGTTTGGCTCCGACCTCGACGAGGCTACGCAGAAGCAGCTTACCCACGGTGCTCGCATGACCGAGCTCCTGAAGCAGCCGCGTTATAAACCGTTTGAGGTTGGCGAGCAGATCGTTGCGCTGTTCGCTGGCAACGAGGGCTTCCTGGATGACCTGGAGATCGCCGACGTGCTGCCCTTCCGTGCCGAGCTCATCGAGTACATGGACAATGGCTTTGGCTCGCTGCTCGACAAGGTTCGCGCCAAGAAGATCGACGACGACACCAAGGCCGAGCTCTTGCGTGTCATCGGTGACTTCAAGCAGCAGTTCATGGCCAAACACCATTCGGATGTTTCTGTATCAGAGGAGAACTAAGCCCTATGGCCAACCTTCGCGACATTAAGAAGCGAATCTCCTCGGTTACCACGACCAAGCAGATCACGCGCACGATGGAAATGGTCTCTACGGCCAAGATCCGTCGTGCCCTCGATCGCTCCAAGCAGGCCGAGCCCTATAAGGAGGCGCTGACCGACGTCATGTTGACGGTCGCCGGCGACGCCTCCTGCTCGGGCAACGATCCCATGCTGCATAAGCATGAGAGCGTCAAGCATGGCCTGATTGTCGTTATTGCCTCGGACCGCGGCCTTGCCGGCGGATTCAATACGACGGTGGAGCGCACGGCCGAAAAGCTCGCCGCTTCTTGGGCGAACGACGGCATCGAGTGCGAGATCATCGCGTGCGGACGCAAACCGGCCACGTATTTCCGCGACCGCGCAAACGTCATCATGCACTTTGAGGGCAATTCCTCCGAGCCCGATTTCAATCAGGCTCGCATGATGTCCTCTCATATCTGCGATGCGTATCGCGCCGGTGAACTTGACCGTGTCGAGCTTGTCTACCACCACGCCAAGAACCGCGTGGATCAGGAGCTTCGTGTCGAGCACTTGCTGCCGCTCGATCCCGAGATGATCGCTATGGCCCACGGTCCGCGTAAGAACGAGACCGACGCCCCTAAGCGCATCTCGTCCACGTTCGAGTTTGTGCCCTCTCCCGAGCATGTTCTCGGCAAGCTTGTACCGTCATATATCTTGACGGTCATCTACCAGGCCCTGATCGATTCGGCGGCTGCCGAGCAGGGTGCGCGCCGCAAGGCCATGCACTCCGCGACGGAAAACGCCACCGCGATCATCTCGACCCTTACCCGCACGTATAGTCGCGTGCGCCAGGCTTCGATCACGACCGAGATCAACGAGATCGTCGGCGGAGCCTCAGCATTGGAGGAACAGTAATGGCTAATAACACCGTAAAGCTTGCGGTCGAGGAAGCCACCAAGAAGACGACTGCCGGCGATGGTCGCATCGTGCGAATCATCGGCCCTGTCGTCGACGTCAAGTTTGACGGTGCGGTGCCCCCGATCTACAACGCGCTCACGGTCGAGGCCGAGACCCCGATCGGTCACCTGAGCACGATTCTCGAGGTTGAGAGCCAGCTTCCGGGCGGCGTCGTCCGCACGGTCGCCATGTCCTCGACCGACGGTCTGCAGCGTGGTCTCATCGCCACCGATACCGGTGAGCCCATGAAGATGCCCGTTGGCCCCAAGACGCTCGGCCGCATTTGGAACGTGATGGGCAAGCCTGTCGACGGTAAGCCTATGCCCGAGGTGGAGGAGTTCTATCCCATCCACCACGCAGCGCCCCGCTTCGACGAGCTCACCACCAAGACCGAGATCTTCGAAACCGGCATCAAGGCCGTCGACCTGCTCGAGCCCTACATTCGTGGCGGCAAAACGGGTCTGTTCGGCGGCGCCGGCGTCGGCAAGACCGTTCTGATTCAGGAGCTCATCAACAACCTCGCCCAGGAGCACGGCGGCACCTCGGTGTTCACCGGTGTCGGCGAGCGTACTCGTGAGGGCACCGACCTGTTCCTCGAGATGAGCGAGTCGGGCGTTATCGACAAGACCTGCTTGGTTTATGGTCAGATGAACGAGCCGCCTGGAGCACGTCTGCGCATCGGTCTGGCTGGCCTTACCACCGCTGAGTACTTCCGCGATCGCGGCCAGGACGTTCTGCTGTTCATCGACAACATCTTCCGCTTCTCCCAGGCCGGTTCCGAGGTTTCCGCACTGCTGGGTCGTATGCCGTCCGCCGTTGGTTACCAGCCTACGCTGGCTACCGAGATGGGCGACCTCCAGGAGCGCATTACCTCGACCAAGACGGGTTCCATTACCTCCGTTCAGGCTGTCTACGTCCCTGCAGACGACCTGACCGACCCGGCGCCTGCCACGACGTTTACGCACCTCGACGCCACCACAGTTCTTTCGCGTAGCATTTCGTCGCTCGGTCTGTTCCCGGCTATCGACCCGCTCGCTTCTTCCTCCGACGCTCTCGATCCCTCGATCGTCGGCGAGGAGCACTACCGAGTCGCCGTCAAGGTCCAGGAGCTCCTGCAGGAGTACTCCGACCTTCAGGACATCATCGCCATTCTGGGTATGGACGAGCTGTCCGAGGAGCAGCGCCTTACGGTCAACCGTGCCCGCAAGATCCAGCAGTTCCTCTCCCAGTCCTTCCACGTCGCCGAGAAGTTCACCGGCAACCCCGGTGTCTACGTCCGCGTCGAGGATACCGTCCGCTCCTTCGCCGAGATTGTCGACGGCAAGGCCGATGACCTGCCCGAGCAGGCATTCCGCTATGCTTCCACGATTGAGGACGTGCGCGAGCGCGCCCGCAAGATGGGGGAGAAGTAGGTTATGCGTATCCGCATCGTGTGCCCCGTGAGCTGCGCCTATGAGGGCGACGCTGCGTTTGTGTCGATTCCGTCCACGGATGGCGAGTTTGGCGTTCTGCCTGCTCACTCCAGCGAAATCTGCACGATCGACCGCGGTTACGTTCGCGTTTCCGATAAGGCCATGGGCACTGTCGACCACACGTTTGCCGTGGCCGGCGGCTATGCCCAGGTTGCGGACGATGTCGTGACCGTTCTCGCCGAGCGCGCTTGCGATTTGGCGACCGTCGATGCCGACAAGGTTAAAGCTGATATTCAAGGTTTTGAAGAGAAGCTGGGTAATTTGTCGGAGGATGATGCACGCCGCGCCTACCTCTATAATGAAATCGCATGGTGTAAGCTCAAGCTTGCCCAATAGTCAAACGTTTTAGCGTTCGACCATTTGCGAACACATCATGCCCGGGATGGCCCAGCCACCCCGGGCATGCTTTTTGAAAGGGTAGACCTTGGATATTATCCGCGTTGAGGGTGGCCATGCCATCGGAGGTTCCGTGCCTGTTTCGGGCGCCAAGAACTCCGCTCTCAAACTCATGGCGGCAACGCTTCTGGCGCCGGGCAAGACGACGCTGCAGAACGTGCCCGATATTTCCGATGTCCACGTGATGGGCAAGGTGCTCAAGGGTATGGGCGCTACGATCGATGTTCTCGACGAGCACACGCTCGAGATTGATACCTCCCAGGTCGATTCTTGGGAGGCGCCCTATGAGCTCGTTGCCAAGATGCGCGCTTCCACTGCCGTGATGGGACCCCTGTTGGGCCGTTTCCATCGCGCCAAGATCGCCATGCCCGGCGGCTGCAACCTGGGCGCTCGCAAGATCGATATGCATATCTTGGGTCTTGAGGCCTTGGGCGTCGAGTTCGATACCGCCCACGGCTATATCAACGCCAATGCGCCTCAGGGCCTGCGCGGCACTACCGTCACGCTCGAGTTCGCCAGCGTCGGTGCGACCGAGAACCTCATCATGGCCTCCGTGCGTGCGCAGGGTACCACGGTTATCGATAATGCCGCCCGTGAGCCCGAGATCGTCGATCTCGCCAACATGCTTAACGAGATGGGAGCCAAGATTGTCGGCGCGGGTACGCCTGTTGTGACCATCGAGGGCGTGGAAGAGCTGCATCCCGTTACCCATCGCGTGGTGGGCGACCGCATCGAGGCCGGTACCTTTATCGTTGCCGGTGCGTTGATGGCAGGCGACCGCGGTGTCGATGTCACGGGCTTTTGCCCCATCCACTTGGGAATGGTGCTCAAGAAGATGGAGCTTATGGGCATCGATTGCGAACGCATCGAGGATGGCGTTCACGTGAATCGTGTCGAGCACATCAAGCCGGTCGATATCCAGACGCTCCCATTCCCCGGTTTCCCCACGGACATGCAGGCGCAGATCATGGTGCTTTCCGCTCTGGCCGACGGCAGCTCCGTTATCACCGAGAATATCTTTGAGAATCGCTTTATGTTTGCATCCGAGCTGGTGCGCATGGGCGCCGATATTCGCATCGAGAGCCATCACGCTATGATTCACGGCGTCAAGGGCTTCTCCGGCGCTCAGGTAACCTCACCGGACCTTCGTGGCGGCGCGGCACTCGTCGTTGCCGGCCTCATTGCCGACGGCACGACCGAGGTCTCGGCCATTCATCACATTAAGCGCGGCTACGAGCGGTTTGTTGAAAAGCTGCAGGCGCTTGGCGCCCATGTCGAGCACGCCACTGTTCCCGATCCCGTCATCTACTAATGCAGGTTGCCTATGTTTAAGAAAAAGCCCCTTACGGAATCTCGAAGACCTTCGACCGGCGCTCAGGCAAAAATCTATAGCCGTGATAACGTTGCCCGCTATTCCGAGCGCGCCCGTCAGCGCCGTCGCGGTCATACGGTTCGCCGCGTCGCGCTCATTGCTGTGCTCGGCGTGCTGCTGAGCGCTACGACTGCTGCCGGCCTGTGGTTTGCCACCATTATGGGCAAGCTCGGCAATTCCAATGTCATCACCGACAATCTGCGTCGGGTTCTGGTTGATACCGACGAGGCAAAGGAACCGTTCTACGTGCTACTCCTTGGCACTGACGGTCGCCCGGGCGAGGATACATATCGCGCCGACTCGATTATCCTGGCGCGTATCGACCCCACGAAAAAGCAGGCGACGCTCATTTCCGTTCCGCGTGACACCAAGGTCGTGTACAAGGGCGAGACCATGAAGATCAACGCCTGCCATACCGTTGGCGGCGCCGAGGCCATGGTCCAGGCGGTCAACGAGCTGTGCGGTGTTCAGATTTCCCACTATGCCGAGGTCAGCTTCGACGGCATGAAGTCGCTCATCGATTCGGTCGGCGGCATCGACATTAACGCAACCGACGATGTCGACGACCCCGAGCATCTCGACATTAAGATCACCGCCGGTCAGCAGCACATGGATGGCGCGACCGCCCTTACCTATGCCCGCTGCCGCTACACCTATGCGGATGGCGACTACACACGCATGCGCCATCAGCGTCAGGTGCTCGGTGCCCTCGCCAAACAGATCCTCAACAACTTCGATGCCACCAAGGTCTTCGACCTCGTCAATTCGCTGTCTAACATGCTCGTGACCGATATGAGCGTTCAGGACATCGTCTCTACGGTCAATGCCATGCGCGGCATGGATGTTGACGGCATCTATTCGGCCAACTTACCTTCGTATGCCGATGACAGCACCATGATTGATGGCGTGAGCTACGTCTTTGTCTACGAGGACGAGCTCAAGGAAATGATGAAGCGCGTCGACGCTGGTAAGGATCCTAAGGGCCCTAATACCATGGGCCTGTCCGATGGTACCAGCTCCACGATTGGCGACATCAACAGAAACACGTCCGACGACTACGCCAACGGTGCCGCCACTTCGTCAGGCAGTTCGGAAGACTCGGCAGGCTCGGGCGACTCGGGCGACAGCTCCGATTCCTACGAAGAGCCCACTGGCGACGGCAACGGCTACGATGCCAACTA
>NZ_CAAKNY010000046.1:0-4474 GCF_901212495.1 Collinsella aerofaciens | reverse complement strand
TAGTCAAACAAGAACGTCCCCAATGACTACTGACTACTCCCCTTGCATCAAAAACCGCCCCGTTCTCTGTAGAGGACGGGGCGGTTTGTCATTGTAGCTTGAGCGGCCAAGCTTATGCGAAGCGGGCGACGAGCTCCTGGAGCACGTCGGTCATCTTGACGAGCGAGTTGACCGGGACGAACTCGTTGACGCCGTGGTAGCAGTAGCCGCCCGTGGAAAGGTTGGGGCAGGGCAGGCCGCGGAACGACAGCTGCGCACCGTCGGTACCACCGCGAATCGGCAGCACCTGGGGCTCAATGCCGCAGGCAAGGTAGGCTTCCTTGGCGACATCGATAAGCTCGGGGTAGTCACGCACGATCTCGGCCATGTTGCGGTACTGCTGCTTGATCTCGACCGTCACGCGTTCCTCGCCCAGGCGCTGGTTGAGCAGGGCTGCGGCGGAATCAATCAGCGCGAGTTTCTGCTGGAACTTGGCGGCGTCATGGTCGCGGACGATATAGCGCGCTGTGGCGTGATCGACGGTCGCAGATACACCCTCAAGGTGATAAAAGCCCTCGTAGCCCTCGGTGTATTCCGGGCGCTGCGCATAAGGGAGCAGCGCGTTAAAGTCGCAGAACAGATTGCCTGCGTTGACCATACGGCCCTTGGCGTCGCCCGGGTGGATGGACTGGCCCTCAAAGCGGACGGTCGCCTCGGCGGCGTTAAAGCACTCCCACTCCAGCTCGCCGATGGGGCCGCCGTCGACCGTGTAGGCGTACTTGCAGCCAAAGGCCTCGATGTCCAACAGCTCGGCTCCGTGGCCGATCTCCTCGTCCGGGCAAAAACAGATGCCGAGTGCGGGGTGGGGCAGCGAGGGGTCCTGAGCGATACGCGCGACAAGCGCCATGATCTCGGCGACGCCTGCCTTGTCGTCGGCGCCCAGCAGTGTGGTGCCGTCACTGCAGACCAAGTCCTCACCCACAAGGTCGTTCAGGGCGGGAAGCTTGGCGGTGCTCATGGCCATGGGCTTGCCGTCGGCGGTACCGCAGACCAGGTCGCCGCCTTCGTAGTGCACAATGTGCGGCTTCACGCCGGCGCCTGGCGCAACCTCGGTGGTGTCGAGGTGCGCGATCAGGCCCAGGGCGGGCTTGTCCTCAGCGCCCGCGCTCGCAGGAACATGCGCGCAGACGTAGGCATGTTCGGTCACATGGGCATCGGCAGCGCCAAGCTCGCGCAGCTCCTCGGCCAGGATGTTGGCAAGGTCAAACTGAACGGTGCTCGAAGGCACCTGATCGCAGTTTGCATCCTCGGACTGCGTGTTGATTTGGACGTAGCGCAAAAAGCGCTCAAGGACGTCGGGGTTCGTGGTCTTGTTTTCCATAAGGACCGCTCCAATCTTGGTCGTCGTGTGCAACAAGAACTCTAGCACGGTATGCCACGGCATACCGTGACGCTTGGATGGGGTAGAATCACCCTTTGAACGCAGAAGGGACGGAAGGTCATGGATACGACAAATAGCTCGCGCGAGCTGCACCTAACGGTGGCGAACGAAGACTACTTGGAGTGCATGGTTCGCATCGAAAGTGAAGAAGGGGAGACCAGTGGCGTGCGATCGGTCGACATCGCGCAGCGTCTTGGTGTCTCCAAGGCATCGGTCAATAAGGCAGTTTCGGCGCTTAAGGCGTCCGAGCTTGTCGAGCAATCGCATTACGGCAAGGTCATCCTGACCGACCGTGGTCGCGAGGTCGGCACGGCTATCTGGTACCGCCATCGCCTTGTCCGCACGTTTTTGGTCCAGGAGCTCGGCGTCGATTTTGAGCGAGCCGATTCCGAGGCGTGCATGATGGAACATGCGCTTTCCGAGGATACGATGAGCCGCTGGCTCGCCTATCTCGAAAAACAGGGAATCAGCGTCGAGGAATAGCGAAACACATATATGGATACGAGTTATTACAACCGCCCCGGTGGCGAGGAACTTATGCGCCGCATGTCGAGCGAGACCCTGTTGACGCAGGGCCCCATGGGCAGCGTGCTGATGAGTGAATACGACGCTGCCGACATCCCACCGGCGTTTTGGAACCTTGCCGAGCCGCAGACTGTTTCTCGTATTCATCGCCTGTATGTCGCCGCCGGTGCGCAGGTGCTCATTACCAATACCTTTCAGGCATCAAGCTTTGCCCTCAAGCAAGATCAGATTACGCCGTCCGTGGCTGAGGTCAATCGCGGTGCCGTCGACGATGCGCGCCAGGCGCACCCTCAGCTGCTGCTGGGCTCGATGGGCCCGATCGGCATTGAGTGGTTTGCCGAAGACTCTGCCGAATATCGAGAAATCCGAGGCATTTCGCGAGAGCAGGCATACGACCTGCTCAATGCTGGTGTTGACGGTCTGCTGATCGAAACGGTGACGTCTATCCGTAATTTGCAGCCCATGCTCGCCGGCGCCCAGGATGCCGCCGACGGCATGCCTGTTTTGGTGAGTTTTGTCGTTGACGATAAAGGCGACCTGCTAGGCGATGGCCTCAACATCGAGGCTGCCGTTTTGTACGCCGAAAAGCACGGCGCAAACTCGGTTGGCGTTAACTGCTGTTCACTTGCGGCCGCGAACGTGGCGGTGCCCAGGATGGTTGCATCGGCGACTACGCCCGTCACGGTACGCCCCAACGTGGGCGATCCGGTCCAAACTCAGGATGGTCCTGTGTGGCGCGAGAATCCCGAAGCCTTCGCGCGCGCATGCATCGAATGGAGACATGCCGGTGCCGCAATGGTGGGCAGTTGCTGTGGAACCACGGCGATCACAACGGCGGCGATGGCCGAGGCACTCGATATATAAAGGTCAAAACCGCTCCATACGGGGCGGTTTTTTTGTTGGTTACACATCGTCGGTAACATTTGCCCAAATGGTGAATGCTGGTGCCGGCAGGTTGCCGAGTGTGTATCGCGGGTATACCTCATGCGTACCATGATCCAAACACTGTGAGGTGTCTGCGCGTGTGCGCGATAATTCATTTTGGAACTGACGGTTGGCGCGCTCGCGTCGACGACGACTTTACCGCCGACAACATTGCCCGTATCGCCGATGACGTCGGCGAGTTGTGGCAAAAGACCAATCCGGGCAAAACGGTATATATAGGGTTCGACACCCGGCCGCAGGCGCGCGAGTTCGCTGAGCTTGCGGCGGGTGTGCTAGCAGCGCACGGGCTAGACGCCGTGCTCGCTTCGCGACCTGTTCCGACCCCTGCCCTTACGTGGGCGGCGGCGTATGACGGTGAGGCGTGCGGCGCGCTCATGGTGACGGGGTCCCATCATCCGCAGGGTTATCTGTGTCTCAAGATTCGCATGGGTGACGGCTCGACCGCCAACCAGGATGTCATCGAGGAACTCGAAGAGACCATGGCCCCCGAGCCGATGGGGATCGAGGAACGCTATCGCACCGCGGATATTATTCCTGACTATATGCAGGCGGTGGCATCGTTTGTCGATGCCGAGGCCATTCGAGCCGCTCACCTGCGTGTGGTAGTTGACCCCATGGGCGGCGCGGCCCAGGGATATCTTGCCGACCTGCTGCGGGAGCTAGGCGTCGAGGTGCACGAGATCCATGCCGGACAGTCGTCCGATCAAGAGGACATTTGCCCCGACCCTGTTGAGCCATGGGTGGACGCTTGCGAGCGTGCGGTTGTCGAGGACGGGGCGTGCGCGGGCCTGGTGACCGACGGCGATGCCGATCGTATCGGCGCGGTCGACGAACGCGGTAGATATATACATCCGCATCAAATCATGGCGCTTGTTTTGGGTGACCTCGTTCAATTCCGCAATTTGGAGGGGCGTGTCGTCGTCAATCTCTCGTGCTCGACGCTCGTGCGCCGCATTGCTGAGGCGCTTGGCTGTCGTGTGACCGTTAAGCCGGTCGGTTTCAAATATATAGCTGCAGAGATGAAGAAGGGCGGCGTCCTCATGGGAGGCGAGGAGGCCGGCGGTATCGGCATCGCCGCGCATATGCCCGAGCGTGATGGAATTCTTGCTTGTCTGATTCTGTGTGAGCTTATGGCAAAGACGGGCGCGCCCTTGGGCGTTTTGGTCGATCAGCTCGAGGCCAGTTTTGGTAAGACGAGTTATGGGCGTCGCGATTTGCGCCTTGAGGCCGAAGACGCCGAATCGCTGCGAACGCTGCTTCCCGGCATGAATCCCAAATCGATTTACGGCAAGGCGCCGCAGGCTGTAAGCCATATGGATGGTTTACGTTTGGCATTCGAGGATGACACCTGGCTGCTGATCCGCCCCAGCGGGACCGAACCGGTGGTTCGCGTATACGCCGAGGGGTTCTCGGTGGAGGAGCGCGATGGGTTGCTCGATGCCGGCTGTGCCTTGGCCAAGGGAGCCTATCAGCTTTAGCTATATGACGCTTCACTATAAAGAGGCCCTCGGTGAGTGGTAGAGAACGGCTGGCAAACGTAAGTAGGGTCTTAATATATGTAGGAAATGTGTACGCCCAGATTCC
>NZ_CAAKNY010000045.1:17852-18076 GCF_901212495.1 Collinsella aerofaciens | reverse complement strand
GATGGACCTGTAGCTCAGTTGGTTAGAGCGTCCGGCTGATAACCGGGAGGTCACAAGTTCGAATCTTGTCAGGTCCACCACTTTCTTTCGCAATAAACACCCCAGCGAGAGCCGAGTCGCCGCTGGGGTGTTTATTACTTTCTCCGTGGGGGTTTAGCTCAGCTGGGAGAGCGCGGGCTTTGCAAGCCTGAGGTCAGGGGTTCGATCCCCCTAACCTCCACCAT
>NZ_CAAKNY010000045.1:7-17842 GCF_901212495.1 Collinsella aerofaciens | reverse complement strand
CCTAACCCATCTCGCCCACTCGGCGGGCACCCTTCAAAGTTTTTCAAAAAAGTTGTTGACGCGCGCGTAACGACTCGTCTAATATATCCCTTGCGCGATGGACCTGTAGCTCAGTTGGTTAGAGCGTCCGGCTGATAACCGGGAGGTCACAAGTTCGAATCTTGTCAGGTCCACCATCAAAACGTGAAGAGCCCCGGGGCATTGCCTCGGGGCTTTTTTCTTACCCAACGAAAGTAGTCAAAAGAGCCCCGTCCCAAATTAACTACTTTGATTTTGTGTGCTGGGCGAAAGATTGGGTAGTATAGCTATTCAATGCGGCGACCCTGCCGTGTGTTAACCGCTACGTACCGGAGGTGTTCCATGGTTCGTGTCGACATAGAGACCATCGTCATGGCCGCCGGTCCCGTGCCATCGCTTATCGTGCTGCGCGAGCGCTGCGGCAAGTCGGATTCGACGGCACCCCTGCGTTCACTTTCCATTCAGACCGGCTCGTTTGAGGCCGCGGCCATTAGCCGTGGCATCGATAGCGCCCGCGCCGAGCGCCCGATAACGCATGACCTGCTGCTCGACACCGTCGATGCCCTGGGCGCCAAGCTCGAGCGCATCGAGATTGTTCGTGCCGAGCCGCCGGTGTTCTATGCGACGATTGTCGTGCTGGTCGATGGTGACGAGCGCAAGGTTGACGCCCGCCCCAGTGACGCCATTGCCCTTGCCGTGCGCAGCAATGCCCCCATGTTTGTGGAGGACGACATCATGAATCGCCTGGGTACCGTTTCTGCCCATGCCGAGGAGGTTGACGACGAGCAGGAGTTCGAGAAGTTCGACGAGTTCGTCCATACGCTCTCCCCCGATGATTTCTAAATGTCTGGCACGCGAGCGGAGAGGTCGCTGATGGGTACCCGCGTATCGACTGAAGCGGCCGCCATCGCGCGCGAAGCCCAGATGCGCTCGGAGGCATCCGAAGCGGCTCGCATCGCCTATGTGATGCAGGCCCGCACACTTCGCGAGCGCCGCGGCTCCTATATCAAGATGGTTATCATCTCCGCCCTTGTCGCGGCAATCTGCTCTCGTCTTCGTGGTACAGTTGGTGCGCTTGGGTTTTCGATTTCAACAGGCTTGGTAATCTGGGGTGTGGTCGATGCGGTAATGCTGGCCAACCAGATCAAGGTGCTCGACAAGCGCGCGATGGATATGATGCGCGCCCGCGACGCTGCCGCCAAGATCGCTGCCGAGGCACAAGAACTGTAACGACGCCGAATTCGATGGGAAGGTCTAAAGATGGCACAGGATATGCAGAGCGCCGGCAACGTCTCCGCCGAGCTCGACGCCATGGTGTGTGACCTGATTGGTGCGTTCTTGGACGACCTTGCCGCCGGCGAGAATCCGGGCGTAGTTGTGGCGATCGAGGATGCTGCTTCCAACCGCTATCTGGCGGCACTCGACGAGGACGGCGAAGAGGCGTGCCTCGAGGCTGCCACCAACTTTATCTCCGAGCACAAGATGGGCCTTAAGGACGAGGGCCTGGGCCGTATCTCTCGCTATGCCATCGGCTATACCGGCTGTGTTGAGATTGACGGCGGCTATCACGACGCTCTGCTCGTGAGCTTCTTTGAGACCACGCTCGAGAGCGGCTTTTCGGCGTATGTGCTGTATGAGGGCATGGGCACCGGCGATGGTTTTATGTGGAGCGACCCTGAACCTGCAGGCGAGGAAACCCCTCTCATCTAAAATCGCTAAAATAAACGAGTTTTCGGTAAAAGGCTCTATATTCCCGCTGAGCGTTGTATTGCTGGGCGGGTCGCATACGCGTGCCGTTTGTATATGGATAGAAGATAGGGGAACTACATGCGCGTAGACAATCTGAGGAACATCGCCATCATCGCCCACGTCGACCACGGCAAGACGACGATGGTCGATAAGCTCCTGCGTGCCACGGACGCCTTCCGTGCCAACCAGCAGGTCGAGGACCGCGTCCTGGATTCCAACGACCAGGAGCGCGAGCGCGGCATCACGATTCTCGCCAAGAACATCTCTATCGAGTACAAGGACGTCAAGATCAACGTCATCGACACCCCGGGCCACGCCGACTTTGGCGGCGAGGTCGAGCGCGTGCTGCGTATGGCCGACGGCGCCCTGCTGCTGGTCGACGCCTTTGAGGGCCCCATGCCCCAGACCCGCTTCGTGCTGCGTCACGCTATCGACACCGGCCTTAAGATCATGATCGTCATCAACAAGATCGATCGTCCGGGCGCCAACCCCGAGAAGGCCTACAACGACTGCCTGGACCTCATGGCCGACCTGGGCGCCACCGACGACCAGCTTGAGTTCGCCATGGAGCACGTGGTCTACGCCAGCGCCATGAATGGCTTTGCCCGCCTTGACCCCAACGACGGCAACATGGACATGTATCCGCTGCTCGATATGATTATCGACGACATGCCCGCGCCCGAGGTTGACGAGAACGCCCCGCTGGCCATGCAGTGCGTGACCATCGACCACTCCAACTTCGTCGGCCGTATCGGTATCGGTCGCGTGTACTCCGGCACCATTCACCAGGGCGATCAGATTCTGGTCGTCAAGAACGACGGCTCCAGCGCCACCGCTACCGTCAAGCAGCTCTTTACCTTCGACTACCTGGGCCGCACCGAGTGCCAGGAAGTCGGCGCCGGCGATATCGCCGCCGTCGTGGGTATTGAGCGCACTGATATCGGCGATGTTTACACCGACCCCGAGAACCCCGTCGAGCTCGAGCCCATCGAGATCGACCCGCCGACCCTGTCCATCGTCTTTGAGGCGTCGACCTCCCCGCTCGTCGGCCGTGACGGTGACATCGTGGGTGCCCGTCAGCTCAAGGAGCGCCTGTTCAACGAGGCCGAGAACAACGTGACCATGAAGATCGAGGAGCTCGAGGACAAGAGCGGCGTCGAGGTCTCTGGCCGCGGCATTCTGCACCTGTCCGTTCTGATGGAGTCCATGCGCCGCGAGGGCTTTGAGTTCCAGGTCGGCCGTCCCCGCGTTCTGTTTAAGAAGGACGAGAACGGTAACAAGCTGGAGCCTGTCGAGCAGGCTGTTGTCGAGTGCCCGGACGAGTACTCGGGCAAGGTCGTTGAGGTCTTCGGTACCTCCGGTGGCATCATGACGAGCATGGATACCTCGGGCATCGTGACGCACCTTGAGTTCAAGATCCCGACGCGCGGCATCATGGGCCTTAAGAACCGCATTATGAACGTCACCCACGGCGAGGGCGTGTTCTACCACACCTTCCTGGAGTACGGTCCCTACGCCGGCGAGATCGGCAACCGTCAGAACGGCGCCATGATCTCCATGACCACCGAGAAGGCCGTTGCCTACGCTCTGGGCACGCTGCAGGAGCGCGGGCAGCTGTTCGTTGAGCCGGGCACCGAGTGCTACGAGGGCATGATCGTGGGCGAGCGCAGCAAGGCCGGCGACATGGTCGTCAATATCGCTCGTACCAAGAACCTGGGCAACCAGCGTTCCTCCACCTCCGACATCTCTGTGCAGTTAGTGCCGCCTCGCACCTTCTCTCTGGAAGAGGCGTTGGAGTACATCGCCGACGACGAGCTGGTGGAGATCACTCCCAAGAACATCCGCCTGCGCAAGCGTCTGCTCAACGCCACCGACCGCAAGAAGGCTGCCGTTCGCGCCGGTCAGGTCAACAAATAAGCGCTGGGGCTTGCAACCGCCAATAAGAAAGGGCGCCGACCACGATGGTCGGCGCCCTTTTGCACCCCCACAAAGGTGCCTGGCCCTTTTGTGGGGGTTGCTTTTGTGGTGGTTGGCGCCTAGGCGGTGGGGAGTCCTGGCGTGTTGGAGGCTTGCTGCGGCTTGAGGTGGGCGTTGCGCCAGATGATTTGGATGATGTAGCCGAGTGTAAAGACGAAGGCTACGCCGCTGATGAAATCGCCTACGAGGGGGATTGCCGTAAGCGCGCCCGCGGCGATGCCACCCACGGCTGCCATGGCGTAGCGGTTCTGGTTATGTCCGACCATGCGAGCGATCGCGCACCCCGCAAAGGCACTCGACACCAACGCGATGCCGATGACGCCGCACAAGAGGGTTCCGGCAAGCGACAGGCCGGCAATCGAGATAATCAGCAACAATACGGCAGGGACAATGGCTACCGTGCCCAGAAGACCGCTCATCCACAGGGGCGTGGGGCGCTGGTGGAGCATCCCGCCGGCGCTGGCGGTCGCACGTGGAAAGATGAGCTCGAGCAACAGGGCGATGAAGCAGGTCGAGAGTGCCGCGGCGACGATACCGCCGATGACATCGTTAACGGTGGAAGTATCCTCGTTCTCGGTGCGGTCGATCTTGAGCGCGCCGACCTCGGCTCCTGCGGCGCGCTCGGGGTCCTCGGAAACATGCGCGCTCACGGTACCGGTGATGCGGGCGTTTTTGCCTAGGATGAGTTTGTCGGCCCAGACCTCGACATTGCCATCGACGGTGCCGTCGATGGTTACTGTACTGCCTGCGAGCGCTGCCGACTTGGCAGAGCCGCGCAGGGCCACTGTCTCGCCCAGCGCGTAAAAACAGTTGGCGGTGCTACCGGTGTTGAGCACGACATGCTGACCGGCTACCGTCACACTGCCATCGATTACGGTTTTGGAGATATCGATAGTGCGCGCCGCCAGGCGAATGGCGCCGCCTACGGTGCAGTCGCGAATCGATAGGCTGTCGCCTGCCGCGATAATATCGCGGTCGATAGAGGTATCGTCCAGGTTAAGGCTTTGGCCGGCCCAGTACAGGTCGCCCTCGACGCCAGATGGATTCGAGTCAACTTCGGTTGCGAGTACGTTGCCGGCGGTGTCTGTGCCGGCGAATGACGCCGTGGGAAGTGCGGTCAGCGCAAGCGCGATCAGTGCGAATAGGAGCCCGATGCGGGCCTGCGCTTTACGGCACCGGGACGACGGTTCTAGGTTGCAAGGCATAGTGAATCCTTCGTTAGATACTCGACATGTATCTAACAGGGTACCCAACGCGCGGGCGCTCTAAAAGAACCTCTCGGTTGCATTTCGAAGGGTCGTGCCGCGCTGTCTACTTTTTGCGATGCAAGAACCGCGCGATGTCTTCTTCGGTGGGGCTTTTGATGTCAAAACGCAGCGACAGCCAACGCAGACCCATGGTCACCGCGACGCACACGATGAGGGCGGTGATGTTGCTGACGAGTCCGCTCATGACGAGGCATACATAGCTTGCCGATCCGGCGATGGCCGCGATGGCATAAAAGTTAGTGCGTTGGAAAATACCCGGAACCACGCCCATAAAGCCGTCGCGCAACATGCCGCCACCCACCGCGGTGAAGAAGCCCATCATAATGCAAACGACGGGTGCAAATCCGTAGACCAGTGCCTTGTCCGCGCCGGTTGCCGCATAGATGCCGACCGAGAGGATGTCGAGCAGGGGAATGAGTTTCTCGGGTTTATCGACGATTGCCGGGAAGATGTAGATGATGGCTGCCGTGGCAATGGAAAGCGGCAGTGCCATCGGCTGGTTGAGGATGTAGACGTTGCCCACCTGCAGTGTCATGTCGCGTAAAAGACCGCCGCCCAGACCGCAGACCACCGCGAGCGCGACCGCGCCCACCAGGTCGAGCTTGTGGGCGCGCGCGACCAGCACGCCCGAGATCGATGCCGCGACAACAGCGAACATCTCGAGCCAAAAGGGGATAGCGACCATGGCATCCGAGGCATGTGAGGTAACGGTCAAAGCGGCGACGACGGGCAAGATGGAATCCTTCTGATTGCGAGTTTAGACAATGCCCGTACATAGTACATGGTTGGCGGGCATCGCGTCCTCATTCCTCGGCAAACGGTCGGCAGCGGATGCTGGCGTGGCATTGCTGGGATGCCAGGGGTCCAAAACATGTACGTCACCCTCCAAAAACGACATTTTTCGACATCTTTGGAGGCTGACGTACATGTTTGGATTGAGCTCACAGCATGAGTGGATTGATTTACTCGCATCCGGTATATTTTCCCACTTCAACGGACATAAGAGTTGGATACCGGCTCAGAGCGAGAGGCCCTCAGTGGATACCCCTGTTCTCATTTCGCATAAAACCGCATGGCTTGTCCATCATGCACCCCAGAATTTGGTTCAGTCTCTTGCACGGCACGACTACCAGATAGGCGCACGAGGCATCTCCACCCAGCAACGCGTTGCGCGCATACGACAGGCCCTTACCGACTGCGGCATTCCGTCCGATATGCTCAAGACTATCGATATTTCGGTTGTATTCGAATTCGAGCGAATTCGCACCAAAGGCGTCATTTGCCACATTCTTGGACAAAATCTTCCCTACGAGCATATTGACGAGTTGACGCCCGGAATCTTCATCATCGACGAAGCCTTCACCTTCGTGCTCGCTGCCGAGTGGATGGATAGGATCGAATATCTCGAATATGGCTATGAAGTTTGCGGCGATTATCGCATGAGGCTCAATCCCGCCGACTCTTATACCGAGCAACCAGCCGCCACCTCCAAGAATGAAATAACCGAACTGCTCGATCGGCACCCCGGCAAACCCGGTGCCACACGTGCACGGCTCGCGCTCAGGCACATCTACGATCATTCAGCCTCGCCTATGGAGACCGCTTCGGCAATCGCCCTCTCGCTCCCAACAAGCGAAGGCGGCGTTGGCATTCGAGGTATCGAACTCAACAAACCGCTCGAGATCCCTCAACGTCTCTGGCATTGCGCCAAAGCTCGAACGCTCAAAATCGATGCGCTCGTTACCTACAAGCGTAGGGAGCTCGGTATCGAATATAAGGGCGGTTTTCACGACGAGGTCGAGCGCAAGGGAGCGGATGCGGAACGAGAGGCTGTTCTCTCCCAAATGGGATATCGAATCGTTACGCTCACTTCGGCTCAGTTCAGCAGTCAGCTCGCCTTTCACCGCGCCATGAACAACATCCGCGAAGCACTCGGCATGCCTCGCTGTACCGACACCAGGTACCAGAGAAAACAAAACGAACTGCGCAAGGCACTTATCCGCAACTGGAAAGGCGTGCGAGACGAGGAGACACCTTCCGAATAGTGCCACTCTCGTGAGCTCAATCCAAATGTGTACGTCAGCCTTCAAAGATGTTGAAAAATGTCGGTTTTGGAGGGTGACGTACATGTTTTTGAGGGAGGGGCGGGTTCGAATCCCTCCTCCTCCGCCGTATGTGATTGAACATGACTCAATAACAAAAAAAGCTCCCGTTGCTGGGAGCTTTCTCAATCAAAATGGCGGAGGAGGAGGGATTCGAACCCTCGTGACCTTATACAGGCCAAACGGTTTTCGAGACCGCCGCATTCAACCACTCTGCCACCCCTCCGCGTGGGGTAAAAACAAAGCAGGCTCGAAGGCCTGCTTTGGAATTAACTGGCGGAGAGTCAGGGATTTGAACCCTGGAGACGCTTTTGACGCCTACACGATTTCCAATCGTGCTCCTTCGGCCACTCGGACAACTCTCCGTTAAATGCGAAAGTCAGTATACACGAGGAATTGCAAAGTGCAAACAGAAAAGTTGGCATTTTTTGAAACGCTTGGCTTCGTGACGGGATCCAGGAGGCCAAAAACGGGCTCTGGCCAGCATGGCTGCATGCGGCAAATTGTTCAAAATGGGTATTTATATACGACGTGACAGCAATTTTAAAAATCGCTGAACGGTGTTGCGAACCACTGGTATGCATTTCGCGACCACAGCTTTGCAAGTGCTGACCTGTGGTTTGATTTGGTTTGTCCCCGCAGCGCCGTATCTTGTCCACAGATCCGTCAAGCATTTGGTCGGCATTTGGTTGGAAGACGCATGAAGTGCCGTGTGAGTATGGACATATGTGGAGGTCATGAGGTTGTAGCTGCATATTCTTGCAGCCTGGGAGGTTGAAAGATATTATTACCAAGTCTTTTCCTGCTTCAGGCGCACCTTCACGACCTGAAGCCACATTTGCCCAGAGGAGGTGACAATATGAAGGCTTATGAACTGCTGTTCTTTGTTGACCCGTCGCTCGACCCCGAGACTCGTCTCGCTGTTATGAAGCGTATCGATACCACGATCGCTGAGGGCGCTGGCAAGGTCGACTCCGTTGACGAGTGGGGCAAGCGCAAGCTCGCCTACGAGATCAACGACCTCACCGATGGTGACTACACCCTCATCAACTTCCACGCAGATCCTACCCAGATCGCCGAGCTTGATCGCGTCCTGCGCATCACCGACGCCGTGGTCCGCCACATGATCGTCCGTCGCGACGACCAGGAGTAAGACTGTCGTTTTGGACTGGGCTTGTGCCCCAAGAGGAAGTAGTGAGTTATGAGCATCAATCGAGTGAACATCACCGGTAACCTCACGCGTGATCCCGAGCTGCGCGCCACTGCCGGCGGAACCCAGGTTCTGTCCTTTGGCGTCGCCGTGAACGATCGTCGCCGCAACCCGCAGACTGGCGAGTGGGAGGACTATCCCAACTTTGTCGACTGCACTATGTTCGGCACGCGCGCCGAGGCCGTGAGCCGTTTCCTGGCAAAGGGAAACAAGGTCGCGATCGAGGGCAAGCTGCGCTACAGCTCTTGGGAGCGCGACGGCCAGCGCCGGAGCAAGCTTGAGGTCATCGTCGATGAGATCGAGTTTATGAGCTCCCGTGGTGGCCAGGGTGGCTACGATCAGGGCGGTTACGCCCCCGCAGCCCCTGCGGCGCCCGCACCGCGTCCTGCCGCACCGGTGGCTACGCCGCCCGCGGTCGACGTCTACGATGAGGACATCCCGTTTTAAGGGCTGTTCACCTATTTTTGAGTGAGAGGCGGCTTCGGTTCTCCGAAGTTGCCAAACGAAAGGTATTTTGACATGGCTAATGATTTTTCTGCACGTCAGCCGCGTCGTAAGTACTGCCAGTTCTGCAAGGAGAACACTGAGTTCATCGACTATAAGGACACTCAGCTTCTCCGTAAGTACATGACCGACCGTGGCAAGATCAAGCCCCGTCGCGTCACTGGCGCTTGCACGCAGCATCAGCATGACATCGCCAACGCCATCAAGCGCGCCCGCGAGATGGCTCTCCTGCCGTACACCGTCCCCGTGGTTTCCTCTCGTGGCAACCGCGACCGCGGCTAAGAAGGGAGACGCATCATGAAGGTTATTCTTCTCGATGAGATCAAGGGCAAGGGCGGCGAGGGTGACGTCGTAGAGGTCGCTCAGGGTTACGCTGAGAACTTCCTGTTCCCCAAGAAGCTCGCTGTTGCCGCCACCAAGGGCAACCTCAAGCAGCTTGACGAGCGTCGCAACAACATCGCCAAGCGCGAGGCCGTCCGTCTGGCTACCGCCAACGAGACCAAGGCTGCCTTCGAGGGCAAGACGGTCACCGTTGACGTCAAGGTCGGCGACGAGGGCATCCTCTTTGGCTCCGTTACCGCCGCTATGATCGCTGACGCCATCAAGGCTCAGCTCGGTATGGACATCGACCGCAAGCGCGTCGAGCTCGGTAAGCCCATCAAGGTTGCCGGTGCCCACACCGTTGCCATCTCGCTGTACCGCGAGATCAAGGCCGAGGTTGTCGTTCTCGTTGGCGTTACCGCCGAGGACCTCGCTGCCGAGGCTGAGGCTGAGGAGGCCACTGAGGTCGCCGAGGCCGAGACCGCCGAGGTCGAGACTGAGGCTGCTGCCGAGTAGCATTTGCTGCAACGCAACAATCTTGTTCTAAGAAGGGCGCTCTGGGAGACCAGGGCGCCCTTTTGTTTTCTACGCTCAGCGAGCGCCATGGCAGGCGTTGCGGTGAAGTCCCAAATGCGGGACCGTTCATCCGTTTCGTTCGGTGATGATTGCCGGAGCGCGGCCCGTTTTGGGACCGTGGCTGATACCATGGATGCTCGCAAGCGATATGAATGAGGATGCTCATGGCATACGACGATAGGGAGACGGGGCTGACGGTCGAGGACCGTGGCTCCAAGTTGGGTCTTCCCCAAAACCAAGATGCAGAGGCCAACGTACTGGCCGCTATGCTGCTATCGCCCGAGGTGGTCGAGGAGGCCCAGGTCGAGCTGCAGCCCGATGACTTCTACCGGCCCATTCATAAGACCATCTACACCGCGATGGTCGATATGTACAACAGCCGCATTCCCATCGACTCTATCTCGCTGATCGATTACCTGCGCAGCATCAACAAGCTTGATGCCGTGGGCGGCGAGGCCTACATTTTGGAGCTGATGGGTCAGACCCTGTCGCTCGTGAACTGGCAGCACCATGCCGCCATCGTTCGCCGCGATTCGATGCTGCGTGAGCTGATCGGCGCCACCAACGAGATCAACGCGCTGGCCTATAACGCCCCTACCGACACCAAAGAGGTCGTGGAGCTGGCCGAGAGCAAGCTGCTCAAGGTCACGGCACGCGAGGTCAAGTCGAGCTACAAGACGCTGACCGAGTTTATGGTCGAGGCCTATAACGAGGCCGAGGAAGTGTGCCAGGCCGGTGGACAGGCGGCGGGCGTGCCCACCGGCTTTCCGTCACTCGACCGTATGCTCATGGGCTTTCGCGAGGGCCAGCTCATCATTATCGGCGCCCGCCCTGCCGTGGGTAAGACGTCGTTCGCTCTGAACCTGGCACTGAATGCCGCCGCTGCGGGCTATACCGTCGGATTCTATTCGCTGGAGATGTCGGGCAAGGAAATTGCCCAGCGCCTGATTTGCGCCTACGCCATGATCTCGATCAGCGATTTCCGTACGGGGCGCATTAGCCCCGAGCAGTGGGCCAATATCAACGAGGCCACGCAGACTTTGTCCAAGCTCGATATCCTGATTGACGATACGCCCGGCACTACGGTGACCGAGATCCGCGCCAAGAGCCGCCGCATGCTCCACAACAAGGAAAAGGCCATCATCATCCTGGACTACCTGCAGCTGGTGAGCCCTCCGCCGGGACGTCGCTCCGAGAGCCGTACCGTCGAGGTCTCCGAGATGTCGCGTGGTCTGAAGATCATGGCCAAGGAGCTCAAGATTCCGCTGATCGCGCTGTCGCAGCTGTCGCGTCAGGTCGAGTCCCGTACCGGCAAGCGCCCGCAGCTGTCCGACCTGCGTGAATCGGGCTCCATCGAGCAGGACGCCGACATCGTTATGTTCTTGGACCGCTCCGCCGATGAGGCCGAAGCCTCTCGTGACGATCGACCCGACGAGGGCGTCACGCGTATCGTTGTGGCCAAGAACCGTTCGGGCCCGATCGGTGACGTCGACCTGATGTTCCTGCCGGCATCCACCAAGTTCTATGAGCTTGATGGGGCGCATACCGAGGAGTAGGACAGGCGCCCGTTGCACGGGTATACTGGGAATGTTTTGTGCTTCTACGTGCCAGCGTGGCGCGTAGACAGTCCATGAATGTAAGGAGTAAACATGCCGTCAACCGTTTTGGTCGGTGCCCAGTGGGGCGATGAGGGCAAGGGTAAGATCTGCGACCTGGTCGCCGGCGACTTCGATGCCGTCGTGCGCTTTTCGGGCGGCAATAACGCCGGCCACACCATCGTCGTCAACGGCAAGAAGTACGGCCTGCACCAGGTGCCCTCCGGCATCATGTATTCCGACCACGTGTCGGTGATCGGTAACGGCTGCGTCGTCAACCCCAAGGTTGTCCTTGAGGAGATTGACATGTTCGAGGCCGACGGCATCACCACCAAGAACCTCAAGATCAGTGGCAACGCGCATGTCATCATGCCGTACCACATCGATCTGGATGGCGCCTTTGAGCAGAAGCTCGGCAAGAAGAACATCGGTACCACCAAGCGCGGCATCGGACCGTGCTACCAGGACAAGATGGCCCGCATCGGCCTGCGCATGCAGGACATGCTGGACGAGGAGCTGTTCCGCGACAAGCTGGAGACCGCCCTTGCCCGCGTGAATCCCGAGCTCGAGCTCATCTACAACCTGCCCACCTACACCGTGGACCAGATCTGCGATGAGTACCTGCCCATGGCCGAGCGCCTGCGCCCCTACATCACCGAGACGAGCCTGCTGCTCAATAACATGATCGACGAGGGCAAGGACCTGCTGTTTGAGGGCGCCCAGGCGACGCTGCTCGACATCGACCACGGCACCTATCCGTACGTGACGTCTTCCAACTGCACCGCCGGCGGCGCTATCACCGGCTCTGGCGTCGGTATGAAGAACGTCGACCGCGTGCTGGGCGTCATGAAGGCCTATATCACCCGCGTCGGTTCGGGTCCTATGCCCACCGAGCTTTCCTATGAGTCCGAGGCCGGCCATACGCTGACCGAGGAAGGCTATGAGTACGGCGTGACCACCGGCCGTCGCCGTCGCTGCGGTTGGTTCGATGGTCCCATCGCCAACTACGCCTCGCGCGTCAACGGTCTCACCGATATCGCCCTGACCAAGCTCGACGTGCTTTCGGCCTTCGACACCATTAAGGTGTGCGTTGCCTATGACGTCGATGGCGAGCGCTACACGAGCGTGCCCGAGCACCAAGTGCGCTTTGAGCATGCCAAGCCCATCTACGAGGAGCTCCCGGGCTGGAAGTGCGACATCACCGGCTGCCGCAGCTTTGATGAGCTGCCGCAGGAGGCTCAGGACTACGTGGCGTTTATTGAGGATCTGGCACACACCCGCGTGACCTTTATCGGCGTCGGCGCCGGTCGCGAGCAGATCATCAACCGATTCTGGAAGTAATCGGCACTATTTGGTTATTGCGATATACCCCTTCGCAGCCCGGATGGGCGGCTGAGGGGTATATTTGCTTGTAATGGGCCCGCTTGGTTGGCGGGCCGTTCATCCATAGAGGAGGCACCCTTGAAGGCGGACACTCAAACCATCGACATCCTGTTGTTGGGCAGCGGCGGCCGCGAGCATGCTCTGGCAGCCAAGCTCGCAGCATCACCGCGCGCCGGCAAGCTCTACATCGCGCCGGGTAACGGCGGCACCGCGAGCTGCGGCGAGAACGTGGTTCTCGACGACTGCGATCCTGCGGCCGTGGCGGCGTTTGCCCAGAGCCACGGATGCGGACTCGTGGTGATTGGCCCCGAGGCTCCGCTCGTGGCGGGCGTGGCCGATGCCGTCCGCGCGGCGGGTATCCCGTGCTTTGGCCCGGGTGCCGAGGGTGCCCAGATGGAGGGCTCTAAGCTGTTCTCCAAGCAGCTCATGGAGCGCGCCGGCATCCCGACGGCCGCCTACGGCTCGTTTACTGACGAGGCTTCGGCTCTTGCCTATGTGCGCGAGCAGGGTGCCCCGCTGGTCGTGAAGGCTGACGGCCTGGCCGCCGGCAAGGGCGTTATCGTGGCGACTGAGCTTTCGCAGGCCGAGGAGGCCGTGCGCGAGTGCTTTGGCGGCACCTTTGGTGATGCCGGCAATACCGTGGTCATCGAGGAGATGCTGACCGGCCCCGAGTGCTCGCTGCTGGCCTTTACCGACGGCAAGACCGTGCGTCCCATGGCCACCTCGCAGGATCACAAGCGTGCGCTCGAGGGCGACCTTGGCCCCAACACCGGCGGCATGGGCGTCTACAGCCCGGTGCCCATCGTGACCGACGAGGAGCACGCCACCATGGTGGCGGTCATGGAGCAGACCGTGGCCGAGCTCGCTGCCGAGGGCATCGACTACCGTGGCTGCCTGTACGGCGGCTTTATGCTCACCCCCGCCGGCCCCAAGGTGCTGGAGTTCAACGCCCGCTTTGGCGACCCCGAGACGCAGGTCGTGCTGCCGCGCCTCAAGAACGACCTGGTCGAGGTTATGCTCGCCTGCGCCAACTGCGAGCTTGATCAGATTGAGCTCGATTGGCGTGACGAGTGGGCCGTGGCTGTTGTCCTGACGAGCGCGGGCTACCCCGGCAGCTACGAGAAGGGCAAAGTCATCACCGGCATCGCCGACGCCGAGGCCATGGAGAACGTGACCGTGTACCATGCCGGCACCGCCGTGGTGGACGGTCAGCTCGTGACCAACGGTGGCCGAGTGCTTGCCGTGACCGCGCTGGGCGACACGTTCGAGAACGCTCGCAACCTTGCCTACGAGGCCTGCGAGAAGATTGATTTTGAGGGCAAGACCCTGCGTCATGACATCGGTCTGCGCGCGCTGCGTGGCCGCGACGCCTGGGATGCCTAAAGTCCGAGAGGGATGAGACGGATGGACGAGAAGAACGAAGAGCTCGTGGACGCGCAGATCGTCGAGGAAGATAGCCGCGCGTACGGACACGCCGAGGACGAGCCGGGTGGTGAGGTTGTCGACGAGCCGATGCTGGTGCTGGGCGATGACGACCCGCACGATGCCGAGTTGCACGAGAAGATTCTTTCGGAGGAGTGCGCCTGGAAGGGCAAGATCCTCGACGTCCACCGTCTTGAGGTTGAGCTGCCCAACGGTCACCGCAGCGCCCGCGATGTGATTCGACATCCGGGCGCGGCGGCCGTCGTGGCGCTTACCGAGAGCGGCAAGATCGTGCTGGTGCGTCAGTATCGCACCGCCATCGACCGCGTGACGGTCGAGATTCCCGCCGGTAAGCTCGATCCGGGCGAGGATCCGCTCGATTGCGCCAAGCGTGAGCTGCACGAGGAGACGGGCTTTAGGGCCGGTCGCATTCGCTTTTTGACATCGATCGTCACGACCTGCGGCTTCTGTGACGAGATTATTCACATCTACCTGGCCACCAAGCTCGAGTTCGATGCACCCAACCCCGATGACGACGAGTTCGTCAACGTGGACCTCGTGCCGCTGCACGAGCTGATCGACGCCGTGCTCGACGGCAAGATCGAAGACGCCAAGACCGTCGTGGGCGCCTTGGCTTGCGATAGCATCGCGCACCGCTTGGGTGGTTCTGAGCTCTAGGTTACGCGGTTTTACCAAACCGCGTAACGAGTCGACGCTGCAAACGCCCCTAAGCAGCAATCTGCCTTTCAATCGTCGCTCGCGTACCGAAGTACGCGTCGCTCCTCTTTCAAGGCACCTTGCTCGCTTAGGGACGTTTTCGCTGACGCTGCCAGAACATCGGCTTTATGCTTGTTGGGACGCTTTGTTTTCAGCCCGAACGGTTCAACCGGATTTCTCACGCTACTTATTTACCCCCCGAGGACTGCATGTTTAGAAGGTTTTTGTCTTATTACAAGCCCCAGATGGGGCTTTTTGTTGCCGATACTGTTTGCGCTCTGGTGCTTGCCGCCATTGACCTGGCGTTTCCCATTATTCTGCGCAATCTGACCGGCGGGCTCTTTACCCAGGGTCAGGCTGCTATTATGCAGGCGCTCGGTATAATCGCGGTTGGCCTGGTACTGATGTATGCCATCCGTTGCGCCTGTCGCTACTTTGTGAGTTACTGGGGCCACGTAATGGGCGCGCGCATGGAGTCCAAGATGCGCGAGGACCTGTTCGATCAGTACGAGCGTTTTGGCTTTGCGTACTTCGATCGCAACAGCTCGGGTGACATGATGAGCCGCGTGGTCAACGACCTGTTCGATATCTGCGAGGCGGCCCACCACGTGCCCGAGTGGATTATCATCTGCGGCATCGAGATCGTCGGCTCGTTTGTGATCCTCTTTGCTATTGCCCCGGCGCTGGCGCTTGCCATGGCCGTGGTGACGGCGGCGTTTGCGGTCATCATGTTATGGCAGAACATGCGCATGCGCGAGGTCTTTAGCGACAACCGCAAAAAGATCAGTGGTATTAATGCTCAGCTGCAGGATTCGCTGGCAGGCATGCGCGTAGTCAAGAGTTTTGCGAACGAGGAAGCTGAGCGCTTCAAGTTCCGTGCCTCTAACGACCGCTATCTTTCGTCCAAGGAGAATATGTATCACGCCATGGGCGTCTACACTGCGACGTATGGCCTGCTCTCGGGCGTGTTGTACGTGATCGTGGTGCTGCTCGGCGGTTGGCTGGTGGCCCGGGGACAGCTGCAGGCGGTCGATATGGCGACCTTCGCGCTCTACATTTCACTGTTCTGCACCCCGCTCGAGACGCTTGTGAACTCAGCTGAGACGTATCAGAAGGCCATTGCCGGCTTTAAGCGCATGGACGAGGTGCTTTCGACCGCCCCGGATATCCAGGACAAGCCGGATGCCACGGACCTGCAGGTGACGGCTGGCGCGGTTGAATATCGCGACGTGTGCTTTAGCTACGAGGATGTTGAGCTGAGCAGCGGCGAAGAGGCTCGTCCCGTGATCGACCATATGGATCTGTCCATCAAGCCCGGACGGACCATTGCCCTGGTTGGCCCCTCGGGCGGTGGCAAGTCCACAACGTGTTCGCTGCTGCCGCGCTTTTACGACGTGGTTTCCGGATCCATTAGCATCGACGGCCAGGACGTGCGCGACGTGACGCAACAGAGTCTGCGCCGCGCTATTGGCCTCGTGCAGCAGGATGTCTACCTGTTTGACGGTACGATTGGCGAGAACATCGCCTACGGCAAGCCGGGCGCCACGGCAGGAGAGGTCGCCGAGGCCGCCCGCCGTGCCAATATCGATGCCTTCATCGAGTCGCTGCCGCAGGGCTACGACACGGTCGTGGGCGAGCGCGGCAGCCGTCTTTCGGGTGGCCAGAAGCAACGCGTAGCCATCGCGCGCGTGTTTCTCAAGAACCCCAAGATCCTGATCCTGGACGAGGCGACGAGCGCCTTGGATAACGAGAGCGAGGAAGCGGTGCAGGAGTCGCTCGAGCGCCTAGCGCGCGGTCGCACCACGATCATCATCGCCCACCGTCTCTCGACCATTAAACATGCCGACGAGATTGCGACCGTCGAGCATGGTCGCGTTGTGGAACGTGGTACGCACGAGCAGCTTCTCGCCCGTGGCGGCACCTATGCCCGTTACTATCGAATGCAGTTCGAAGGTGCGCGTGCGCACGAGCTCGACTGATTGATATGACAGGAAGTATATGGCTGAGAAGAACCCTTTGACTCCGGAAGAAGTGACGGAGTTATTCTCCGAGATCGACGCATCCGGCGTTTTGGATCCGACGCTTGCCAAAAAGCGCACCGAGCGCATGCGCGAAAAAGAGGCTGCGACCAAGCGCGGCGACAAGGCGGCGCTGGCGCAGCTTCGCAGCGAAGATCGCGCAAGCCAGACAAAGCAGATCGACCCGCTGTCCGAGGACGACCCTTCGGGCTCGCAGGTGAGCCATACCATTACGAAGACCGCCATGGCCGTGGTCATTGGCATCCTGGTACTGATCGTGGGCATGCAGATCGGCTACGGCGTGATGCGCCGCTTGAACACTGCCAACCTGTCCGAGAGCGTTTCGGTCGATACCGTTTCCACGGCACTGAAGGGCGGCCTTGAGTGGGGTAACGGCTTTACGCAGTTCCCGCTCGACTTTACCGTCGATGAGGCCGATGAGCGTACGGGCACGGTAGAGGTGACGGTGCTGGACACGTCTTCTGCCAACGAGCTCGAGCTGCTGTCCAACGGGCAGATTCAGGCTGCGGCGCTTGCGACCAACGCGTTGCTCAACGATAAGATCGACCGCGTGGTGTATAACGTGCACGCCTATATCGACGAGGACAGCAAGATCCAGCACGACTCTTTCTTTGGCATGTTTCCCGCGCAGGGCCATCAGAGCGCCATTCTGACGTTCGTGTGGACCAAGAGCTCGTCAAATGCCACGAGCATCGACTGGAAGATGCGTATCGTGAGCATGGACGACACGATTGCCGAGCGCATCCAAAAGCAGGTGAACTCGGTGTCGTCGCTGATTGAGGACCCGGCGGTAAGCCAGACCAAGATCACGGAAGAAAAGGCCGAACGCGATCTGGAGCATCGCCTTCACGGCCGCGAGATCTTCCGCGGTGGCAAGCCCGACCGCACACCGTCCGATCTTCTGGAGCAGGATAAATAAGACGCCATCATCCCGCGTGAGCCAAGTGCCCGCGC
>NZ_CAAKNY010000044.1:4560-7473 GCF_901212495.1 Collinsella aerofaciens | reverse complement strand
TAGGGACAGGTTTATTTTGGCAGGTTTTATGTGCGGAAACGCCGCAGCGGCCGCATCGCAATTAACCCTGTGCCACCACACATAGCGCCCCAAAGGGGGCCGGCCTCATCAAAACCCGAGGCCGGCCCCCTTTGCCGTTTTGCCTGATAAAACCTACCAAAATAAACCTGTCCCTTTTTGGTAGGTCGCTTTTCCCAACGGCCGAAGATACACGTAAACAGCATGTCCATGAGGGTATAATTTGCAACGTATGTCTGCACAACGCCTGTGCGCGTACGGTTTTATTCGGGCTACCGTCCATTTCCGTGGAGGCACGGTTCGGCGGCCCTAACAAGAGAGGGGTTCTATGTATAAGATCCTGGAGAAGACGCAGTTCTCGGAGAAGGTGTTCAAGTTCCGCATCGAGGCGCCCGCTATCGCCAAACATGCGCACGCTGGACAGTTCCTCATGGTTCGCGCCAACGAGACAGGCGAGCGCGTCCCGTTTACCCTGGCCGGCTGGAACGGTGACGAGGGCTGGGTCGAGTTCATCTTCATGGTAATCGGCAAGACCACCGAGATGCTTTCCACCTACGAGGCCGGAGAGTCGCTGCGCGACGTCGTGGGTCCGCTGGGCGTTCCCACCGAGATGGCCAAGGGCCCCTGCGCCGTCATTGGCGGCGGCGTCGGCCTGGCGATTGCCTTCCCGGTCGCCAAGCACCTGGTCGAGACCGGTCATGAGGTCCACGCCATCATGGGCGCCCGCACCAAGGACCTCCTGCTCATGGAGGACCAGTTCCGCGAGCTCCTCGACGAGGACCACATCCATATCACCACCGACGACGGCTCCTACGGCGAGCAGGGCGTTGTCACCGCTCCGCTGGAGCGCCTGCTGCAGGACAAGGCCGTGAGCCAGGTCTTCTGCGTCGGCCCCGTTCCGATGATGAAGTTCTCGACCCTCACCGCCCAGAAGTACGACACGCCCATCACCGCGTCGCTCAATCCCATCATGGTTGACGGCACTGGCATGTGCGGCTGCTGCCGCGTCGAGGTGGGCGGCGTGACCAAGTTCGCTTGCGTCGACGGCCCCGACTTCGATGCCACCCTGGTCGACTGGGATGACCTTCGTGCCCGCCAGGCCGCTTACCGTTCCGAAGAGGGCGAGTCCCTCAAGGCCTATGAGGAAAAGAGCTGCGCATGCCACTAGTTAACGGTCGTTTCGTTGCCGATATGAAGTCGCCCCGCACCCCCGATAACGAGGAGCCGGCTGCCGAGCGCGCCTGCGACTTCCGCCCCGTCGACAAGGGCTTCACCGAGGAGATGGCGCTGGCCGAGGCCGAGCGCTGCCTCAACTGCAAGAAGCCGTTCTGTGTTGAGGGCTGCCCCGTCAACATCAACATCCCCCGCTTTATCGAGCAGATCCGCGCGAAGGACTTCGGCGGCGCTCTCGATACCATCCGCGAGGACTCCATGCTTCCCGCCATCTGCGGCCGCGTCTGCCCGCAGGAGAACCAGTGCGAGGGCAGGTGCATCCGTGGCAAGAAGTCCGAGCCCGTGGCCATCGGCCAGCTCGAGCGCTTCCTGGGTGACCGCCCCGAACTCGCCTCCACGCCCAAGATGGCCCCCAAGAACGGCAAGAAGGTCGCCGTCGTCGGCTCCGGCCCGTCCGGCATCACCTGCGCCGGCGAGCTCGCCCGCAACGGCTTTGACGTCACCGTCTTCGAGGCATTCTTCACCGGCGGTGGTGTGCTGGTCTACGGCATCCCCGAGTTCCGTCTGCCCAAGGCGGTCGTCAAGCGCGAGATCGACGGCCTGGAGGACATGGGTGTCAAGTTTGAGTACAACTCCGTCGTGGGCAACATGGCCACGGCCGAGGAGCTGTTCGAGCAGGGCTTCGACGCCATCTACGTGGCGACCGGCGCTGGCCTGCCCAAGTTCCTCAACGTCCCCGGCGAGAACCTGCCCAACGTCTTCTTCGCCAACGAGTACCTCACCCGCGTGAACCTGATGAAGGCCAACAAGTTCCCCGAGTACGACACCCCCACCAAGCACGGCAAGAACGTCGTCGTCTTTGGTGGCGGCAACGTAGCTATGGACGCCGTCCGTACCGCCAAGCGTCTGGGCGCCGAGCACGCCATCATCGCCTACCGTCGTACCGAGGACGAGATGCCCTGCCGTCGTGCCGAGCTGCACCATGCCAAGGCCGAGGGCGTCGAGGTTCTGCCGCTCGTCTCCCCGCTCGAGTTTGTCGCTGGCGAGGATGGCTCCGTGTGCGCCGTCAAGGTCCAGAAGATGGAGCTCGGCGAGCCCGACGAGTCCGGCCGCCGTCGCCCGATGCCCATCGAGGGCGCCATCGAGGAGATCCCCTGCGACGTCGCGATCTCGGCTATCGGCACCAACGCCAACCCCTTCGCTGCCAAGATCGGCGGCAAGATGGAGCTCAACAAGTGGGGCTACATCGTCGCTGACGAGGAGACCGGCCAGACCACCGATCCCCGCATCTGGGCCGGCGGCGACATCGTCACCGGTGCCGCTACGGTCATTCTGGCGATGGGCGCCGGCAAAAAGGCCGCCGCATCCATCACCAAGAGTCTGCTGGGCGAGTAATCACCTGCAGCACTAGCCATCAAACGGCAAAGTCCCCGTCGAGCACACGCCCGGCGGGGACTTTTTCTATGCCGGCCGCCCGACCACCACGATGGGGACAGGCACCTTTGTGGTGGTTGGGGGCCTGGCTGGTCGGTTTGTCTCGATCTGTAACAGTTAGGTCCCGTTGAGCCCCGTAGTTGTTACAGATCAAGACATTGCGCCGGCTGTCTCCGTTTCATCTCAATCTGTAACAGCTAGAGGCCAAATTCCCCGCCTGGTGTTACAGATTGAGATCTTGCAAAAGCCGAGGATGGGCGCTGCCACCAAAGCCTTCCCCTCGGCCTA
>NZ_CAAKNY010000044.1:0-4550 GCF_901212495.1 Collinsella aerofaciens | reverse complement strand
AACAAAAACCACCACAAAGGTGCCTGTCCCTTTGTGGTGGTTTTGGTTGGTTAGCCTTCGAGCTGGGCCACTTTGTAGCGGTAGGCGGCGGCGATAACGTCTTTGCAACCCTCGCGGCCCAGCTTGGCGCGGTTGACGACGATGTCCTTGCCGCTCGTCATCTTCCACTTGCCGGCGCTGTAGCGCTTATAGAACGCCTCGCGCGCCTTCTGCTGCTGTTTGACCAGCTTGGCGCCCTTCTTTTTGTTGAGGCCGCGCTTCTTGCGCACAATCTCGACGCGGTCCTCAAAGGGAGCGGTCACCAATACGGCAATGTGATTGGGGTTATTGCGCAGCAGGTAGTCGGACAGGCGACCCTCGATAATGCAGCTCTCGGTCTCGCCTAGGTCCAAAATCACCTGGCTCATCTTTTGGAACAACTTGTCCGAGTACGAGCGCGCGTCGTAGCGGTCGGGCAGAAACGCCATGTTCTCCACGGCCAGACGCTCGTCATAGGCGGCCATCTTATCGAGCGACTCGCCCGCACGCAGCGACGCGCGCACCAGCAGCTCGTTGTCATACAGCGGAATCCCCAGTTCGTTGGCAAGGATACGGCCAATCTCGTGGCCCTCGGCACCAAAGTCACGCGCGATGGTAATGACCACGGGGCTCTTCTTGTTCTCCAGATCGCTCATCGCGATTCCTTTCTAACAAACGGGAAATAGGCAATTCCTAAATCCCATTTTGTCACTTACGACCGTCCTGGTTTCCCAAGTGCGGCAGATTGCCCCACAAGAAGAGCGCCGCGTACTAAATGTACGCAAGCGATGATTGAGGGGCAGGGTGCCGTGCTTGGGGGAGCAGGACTATGCGGCTACGATGCGGCGCTGATATGCCCTCACCAGCAGCGAGATACCAAAGTTGAGGATAAAGTACATCGCGAAGGTAAAGCCGTACAGGGCAAGCACCTGGGAAAGCTCCGAGGTCTGCGCCATAACGACCTTGGTGGAGTACATGAACTCGGCAACGTTGATGCCCGCAAGATACGAGGAGTCCTTAATCACCGTCGTGCACTGGCTAAAGAGCGCGGGGATGATGGTCTTGAACGTCTGCGGCAAGATAATCATGCGCATCGTCGCAAAGAAGCCAAAACCCTGGCTCTGCGCCGCCTCAAACTGGCTCTTGGGAATCGAGTTAAAGCCGCCGCGGATAATCTCGGCCATAACCGCCGAGGTAAAGACCGTAAAGGCCAAGACCGAAATCACCACGTCGTCGCCCTTGACGGTGAAGTAGATAAACAGGATCCACAGCAGGTTAGGCGTGCAGCGGAACAGCTCGATATAGGCACTCACCACAATCGAAAACGGGCGCAGCTTGCCCCTGCAGTACTGCTTGATCATCGCGAGCACGGTGCCCAGGATGATGGAGAAGATGATGGCAAAGAACGAAATCTCGAGCGTCTTTGCAAAGCCGAGCATGATAAAGCTCAGGTTGTCGGCATTGAAAACCTGCATCGCTTACGCCTCCTTTGCGGCAACATCGGTCACGCCGGGGATCACCTTGGCGCGGGGACGGAGCTTAGAGCGGCGCTCGAGCCATTGGACGAGCAGCGCCAGCGGGAAGCAGATAATAAAGTACATCGCGCATGCCAGGATATAACCCTGCAGGTAGCCATAGGTCGAGATAAAACCATCGGCGTTGTACATGAGGTCGCCACCGGCGATGAGCGCAAGCACCGACGTGTTCTTAACCAGGTTGAGTGCCTGATTGCACAGCGGAGGCAGGATGACCTTAAACGTCTGCGGCAGAATAATGTAGCGATACGCTTGCACGCGACTAAAGCCCTGCGAAAGCGCCGCTTCCATCTGACCGCGCGGTACCGCCTCGATACCCGTACGGATAACCTCGGACACATAGGCAGCGTGATACAGGCCGACGCCTAAAAAGCCGAGCGCAAACGAGGAGATGCGAACGGGGCTGTCCGCCCCCGTAATGACCTGGAGCAGCTGGGGGCCCGCCATGTACATAAAGAACACCTGAACGGGCAGTGGCGTGTTCTGGTAGAACTCAACATACACGCGGCTAATCGCGCGCAGCACGCGGGAGCGCGTGGTAGAAAACACGCCCAACAGCGTGCCCAGAATCAGCGAGAGCGCCAAGCCGGCGACCACGACCTGCAGCGTGACGAAAAAGCCATCCCAAAAGCTATCCATCTCGCTAAAGGTCATCTGCCATCGCATGGGATCGAGGAGTCCATCGAGCATGACGAGCGTTCCTTCCTATCTTTCCTAACAAATCGCCCGGACGCACGGGCATCCGGGCGATATACGGCCATCGCAAGCGCCCATCGCGCTGGTTACGATGGCAAAGAGCTTACGTTAGAGCAGGTCCCACTTGGTGTATTCCTTGTCGAGCCAGCCGTCCTTTTTGAGCTTCTTGACGGTGTCGTCGACGGTCTTGGACAGGTCGCTGCCCTTCTTGGTGGCCACGCCGTAGTCCTGGGCGCCAAACTCAACATCGGGCTGCAGGAGCTCGCAGTCGTCCGTGGTGTAGCCCTTGAGAGTTGAGCGGTCCATGGCGAAGGCATCGATGTTGCCGGCGTCCAGGGCGCTCTTGATGGACGGGTAGTCCGGGAACTCCTTGAACTCGGGCGTGGCGTCGACATTCTGATCCTTGAGCATCTGGAGCACCAGGTCCTTGGTGGTGGAACCCTGGGAAACGCCGATAATCTTGCCGTCGAGGTCGGCCATCTTGGTCATGCCGGATTTCTTCTTGATCAGGATACCGACGTGATCGGTGCGATACGGAGTCGAGAAGTCCCAGCTCTTCTTGCGCTCATCGGTGATGGTGTAGGTGGCGGCGATGATGTCGAGCTGGTCGTTGTCGATCAACGGGCCACGGGTCTTGGGCGTGACGTCGGTGAACTCGCAGAGCCCCTTCTCGACGGCCTCGTCATACGAGACACCCAGGACGGCAGCGGCGATCTGGTAGCACAGGTCGATCTCGAGACCCTCATACTTCTTGGTCTTGGTATCGAGATAACCGTAGCCGATAACGTCCTTCTTGACGCCGCACTTGAGCTTACCGCGGTCCTTGATGGCGGCAAGCTTGGAGTCGCTGCTGCCACTGGCGGAACCGGACTTGCCATCGCTGCTCGAACCGCAGCCGGCGAGCGTGCCCATGCTGGCAACGCTCAGGATGCCCATACCGGCTACCTGCAAAAACTGACGACGAGACATATCCATTGTTGGTACCCCTTCCACGTGATACGCATTGCAAGGCGACGCAGCCGCCGTGCTGCCGAACCCATTCGGCATATCTCGATGCGGCAAGCCGCACACGAAATCAAAAACAAATAAACGAGCTAGTCGTTAGTGGAGAATCTTGGACAGGAAGTCGCGGCAACGCGGATTCTCCGGATTCTCGAAGAAGTGATCGGGCGTGCCCTCCTCCAGAATCTGGCCGTCGTCCATAAACACGACGCGGTCGGCCACCTGGCGCGCAAAGCCCATCTCGTGCGTGACGCAGATCATGGTGATGTTCTCCTGCGCGAGCTCGACCATAACGTCGAGCACCTCCTGGACCATCTCGGGATCGAGTGCGGAGGTCGGCTCGTCAAAGAGGATGATGGGCTGCTTGGTGCACAGGGCGCGGGCGATGGCTACGCGCTGCTGCTGGCCACCCGAAAGGTTCTGCGGATACTCGCCGGCCTTCTGGGCAAGGCCGACGCGCTCGAGCGCGGCCATGGCCGTCTTGGTCGCCTCTTCCTTGCTCTTCTTTTGCAGTTTGATGGGAGCAAGCGTGAGGTTGCCGAGCACCGTCATGTTGGGATAGAGGTTGAACTGCTGGAACACCATGGAGCTGTACTTGCGAGCCATCTCCAGGTGGTTCTTCTTGGTGAGCGGCGTGCCGTCGATGATGACCTCACCCGACGTGGGCTCCTCGAGGTAATCTACGCAACGGATGAGAGTCGACTTACCCGAGCCCGACGGCCCGATGATGACGACCTTCTCGCCAGCCTTAACGGTGAGGTCGATGTCCTTCAGAACGTGCAGGTCTCCGAAGTATTTGTTAAGTCCTTTGATCTGAATCATGTCGGACATGAACGAGTTCCTTCCTAATCTGCCATAAACTGGGGTACCCGTGTGCCCCAAGTCGCATTAAGCTCTTTTGGGTTATCAATATTAGCCTTTGCATAAACACGCCGACCTCAAAACGCCCTGCTTGACCCGTTTGGAAACCCGAATGTTACAATTGCGATACACAAACGCCGCCTTTTATGCGGTAGCGCAGCACTAAATTCGAGCATTCGACTAAAAAATATCCAATAATCGTTGCTCAGACTTGCCGTTGGACGCTCTTAGCCCGGCAGTTAGGGACGTTCCCTTTCTGCCGACAGCCGGGGACAGTCCTTGGCGCCCAGCTACTCATTGGGGACAGGCTTAAATGAGTACCTAATGAGTGGGCACTCATTTAAGCCTGTCCCCAATGCGCGCTTCCAACCGCCCTTGTTGAGCATAAGTCAGCGAAAGCCCGTACACGCGAGCAAGGTGACGTGAAATGAAAGGGCG
>NZ_CAAKNY010000043.1:17546-27650 GCF_901212495.1 Collinsella aerofaciens | reverse complement strand
CCAAAAAGGGACAGGTTTATTTTGGTAGGTTTTATCTGGGCAAACGAAAGCCCCTCGAAAGCAACGGGGCCTTCGAGGGGCTCAAGCGGACAGGGTTGCGTCGGGCCGGCAAAATGCCAAAACCCTACTTGCCGTCGTCCTGCTGCAGGCTGTCTTGCTCGATGAGGCGCGCCTGCCTGCCGGCCATGCGCGCGGGCTTGTCGGGATCGGGTACGGCCGTGGGCATGGGCTCGTCGACATGACCGCCCCACCAGCCGCCCACAAAGTTGAGCGTATGGAACACATTGATCACAGCGCCGGGATCAATGTCGCACACCAGCTTGATAATGTCCTGGCTCTCGTAGGTCGAGACAACGGCGTGCAGCAGGTACATCTTTTCGCGGCTATATCCGCCGATGACCTCGGCGCAGCTAATACCATGCTGAAAATGGTCAACATAGGCGGTCATGACCTCGTCCGCCTTACGCGTCGTGATCTGCAGCGTCACGCGGTCGTAGCGACGATAGAAGCTGTCGATGGTCTTGGTCGAAATAAACTGGAACACGATGGAGTACGCTGCGTTGTCCCAGCCAAACATAAAACCAAAGATTGCCAGGATAAGGCAGTTGAAACCAAAGATAACACCCCAGATGGTCTTACCCGTGTGGTTGGAAACCCACAGCGCGATAAAGTCGGTACCGCCGGTGGATGCGCCGGACTTAAGCGCGATGGCAGCGCCCAGACCCGAGACCACGCCGCCAAAAATAATGAGCATGATCTTGTCGCCCAAAAACGGCGCGAAGTGAAAGACGTTGAGGAACAGCGACGAGAGCATGACCTGCATCATTGAGAAGATGACGAAGCGCTTGCTAATGCCGCTCCAGCATAGGAGCGCCACGGGGATGTTGAGCGCGAGCATGCCGAGCGAGATGTCGATACGAACGCCGCCCAGCGAGGTAACGCGATCGAGTAGGACCGCGACGCCGGTGAGGCCGCTCGGAAGCAGGTCGGCGGGTTGAATGAACGCCTGGATCAGGAATGTCTGGAGAACGGCGGAAATTATGACCGCCACGGCGGTGATGGCGCGGCGAACGATGATGAGGCGGCCGAGCACGAGCACGCGGTCCGTGAGCTGATCGATGGCGTTCGCCACGTAGGCTCCTTTCAAGGGCAGATGTAGTTGTGGGGCATGCCGGCGATTGTAGCATGGAGCGCGCGGGGACGCTTCAATTCACCCTCTCTCGACAACCAAAACGGGACCGGCAACCCCACAACGAAGAGCCCAAATTCTAAGTGAGTAGACTTTACGCGACCTGCCGAGCACACCCAAAACCGCCACCCCTGTGACCTGCGGTTTTACTAAGGCAGATACGCTTTGTGCTCGCCCTGCGCCAAAAAGTCTACTCACTTAGCTTGAGTCGAAGCCAAACGGATCTAAATTGATGCCAAATTAAGCCAATCCGCAGCAAATGACGCGTGAACCAGTGCTTCTCGCGGCAGATTGACACTACAAAGCGGCCAAAATGTCGGACAGGTTGTCGATGACAACGTCGGCGGCGGACTGATCCAGGTTGACGCCCTCGTGCGGACGCAGCGCCAGAACGCGAGCACCAGAGCGCTTGCCAGCCTCGATACCCAAAGGCGAATCCTCGATAACCAGGCACTCGGCAGGCTCAACACCCAACGCCTCCATGGCACGCAGGTAAATCTCGGGGTCGGGCTTAAACGCACTGCACTCGTGACCGCTGATGGTGTAGTCCAGCACGTCAGCGATACCGGCAATCTCCACCAGCTCGTCAATGAGCTCGCGATAGGACGAGCTCGCGATGGCACACTTTACGCCGCGCTCGTGCAGCTCACGCATCACCGGCCCCGTCTGCTCGTTGAGCAGCTCGGCATACGGAACGGGATGGTCCGGGCTGTAGACTTGCTTGTACTCCACGCGCAGGCGCTCGCGCAGCTCAACATCGGCGGGCACCAGCGCCTCCCAAATGGCAGGCTCGTTAGACCCCGAAAGATCGGGGATCTCGTCAAAGTGGAAGCCCTTCTCTTCCATAAACGCCACGCGACGACGGTTGTAGAACCACTCGGTATCGACCAGCACGCCGTCCATGTCAAACAGCACTGCCTTGATCATACGCATCTCCTCCCACCTGCCAAAAAGGGACAGGTTTATTTTGGTAGGTTTTATCTGGGGTTTTATAGCGCGACAGACACGCCCTCCCCAGAGCAAAAAAGGGGATGGGGTGCAAACCCCATCCCCTCTCAATCAACCCGTAAGGTCTACTTACTTGTGATTAGTAGGAGAGCTTCCACATGTAGCGACGCATGGTCAGCGGGTGCTGACGAGCCTCGGCGATCTGGTTGCCGTACTCGCGCATAACGGCGAGGTGCAGCAGCGGGTTGAAGTAGGTGACGACGCTCGCGGGCACGGCGTCAGCTAGGCCGTAGTCCTTGGAGTCGATCAGAGCGACCTTGGCGCCCATGCGCTCAAGGAAGGTGAGGGCGCGGGCGTCCATCGGACGGGTGGCGCCATCGGACATGAAGAAGACGTAGGGCTTACCCTCGGTGGAAACTTCGAACGGGCCGTGGAAGTACTCGCCGGTGTTGTAGGCGGCGGCGTCGATCCACTGCATCTCGGTGAACAGGAAGGCGGCGTGAGAATAGGCCATCTTCTCGGAGGCACCGGAAGCCATGAAGTAGATCATCTTGTCGTCCTTGAAGTCCTCGGCGAACTTCTTGGCGAGTTTCTTGCAGTGCTGAGCGGCGTTCTCGCAGAGATCGAAAACGTTGGTGAGGCCGGTGATCATGTCCTCGTAGTGGTCATAGCCCTCGGTCTGCTGAAGAATCTCGAGAGCAAGAGCGATGGCGTAGCCAGGCTTCTCGCACTTGGCAGCGTAGTTGGCGTGGAAGCCGTGAACGATGACGTGGTCAGCGTCGACGGTCAGAGCGGAGCCAGCCTTGTTGGTGAGGGAAACGACCGGGCAGTTGTGCTTCTTGGCGGTCTTGTTGGCCTCGACGGTCTCGGGCGTGGAGCCACCGAGGGAGCAGGTGATCACGAAGGTGTGCTCGTTGACCCAGGAAGGCGTGTCGTAGTTGAACTCGTTAGCGGTGAAGATCTGAACGTTCAGCTTGTCCGTGTTGTTGGCCAGGAAGTACTTGGCGGGGTAGAGGTCGGACATGGAGGCACCACAGCCGACGAAGGCGACGCTGTGGATCTCGTGGTTGGACAGGACGTCAGCGACGATCTGCTTAGGGAGGTTAAGGTCGATCTCGTACATCTGACACATTCCTTTCGTTTTTTGCGGCGCCACTTTGCCGGACGCACACAGGGTTACCGTGATTTGGACCGAGTCGCCGGCCCGTTGAGAATGTGTCAAAGGGACTGTCCCTTTGACACATTTAGGGATGGGAGCCTGCCTGGGGTATGGGATGCCAGGCAGGCCCCCGGGAGAAAGCGGTTAGGCGCTTGGCCGCGACTAGGCCAGGATGCCGGCCGCGGAGAGGGCGATGCCGCCCACGATGGCGATCACGAGAAGCCAACCGGTGTTGACGTTCTTCTTGATGAGCCAGTACATAAGGCCAGTGAGGCCAAGGGAGATCATCTGGGGCATCATGCCGTCCAGGATGTCCTGGATCACGACGGTGCCCTCAGCGAACTTCAGCGGGGTGGTGGCGCCGATCAGCGTGGCGATCATGCCGCCCACGGACATAAGACCCACGATGCCGCAGACATACATGAGCTTCTCCATGAGGTCGCCGCCCTGGAGCTTGCTCAGGTACTCGTGGCCGCCCTGATAGCCCATCTTGGCTGCGAACCAAGTGATCAGCACAGAAGGGACGATGGAGATGAGCATGGCCAGGATCGGGCCCATGATGGAGCCCTGCTGAGCCAGCTGAACACCCAGGCCAAAGGCGATAACGCGGATGGTGCCCTGGAAGAAGGAGTCACCGATACCGGAAAGCGGGCCCATGAGGGAGGTCTTGACCGCGTTGATCGAATCGGGATCGAAGTTCTCGGGATCCTTGGCGTACTCCTCCTCCATGGAGGCGGCGAGGCCCAGGATGAAAGCGCTCGTCTGCGGAGTGCAGTTGTAAAACGCCATGTGACGGTGGTAAGCCTCTTTCTTAGCAGCGAGCTGCTTGGGGTCGGACTCATCCGGATAGAGGCGGTCGAGCGTGGGAACCATGCCGTAGAGGAAGCCCATGTTCATCTGACGCTCGTAGTTCCAAGAGGCCTGGATGGCCCAGGAGCGCCAGAAGAACTGGCTAACCTTCTTGTTCAGGGACACGTCCTTGGTTGCGGTTGCCATAGTGTGTTCCTCCTTAGTCTTCGTCGTCTTCGAGCGGATCGTAGTCGGAATCGACACCAGCAGCTGCATGGGAACCGTTGAACTTGAAGCCCATGAAGATGATAGCCAGGCACACACCGATCAGAGCGACCGCGATGACGGACAGCTTGAGGTAAGCGGCGAGCAGGAAGCCGATGAACAGAAACGGAGTCATACCCTTCTTGATCATCATGGTGAGCAGCAGGGCCAAGCCGTAGGCGGTCATGATCTTGGTCGAAACGTTAAGACCAGTGGACAGCCACTCGGGAACCATGTTGACGATGGCCTGAACCAGGTCGGTGCCAACAAAGACAGCGAGGAAGATCGGCAGGAAGTACATGACGGCGTACAGACCAGAGCCGGCGCAGATATGCATACGGTAAGCGGTCTTGAACTTTCCGCTATCGATCGCGCTATCCGCCACATGGGTGAGGGCGGCGATGATGGAACGGAACACGATGCCGAGAAGCTGACCCAGGACGGCGACCGGGATGGCGATCGTCATGGCGGTCTCGGCAGAAGCATCGGTCAGGCACGCAAAGGCAGCGGCCACGATGCCGCCCAGGACCATATCGGGCGGAACGGCGGCGCCGACCTGCACCAGGCCCATGGACACGAGCTCGACGGCGGCACCGACGGCAAGGCCGGTGGGCACATCGCCCAGCAGCAGACCGACGAGCGTAGCGCCAACGAGGGGCTGCTCGAAGTTAAGACGACCGAGCAGGCGGGAGTCCCACATGCAGAACACGCCGACGAGGCCGACGAGCACCGCACTGATGAACGTATTCATACCCTTCTCCTTTCAGTCAGGCAAAGGCCTGGTTGATCACAGCTTGGCGTCGATGTCGACGCTCTGATATGGAGGGGTCTGCTGGACGTAGAGCTTGATGCCCATGTCGAGCAGCTGGTTGACGTCGGCCTTCTGGGTGGCGTCGAAGAAGACGGAGCTGTCCTTGCCGCCAATCTGATCGGCACCGTCGTGGTTGGCAGTGGCGCCCAGGTTGATGGCGTCGAGCTTGTAGCCCTGGCAGAACCGCAGCATCTCGGCCGTGTTACCAAAGATGAACATGACGCGCTCGCCGAGGGTGTTGAGCTTGTCCATCTTGACGAGGGCACGCTCGACGGTGAAGACGTTCAGGCGAACGCCCTGGGGCTTGGCCAGCTTAAGAGCGTCCTTCTTGATGTCATCGTTGGCGGCAGCGTTGTCGACGACGATGATGCGCTCAGCCTGAACCTTGGTGGTCCAGGTAAAAACGACCTGGCCGTGCAGCAGACGGTAGTCAAGACGCGCGAGGACAATCTTGGCGGGACCGGAGCTGTGACGGGGCACCTTGGCCTTCTTGGCGGGAGCCGCGGCAACCTCGACCGGGGCGTTGGGGTTGGTCAGACCGGTACGGGCCTCGTTGATGAGGGCCGCGAGCTCGGCACCCTTGATGGGGACGGGGCTCATAGCGAGCGTCAGCGCCAGCGGAATGTTGAAACCGCTGATCACCGTGAATGCCGCACCGTTGCGGGAAAGCTCGACCACGCTGTTGTTGACCGAGCTGCCGAGCATATCGGTTAGCACATATACGGTGTCGTCCGCATTGAACGTGGCGATCATAGTCTCAACCTTATTGGTGATGGGTTCCTTGTCGTCACGAGCAAGCGACACGACGTGGACGTTCGACACGTCGCCGAGAACCATCTCGAGCGTGTCTTTGGCGCCTGCAGCCAGGCCACCATGAGATGCGAGAATGATCTGATTCATCTTGCCTCCTCCTTTTCATTATGGTCATTATAACGTCTTATACGTTGCTTATATTGCTAATTAGTATAAAGACCGTTTGCGGGTGAAAATCGACCGTTGACGGGTTTAACGTACTTGAAACGTTGGGGCTGGGTATGCCGGCGCTGGCTGGATAACCCCAAGTCAGACCCTGCGCGCAATCTTCTATCGCACGAAGTACCAGGGGCTTTCCTGCACGGTGGGCTCCAGAGCAATGCCCGTGCGCTCGCGGAACAGATCCATGTCCTGCGATTTCTCCGTCCACCACGCGTTGGGCTTAAAGGTCATGCTCTCGACAATACGTTTGACAATGACGCTGTTGCGCAGCTTGGAGAGGTCGGTGTTCATAATCAGGATGGACATGAGCACCAGCACAATGCCCAGGACCTTGATCGCGCCGGAGGACTCGGCATAGACGCCAATACCGACCAGAACGGTCGCCACGGTTTCGAACGAAGCCACGACCGGCACCTTCGACGTCTCAAGATCCATCGAAAGGCCTTGCATATAGAAGATGTACGCAAGAGCTGTCGGAATAAAGCCAAAGCCCCCGAACAGCAAAATGAGCTGCGGGGACATAGCCGAGGCCATATCGGACCACGGAGCCGAAAGCGCTGCCATAAAGCATCCGCCAAAGACAAAGCCCCAAAACGTCACCGCCAGCGGATGCAGCGTCTTGGTGGCCATACGGCTAAACACAGCCAGCAGTGCACCGCAAAGTCCAGCGATCACACCCGACGCGACGCCCCAAGCCGAGAAATGGAAACCGGACAGGTCGCCGCTCGTCACCGCGAGCACGCAACCCACAGTGTTGAAGACGATGGCGACGAGCTTGTTGGGGGTCACGTCCTCGCGATAAAGCACGCGGCCGAGCATGACGCCAAACACCGGCGAGGTGTAGAGCAGCACCGAGGCCGTGGACATACCCACCTCGCCCATGCACTCGTAATAGCAGGTGTTAGCGGCGGCCAAACCGACGATACCGACAAGCGCGCAGGGAACGAGCTCTTTAGGGCTTGCCTTGAACAGAGCCAGTGGGCCCTGAGCCACGGTAGACCCCTCACCCGAACGGCAGCCCATAAACATCAGGACCGGCTCCAAGATAAGCGCACCGACCAACAAGCGAAAGGCAGCCATGCTCTGGGACGAAACGCCCAGGGCCGATATTCCGTTAACAAAGATTCCGATGGTGCCCCACATAAGCGCGGCGATCAGCACCAGCACATAGCCCAGATTGCTTTTCTTCAACGCAGCCTCCTCTGTATTGTTTCCAATATGTTTCATGCTACGTTATAGTCGTTATATACATTTATCAAGACTGAAATCGGCGAACGGGAAAATATGCTTCCCCACATACTCATTGGGTACTCATTGGGGACGTTCTTGGATGACTAATCATCCAAGAACGTCCCCAATGAGTACACCAACGTCTAAGGCACCGCTGGTTGAGCATAAGTCAGCGAGCGGGTCGCATTTGAGGCAAGGTGACGTGAAACGAAAGGGCGCTGACCTTCTGGTCGCGCCCTTGAAGTTGAACGTCAGATTGTCCAAATGCGGCCCGCGCAGCGTCGGCTGGTCCGCCGTTCGGTAGAACGGCGGACCTAATACTCGAGCTTCCACATGTAGCGGCGCGTCATGTAGTCCTTGTGGGTGACGGCAGAGAGCGCGCGCATGTACACGTTGTTGAGAATCGGCGCAAAGATCAGGTGGTTGAAGTATTCGCTCACGCTGTCCTTGATGTCGTTGAGGCCGAGCTCCTTGGCGTCGAGCTGATAGACGCGCTCGCCACCGTACTGGTTGACGAAGCGGATGCCGCGCTCGTCGTTGCAGCGGCTGCGGCCGACGCTGATGAGCTGGAACAGCGAGGTACGCTTGTCCAAGATCTCGAAGGGACCGTGGAAGAAGTCGCAGGTGTTGATGGTGCAGGAGTCGATCTGCAGCATCTCCTGCACGTTGCAGATGCTAAAGACGTAGGCGGCACCAAAGAGCGGACCCTGAGCCATGACGTTGATGCAGGGCTTGTCGGCGTTCTGCTCGGCCCACTTGGCAGCAAGCGGACGGGTGTACTCGACGGCCTTGCGATAGATGGGGTCGACCAAGTCGAAAGCGGCCATAGCGGTCTCGTACTCGGCATAGCCCTCGGTCTGCTGCGTGAGCTCCATGGCGATCATGGTCACGACGGCGGAGTTGGTGCGGCCCATGCAGGACTCGTCGATGGCAAGGCTGTCGTACTGGATCTTGTAGTCGCAGACCTCGGTGAGGCCGGACTCGTCAACATAGATGGCGATGGTGCTGGCGCCGTGGTCCTTGGCGACCTGGGCGGCGACGATGGTCTCCTTGGTGCCGCGCATGGACACGACGACGGCCAGGGTGTTCTCGTTGACGTAGGCCGGGGTGGCGTGCACGAACTCGTTGCTGGTGTAGCTGGAGCTCACGACCTGCGTGGCCTCGTGCTCCATAAAGTACTGGGCAGGATAGTTGCCGCCGTTGGATCCGCCGGCGCCGATCCACACGACGCGCTTGATGCCGCCCTTGTCTGCCTTGTCAGCCAAAACCTGGGAGACGACATCCTTAACCTGTTCCTGAGTAGTCATCGTGCATCAGCCTTTCTTCTCGTTTGATGCTCATCACAGGCATATAAGTTACATACATGTTTTAGCGATGTCGACTAGTTGTATGCTATATTTGTCTTAGAAATTATGCTGGTAAAGTTATCGACAATCAATTACCAGCGGTTTTATTGTCATGTTGGATACATGCTTAGTTCAGTAAGCATACAAGTTAGATACAGGTTGTTCGCATGAGCACTTCGTCAAAAAAGAACTTAGCCCAATACGAACGCTTGGCGGGTACGCTGCGTGACCGCATCGCCGCCGGCATCTACGCGCGCGGAGACAAGCTGCCGTCCGAGATGGAGCTCATGGGCGAATCGGGGCTTTCGCGCAGCACCGTGCGCCACGCGCTTAAGGTGTTAGTTGACGAGGGTCTGATTCGTACCGAGCGCGGGCGCGGCGCCTTTGTGGCCGACACGCCAGCGCTCCACGAGAACAACCTGGTGTTTTCGAGCTACACGGCACAGGTGCAGGGTCAGGGTATGAAGCCCACCACGCGCACCGTGGACTCGGGCTATGCCAAGGCGGCCGGCAGCATAGCTAAGTTCTTTGACGCCGCCATGGGCAGCAAGCTCGTCAAACTTGTCCGCCTGCGCTACCTGGACGATGCGCCACTGTGCCTGGAGACTACCTATTTGCCGCCAAGCTTTGGGTCGCTCATCGATCGCGATATCAACGGTTCACTCTACGCCACGCTGCGCCAGGAGTTCCATCGTGCGCCGGCACAGGGACATAAGACCTTTGAGGTGTGCTATGCCTCGCAAAACGAGGCGTTTTTACTCAACGTCGAGCGCGGGCAGGCGCTAATCCTAATCACCGACTACGTCTACGACACCGACGGCCGCCCGCTCCATGTCTCCAAGCGCATCCAACGCACCGACCGCGCCAAATACACCGAACCCATCGGTTAGCGCACTAAACGAGGCGAAAACTAACTAATATGCGTTTTACCTGCGGTTTTTATAAAATCTCAAGCCAGCATGGCGCAAGTGCCGGCATCGCCTGGCAATACGCGCCGTCCAAGCTCAACTGTTCCTGCTCAGAATATCCAGCACCGTAAGCCTAAGTGAGTAGACTTTTCGCGACCTGCCGAGCACACCCAAAACAGCCACCTCTGTGACCTGCGGTTTTACTAAAGCAGATACGCTTTGTGCTCGCCTTGCGCCAAAAAGTCTACTCACTTAGCTCGCAAGGTGTCTCGACGGGACGATTCGAGTCAAAAAAGCGTACGAACGCCGCGCTTCTTGCGGCGATTTGATACCGCAAGACAGCCAAAACCCTACTAAAAAGGGACAGGTTTATTTTGGTCGGTTTTATCTGGAGTTTTGCTACATCCGCAGGTTGAACCTATCAATCGAACGGCCCAACGCAAAGGCCGCCGCGAAGGGATTCACATCCTTCGCGGCGGCCTTTA
>NZ_CAAKNY010000043.1:0-17536 GCF_901212495.1 Collinsella aerofaciens | reverse complement strand
AAAATAAACCTGTCCCTAAATGGTAGGTTTGGGAAGGTCGGGGAACCAGGTTGGCTTGGGTTGGTTGGGTGTGCGCTCGGCTAGGACCAGCTCCATCCAGCACATGTCGTACCAGCGGCCGAACTTTTGGGCGCAGCGATCAAAGGCGCCCACCAGGCGATATCCCATATGGGCATGGAAATCCTGGCTGTTGTGCGTCAGGTACTCGTCGTCCTTGTCGTGCGGCACGGCGATGAGCGCGCACATATTGGTGATGCCCATCGCGACCAGGCACTGCTTAAGAGCATCGTGCAGCTTGCGGCCCAGCCCGCCATGACGCACGTCGCGCGCCAGGTAGATCGACGTCTCGACCGACCAGTCGTACGCCTCGCGGCTGTTGAGCGCGCTCACATAGGCATACCCCACCGGGCGCCCGTCCAGTTCCATCACCAGGTACGGATAGCGCTTGAGCGTACGCTCGATGCGCCCGGCGAACTCCTCAACACTCGGCACCTCGTACTCGCAGGTAATCGCCGTCTGGCGCACATACGGCTCATAGATGGCAAGCAACGCCGGCGCATCATCGGGCGTCGCCAGGCGAATCGTCGGCTCGGACATCTCGGATTTCTCGGGCATACAGCCCCTCCCCCTCAAAAGCAAGAGCCGCCCCACGCCAAATCCAAGCGCAAGGCGGCCCTCTTCGTCACATCAACCTACAGAACCGCCGCCAGCGCATCGATGTCCTCTTGCGTCGTGGCCCAGCTGGTGCAAAAGCGCACCACCATGTGGGTCTCGTCGTACTTTTCCCAGTACTCGATCGAGGCATGCTCGCGAATGCGGGCCATATCCTCGTTGGGCAGAATCACGAACTGCTGGTTGGTCGGCGTCTCCAAAAAGAACTGGTAGCCACGCTCGTGCAGCACGCGGCGCAGCGCCTGAGCCGTCTCAATCGCCTGCCGACCAATCTCATAATACAGGCCATCGGTAAAGAGCGCCTCAAACTGCACACCCGTCAGGCGGCCCTTGGCAAGCAGCGCGCCGTGCTGCTTAATGCGCGGAATGGGGTGCGCCGGGGCGTGCATGCCGCAAAACACCACGGCCTCGCCGCACAGGGCGCCGCACTTTGTGCCGCCGATGTAGAACACGTCACACAGCTGCGCCAGCTCGGGCAGGGTAATGTCGCACTCATCGGCCGCCAGCGCATAGGCCAGGCGGGCGCCATCCACAAACAGCGGAATATCGCGCTTCTGGCACACTGCATGAATCGCCGCGAGCTCAGTCTTGGAGTACAGCGTGCCGTACTCGGTCGATAGGCTCACGTACACGGCACCCGGGAACACCGTATGCTCGTAGCTCTCGTTTTCGTAGAACACCTGGATATAGTTCTTGAGGTCCTCGGCGTGCATCTTGCCCTCGTAGCCGGGGATGGTGAGCACCTTGTGGCCGCCAAACTCGATGGCGCCCGCCTCGTGGCAGGCGACGTGGCCAGTCTCAGCAGCAACGACGCCCTCGTACGGCGCGAGCAGCATGTCAATCACCGTCGCGTTGGTCTGCGTGCCGCCCACCAGCAAAAACACGTCGGCATCGGGGGCCTGACAGGCCTCGCGGATAAGCTGCTTGGCACGCTCGGTATGCGCATCGGTGCCGTAGCCGGGCTGCGGCTCCATGTTGGTGTCGACGAGCGCCTGCAGCACCGCCGGGTGTGCGCCGTGGGAATAGTCGTTGTTGAACGCGAGCATGGCAATCCTCTCTTACCAGGTATCGACCAGATGATTCAGGTGGGGCTATTGTACGCCGTGCGGATAGGCAACGCGCGCGGCAAGGCACTCAAGTGCCAACACCAGGGCAAAGCCGCAGCTCACGTCAGTCAAAAAGTGTGCACCGATCACGATACGGCCAAAGGCGACGAGCGCCGCGACGGCCGCCGCCACCCAAAAGACCACGCGACGACGCGAAGGCTTTTCCGTAAAGGCCGCCGCGGGAAGCCCCGCAAGCATAAGGCCGATCGCCGCGTGCGCCGTGTGCCCGCTCGCGAACGACTTAAAGCCGTCCTTGATTACGCCGGCCGCAATATAGCTCCACTTATCGGGATTGCCGATTACCCACCACGGCTGAAAATTGAGCCCCGGCGTGACCTCGATCACGCGCATGCGCGGGCGCGACCACAGCGGCTTGACAATCACGTTGAGGATGATGGCCTGAGCGACCCACACGGCAAGCACCATCAGCGCCCAGCGCGTGAGATCGTCGGGGTCGGTGTCGCGCGTGAGGCGATAGGCGATGAGGTTGGCCGCGATGACCAGCGTAAACGTCAGCACCAGCTGAAACGCAATAAGCTTGCCGCCGACGCGCAGCGATCCGATAATCTCGTAGCCGACCAGGCCAACGTTGATCAAAATGCCCAGCGCGGCGAGCCACTTGCTCGCCTTGGAATCGGGGCGTGCCGAGCGCACGAGCATAACGCCCGCAACGCTTGCCGTCAGCTCGAACGGCAGCTCACCGGCCGCCTCGACAAAGCGGCCGAACAGGCTGGACGAGTTGAACAGCGCACTCGAGATCTGATAATCGAAAAACGACCCAACGAGCAGACAAAAGGCCAGAACAACCGCGATAATGGCGACATCTTTCTTATAGATGTACCCGAACATACTTTCCTTTCGGTCGGGTGAAGGGCGGTCAACCTGCAATGTGAGTGAGACGAAGATAGCTTTGTCCCGTAAAAACCCTTACAGGTTGAGCATAAGTAAGCGAAAACGTTCCATTTGTGGCAAGGTGGCCCGAAAGAGAAGGGAAGCGTACTTGAGTACGCGACCGACGAGTGAGGGACAGATTGCCCAAATGGGGCGTTTGCAGCGTCACCCCAATTAGTCGTCGTCGCTCGCGCCCAGCTGCTGCAGCAGCATGAGGGCGGCTGCCACCGGACCGGTGCCGTCGCTGGCGTCAAGGCCGCGGCCCAGGCCGCTGCCCGCCCCGGCGCCGGCCTTGTAGGGCACCGACAGCTTGCGGCTTTTGGGGAAGTTCACCGCGCCATAGCGGGTCTTAAGCTCAAAGGCTACCTTCTTGGGAACGTCAACGCCCAGGAAGGTAATGCGCCCACCGCTGAGCGTAACGCTCTCGAGCCCCAAGCGCTCGCCGCGGATACGGATGCGCGCGCGGTTGAACAGGTTGAGTCCTGCCAGTGGCAGCTCACCGTGCGCGGCCTCGGTCTCTTCCTGCACCTCGTCGATACTCTCCAGGTCCTCGGCCGCCGCGAGCTTGCGGTACACGAGCACGCGCTGGTCCACCGCCGGTAGGTACTCCTCGGACAAGAAGTAATCGGCCGGCAGGTTAATGCCCACGCTCGCCGCCTCCATGCCGGCATCGTCATCGCCGCGCGCCTCAGCCACGGCCTGGCCCAGCATCTGCGTAAACAGGTCAAAGCCCACGCTCGATAGGTTGCCGTGCTGCTCGGCACCCATAAGCGAACCGGCACCGCGGATCTCCAGGTCGCGCATGGCAATGCGCATGCCGCTGCCCAGGTCCTGGAACTCGGACAGTGCGGTCAGGCGTGCCGTGGCCTCCTCGGTGAGCGGCAGCTCGCCCGGGAACATAAAGTACGCGTAGGCCTGCGTGGCAGAGCGGCCCACGCGGCCCTTGAGCTGGTAGAGCTGTGCCAGACCCAGACGCTGCGAATCCTCGATGATGAGCGTGTTGGCCGTCGCGTTGTCGATGCCGCTCTCCACGATGGTCGTGGCGATGAGCACGTCGATCTTCTTGGTCGCGAACTCGATCATCACGTCCTCGACCTCGCGCGGGCTCATCTTGCCGTGTGCCACGCCCACGCGCGCCTCGGGCGCGGCCTCGTGCACGCGCGCCACGGCGTCGTCGATGGTCTTGACGCGGTTGGACACGTAGTACACCTGACCGCCGCGGCCCACCTCCAGGCGAATCGCCGCGCTCACCACGTCGGGATCGTACTCCCCCACGTGCACGATCACGGGACGGCGCCCGGTCGGCGGCGTGGTGATCAGGCTCATATCGCGCACACCGCTCGTGGCCATCTGCATGGTTCGCGGAATGGGCGTGGCCGAAAGCGTGAGCACGTCGATCTGCTCGCGCAGGTTCTTGAGCTGTTCCTTATGCTGCACGCCAAAGCGCTGTTCCTCGTCGATGATCACCAAGCCCAGGTTTTTGGGGTTCACATCGGCCGAAAGCAGGCGGTGCGTGCCGATAAGCACGTCGATCGTGCCCTCGGCGAACGCCTTGAGCGCACGCTTTTGCTGCGCCGGCGTGCGAAAGCGGCTGAGCACCTCGACCTCCAGGCCAAACGGGGCAAAGCGCTCAAAGAACGTCTCGTAGTGCTGTTGGGCCAGAATGGTCGTGGGGCAGAGCACCATGACCTGGCGGCCGGAGTCAACGCACTTAAAGGCCGCGCGCAGGGCGACCTCGGTCTTGCCAAAGCCCACGTCGCCGCACAGCAGGCGGTCCATGGGCTTGGGCGCCTCCATGTCGGCCTTGATGTCGGCGATAGCCTCCAGCTGGTCGCGCGTCTCGTCGTAGGGGAAGCTCTGCTCCATCTCGATCTGTTCGGGCGTATCGGGCGGACAGGCGATACCGGTAATCGACGAGCGGCGCGTATACAGGTCGACCAGGTCAAACGCCAGCTTTTTGGCATTCTTGCGCGCCTTGTTGGTAGCCCGCGTCCAGTCGGCGGTGTTGAGCCTGGTCAGGCGCGGCTTGTCGCCGTCGGGGCCAACGTAACGCGTGATGCGGTCAACCTGCTCCAGCGGCACGTAGAGCTTGTCGCCATCGGCATATTCCAGCAAAAAGTAGTCGCGCTCCTTGCCGCCCACTTCCTGGCGCGCGATCTCGCTAAAGAGCGCGATGCCGTGGGTAGCGTGCACCACGTAGTCGCCCGGCTTAAACGGGAAGGTAATCTGCGTAATGTCAACCTTGCGGCGGCTGCGCGCGCGGTTGGCATCCATGCGGGCGTTGAGGTCGGCGATTGAGAACACAGCCAGGTTGGCGTCGGGCACCACCACGCCCTGCGGCAAGGCGGCATCGACAAAGGTCACGCGTCCGCGCGAGATGGTGGGCACGGCGGCGCCGGCGGCAGCCTGGGCGGCACCCGCCTCGAGCGAGCGGGCGTTGAGCGCGTCGGCCTTGCGCTCGCGAATCGCAGCATGGGCATCCTGGCGGGCTGCACGGTCGGCAGAATCCGCCGCTGCCACGCGTACGCGGTCGCCGATAGCGCCGGCATTTTCGGGCGCCGCGGTCAGCGATTCCTCAAAGGTAATGCCCTCGTCGCCAAAGGTGAGCTCCATCGACTCGCGCGCGCCGCGGTCGGGAATGGCAAACACGCAGGCATAGCGCTTGCCCACGACCTCCTGGATGCGCGTCATAAAACGGTTATCCGAGCCTGCAATAGCTGGCTGCTCAATCTTGAGCTCCGCCGTAACCGCACCGCCGGCACGGATCAGGCTCACGTAGTTCAGGCGCTGCTGAGCACCAAAGTCGAGCTGCTGGGCGCGCACGTACAGGCCGTCCAGACGGTCGACCCCCGCCTCGCCGGCACGGGCCTCGATATCCTCGTAGGCACGCAGGCAATCGTCGAACAGCGAGCGCGGCTCGGACAGCACCACGAGCGCCTTGCCACTCACGTGCGACAGCGGGCTCACGGTCTGGCCGTACATCACCGGCAAAAAACGGTCGAGCTCGGGCGTGACGATGCGCGCATCCACCATCTCGAGCAGCGCCGCCAACTTGCTGTCGTCCTGGCTGGCGCGGTAGAGCGCCACATGCATGTTGTGGACGGCGTCGTCGGTGAGTGCGAGCTCGCGGCACGGGAAGATCTCGATGCTGTCCTCGTTGCCGATGGTCTGGCCCGTTGAACTCACCATGCGGCGGATGCGGTCGATCTCGTCGCCGAAAAACTCAATGCGCACAGGCGCCTTTTCCTGCGCGGGAAACACCTCGACGGTGTCGCCGTGCACACGGAACAGGCCGGGCGCGTCGGCGGCACCGGCATTGGTGTAGCCCATGCCCACCAGACGCTGCGGCACCTCGTCAAAGGGAATCTCCTCGCCCACCGCAAAAGTAGTGGACTCCCAGTAGTGGCTCTCGACCGGCGGCACGCAGCGCAGCAGTGCGCGGGCCGAGGCGACCATGATGCAGTTGTCTCCGCGCACGATGCGCCCCAGCGCCTCGCAGCGCTGCGCCACCACGGCATCGTCGGGCGCTTGTTCGCGCCAAGGGTAGTCCTTGCGCTCGGGAAAGCGGCACACGTGCGCCAGGCCCACGTAGGCGGCAAGGCTGCGTGCGGCGCGATCGGCCGCATCCTCGCCGCTCACGATGTAGACCGTGGGGCGTGGACGACGCGCAAACTGGGCGGCGGCCATAAGCGTTCGGCCCGACTGAGACACGGCCAGCGTCACGTCCTCGCCAGAATCGAGCCCGGCCTCGACGGTCTGCAGCGCCTCGGCAGTGTAGAGCTGCGCGGCTATACGGTGAATGAGCATGCTGTTCCTCCGGCATTGCAACGCCAAAAGCCCGCCGAGGCAAGCTCGACGGGTCGTTCGTCAAATTCGTTGCCTGTCATGGTAGCGCATGGAGGGGACTCCAGCTCAGGCGTACACCCAGCCCCGCAACAAAAACGCCAGACAGAACTGAACTCACCGGCCCCGCCAAAATCTCCCCGTCACGTCGAACGCCGCAACCACGGAAGGTGCCCCAAGAAACGGCTATTCCTCAAAAAAGCTCGCAACGTTCAGGCGGCTCGTCCACTCACCTATGGTGTTGGCAAAACCGACGCGTGTGTACACGCCCGCAAAACGGCCGCGATACAGGTACAGGCCTTCCATATTAGAAGCGGGCGCAAAACCAAGATCATCCACAAGTCCTTTGGGCGCCTCTCCTCGATGCGGCCCATCGACAAGCGTTCCGCGCAAGCAGGGAGTCTGATACTGCTGAGCATACTCCTGCACAATCGCCCCAGCTGCCACAGCGCGAGCAAGCACCTGGGACCATTCCCGTTCCGTGACATCCAAACCGGCGACAACGCCAACCGCGTTGTAGCCGCCGCACGGCTTGACAATCCATCGATCCTTTTCGGCAAATCTCGACAACTGGGTGCTTTCGTCCAAAATCTCGGTATAGGGCACATGCTCCCGTACAAACGATTGCTCCTCAGGGCTCAACAAGGACTGCCCGGCTCGAGACCACAAAAACGCAAATACGGTCTTAGTCGCACACGGCCACGTTCTAAAACCACCGACGATGCATGCAAGCCCTTCTTGGGCAGCCTCGATTAAGGCCGAGCGTCCGTCGCACGGCTTATCCCACAGCTCGCCGGTCACCGCGCGCCGCCAAACGCAATCAATAGGACCAGCGGCATCGCACAGGCGCCTAGCACCGCCCTCTTCTTCGACAATCCGCAGGTCACGCACATCCGCAAAGCGTGCGACTACGCCCCGCTGCCTCATAAGGTCGACAAAATGAGCTGCATCTTCCAAGTCGATGCTTTCCGAATAGTCGACGATTGCCACCGAAGCAGGATATATCTTTGATTGCGGTGCATAGAGCCCCTCGTCAACGCAGGCCCCGTCGTCCGATCGCGCACCATCCTCGGTGCGGCGAGGATGGGCCAGCTCCCACTCTGCATAGGTCTCAAACAATGCATCTATCCAGCTGCCGCATAAATCGTACTGCCGAAAGCCGGGGTGGTCGGATGCAAACTCCTCAAAGGAAGGCGTCATTCGCACTGCCTGACAGACCGCATCGGTCACTACCATTCCAGCACTGCCATCGGTATTGAGCTCGCAAAACGTATACGAACCGGCGTCCTCGTCAAGAAAGATATCAACGCGCGCAAGGGGGATCTGGCAATCATAGCCGGCATCCATTGCGCACAGGTCAGCAAAAGCCGGATCCATGCGAAACCATGCACGCACGGAGGCATCGGAACAAAACGCCCGTGTCACCTTGTCCATAATGCCGTACATGCGCTCGGCCGCCTCCTTAAGAAGCGCCGTCATATCCTTATCGAATATCTTTGGCGTTAAAGCCCAGGGCGCAGGGTCGCCATGGTAGAGTGCATGGGTTTGAGACAAGTATTCGTCGCCTTTGCGACGACCAGGTAGGTCACCTTCGCGCGTGCGCACAATGCGCTCAAAATAATCTTCAAGCTCTCGCGTCTTCAATGTTGCCACGTTGCCCTCCATTGCTTGATTTTTTGTTCATGCTACGCCAGCACGCCACGACTTCGGCGCGCTTGAATAGGCTTCTAAATTAGCAACACATTTTTGCATGAGGCGACAGGAAGCAACATATACTCCTGCTCAAGCGCATGCCCAGCCCCGCAGTTCGTGTAAAAATCAGTTCCGTCGGGCATCTCGGAGCCACACTTGGTGCAAGACATATTCGGGCATCCCCTCACAACAAACGGCATCTGTCGCCATCATATTGAGCCCTCGCGACCCACATGTGCTGCGCAACATTAGTCGCCGTCCTCGGGTGCCGGCAAAATGCGGCGGGCCCCTACCCCATCACACGCACGCTGGGGCAAAGGTCTGCCAGCGGGCACTCATCGCACTTGGGTTTGCGGGCGTCGCAGATCTCGCGGCCAAAGGTGATCCACTGGTGGTTGACCGATCCCCAATACTCGTGCGGCAGAATCTTGAGCAGATCTTGCTCGGTCTTGAGCGGCTCTTTGGCATGCGTCTTGGGGCTCAGCATCAGGCGGTGCGCGATGCGGTTGACGTGCGTATCGACCGCGATGCCCTCGACAATGCCAAACCCCACGTTGAGCACGATGTTCGCCGTTTTACGTCCCACACCCGGCAACTTGACGAGCTCCTTCATGTCGGCCGGTACCTCGCCGCCGTAATCGGCAACGATCATCTGCGCGGCCTCCACGGCGTGCTTGGCCTTGCTCTTATAAAAGCCGAGTGACTTGATGGTCTCGGCCACGTCGGTCACACTTGCCCCGGCCATGGCCTCGGACGTGGGCCACTGGGCAAATAGTTGGGGCGTTACCTTATTGACCTGCGCGTCGGTCGTCTGAGCCGAGAGCAGTACCGAGATAAGTAGCCTAAAGGGATTCTCGTGGTCCAAAAAGCACTCGACCGGGCCATAGCGACGGTTAAGGCGCTCGCACACCTCAACGGCGCGCTCGCGTTTGGCGGCATTGGTCTCGCGTGGCATAACGACTCCTCGGATCGGCAGAAACATAACTTCACAAAAACGATTGTCCCACGTACGGGGACCTTAAGCCTCCAAAAATGCGCCGGTCTGGCGGCTCCACAGGCTTGCATATTCGCCGCCCGCCTCGACGAGCTGCGCATGCGTACCGTCCTCGACAATCTCGCCGTCCGCCAGCACCACGATGCGATCGAGCGCCGCCACGGTGGACAGGCGGTGCGCCACCACAATGGAGGTGCGGCCGCGCATCAGGTTCTCGAGCGCTTCCTGCACCAGCGCCTCGGACTCACTGTCCAAGGCAGACGTTGCCTCGTCGAGCACCAGAATCGGCGCATCGGTGAGGATGGCGCGGGCGATGGCCACGCGCTGGCGCTGGCCGCCCGAAAGCTTGACGCCGCGCTCGCCCACCATGGTGTCAAAGCCACGGGGCAGGCGGTCGATAAACTCAGTCGCATTAGCCAAGTGAGCCGCCTCGCGAATCTGCTCGTCGGTGGCGTCGGGGCGGCCGTAGGCGATATTCTCGCGAATGGAGCGGTGGAACAGCAGCGCCTCCTGCGGCACGTAGGCAACCTGGCGGCGCAGGCTCTGCTGCGTGCAGCGCGAGACATCCTGGCCGTCCACGAGCACGCGGCCGCCTTGCACGTCGTCCAGGCGAAGCAACAGCTTGGTAAGTGTCGTCTTGCCCGAGCCCGATTTGCCCACCAGGCCCACGCGCTGGCCCGCCGCCACATGGAGCGTCAGGTCATCGAACACGTTCTCGCCCACCGCGGCGTCACGGTATGCAAAGCTCAAGTGCTCAAAATCAATTGCGCCCTCGCGCACCTTGAGCTCGGGGGCATGCGCGTCGTCTGCCACCAGACGCGGCTCGTCCAGCACGCGCGTCATCTCGGCGGCGTCGCCCAGCGCGCGGTTGATGCGTTGCATCATGGAGCTCACGTAGTTCAGACGCATAGTGAGGTTGTACGTGTAGGTAAAGATCATGACGAGCACGCCGGCCGAAATGCCAAACCACGCGTTGCCACCCGCGGCGAACACACTCACCACGGCCATGGTAATGACGATAAGGCCCGAGGTCGTAAAGTTGCGTTGCATCATGGCGTGCATCGATACCGTTTCGGCATCGCGCGCGGCACGGTCGGCGGTATCGAATAGGTCGCGCTCAAAGTCCTCGCGCCCGCAGGTCTTGACGGCCAAGATGTTCGTGACCGCGTCGGACAGCACGCCCGACAGCTTGTTCTGCGCGGCGGACGTCGCGGCCGAAAGCGGCATGATGCGCTTGTACATAAGCCAGACAAACGCGATGTAGACGACCATGATGCCCACCAGGATCACGGTAAATGCAGGCACCACCGGGGCGAGCGCCGCCACCGTGCAGACAACCGAGGTGATAGTGGGGATGAGCGAATACACCGTCACGTCCACCAGACCCGTGTAGCCGCTCATAAAACGGCTCGTCTGGCTCACAAGCGATCCGCCAAATCGACTGGTGTGGAATGTCATGGATTGGTTGGAGAGCGTGTCGAAGCACAAGCGCGCCAGGTGATAGTTGCCCGCAATCTCGAGCTTGTAGACGGTGTAATCCTGCAGCTTGGAGAGGATCTGGCCTACCAGGTTAACGAGCACGAGCGCCAGAATATAGGGGCTAAAGACCTCAAACACCTGGTCGCCTGCCACGGGGCCGGCCTGGACGCGGTCGACGATAAGCGCCATCACGTAGGTGTTGGCAAACGTAAGCAAAAAGATATAGCCCGCCGACGAGAATACCGAGAGAAAGACGATCAGCGGCTGCGTGCGCGTGACATCCCAAAAACGCTGCAACGTGCGGCGCACGGTGGAGCGTTTGAGCGGACTGGTGCTTTTCTGAGACATAGGCTTCCTTTCGCGTCTGATAGGGCGAAACGCCATTGTTGCACACTAAAGCGCGCTTCAAGCACGTACGACACGAAAAGCGCCCGCGCTCCGCGCTTGCGCAGACGCCCCGCCGTCAGGCACAGCTAGTCCTCGTCTTCTTGATCTGCGGGCAGGCCCGCGGACGTGAGCCCCAAGATCGCGTCGGCCTCGTCGGCATCCTCCAGGGCGTCGATATCCTTGAGCTTGCGCTCCATGACGTTGGTGCGCGTGGTGATGATGCCCTCGACCGTCTTTCCCGCGGTCTCGATCTGCTGTTGGGCGCGACGCAGCGCCGCTTGATAGCGCGGCAGCTCGGCCTTGACGGCGGAAAGCACGCGCAACACATCATCGGTGCGTTTTTGCAGCCTAAACGTCTGGTAGCTCATCTGCAGGCTGTTGAGGATGGCGGCCATGGTGCTGGGGCCGGCAACGTTGACGTGATAATCGCGGCCCAGGGTCTCGATAAGCCCGGGACGACTGACGACCTCGGCGAACAGGCCCTCAAACGGCACGAACAGAATGCCAAAGTTGGTCGTCGCGGGCACGCTCAGGTACTTCTCGCAGATGTCCTTTGCCTCGCGTTTGACCATCGCATCGAGCGTCTTGCGCGCAGTGGCGACGGCCTCCGCGTCGCCCGACTCCTGGGCATCAAGCAAATGCTCGTACGCGTCGCCCGGGAATTTGGAGTCAATCGGCAGCAGCACGGGATCGCCCTCGTCTACCGGCAGCTTGACGGCAAACTCAACACGCTCCGAGGCGCCAGGCTTGGTGGCAACGTTTTCCAGATACTGGTCGGGCGTAAGGATGTCCGCCAGGATCGCGCCCAGCTGCACCTCGCCCAAAATGCCGCGCGCCTTCACATTGCCCAGCACGCGCTTAAGGTCGCCCACGCCGGTGGCGATGGACTGCATGTCGCCCAGGCCCTTGTACACGGCCTCGAGCTGATCACTCACCTGCTTAAACGATGCGGACAGACGATCGTTGAGCGTACGGGAAAGCTTCTCGTCCACCGTCGCGCGCATCTGGTCGAGCTGAACGTTGTTGTCCTTGCGGATGGCACCCAGCTGGGCATCGACCGTCTCGCGCACCTTGTCCAGGCGGTGCTCGATGCCCTCGCGGTTGGCGCCGAGCTGCTGGGCCGTCTCACGGCGCAGATCGTCCATGCGGTCGCCGGCCTGTGAGAACTCGCGCGCAATGGTCAGGTAGCGCTGCTGCTCCACGGCGGCGTCGGTCGTCTGCTGCTGCGCGATGGCGTTTGCCGTGCGGCGGGTTTCTGCCAGCGCGACGTTGAGGGCATCGAGTGTGCTGTTGGCCTGCTCGAGCGCCGCGAGCGTCTCCGCGTCGTTGCCGCCACGCTCTCGCAACTCGGCACGCAGGCCCTTAAGCTGCAGGGCGCAAACCACAGCAACTCCCACCGCCACCAAGGCAATCACAACAAGCGCAATATCAATAGCAGACATAGACTCCGCCCAACAAACCCAATCGAGTATCAATCAAAACCGCGATCAATCTTACCCCGCCACACGCACCGGGCGCCCAGCCCCTTCTTGTGCGCTTCTCTCCTCCGCATATTTCATAATGCGGCGCGCCGTCTCCCTGCTCACTTTTGAGTCATTGCCGGCCAAGTATGCGTATACGTTTCCTTTATTCAAGTGCAGAGCACGGCAGAGGCCATAGCGCGTTACACCCGATTCCTCCAATGCTTTCAGTGTTCTCTTTCTCATCAGGGCGTTCACCCTTCTGTTGGCCGCTGGCTTTTCTTTCACCCCTCTATACGCACGCCAAACGTTGGCATAACGATTAGGGAGCTCACTTTTGGCGCATAGAGACGCCATGTTACCCGCTTGACTGTACAAGGACAAAACGCCTCGGTAATCCTCTTCCATCCACGAGCCCTCGGATAAACCCAGAACGTATTCGGCTTTTCCTTGCGCCAAAGCGAGCAAAAACAGAGGCTCCGCCACGCGCGGCGCAACCGTCGTCGCCCGCTCAACCAGTTTTCTAAAACTTAGTGACTGCTGTCCAGATAGCTCTCGGCAATAGCCTTTTAAGAATCCCTCAAAGGTCAGATTCAACCGAACACCTCCTTTTTGTATTGCCTGTATGCGCAGACCATCTCTTGATAACTCCGCTCCTAAGGCGACGAGGCCAACGCCTCTCCTTCATCGAATATAAGCCGCTCGAGCAGATCCCAATCAAGTCGATCGATAAATGTTCGACTATGGAGGTCAACGATGTCGTTCGGACGATAGGCATAAAGCTTCATCACCGCCAGATCCTCCAAAGATGGCGTAAAGTACCTGATAAAATGCGCCCCAATCTCCAGTGGGATCAGGCGATTTTCGTAATTGAATGGCATCTGGTTGCAATATGCCACTGCCATACCATTCACCTCGGGGTATCGAGCTATGATCTCGCAGGGACACCTGTCTGCCTCAAACACATCAATGTCATGTGTAACCGATCGATTCGTCACATCGTTTAGCATGAAGGCGCATCCTCCCACCAATATAACGCTCGGCCTATCGTCTCTTGGACCTATTTCCAGCTCCGCCTCTTCGTCAATGCCCAAAAGAGTCTGCTCTAAATCCTGCTTATACATAGCAAATCCTATTATTATTTATCTTTAATAATACTATTCAGTCGCACGACAGTACCTACAGGATGCAAGAATTCTACTCGTGGCGATAACCCCTACATCCTAGAAGTCCTAATGTGACAAACGCTAACTCTCCCAGCCGGCGCGGATGGTTGTTATGACATCGCCTAGGCGCCGGCCGAGGGCTGACAGATGTTGGAGCACTTCATTGGGCGAGGCGCCGTTGAGGATGCAGGTGAACGCATACGAGACCAAGAAAATCGCCGCAAGTCCTAACGGAATGAGCACGATCATCGCTAATGTGCGCAGGCGCTGGCCCACGCGGCGGTGACGCGTGCGGCGTTTGTCGAACGCAAGCTCCTGCGCATACGAATCTTGTTGTACGGAATAGTTCTCTGGCGCCGATCCGCCCGCAAGCGAAACCGCGGGCGTGGCATTTTGCGCAGGGGGCTGGGCGGCTGCCCTTTGCATTTGCATCTCCATGAGCCGTTGCTGCTGGCGCAACATGCGCTCGGCTTGTTGCTGCGGAGTCTCAAGAAACAGATCCATGCTGGCCTCCTCAATCGGAGCATTCGACGCTTACGCCCAGCATCCCGCACCGCCAAGGCCACGGCAACGCAATCCGTAGCAATAGCTGCAAAGTTTCTTTTACCAGAAAGCTGTCGAAAAGCTCAACGACTCCCCTACCAGCACTTTCTCTGAGCTTTTTTCGTCAGCAATCTTTTGGCCTTCCGCCCTTACGCCAACTGACCAAAATCTAACCAAAAGCTTGACGAAAAATGTGGAGACCGGAACCTCAAACAAGGCGCGGCGCCCCGAATGAGGTGCGAAAAAACAAGGCGGCACGGCCTTGGGCGAAGCACCCTGGACAGTTAGTTCAAATACGTATAATTCAGACCCCCTCCATATGCCCTAAGATGCTACGTTTGGCGCGATTGATTCCACACAACGGGCAAGTAAGACCTAAAACCAGGCCCTTCAGGCAGCCCAAAGGGGCTCGATAGGCCTCCAACTGCCAAAAAGCCGACCGCAGAGTGATTGGAAAAATACGTATCTGAACTAACTGTCCACCCCATACAAGACGTGCCGCCCCAAAAGGGACGGCACACAAACTTAATTATCAGCTTTTCTGTAGCGAGCACGCGACGACCCAACGCCAGAGCGCAGGGCGGGGAAATACCTTTGCCTCGCGCAACCCTGCGGAGCCGTGAGCGAGAGGGGAAGGTATTTCCCCGCCCTGCGCTCCGCAGTCCACGTTCGTATCGGCGCTAGTAGTTCACCACCTGCTCCTCAAAGTACGCCTTCGGGTGATTGCACACCGGGCACACCTCGGGCGCTTCGGCACCCACATGCAGGTGCCCGCAGTTCAGGCACTTCCATACCTTCACGCCCTCGCGCTCAAACACCTCGCCCGACTCAATGCGTGCGACAAGCTTGTTGTAGCGCTCCTCGTGAGCCTTCTCGACAGCACCGACGCCGCGGAACTTTGCGGCAATCTCGGCAAAGCCCTCCTCCTCGGCGGTCTTGGCAAACTCGTCGTACATCGTGGTCCACTCGTAGTTCTCGCCCGCAGCGGCATCACGCAAGTTGTCCAGGGTGTCGGGAACGGCGCCGTCGTGCAGATACTTAAACCACAGCTTGGCGTGCTCGGACTCGTTACCTGCGGTCTCGGCAAAGATATTCGAGATCTGAACGTAGCCGTCCTTTTTGGCCTTAGATGCGTAGTAGCGATACTTGGTGTGCGCCTGGGACTCACCGGCAAAAGCGGTCTCGAGGTTCTTCTTGGTTTGGGAGTTCTCAAAATCCATAGGTGTACTTCCCTTCAACACATGCCGCCCGTAGGCTTCGAGCGGCCTTGTCTTTAGGATGCCCTCATGTCGAAAATCTAAACCTTACAATCCTGTTCTTCAGATTTGAGCGGGCTACACACTCAGCCAACGATCGCCCTCGGAGCGGCAAAAGCCCTCGTGCTCCAGATCGGCAAGAATACTTGCGACCAGCTCGCGCTCGACCGACTCTCTGCCGGCTGCCGCCTCCATCTCGTTAACGCCTGCAACAGCTTCATCAACCGTAATGCCCGCCGGCTGCCCATCGCGCGCCGCCAGCAGCATGCGCACAATGTGGGCGCGCTTTTGGCGGCGCGAACCCTCAAACTTGGACTGACGACTATAGCCCGCCGACCGCCTGGACGGATTTGGCAGCGTCTTTTTAAGATACGCGCCGTAATCCAGCAGCGCATAATACCACGCGCGCGGCGTGTCGGCATCGTCTTGAGGCGCGGCAAAGGGCGCAATCTCGTCCGCCGTCGCACCGGGGGCCGCCGGACAGGCGGCTTGGATCAGCGGCACCAGCTCGCGATCGGGAACGGCCGGCACATCGGGAAAAAAATGATGCAGAAAGACCGTGCGCACGTTGGTCTCCAGATACACGCCCGGAAGATCGAACGCAAACGACCGGATGCCCTGCGCCGTCGCCGGGCCAATACCGGGCAGGGCGACCAGGTCGCGCGTCTCACGTGGAAACTCCCCATCCCAGTCTTCCATAACGCACTGAGCGGCTCTGTGAAGCGCCAGAGCACGCCGGTTGTAGCCCATCCCCTGCCAAGCGTCCAAAACGTCGGAAGGAGCGGCCTGGGCGAGCGCCTGTACGGTCGGAAAGCGGTCGAGCCACGCGGGCATACGCGTCTCCACACGCGGCACCTGCGTTTGCTGCAGCATAACCTCGGAAAGCCAAATAATGTACGGGTCGCGCGTGCGGCGCCACGGAAGGTCGCGATAACGCAGGACCCCTTCCGAACGAATCATCGAACGAAAGGGGTCCTGAATCATGGCTATGCTCCTTATGCGGCGCTATTCCCCCCGGCAAGCGCACGCACAGGTGGCGTACTCGGGAAACGCATCGCGGTCGGCGAACTTGGAATCGACGGCCGGGAACTGGCGGTGAGCGACGACATCGCCCAGCGAAACGGAATCGAGGTAGTCGCGCATCAGCGCTTGAGCTCCGGCCCACAGGGAATGATAGCAGCACGTACCCATGCGCGCACAGTCGCCATCGGGCGCAGTGCAATCGTTCATGACGATGGGGCCCTGAACGGCCTCAACGACCTGGCGGATGGTGACATCGTCGGGGCTGACCTTAAGACGCATGCCGCCATGGACGCCACGCAGGCTCTCCACAATACCGGCCTGAACCAAACCATGCTGGATCGAACGGGCAAACGAATACGGCACATTGACCTCTTCGGCGGCGGTGCGAACAGAAAGCAGACGCTCCGGGTCCTCGGCAAGCATCGCGAGCATGCGAAGGGCGTAATCAGTCTTCCTCGATATGTCCATTTTTCCCCTTTCAAAGAATAGGAACAGCTCGAACGAGCTCCGGGGCCGAGCTTACGTCGAGACACCAATGACCGTATGGACGCCCAAATTGCAAAATGGGTGCCCACTGAATGCCGTGTTTGAAGCCTCTTGCATCAAAAACGGCCCACAGTGCAATTCAGTATAACCTGCCCCTACTTCATTGAGCAGGCGTTGCGCAACAAATTCCTTGTTTGAACCATGTCTCAAGCGGAGCTTGTCCGGAAATTGGAAGGCTTTGGTTTTGGGCGAAAAGAGCCGATGGGATCAAAGTCCTATCAAACGCAAAAAACCACGTCCGAAGACGTGGTTTTAATTGCATTGGCGGGAAGTACGGGGCTCGAACCCGCGACCTCCGACGTGACAGGCCGGCGCTCTAACCAAACTGAGCTAACTCCCCAGGCAGTCGTTCGCGTTTGTTTCCGCTCGCGTGCGCTGCGGGGATTAGTATACACAGAAGCCTGTCCGGTGCGCAACAACTTTTTTGAAAATATTTTTTGGGCCCTCCGGGAGGGTCTCCGGGGCCGGCTGGCGCGGG
>NZ_CAAKNY010000042.1:15678-39765 GCF_901212495.1 Collinsella aerofaciens | reverse complement strand
GCTGCCCGCATCAACCGCGGGCAGCACGCCTTCTTCTATTCGAAAAGGAAACTGCGTCCCATAATTCCGGCTCAGAATGGGATGCGCCTTCCCTAACGGGCCTCTCGCGGAAACTGCATCCCACTCTGGGCGCCCATTCCGGGACAGAGTTTCCCAACGGCCCCTGTTTCGGAAACCACATCCCGTTCCGAGCCTTCAAAGCGGGGCGTGGCTTCCCCGAGAGAGTATCGACTACTTACCGTCGTCGTCCTCGGCTTCTTCTCTTGCATAGAGCTCCAGCATGCGGCGGCGGTATTCGCGTACGGCGAGCTTGGCACGCTCCAGGCGACGGCGCTCGCGCGGAGTCAACTTGGACGGGTCAATCTCGTCGCCATAGGTCTTCTCGGCCAGCAAACGGGCAGCGTCCACGATGCGGGCATCGATGCGGCCACTCGCCGCTTCGGCCGAGAGACGGTCGGCAATAGAATCAATCGTAGGCATGCCGTCGAGCGTTCGCCCGTGACCATGCGAGGTCAGCAGTTCGTGCTCGCGTGCGAGCAGGCTCGCCAAATCGTGATGGGCGCGCAGGATGTCGAGCGCATCGGTTGGATGCTCGGCGACCTCTGCCACGGCGGCGACCGGTGCGGCGTCGATCACGCGGTAGAAGAGCTGCGCGAGCAATGGCATCAAGAACACCGTGATGGCACCGGCGGCAACCATGACCGACGCAATTTCTTGCGACAGCGCGCCCGCGTTGACGGCAACGCTTGTCACGGCAACGATGATCGGCAGAGCCGTGGTGCAGTACAGGGCCACGGTAATGCGGCCATACGCCGACACATCGCGCGTCGCGGGACAAATGCTCATAGAGATGAGAATAGGCACGGCACGAATAATCAGCAACGCCACGATAAAGCCCGCGAGCAAGCCCGGGCGCGACGCCACGGCCGTCAGGTCGATCTTTGCGCCCGATACGGTAAAGAACACCGGAATCAAAAAGCCGTAGGCCAGGCCATCGAGCTTGGTCTCGAGCGTATGGTTGCCCTCGGGGATGATATAGCGCAGGACAAAGCCGGCGGCAAAAGAACCCAACACGATGTCGAGGTCAAAGATGGCCGAGAACGCCACGAGCGTGACCAAGATGAGCACCGTCAGGCGCACGAAGGTCTGCGACGTGGTATCGGCACGTTCCTCGACAAACGAAAAGAAGCGGCTGCCGACGCGCCTGGAACGACTTGGGACCACGGCCAGCAGCACGCAGACCACGGCAAACAGGCCAAGAATCACGAGCGTCTGGATGCCGGTGCGGGCAGACAGCAGCACCGACATGGCGAGCACGGGACCGAGCTCGCCCCAAGTGCCATATGCGAGAATCGAGTCGCCAACGCGCGTGCCGGTGAGCGAGCGCTCGCGCAAGATGGGCATGAGCGCTCCAAGCGCCGTCGAGGTCAAGGCGAGCGTCACGGCGATACCGTCGAAATGGCTGACCGAGAACCACGGGGTAAAGCGCACGGCAAGCCAGGCGATACAAAAGGTAACAACCCATGTGGCCATACCGTAGCGCCCCTCGACGCCCGTGATGTTCTTGGGATCGATCTCAAAGCCGGCAAGCAGGAACAAAAATGCCAGACCGAGCTCTGACACGAGCGAGACCTCGGCATCTACATGGACAACGCCGAGCATATGAGGTCCCAGCACCGCGCCGAACACGAGCAAAAAGACCGTTTCGGGAACGGGTTTTCCAGGAATCGCCGAGGCGATGAAGGGGCTTGCAAAGGCCACCAGTGCGATGATGGCAAGTGAAACGAATGCCATGTGATGCCTTTCTCTTGATTGCTCATCACTGTAGCACCCTCACCGTCCTCAACGCGCCACGAGCTGTCGTATCATAGTGAGGTTTACAAACATGTGGCTCAAGGCGACCGCAGGGCAGACCCCGCAAACCGACCGCTGCCGCATACCGTACCGTACGCCCAACCGATCAGGAAGGCAGGAACCAATGGTCTCTCGTATCTACGTGGAGAAGAAACCCGGGTTCGACGTCGAGGCTCAGCAGCTCAAGGGCGAGCTGACCGAGATTCTCGGCATCAAGGGCATCGAGGCCCTGAGGATCATCAACCGCTACGACGTCGAGGGCATCGACGAGGAGCTTTTCCGCTCCTGCGTGCCGACCGTCTTTAGCGAGCCCCAGGTCGATGTGACCTACGACGAGCTCCCCGCACGCGATGGCGCCGTCTTTGCCGTCGAATTCCTGCCTGGCCAGTTTGACCAGCGCGCCGACTCCGCCAGCGAGTGCGTGCAGCTCATCAGCCAGGGCGAGCGCCCCGCCGTGCGCTCCGCCAAGGTCTATATGATCTCGGGCACCCTGGACGAAGCCGCCATCGAGGCCATCAAGCACTACGTGGTGAACCCCGTCGAGGCGCGCATCGCCTCGCTCGACCTGCCCGAGACGCTGTACATGGAGACTCCCGAGCCCCAGCCCGTCGAGGTACTCGACGGCTTCCGCGAGCTCGACGAGGCCGGCCTTGCCGCCTTTATCGCCGATCGCGGTCTTGCCATGGACGAGGCGGACATCGCCTTCTGCCAGCAGTACTTCCGCGATGAGGGCCGCGACCCTACCATCACCGAGATTCGCGTGATCGACACCTACTGGTCCGACCACTGCCGCCACACCACCTTCGGCACCGTCCTGGACGACGTGACGATCGACGACGCCGTGGTTCAGCAAGCCTTCGACCGCTACATGGAGATGCGCCACGAACTCGGCCGCGACGCCAAGCCCGTCTGCCTCATGGACATGGGCACCATCGGCGCCAAGTACCTTAAGAAGACCGGCGTCATGACCGATGTCGACGAATCCGAGGAGATCAACGCCTGCACCGTCAAGGTGAAGGTCGACGTCGATGGCGAGGACCAGGACTGGCTGTTCCTGTTTAAAAACGAGACCCACAACCACCCGACCGAGATCGAGCCCTTCGGCGGTGCCGCCACCTGCGTGGGCGGCGCTATCCGTGACCCGCTCTCGGGCCGCAGCTACGTGTACCAGGCCATGCGCGTCACCGGTGCCGGCGACCCCACCGTCCCGGTTTCCGAGACGCTCGAGGGCAAGCTGCCGCAGCGCAAGCTCGTGACCACTGCCGCCGCCGGCTACTCCAGCTACGGCAACCAGATCGGCCTTGCCACCGGTCAGGTCAACGAGCTCTATCACCCCGGCTACGTGGCCAAGCGCATGGAGGTCGGCGCCGTCGTGGGCGCAACCCCGGCAAACCACGTGCGTCGCGAGTGCCCCGCCCCCACCGACAAGATCATCCTGTTGGGCGGCCGCACCGGCCGTGACGGCATCGGCGGCGCCACCGGCTCCTCCAAGACTCAGAACACCGAGTCCATCGAGACCTCGGGCGCCGAGGTCCAAAAGGGCAACGCCCCGGTCGAGCGCAAGCTGCAGCGTCTGTTCCGCCGCGGCGACGCCTGCCGTCTGATCAAGCGCTGCAATGACTTTGGCGCCGGCGGCGTCTCGGTCGCCGTGGGCGAGCTTGCCGACGGCCTGTACGTGGACCTGGACACCGTGACCAAGAAGTACGACGGTCTTGACGGCACCGAGCTCGCCATCTCCGAGTCCCAGGAGCGCATGGCCTGCGCCGTCGCCGATGGTGACGTCGATGAGTTCATGGGTTACGCCGCCGAGGAGAACCTGGAGGCGACCGTTATCGCCGAGGTTACCGCCGAGCCGCGCATGCGCATGGCCTGGAACGGCGTCGCCATCGTCGACCTGTCCCGCGAGTTCCTCAACTCCAACGGGGCGCCCAAGCACCAGGTCGCCCACGTGTGCGCCCGCAGCGTGTGGCAGCCCAGCTGGGCGGGCTCCACGCTTGCCGAGCGCATGACCTCGCTGGTCACCGACCTCAACGTCGCCTCCAACAAAGGCCTTTCCGAGCGCTTCGACTCCACCATCGGTGCCGCAACCGTGCTTATGCCTTTTGGCGGCAAGACGCAGCTCACCCCCAGCTCGGCCATGGTCGCCAAGTTCCCCGTGGACGGCGAGACCACCACGGCGAGCGCCATGGCATGGGGCTTCAACCCCTACCTGATGGAAGCCGACCAGTTTGCTGGCGCCTACCTGTCCGTGGTCGAGTCCATCGCCAAGCTCGTGGCCGCCGGCTTTGAGCACAAGCACGCCTACCTCTCCTTCCAGGAGTACTTCGAGCGTCTGCGCACCGAGGCCGAGCGCTGGGGCAAGCCCACGGCAGCCGTCCTGGGCGCCCTCATGGCCCAGGTCGACCTGGGCGCCGGCGCCATCGGCGGCAAGGACTCCATGAGCGGCTCGTTTGAGGACGAGGCCGGCGAGCTCAACGTTCCGCCGACTCTGATCAGCTTCGCTGTAGCCGTGGGCCGTGCCGCCCGCGCCGTCTCCCCTGAGTTCAAGGGCCTCACGCACCGCGTCGTCCGCATCGCTCCCGCCACCTACGGCGAGGACTACCGTCCCGATGCCCAGCAGCTGCTTGCCGCGTTTGACGCCGTCGAGGCGCTCACTGCCACCGGCGACGCCCTGGCCGTCTCTACGCCTGGCTACGGCTGCGGCGCCGAGAGCCTCTTTAAGATGTGCGTCGGCAACCAGATCGGCATCGAGCTTGCCGAGGACGTGGACGTGGAGAGCCTCTTCACCCCGCTCTACGGCAGCTTTATCGTCGAGCTCGCCGAGGGCGCCGAGCTGCCCGAGGTCGCCGACGGCGTTGTCGTCGAGCCCCTGGGCACCACCGTCGAGGGCTATGTCATCGATACCGGCTCCGAGGTCATCGAGCTCGCCGAGCTTCAGGAGGCCTGGGAGAGCGGCATCGAGGGCGTCTTCGCCTACCGCAGCGCCGGCGAGACCCCCGAGGTCGAGACCGTCGACTTCCGTGCCAAGGATATCCACGTGTACGGCGGCGCCAAGATCGCCCGCCCGCGCGTGATCATCCCCGTGTTCCCCGGCAACAACTGCGAGTACGACAGCGCCCGCGCCTTCCGCGCCGCCGGCGCCGAGGCCGACACCTTCGTGATCAACAACCTCACGCCCGAGGCCGTCGCCGAGAGCACCCACGAGCTTGCCCGCCGCATCCGTGCAAGCCAGATCGTCATGATCCCCGGCGGCTTCTCGGGCGGTGACGAGCCCGACGGCTCCGCCAAGTTCATCACGGCGTTCTTCCGCGCTCCCGAGGTCACCGAGGCAGTCCACGACCTGCTCAAGGCCCGCGACGGCCTGATGCTGGGCATCTGCAACGGCTTCCAGGCCCTGGTCAAGCTCGGCCTGGTGCCCTACGGTGACATCGTCGACGCCACGCCCGATGCGCCCACGCTGACGTTCAACACCATCGGTCGCCATCAGAGCCGCCTGGTGCGCACCCGCATCTCGTCCAACCTGTCCCCGTGGCTTTCGCAGTGCAGTCTGGACGACCCCTTCACCGTCGCCATCAGCCACGGCGAGGGCCGCTTTGTCGCCAACGACGGGGTACTCGCCCAGCTTATCGCCAACGGCCAGGTCGCCACGCAGTACGTGGGCGAGGACGGCAAGCCCAGCATGGATCTTTCCGTCAACCCCAACGGCTCCGCACTCGCCATCGAGGGCATCACGAGCCCCGACGGCCGCGTCCTGGGCAAGATGGGTCATGCCGAGCGCCGCGGCGACAACCTGTACCGCAACGTGCCCGAGCATGTCCCCGGCGATAAATTCATGCCAATCTTTGAGAGCGGCGTAGCCTACTTCGCCTAAACCTATCCCATCGGGTACAATCCCCTCGGGTAACAACACCCGCCACCGGCACGCCCGGTGGCGGGTTCTTTTTTGCTTCGCGCATACCGGAAGGACATCATGGAAAGCCGCAAGCCTTATCTCGCAACCCTGCCCGGGCTCATCCTGGGCTGCCTTGTTTGCTGTGCACTCTGGGGGTCGGCCTTCCCCTGCATCAAAATCGGCTACGCACTCTTTGGTATCCCGGCGCACGATAGCACCTCGCAGCTGCTCTTTGCGGGCCTGCGCTTCACCCTTGCCGGCATGCTGGTCATTGTTGGCATGAGCGCGGCCCAGCACCGCCCGCTCGTCCCACAGGTACGCGACATCAAGCCCATCTGTATCCTGTCGCTCTTCCAGACTATCGGGCAGTACTTCTTTTTCTACCTGGGACTCTCGCGCGCCAGCGCTATGTCGAGCTCCATCATCGAGGCCAGCGCCAACTTCCTAGCCATCCTCTTTGCCGCCCTGGCGTTTCGCACCGAGAAACTCGATGTGGCCAAGGTGCTCGGCTGCGTGCTGGGCTTTGCCGGTGTCGCGCTCGTCAACCTTTCGGGCACGAATGGCACCTTTGGCTTTACGCTCGACGGTGAGGGCTTTATCTTGGCTTCCACCGTTGCGGGCGCCCTTTCGACCTGCCTGATCGGCATCTTCTCGCGCGAGCACGACGGCGTCTTGCTCGCCGGGTGGCAGTTCTTGGTCGGCGGCCTGGTCCTTACCGCCGTCGGATTTTTGATGGGCGGCGTGCTCTCCCCCACCGCGATCATCCCCGCCATCGCGCTCATCATGTATATGGCACTCATTTCCGCCGTCGCGTACTCGCTATGGTCGCGTCTGCTTGCCGTCAACCCCGTCAGCCGCGTTTCGGTCTTTGGCTTTATGAACCCGGTCTTTGGTGTACTGCTGAGCGCGCTGTTGCTCGGCGAGGGCACCGGGACGAGCCCCGTTACCGTCATCGTTGCCCTGCTGTTGGTCTGCGGCGGCATCATCATCGTCAACAAACCCAAAAAAGCCTAGCGAGCTCACCTTTTTAGAGAGGGTGTCGTACACTTTAGCTTAATGGAGTACATCGGTGAGCTGAGGGCCGCCACGCACGTCAACGGCGCTTTTTTCTAGCGTATCTGGACGCCGGCTTGCTTCTTTTCGCGCTTTACGCGGTAGAGCTCCGCGTCGGCAGCGCGAAGCAAGTCTTGCCAGGAATCGACGTCATCACCAACCCGTGCATAGCCGATGGACATCCGCAACAGATACGGAACCTCGGCGCGCGCGAGCTCGTCGTTGATTGTCGCGCACAGATGCATGATATCCTGCTCCGTCGTCGCCTTTTGAAGTACCACGAACTCATCGCCGCCATAACGTGCGATAAAGCCACCAGACGCCGAGCAGACTTCTTTGAGCGCAGCGGATATGACCTGGAGGGCATGGTCGCCCTCCACATGTCCATAGCGATCGTTAATCTGCTTAAAGCCGTCGGCGTCCATCATAAGCAGATACACATCTTCGGCCTGATCCACATTTGAGAAGGTCGACAGCATGTAGGTTTCAAAACGATTGCGATTGTTGAGGCCAGTCAACGGGTCGGTCGAGATTAGCTGCTCCTGGTAGATGATGTAGAGCGATAACATGCTAATCATTATGCCGACACAAAGGCCGGGCACCGAGTATACGACCTGAAGGGTACCGCCCACCAGGGCCGGAATGGCGAAGAATGCCAGAGTTCGATAAATGGCCTTCTTTCGCAGGCTTTCAACCCGTAGGGAATGCACAAAAGCGTGTAAGGACGTATATATGACGTAGCAGTAGCTCACGATAGGCTGAATCATATAGGCGACACCGCGGCGGTACACGCCACGGGCATCGATGTAGAACAGGGCGTGCGTCCAGTAACTGGCAAACGCCAGCACGACCACCAAAGCCGTAGGCAACGTTACAAGCAGCACCCTATAGCGCGAGGTCAAAAGGCGAGAACCCTGCACCGTCTCGGAATAGATAAACCAAATGAGACACACGATGGCAAAGAGCGAAAACGAAACCGCGTTGGAAATCCAGTTGACGGCAATGCCCAACGTGCCGTCCACGCCATCCGAAAGCGTCCAGATCATATCGAATGATATGTACGCGGCAGAGGTGTAGCCAAGCATGCTAAACAACAGCTGCTGGGTGCTCGAGAACAAGGAGCGACGACTTCGCACGGCAAGCCCGATAAGAACAATCGTGCATAGCAGGAATATCTCAATCTTGAGCGCCTTAACCACTAGACGCCATCCCTTCAATATCCAAGTGGTCAGAATCTCCCGATTCGAGTCTGAGCAACAAACGCCCCCTAATCCGCAGGGGTAAAGGGAATAATAGCAGAGCGCCCGAACGTCACTGCAAGACAGCTTTCGTTCGGGCGCTCAAACGGCGTGAATTGCACGCCGGCATCGTTGATTGGTAGCGCTTACTACTCGCCATCGATGTCGGTCGCGACGGCCTCCTCGATGGCCTCGACACCGGCAGGCGACAGATCCTCCTTGCCCTGGCAAAACTTCTTGTCGACCCAGCCGGTCAGAATCGGAGCCATGATTGCCGTGATGATAACGGCGGTGGCGATCTGGGCGTACGCGGTGGGCGCAAGCTCGGCGTAGCGCGGTGCAACCTCGGCGAGGGCAACCGGTGTGGTCATGGCCGTGCCAGCAATAGTAGAGCAAGCCACGGCCGCCTTACCGTTGCCGCCGCACAGGCGTTCGAACGCAAAGGTGATAGGACCGACGACAAACAGCGTGATAAGGCCCAGCAAGATGCCGGAAATACCGCCGGTGATAAAGCTCGACAGGCTCATGGAGGCACCGAGCTGAAAACCGATGACAGCGATCGCGGGATTGGCGCCGGGAACCAGCAGGTTTTTGATAAACGGGAACAAGTTGCCCAGGACCATGCCGATAACAAGCGGCAGGATGGATCCGATGATAGTGCCGACGGGGATATTAGCGAGACCCGAGACACCGAGAATGATCATGGTGACGGCGGGGCCGGCCGTAAAGAACAGGATACCGACGGCGCCCTGCTCGGACTCATCGCCGAACTCGCCCATGATGCCCGTGTAGAGCGCCATGTTGCAAAACGTGATGCCACCGATGATAGACACGGAGCTCAGGCCCAGGAAGTTGTCGTTAAAGAAATATGCCACACCCAAGCCAAGGGCAGCCGCAACAACAAGCTTGGGGATCAGCACGACGATACCGGTCTTGATGGCGCCCGGCGTGGACTTAAAGCTGATGCCGGCGCCCACAAACAGCAGGATCGCGGCGACGATGGTATTGGAACCGCCGCGGCAGGCTGCGGTAAAGAAGCCGCCGATCTCAAAGACCTGCGGACAGAAAGTGTTGAGCAAAAGGCCAACGATCATGGGATAGATCATGATGTCGCCCGGGATACGCGGGACTTTGAATTTCTTTTGCTCGTTGGCGGTTGCTTCCTGTGCCATGAAACCCCCATTTCCGTTGACGGGGCACAAAAGCCCATGTCACACTTTGCTACAGTAAAGTCTGAACATGGTACCAGAAGAAGCAGACCGCCTCGGTGAGAAATTCGACAAGTTCGAATGGAACGAGATTCGGCGTCCGCGGCGCCACCCCTCTATAGAGCGCGAAACGGGGGGATATAGCAGCGACGCTTGCGACGATCGATGCCGCCGGTACGTGCGCCAGCCACCGAGTTCGCCTACAATTGCCACCGGATCGAAAGACACAACTTTTTAGGAAGTCATTATGACAGCTATCGATCGGGGCCGGGCGACCGCGGCCTTCAAACGCTATACCGATGCCTACGATGCCGCCAATCCGCGCATCGCACTCAAGATCGAACATACCTATCACGTAGCGGAAGCGTGCGATACCGTGGCGCGTGAGCAGGGCTGGTCGACAGAGGATATTGACCTGGCCTGGCTTTGCGGCCTGTTACACGATATGGGACGCTTTGAACAGCTGCGGCGCTGGGACACCTTTAAGGACGCCGAGAGTATGAGCCATGCAGCGTTGGGCGTCGGGGTCCTCTTTGGCGAGAACCCCGACGACGCGCCCGCAACAACAAGCATCCGAGATTTTATCGAGGCCGACGAGCACGACGAGCTCATCCGAGCGAGCATCGCCTACCACAGCGACTTTCGCCTGCCGGCACAACTCGACGAGCGCACACGGAGCTTCTGCGATATCGTGCGCGATGGTGACAAGATCGACATTATGCGCACCATCGCCGACAGCACCGTCGACACCATCCTCAAGGTGGACGAGAAGACGTTTCTCGGCAGTCGTTTCTCGTCGCCGACACTTGCCGCCTTTGATGAGCACCGCTGCGTCGCACGCGATGAACGCGACGAGCCCGCAGACTACCTGGTGGGTCTCATCTGCTTTATGTTTGAGCTCGTCTATCCAGCAAGCCGCGCGCTGGCGCGCGCGCAGGGCGATATCTACCGCCTGCTCGACGCGCCCTTTGGCATTGCGCGGCCCTTTACCGACCCCGCCACGCAAGCGACCTGGAAGCGCCTAAAGGACGAGATGCGCGACTGGCTGGCGCGCGCCTAGCGCTCAAGTTGGGCCAGCAGCTCATCGACGACCTCGACGGCATCACCGACAACCTTGTACTGGGCAGCACCAAAGATGGGGGCATCCGGGTCCTCGTTGATGGCGATAATGCACTCCGCCCCACCGATGCCGGCAAGATGCTGGATGGCGCCCGAAACACCGATACTCACGAGAAGCTTGGGCGAAACCGATACGCCCGTCTGGCCAATCTGATGGCGATACTCCAACCAGCCGGCCTCCACGACAGGTCGCGTGCAGCCAAGCTCGGCTCCCAGGGCCTCGGCGAGCCTTCGCATCAGCGGCAGGTTTTTCTTGGAACCAATGCCGCGACCCACCACGACCAGGCGCTCGGCATCGGCGATCGAAGCCTGCTGTCCCCACTCCTCGGCGGGAATCGAGATCTCGACACGAGCCTGAGCATCATCCGCAAGTGATATCTGGGCGATCATGCCGGAGCGGCTATAGTCAAAGTCGGGCGCCTTAAAGATGCCGGGACGCACCGTTGCCATCTGGGGACGATGGTTGGGGCAGACGATGGTGGCCATCAGGTTGCCGCCAAACGCCGGACGCGTCTGTTGCAGCAGCCCCGTCTCCGTATCCATCGAAAGTACGGTGCAGTCGGCCGTAAGGCCCGTCTGCAAACGCACGGCAACGCCAGGCGCCAGTTCGCGGCCAAAGGCGGTCGCACCGTACAAAATGGCCTCGGGCTTGCGCTCTGCCACCAAATCGCAAATCAGCCGGGCGTAGACCTCCGCATCGTTCTGACGCAGACGCTCGTCGCGACAGACTAGGACCTCGTCTGCACCGGCGCAAACCAAATGCTCCAGGTCACCGAGAGAACCCTCGGTGCCCATGCCGACCAGTGCGACCAAACGACAGCCGCGCGCATCGGCAAGCTCGCGGCCCTTTCCCATGAGCTCATAGGCAACGGGAGTCACCGTATCGTGCTCGTCGGTCTGCACGAAGACCCAAATGTCTCGATATGCATCAAGGTCTGCCGCGACGGCGGCCTCGTCACGCTCGATCGAGATGGCGCTGACGGGACAGGCGTCGACGCACCCGCCGCATAGGATGCAGCCGTCGGTTACGCGGGCGCAACGGTTGGGCCGATCGCCTTCCACGACGATGCCGCCCGAGGCACAGGCGCGAACGCAGCGACCGCAGCCGATACAGGCTTCGCTATCGATAATCAGTCCGCTCATCTATGCCATCCCCTCGATAATCTTGGCAAGTTTTGCCGCCTGCTCGGACGCCGTTCCGCCAACGGCCTCGCACGTTTGGTCGCGGTCGGGCACAAACGATCGCACGACCTGCGTCGGCGAGCCGGCAAGGCCGCAGCGCGCGGGGTCGGCATGCACGTCGGCAGCGCTGACCACGCGCACGTCCGCCTCCTCGGCCGCACGAATACCGGCAATGCTCGGCATGCGCAGTTGGCCAATCTCCTTTGCGGTCGTCATCGCGCACGGCATCTCAAGATAGACCGTCTCTTCACCGGCATCGCAGCCGTGAACAAGCGCCAGTGAACCACAGTTCGCAAAGCCCGCGCTCTGCACGCAGCTCACGTCGGTCACACAGGGAATCTCGAAGGCACCGGCAAGCTCGGGCCCGATTTGCGCCGTATCGCCGTCCACCGCCATCTTGCCGCAGATGAGCAGGTCGAAGTCCTCGTCGAGCGCCTCGATGCCGCACTTGAGGGCATAGGTGGTTGCCAGGGTATCGGCACCTGCAAAGGCGCGATCGGTTAGCAGCAGTGCGTCATCAGCACCTCGGGCGATGCAGTCGCGCAATAGCGATTCAGTCGCGGGGATGCCCATCGACACCACCGTTACGCGCACGTCCATGCCAAAGCCGATAAAGTCGTCCTTCAGCGCCAGCGCGCATTCCAAAGCGCTCGCGTCAAAGGGATTAATGACCGCCTGCTTGCCATCGCGCACGATGGTATTGGTCTTGGGGTCCATCTTGACCTCGGTGCTGCCCGGCACCGCCTTGACGCACACCACCATATGGAAATCGCTCATCTTCACGCGCCCCCTTTCTGGACGAGCTCATCCAAGAGCTTCTCCGAAAACAGGTTACCGCGACCCAGCTGCCCGGCAGGATCGAGCTGGAGCTTGAGCCGCGCCGACTCGACCATGGCCTCGTGACCGTACATCGTCTCCAAGAAGCCCGCCTTGATCTTGCCGACGCCGTGTTCGGCGGAGACGGCGCCGCCCATGGCCGTGACCTCGGAAGCCCACTGGGCAAAGAGTTCTCCGCCGCAGCGGTAATCCTGCGCATCGCGCGGCAGGATGTTTACATGCAGATGGTTGTTTCCGATGTGTCCCCAGGCGGCAGACTCAAGCCCGCTTTCGGCCAGCGTGCGACGATAGAGCGCAACGACATCGGCCAGACGCGCGTTGGGCACCGACATGTCGGACCCCAGCTTGGTGATGGTGGGATCCGTGCGGCGACGCTCGTCGATGAGCATGTTGACGCTCTCGGGCACCGCATGGCGGAAGAATCGCTGACACTCGCGATCGACCTCGGTGCGCGCGACCCATGTCGCATCGTCGCTGCCGCCCGCAAGCTCTAGCACCCACCCCAAGTGATACAGCTCCTCAGTCGCCTGGGCTTCGTCATCGCAGTCGAGCTCCACGTAGACACAGACCTTGGCGTCTTTGTCGAGCGCCGGCAGCGAGGCAAACGCGGTCGACTGCTCACGCTGACGACGCAGGATATCCAGGGCGCCCGCATCGAAATATTCGATGGCAGCCGCGTGGGACAGGACGGGACGCACAGAATCGGTGAAGGACACGGCCTTGTCTTCGCTATCAAAGAAGCAGCTCACGCCCCAAACGACCGCAGGTGCCGCCTGCAGGGCAATCTCGAGCTCGGTGATGACGCCGAGTGTGCCACACGCACCGATAAACAGATCGATGGCATCCATATCGTCAGCAACGAAATAGCCCGAAGCATTTTTGGTCCTTGGCATGGTGTAGCCGGGAAGGTCGAGCTCGAGCGTGCGGCCCTGCACCGTGACGAGCGAAAGGCGACGACCCTGTGCAAAAACCTCGCCACGGTGAAGCTCGAGCAGGTCGCCATCGGTCAGCACGACATGAAGACCCGTGACGTGAGGACGCATGGGGCCGTAAGCGTAGCTACGGGCGCCGGAAGCGTTGCATGCCGCCATACCACCCAGGCAGGCAGATGCCTCGGTGGGATCGGTAGGAAAGAATTGCTCGGGAGCTTCCTGGAACTCCTCGTAGGCCTCAAGCGATGCCTGGTCCCAGCCGGCAGTCGGCAGCACTTTCTTGCCCAGTTGCTTGCGCAGCTCAGACAGCACGACGCCGGGCGCCACACGCAAAAAAAAGCGGCCCTGCTCATCGCGGCGAATGCCTAGGTAGCGATTCATGCGGGAAGTATTGAGAATGTGACCGCCATGAGGCACGGCGCCGGCGGCAAGACCGGTCCGGGCGCCCTGAACCGTCACCGGGACACGCTCGGCATGGAGCTTTTTCAAAATGGCGCGGGCCTCGTCCTCCGTTGTCGGAAACGAGATGCTCGAGGCCTCGCCCGATGCGCGAGACTCATCGCGGCCATACTCTTCGAACTCGTCGGTGAAGGGTTTGATAGTTGCAGACACGCGAACTCCCCCTTTAGCTAACTACAGTGTTTGCAGGGAAATGTTACCGCATCGTTTCGTCGACGTGTTCGAAACCGTCTCCATAATTGACGATTTTTACGTTTGTGCAATTCGGCGAGCGGCAATGTTTCCTCGGCAGACGATGCTTTTGACACATGTCGCTTTACCGCCGGCGACCACGCAATTGTCGCTCGAAAAAAGTTGAAGTAATTTTTACCATCTTTTACCTGCGGAGATGTCAATCCGTCAAGCATTTGGTCAGGAATTGGTCAAGTAGTGACTGATACGGTCGGCATCAACAGCCAAAGCCAATGGAAGTTTTGGCCCCAGAAGCAGGGAGGTTCCCATGGCATATTACTGGCCCCAGTACGGCGTCGCCATCGAGGTCGACGACGATCCCTATCTCCTGCCTTTCGACGAAGAGGCATTCCCCGATACGGCGGTCTACCACGTCACCACCGATGTTATCTGCGACCCCGAGTCGTTCTCGGCGCTCGCCCACCACATCGCGCGTACCCACAACATCGAGCTCCCTCACGACTTCGACGAGCTCATCTACTCGCGCCGCCTGATGCTTCACATGCTCTTTGGAGCGGACCCGTCCACGTTCGCACGCATCTACACCACCAAGGACGCCGCATGAGTGCGAAGAAGCCGCCCCGCCTTGCAGGGCTGGGGCGTCGCAAGAAACTCGTCGTTGTCTGCCTGGCTATCGTCTGCGCCCTCATCGCCGTAGGGCTATACGCCTGGCAGTCGCAGCCCGTGCCCGAAGCGGGCGCCTCAGTCACGACGGCAGAGGGTAAATCGCGCCAAGAAATCCAGGATGAGCTCGACGCCGTCGTCCGCGACAACATGATGACGATCTCGGTCGCGCCGGTCGCACAGTTACAGGAAGGCGGCAAGTTGCGCGTCAACGTGCAAAACGTCCAAGACAACAAGTTTCCCCAGCGCTTCCGCGTGATTCAAAACGACGAGACCATCTATGAGTCCGGTGTGGTCGAAGCCGGCAAGACGGTTGCGACCTGCCCCGCCGGCGATATCCAAGAAGGCGAGGCATATATCGAGATTCAGGCACTCGATGCCAAGACCTACGACACCCACGGCAATCCGACGCGCGTCAAAGTGCGCGTGACCCAGGCAGAAGGCTAGTGGCCGACGCACTCGCAGGGGCAGCACCCTGCCCCCATTCGTACAACCATCACGGAAACAGTCCGTGACGAGCAGAAAGGATCAATGATGAACACACCCATGAACCTGAGCGGAGCCAGGGCGCTCGCCGTGGGCGCAGGGCTTACGCTCGCACTTGCGATGGGCGCCGCGCCAACGGCGGCCATGGCGGAGGTGCGCGCTGGAACCACCGATGTGACGGTGAAGGCCGACATTAGCAATGTTTCGTTTAAGGCGCCAACGGTCATCCCCTTTGCCGCCAAAGCCGACGGAACGCTTGTAGGGCCCTCCGACAAGACGATTACCATCGACAACCTCTCGGCATATGGCATCCACGTCACCAACATGAAGGTCACGGCCAAGAACGACTGGACAATCGTTGCAGACGCAAAGACGGGCTCGGCCCAGAACTCCATCGATTTTAAGGTTGGCCCCGATAAGGCGGAAAAGGATGCCAGCTCGGCGACTCAGACTACGGGCCTCGATCTTTCCAAAGACGCAAGCTTCGACATGAAATACAAGGACATTGCCGACGGAACGGACAAAATCAAGCTCAATGTGAGTGGCCACGTCGCCCGCGTCACGCGTGACATCTACCGCGCTACCGGTACGGGAGATCAAGTGGCAAGCATCACCTGGACGGTCGAGCCCGGTGCGCACGCCACGTCCTAAGGCGATTGCACTGGCTGCCATCGTCGGCATCCTGGCGTCCGCACCTGCCATGGCCTTTGCTCAACAAGAGCAAGCGCAGGCGGCCACAGAAGTGACCGTCGACCTTTCGGGCCTTAATCGCGGCAGCCGTCGCGAGCCGCTCGCTCAGACGAGCGACACCCGGCAACTCATTGCGGTAGGCGTCGCCACGGTGGGAGCAGGACTGACGTGCCTTGGCCTGCACATCAAACGCAACCAATAGCCGAGCACAACCGGAGTACGCGGAATAGATAGGAGAACCATGGCACCCAAAAACCTTTTGCCCGTTGCCGCGCTCTGCAGCGCACTGGTGGGCGGTACGCCTCTCGCCACTTGGGCGATGCCCGCCACGGCAAACTCCTCACCGCAAGCTCTGAACCCCGTGGCGAATTCGTCGGGTATCGTCGCCTGCCAACAATTTTCGCTCGCACACGCCACGGTCCGAACCTCGGGATGCCTTCACCGCAATACGGTCGACTCGATAGTCGTGGATATCAAGCGACCGGGCAAGGAGAACGGCCCCCAGACAGGTTGCGCCATCTGCACATGGAAATCGGCTGCAGTCGACGCCGATGGCGACCCATGCGACTTAGAGCTGCGCATCGATATTGCCTCGGTCGATGACTCGGCGAACGGGGCGAAGGTCATCTTCGACAGCGCCGCCCATGAAGAAGGAGGGGGTGTATGCCTGGGCTGCGTTCCCTCGAATGTCGATGGCGCGCAGCCCATCATCTCCTTTACGGCATCGCTGCGACTGACCAAGGCGGACACCGAAGCCATCGCAACGGGAGATGCGCCTTTGCTGTTCTACGCTGGCGACGCGGACGACCAAGAGGCTCAAAGCACCAGACAGAAGGGCTCGCTTAACCTCACGCGCGGATCAGAACCCGCCCCCATCAATATCGATACCCAGGCGCAAGGCGTGCAGCGCATTCTCGCCGATCCGGCGCTGCTCCAAATGACATGGCACGGAGTGGGGTCCGTCGGGATTGCTGCTCCCATATCGAGCGATAATGACAAATCCCCCAAAGACGAGGTCGCAGACGCACCGGCACATGTTGACGAACATGTTGACGATGCAGACGACGCATCATCAGAAGACAACGCTGCGGCTCCCCTCGAGAAGCCAGGCGGCACCGACACCGAACGAGGCGATCCCCAACCGAAAGACGTCCTGGACTTTGCCGCTCCCCCAGATGTCGACGAAGGCAACTGTTGCATGATGGTCGCGCTCGACCACACGGAAACCGTCGACGCCGCAAGCATTGAGCCAGTCGCTGCCGGTGCGCCCCGCCGCAAAAATGTCCTCATCACATTCCCCAATACCGTCGAGCTCGTCTTTTTGCCTTCGGGTGAAGTCATCGCGCCTACGGCACTTACAGCAGTGGGAGCAAGGAGCGCATCGAACGATATCCAAGCTATCTCGGCACTTGATGCCGCAACGACCGCCAAGTTACACCTTTATTCCGTTGCAGCAGACGGAACGCGAATCGAAGAATTCGACGGGACCAAGCTTTTGGTTCCTCGTCGCATCGGTATCCAAGAAGACTTCCCCTATCAAATGGAACTTGAAGGGTTCGATCGTGCACGAGATGCCGACATCATTGCCGCAGCCATCGACTCCCCGCAGCACCTCATGACGCTGCGCTTCGACTTTTGCCCCATCCTGTCCTAAACCGCTAACCGCCGCTTGGCTCGGATACTGAGCGCTCCCCTCCCCGTTCTGCTACGATTGCCGCGTTGACATCGAGTACAGGAGGGTTCATGCCGGGTTTAGGGACGATCATCAACGTCGTACTTTTGATCGCGGGCGGTCTGCTGGGCCTCATGGGTGGGCGCTTCATTACGCCCCGCATCCAAGACACGCTCATGAAGGCGTCGGGGTTGTGCGTTCTGTTTATCGGCCTAGGCGGCACCATGCAAAAGATGCTCGTTATCGATGGCGAGGCGTTGGCGACCACCGGCACCACCATGCTTATCGTCTCATTTGCCCTCGGTTCGCTCATCGGCGAGGCCATCAACCTGGAGGCCGCCATCGAGAACCTCGGCGAATGGCTCAAGCGCAAAACCGGCAGCGAAGGCGACAACGAGTTCACCAACGCCTTTGTCTCGGCATCGCTCACCGTGTGTATCGGCGCCATGGCCATCGTAGGGTCGATTCAGGACGGTCTGCTCGGCGACTGGTCCACACTTGCCCTGAAGGGCGCGCTGGACTGCATCATCGTCTGCACCATGACGGCCTCGCTTGGCCGCGGCTGCATCTTCTCGGCCCTGCCCGTTGCCGTATTCCAGGGCACGATCACGCTTTTTGCCGGCGCACTCTCCCCCATCATGACCACCGCGGCCCTCGACAGCCTTTCGCTTGTGGGCTCCATGCTCATCTTCTGTGTTGGCGTTAACCTTATTCGACCTCAGACCTTCCGCACGGCCAACATGCTCCCCTCCGTCGTCGTGGCGGTCATCTACGCCCTCCTGTTCTAACCCCTCGGTAGATTTTTGGGACATGCTTTAAAATCTATCTTTCGCCAGTGCCCCAAAGGCCAACCCGCCTACAGGTAGATTTCTGGGCATGTCCCAAAAATCTATCTGAGAGCGGTATCTCGAACACCTGTTTGATGCTGTGCTATGATATGAGGTCACCGACACCATATAGGGAGAGGAGAGGGCGGTGGCCGACCAGGACGTCAAGATGCTCATCGAGCGCATTATGGCCGAGGCCCGGACCCATCAGCCCGCCCGCTTCTCAAACGAAATCTATGCTGACGAGCCGATTCTCAAGACCGGTCGTCAGATGCAGAATTTCCTCCCCGACCAGTACCGCAAGATGCGCGAGATATCACGCTGGCAAGATGATCCCAAAGGCGGCGCGGGACGTTGGCTATCGGAGGCGGAGCTCTTTTACCGCCAAGGCCTGCTGATGGCCGACTTTGAGGACGACTGTCCCTACAACGGCACCTTTAAGTCGTACTTTCCCACCTACAACGCCATGAGCGACCGGCAGCTGCGCGGCTACTTTACCTGGCGTGCCCAAGTGCGCCGCGGAACCGTCGAGGAGACGTCTACGTCCTTTGCCTTTCTGTATCTCTATGAGCTGATTTGCGGCATTGGGGTAGATGACCCGCTCGATGGTTTTAACAAGATCAAGGCCTTTTGGGATGCCTACCGCGCCTTTGAGCCCGGCATCGACCGGTTTGCACGCGTGTGGTTGCAGGACTACGCCGTGTTCCACGGGCTTGACCCCAAGCTGCTTCGTGATTCTAAAACCGTCATGTTCGACAACGCCCTTATCGAGCTGCGGCGCGCAGCACGAGACCTCGTACCCGCGCCGGCGCCGTCGGACCTGCCCCCTAAGCGTCGTAAAACCTCCGAGCCCACGCTCCCCCTTCCGCCCGATGAGGCGCATGAGGAGCGGCTCATGGCTGCCATCGACGCCCTCTCCACGTACAACCTGAATAACTCACGGCTCGACCGCAGCCACCACCGCGACCTGCGCCACATGGCATGCGCCGTGTATGTCCGCATGGCGCGCTACTATGACACGCACCGAAAGACCGGCATCGTAGCGAGCTTGTTTGGGAAGGAGACGGCCATGCCCTATACCATGTTTGCCTCGGCCGTATTCTTTGCGCCCGAGCGCCACGAGGATTGCGAATATCGCCTGGACCCCATTCACATCTACCGCTGCCAAAATGGCTTTTGGGAATGCACGCGCATCCACGGTAGTAGGCAAAAGAGCAGCAAGCTCGGTGAGATGATGCGCGCCTGCGACCAACGCCTGCGCCTGGCGCTGGACCCCGCCCATCCCCTTAAGGAAGAAAAGGTCCCCAAATATCTGGCCAAGATTATCGATGACGAGATCGTGGCATGGCTTTCGTGGGACGCCGCACACCAGCCCGTCAAGATCGATATCGATCTGAGCCAGCTGGGGCACATTCGGAGCGCCGCCGCACAAACGCGCGAGGCGCTGTTGATCGACGAGGAGCGCGAGGACGGCGCGTCCGCAGAAGCCGAGGCAGTGGACTCAGGGCAACCGGAAGCCGAGCCCGTAGCCGACGCGATTGTCGAGGCGGTCGCGGCACCCATTCGGCAGGACGAGGCCGACGAGCCGACCATATCCACCGAACAGTTTGGTGTCGTGGCACCGCTTCTCGCGCCGACGCCCGCCTTCGCAGCTGCTGCGCCCGCTGACGCCACGAACGAACTCGCGCCTGCCGCAGACGCCTATCTCCGCGCGCTGCTCGAGCACAACGCAGTACAGGTGGAATCGGCGGTAGTGCAATCGGGGCAGAGCGAGGACATGCTCGTCGATACCATCAACGAGGCGCTCTTTGACCTGGTGGGCGACACCGTTATTGAATTTGGCTCAGCAGGACCGCAGATTATCGAGGACTACGAAGCAGACGTGAGAGGATACCTTGACCATGAGTGATACCGCATCCGCAGCACCCCGCGTGCCCAAGCGCGTCGCTGCCGTCATTCTCAACTCGCTCAAGGGCGGTGTTGTCCCGCGCATTGGCCTTCCCTATATCACCGTGGGGCGAGAGGTCGAGATCCGTGCTCTGCTCACCGATCTGAGCCTCATCGCCGATGGCGGCGCGAGCTTCCGCTTTCTTGTCGGTCGCTACGGCGCCGGCAAGAGCTTTTTGCTCCAGACCATCCGCACGCACGCCATGGGTGAGGGGTTCGTCGTCGCCGATGCCGACCTATCCCCCGAGCGCCGCCTACAGGGCGGCCAGGGACAGGGCCTCGCCACCTACCGCGAGCTCATCCGCAATATATCGACCAAGACGCGCCCCGAGGGCGGTGCGCTCAACCTTATCCTAGATCGCTGGGTCGCCTCGTGTGCCGATGCCGACGAGTCTGCCGTTAATGCCCAACTCGCTCCACTCGAAGAGATGGTCCACGGCTTCGACTTCGCCCGTATGCTCCGCCGCTACCGCACGGCCGTATCCGAGGGCGACGAAGAGGCCATGAGCCGCGTGACCAAATGGATCCGCGGCGAATACCGCACCAAGAGCGAGGCTCGCGCCGAACTGGGCTCCTCAACCATCATCAGCGATGACGACTGGTACGACTACGTTAAGCTCATTGCGCGCTTTTTGGTCTGCAGCGGCTACAAGGGCATGCTGGTGCTCATCGACGAGCTCGTGAATCTGTACAAGATTCCCAACGCCATCACGCGCCAATATAACTACGAGAAGATCCTGACCATGTACAACGACACGCTCCAAGGCAAAGCGCAGTACCTGGGCGTAATCATGGGCGGCACGCCGACCTCTATCGAGGACCGCCGCCGCGGCGTCTTTTCCTACGAGGCCCTTCGGAGCCGTCTCGCTCAGGGCCGTTTTGCGCGCGATGATCTCAAAGACATGCTCGCGCCCATCATCCGCCTGCAGCCGCTCACCTACGAGGAGCTGCTGGTGCTCATCGAAAAGCTCATGCAGATCCATGCCGGCTACTTTGGCTGGACACCCACGCTTACCGAGAACGACCTGGTGGACTTCCTCAAGATTGAGTTTGGCCGCGTGGGGGCAGACACGCACCTGACGCCCCGCGAGGTCATCCGCGACTTTATCGAGCTGCTCGATATCCTATGTCAAAACCCCGACGCCAACGTGGCCGAGTTGCTGCAAGGCGTCGGTGGCGACGCGCTGGCGCCAGCAGCCGCAACAGACGACACCGGCACCGCAGGCGGCGACCGCAACTTCGCCGAATTCACCATCTAACCTACTAAAAAGGGACAGGTTTATTTTGGCAGGTTTCATCTGGGCAAACGCCGATGTTGCAATTCGACGACCCATTGCCCGTTGCGTTTGATAGCCCGTTGTTGAAAGGAGGCCCCGTGAACGCCTTTGACCGCTACGCCCCGTTTATCCAAGACTTCATCTACTCCCACGATTGGGAGAGCTTGCGCTCTATCCAGGTTGCGGCGGCAGATGCCATCTTCAACACGCAGGACAATGTGCTCCTGACGGCATCCACGGCATCTGGCAAAACCGAAGCGGCCTTCTTTCCCATCCTGACCGAGTTTTGGGAGAACCCGCCCGCGAGCGTGGGCGCCCTCTACATTGGCCCCCTCAAGGCGCTCATCAACGACCAATTCGTCCGCCTCAACGACCTGTGCGAAGAAGCCGATATCCCCGTCTGGCACTGGCATGGCGATGTCTCGCAGTCGCACAAGACCAAACTCATCAAAAAACCGAGCGGCATCTTGCAGATTACGCCCGAGTCACTCGAAGCACTCTTAATCCATAAGCACATGGCAATCCCGCGTATGTTTTGCGACCTGCGCTATGTGGTCATCGACGAGGTCCACTCGCTCATGCGCGGTGACCGCGGCGGGCAGACGCTCTGCCTTATCGAACGCCTCTCTCGCATGGCGGGCGTGCGGCCCCGGCGCATCGGCCTTTCGGCCACCATCGGGGACCCGGAACGCACGGGTGCCTTCCTGTCGCAGGGGACGGGACGCGACTGCGTCATCCCCCGCTTTGAGGAGCCGCGCCGCGTGTGGCGTATCTCCATGGAGCACTTCTACAACTCGGGTCCCCAGGCACAGCAGCGAGGATTTGAGGGCATGGGTCCTCAAGAGGCCGAAGTGCTTGCGTGCGAGCGCATCGAAGCAGCAACGCCCACGGCACTGCCCGCCGGCACACAAGACATGAGGCATAGCGGGCAGCTCACGCAGGAGGAACGGCGCCAACGTCGCGAGCAGGCACGGGGCAAGACTGCCCCCAAGGACCGTCGCACTTCCTCAGCCCCCGAGGGCGAAGTCGACATCCCGCAGGCAACCGAACAGGCACTGCTCAACCCCACCGACACCGCACCCGACAACGCTGACCCCGGCATGGGCTACATCTTTGAACATACCCGCGGCCGCAAGTGCCTGGTCTTTGCCAACTCGCGCGAGGAGGCAGAGGCCGTGTGCTCCATGTTGCGCAGCTACTGTGAAAACCGGCACGAGCCAGACCGCTTCCTTATCCATCATGGCAACCTCTCGGCATCGCTACGCGAGACCGCCGAGGAGCTCATGCGCGACGAGGAACAGGCACAGACAACCGTCACCACCTCCACACTAGAGCTCGGCATTGATATCGGCCGCCTGGAGCGCGCGTTCCAGATCGATGCACCGTTTACCGTCAGCTCCTTTTTGCAGCGCATGGGGCGCACAGGCCGTCGCGACCTTCCACCCGAGATGTGGTTTGTCATGCGCGAGGAAGAACCCGAGCCGCGCACGATGATGCCCGAGACCATTCCCTGGAAGCTCCTACAGGGCATCGCGCTCGTTCAACTCTATCGCGAGGAAAAGTGGGTCGAGCCGCCCGAACTCGATCGACTCCCCTACAGTTTGCTCTACCACCAGACTATGTCGACGCTCGCCAGTACCGGCGAGCTCACACCGGCCGAGCTTGCTCAGCGTGTTCTCACGCTCAGCTATTTCCACCGTGTCTCGGCCGATGACTATCGCATACTGCTGCGCCACCTCATCAAGATCGACCATATCCAGGTCACCGAAGGTGGCGGGCTCATCGTGGGTCTCGCGGGAGAGCGCATCATCAACAACTTTAAGTTCTACGCCGTGTTCCAGGAGAACGAGGAGTTTACCGTCCGGAGCGAATCGGCCGAGCTGGGCACGATTGCCAACCCGCCACCACCTGGCGAGCGCATCGCCATCGCGGGCCATTGCTGGATCGTCGAAGAAGTGGACTGGAAGCGACACACCGTCTTTGCCACGCAAGTCAAAGGTCGTGTGCCGGCCTACTTTGGCGACTGCCCCGGCGACATCAATACACACGTACTCGAGCGCATGCGCAAGGCGCTCAACGAGCATGCAGCATATCCGTATCTCATGGGCAACGCACGGGCACGCCTTGCACAGGCTCGTCATACCGCCGAGATTTCGGGCGCGGGAACTAAACCTCTCATTAACCTGGGCGGCGAAACCTGGGTACTCTTCCCCTGGCTGGGCAGCTACGCCTTTTTGGCGCTCGAGCGCATGCTCAAGATTAAATGTGCCGCGGAGCTTGACCTTCGCGGGCTCGATCCGTCGCGTCCGTACTTTATGCAGTTTAAGATGAAGGCCGACGAGGAGACGTTCTTTGAGGTGCTCGCCGCCGAGGCCGAAAAGGACTTCAACCCCATCGAGCTCGTCTATCCCGGCGAGGTGCCTTACTTTGACCGCTACGACGAGTTTGTTCCCGAGGAGCTCGTGCGCAAAGGCTTTGCCGAAGGCGTGCTCGACATCGAGGGTATGAAGCAGCGTGTCCGCAGCTGGCGCGACCACACATAAAACGGGGCCGACTATA
>NZ_CAAKNY010000042.1:0-15668 GCF_901212495.1 Collinsella aerofaciens | reverse complement strand
GGGACGGGGCTATTTTAGCTACCCCTGCCGCCAATCGGCCAACCCATTCGCGCTACCTGCTTGGGTAGCTAAAATAGCCCCGTCCCAAATTGACTACTCCCAATAGGCTAGTCGTGGAGAGCAGCGCCGAGGAAGTCGGTGTCGAAGGGCACGGCTTCGGCAAAGGCGTAGTCGCCGTCGCTGGCGATGAGCAGGTAGTTCCCCTCGCCGCCGAACTCCGCATCGCCACATGGGACCACCCAGGCGTGGGCGAATACCTCGAGTGCCGTGGCAGCGCAGTCGCGCAGGAACGTCACATCGCTCCCCTCGTTTGCGCTCACGATATTGGCCACGTAGATACCCCCGGGGTTCAGGCTGCCTCGCACCAAACGCAGCGCCTCAATCGTCGCCAGCTCGCGTACGGGCTCAGCACCGCCAAAGCAATCGCTCACGACCACGTCGTAGCGACGATGGCCCACGCTCGTCACACCCAGATACGAGCGAGCCTCAGCGGTAATCACTCGCAGGCGATCGCCCACCGCGTGCTCCAGCTCATCCAGGTAGAACCAACGGCGCGCCAAGCGCGTTACCTCTCCGTCATACTCGATAACGTCCATGCGCAGGCCCTCGTGCGACATCAGCGCAAATTTGGGATAGGCAAACCCGCCGCCGCCTAGCATAAGCATGCGGTCGACGCCGTGACCATAAGCGTCGCGCATTGCATCCTCGGCCTCAAACACGTCGTCAAACGCACGATAGTACGCAAAGACGGGCTCTGCCCAACGCTCGCCAACGTAACTCGCGCTTTGGTAGACGCCGCCTTGCACCAGCACGCGAATCTCATCGCCGCTCTCAGCGTGCACGCGCTTCACACGCGCCAGCCCATTGCGGGTTCGCGCAACCTGCAGGCAGGCAGCATGAACAGCGACGGCGGCCGCACCAAGCGCCGCAGCTCCCAGGGCAACGCCGGCAACGACGCCAGCAGAAACACTCGGCTTGTTCATCTAGAGCTCCTTTTGCAGATAGAGGCCATGGTCGTAAAAACCCAGATGGCGATAGTACTCGCGCGTACCGATCGCGCTGATCACGTTGATGTGCGAATACCCCGCGTCCCGAGCAATATGGCATGCACGCTCCACCAGCAACCGCCCCAGCCCATGGTGCTGGGCCGCCTGGCCTTGATCCCCCACGCGCGCCGCCATGCCATACACGTGCACCTCACGAATCATCGCCTCGTCCGGCCCCGTCGGCAGCTCGTCCGCGTGCGCGGCAACAAACGAACGGTCGGGCAACGACAGCCGCAAAAAACCCGCGATCTTGCCCTGCGGCGTCACCCACTGCAAAAAGCGCTCATAAGTCACCGGCGTCTCGTACGCCACTTCCTCATCGAGAGACAGCTCATCCAAGTCGGCACCCGCGGTACTGATCTCGCGATAGCGAATCTCGCGCACCGCCGCGCCTTCTCCGCGGCCCGCCAAGCGGTTCTCGACGAGTTGACGCAGGTTGGGCTTCTTGTTGCCCACCATGATGTCATCGGAACTAAAATCGCGGATCATGCGGCTGATACGGCAGAACGACGGCGTCACCACGATGTCGTCGGCCAGCACGTCGAGCAGCTCTTCCTCGGTATAGGGGCGCCACTCGCCGCGCTCATAGCAGCCCACCAGACGCGAGCCCTCGATGAGCGCACACGGGTAGACCTTGACCTCATCGGGCATAAAGGCCCCCTCGGTCATAAAGCGCTTGTAGTCGCGCTTGTCCCCTTCGGGCGTGGCGCCAAGCAAGTTGAGCATAAAGTGCGCGTGGATCTTAAAACCAAACAGGCGCGCGAGCGAAAACGCTCGCTCGATCTGTGCCACCGAAATACGGCGCTCGTTAATGTCGAGCAGGTGCTGGTCGAGACTCTGGATGCCCATCTGAATCTTGGTGCAGCCCAGGCGGCGAACAAGCGTAAGCGCTTGCGGCGTCACGGCATCGGGACGCGTCTCGATAACGAGTCCCACCACGCGATGCTTCGCCGTCTCGTTGATGCGCTGCTGACGTTCAAGCTCCTCCATCGTAGCGGTCTGCCACTCGGCAACCTCGCCCCACGGCGTGCCGGGACCGTACAGGCGACGCACCGCGCGGTTGTAGCCGCCCACGGCGGCATCCACACGCTCCTGCTCGTCGGCAACGCCGACAGTAAGCTCGGCCTCGCCTGTCGCAATGCCGGCGGCCCGATAGCGCTCGCGACGCTCCGCCACTACCGACGGAAGAGCATCGGCGGGAGCATCATCGAGCAGGCGCCCTGCCTCGGCACGACTGATACCCGGACGCGCCAGCATGGGATTGGCCGCCACGCCGGCCACGGCATCGTCATTGAGCGCGCGGAAGAGCTCCGACATAAACCAGGTCTGATAGCCTTCCGGATAGTCGCTCCAGGTGCCACCGAGCACGATGAGCTCGATCTTATCGGTCGCATGCCCCATCTGCGAAAGCGCGGTCAGACGAGCACTCACCTGCAGATACGGGTCGAAGCAGTTTTGCTCCGCACGGGCGCACGCCGGCTCGTCGTGCAGATAGCTTTTGGGCATGCGCAGGTCGCTGGGGCAAAACAGGCAATCGCCCGAACAGGGCCACGGCTTGGTGATGACGGTAATGGTCGCCACACCCGAAGCCGTGCGACGCGGCTTCATCCTCAGCACTCGCAGCAGCTGGCGTTCCAGATCGGCATCGACATTCCACGCAGCCCAACGAGCCGGCTCCTCGCGTTTAACCCGTTGGTAAAACGGCAGCAGACGGCGTTTGGCCAGATCGCGCTTGTCGGCACCCTCACGGCGCGCCTCGGCATGTATCAGTTTGACGAGCGCCTTGTCGTCCACGGTCTCGCCGCGACGCAGAGCATCGAGTATGTTCAAAATAATCTGTTCCATGACCCCATTGTAAAGGCAAAGGCGCCGGAGCCCGTCACGGCTCCGGCGCCTACATCAAACAGCGCGTATAAGCATCTATGTTTGCGGACTTAGCCCGCCGTCGTCATTCCGGATTGAACGACATGTCGCCCGAACCAACCGCAAAGCGATACGTGGCGGACTTATCGCCATTCTCGAACTCGAGGCTCGAAATCGCCTCGTCGTCGTAGCTATCTGGAAGGAAATCGCTCTCGAAGTCACCGCTACCCAGAGTAAGGCTCGCCGTAAAGCCCGTAGAGTTCGGAACCGCTACCTCCACATCGCCCGAGTCCACGCTTACGTTCATCGACTTCGCGGGGGCCTGGTAGAGCTCGAACGTCACATCGCCCGAACCGACCTCTGCACTGAGCGCATCAGTCACGCTGCCCGTAAACTCTACATCTCCCGCACCCAGGAAAAGGTCAAAACCATCACAGATGACACCGGCAATCTGCAAATCACCTGAGCCCACGTGCGCGTTGATCCCCTTCAGATGTTCGGCAACACGGCGCGGCAGCTCAACCGTAACCGAGCGATCGATTGCCTTACCGTCATCACTGCCAAACTGGGAAACCTTGAGCGTCGAGTCCTCGACGGATGCGATGTTTTGCGCCGCGGCCTTGGAGGCATCCATACCCTTGGCAACACGCCCCCGCTCGATAACGCGAGCCTTGTTGCCATCAACAACCTTGACGTCCACCGAAGCCGCATTGATATCGAAATCAAGGTAGCGGAACATATCGGCATCAAAAGTCGTACTCGAAAGCTGCTGAGGCTGAGCGGAATAGTTACCGTCATCCAAAAGATCGCCCTCGTCCACCACATCGTCCCTACCGGACAAGCTGGATACAACATCGTCGAGATCCCACGGGCCATCAAAATGAATCAATGTCCGCGAAACGCCAAATACAAGCCCAATGATGAGCACAAACGCCCCGATGCCAACGCCCAGGCGTACCTTGGATTCATGCGAAAGCTTCATCATTCGTCACCCTCTTTGGCAATCGGCTCGGCGGTGGTCGCGGTAGCCACGTCAGCATCAGGTTCCGCAGAAGCATCCTTCCCCTGGGCCTTGATCGCCACCGGTGCCGGACCAACCTGAATATCCCCGCGCGCCCAATCGCCATCGAGCGCACGCGCCACCCAGTGATAGATGGGAATCGTAAAGAAGATCAGCGCGGCAAAGGGGCTGGCACCAAAAAGGAGCATCAGCAAAAAGAACAGCAGCCAGCATACGGCCCAATACGGGAACGACTGGAAGGGGCCCTTCACCGGAGTCACACTGGTCGCACCGCCACTCGTCGCCTGCGCCGTAGCAGCATTGGCGGCCTGCGCACTCCAGCTTGCCGCTTGTGCCGCCTTAGCCGCAGCATCACTCGCCTGCGTTGCCGCTTCGGTGGCGCGCGCCGCCGCCTCATGGGTGCGGGCACGCTCTGCCGCCTCGGCCTCGCGCTGGCGGGCGCGGTCCTCGTTCTCAAACTCGATATCGTCCTCGATCTCATCGCTCGGATTGAGCAGCTCGTCCAGACTCACGCCATAGAGCTTGGCGAGCGAGATCAGGTTCTCGGTATCGGGCGAGCTCTCCGCGCGCTCCCATTTACTGACCGCCTGGCGCGACAGCCCCAGCTTTCGCGCCAGCCCTTCTTGGCTAAAGCCCTTGCTGCGGCGAAGGTCGGCGAGCCGCTGCGCAGTTTCTACATTCATGGTTCCTCCTATGCTTTTGCCAGCCGTGCCGCCGGACCGTTTATTTCTTAAGGCGCCTTGCACAGTTAAAAATCTATCCGCCACCGCCAAAATCATGCCACCTATTTTAGTGAGATTTTTGACAACCGGCGGTTGCGGGCACATATGAGCTGCGGAAATGTGTCCAAACAAAGCATTGATCCGCAGCTCGGTTGTCCCCGTTGCGGCGTTAACGGTAGTATGGTCGTATTGTTTATTCCACACCGCCAACGGAGGGAGTTCCGCGCCGTGAACCGCGATTTCGCCTCATCGCTCATCCAGCTCAACAATACGTTTTATCGCGAGCACTCCGCCTCCTTTTCCGATACGCGCCAGGCCCCGTGGCCCGGCTGGGTGCGCACCATGGATATCGCGCTCGAGCAGCTCGACGTCGCCACCATCGAGCATCCCGTCCGCGTCTTCGATCTTGCCTGCGGCAATATGCGATTCGAGAACTTTGCCGCCGGTGGCACGCTTGCCGCCAAAGGCGTCGACGGCGCGAGCCCCTCGGCGGATGCCAGCTGCCCGTTTGAATTCTACGGCGTCGACTCGTGCCAAGATTTGGCTATCGATGCGCGCGGCCACGCCCTGCGCATTCCCAACCTGCACTTCCAGGAACTCGACGTGCTCGACGCCCTCATGAAGCTCAACCCCGCCGAGACACCCGACGTGCTTTTCGACGCCCCGCTCGCCGACATCTCGGTTTGCTTTGGCTTTATGCACCACGTGCCGTCATGCGAGTACCGCGTACGCGTGCTCGACGCCCTGGTGCGCCAGACGCGCCCGGGCGGCATCATCGCCATCAGCTTTTGGGAGTTTATGAACGACGAGCGCATGGCGCGCAAGGCCGTTCGTGCCGAGGCACGCGCCGAGCTCACCCCGCCGTTTGAGGGCTACGATTCCGCGCAGTTTGAAGCCGGCGACCACCTCATTGGCTGGCAAAACGACCGCCACGCCTACCGCTATTGCCATCACTTTGACGATCAGCAGATCACCGACTTGGTGCGCGGCGTGCGCACGTTCTACAAGAGCGGCGAGGTCCCCGTACGCGAGCTTGAGCGCTTCCATGCCGACGGTCGCAGCGGCGATCTCAACCGCTATGTGATTCTCAAGCGTCTGTAGGCACCGACGACTCGCCGCCGAGCCGCGCCACATCTTTTGGGTAAGCTATGCCCATCCGTTTTCCAACCCACCGACGGAACGCGCAGCCACGCGTTCCACACTTATGACCAAGGAGCCTCATGGGAGCCGTCCACGTTCGCACGCCTAAGAACTTTGTGCTCGAGGAGCGCCTGGAACGCTACGCTGATGCGATTGAGACGAACCCCGAGGCATATGCCGAAGATTGGCGCAAGGCCTGCGCGCCCGCAGGCAGCAAGCCCTTCGAGCACCTTCATCTGGATCTTGGCTGCGGCAAAGGAACCTATCTGGTTGAGCGAGCTCACCGTGAACCCGACACCCTCTTTATCGGCATGGACCAGGAGCCCATCTGCATCGCCTATGCCGCGCAGAAAATCTGCGAGCAGGAGCTATCCAACGCACTCGTCCTGCCCCGAGGAGCCGCATCGCTTCCACAGTTGTTTGCCGCAGGCGAGCTCGATGCCATCACCATCAACTTTCCCACGCCGCAGCCCAAGGCCAAGTACGCCAAAAAACGCCTTGTCCATGTCGACCATCTGATGCTCTACCGCCCGCTCTTTGCAGCCGGCGCCACCGTCACGCTGCGAACCGACAGTAAGCCATTGCGCGACTACGCCCTGGGGCAGTTTGCCGCGGCCGGCTACGACACGCTTTGGGTAAGCGACGATGTCCGCCGCGACCATCCCGAGCATCCCGAAACCGAATACGAGCGCCGCACGCGCGAGATGGGCGCCGCCGTCTATGGCATTTGCGCCACACCCGGCGCGCAGCCCAGCAATGAACAGCTCACGGCGGGCCGCATGCAGGAGCAAAGCCTTGCGTGCTACCTGCCCGATAACCTCGATGGGCTCACCTACGTGCCCCTCGGCATGGAAGAGGCCGTCGAGAACTTTAAAAACCGCGCCCGGAAAGGCAAGAAGCGCTTACCGCAGGAGTCCCAGGGGCTTTTGGCGGTCGCTACGCCGGCAACCAAGCGGCAAATAGGCGCCGACGGACGGTCCTCGAATCTAAGTGAGTAGACTTTTTGGCAATAGCCGAGCACAGCCTGCATGGCGAAAACTAAAACCGCAGGTAGAGATCTTGCGTAAAAGCCATGTGCTCGCGAAATCGCAAAAAGTCTACTCACTTAGCTGGCGGCTGCGCCAAACGGCCGGGCAGAACGCCCATTTCCTGCATTTTCTTGCCTGCGAACGCATCGATGCGACGCTACGCCATAATGGATGGCGGACAAACGGCGAGAGAAAGCAACCACATGGCACAGACCACGACTGATACCGCCGCCAGCACCGTCTCCGGCGCCGGCGCCGCCAGCTCATTCTCGGGCGGCACAGGAACCGAAGCCGAGTTTGGCTCGCTCGGCGCACTCTCCCCCACCTGGTGGGAACCCGAAGACGGCAGCGAGCCCGAACCATGGCTCACGCCCGACCAGGCCTTCGAGCGCTTCTTTGAATGGACGAGCCATCGCGGTATTGAGCTGTGGGACCACCAAGAAGAGGCCCTCATGGATCTAGCCGCCGGCGATCACGTCATTCTGGGCACGCCGACCGGATCGGGCAAGTCGCTTGTCGCGCTGGGCATGCTCTTTATGGGCATGGCGCAGGGTAAACGTTGCTATTACACGGCCCCTATCAAGGCCCTGGTCAGCGAAAAGTTTTTCGACTTGGTGCAGGTGCTCGGCCGCGATAACGTCGGTATGATCACCGGCGACACACATATCAATACCAAGGCGCCCGTCATCTGCTGCACGGCCGAAATCCTTGCCAACGATGCACTCCGCGAGGGCGAGGGCGCCGACGTAGGCTGCGTCGCCATGGACGAGTTCCACTATTTTGCCGACCCCGACCGCGGCTGGGCCTGGCAGGTGCCGCTGCTCACCCTGCCCCACACGCAATTCATGCTCATGAGCGCCACGCTCGGCGATGTCACCGCGATTGCCGCCTCGCTCGAAGAACACACTGGCGCTACCTGCGACTTGGTCATCGATGCCCCGCGTCCTGTTCCGCTGAGTTACGACTACGTGACGACCTCGCTCGAGGGCACCGTCGAGCTCGCGATGCGCGGCGGCGAGGCCCCGCTCTACATCGTGCACTTTAGCCAGGATGCCGCCCTTGCGACGGCGCAGTCGCTCGCCAATTTTGGCATCGCCAGCAAGGAGCAACGCGAGGCTATTAAGGAAGCCGCCAAAGGCACGAGCTTCTCCACGGCTTTTGGCAAGATCCTCAAGCGCTTGCTCGGCTGCGGCGTCGGCGTGCACCACGCCGGTATGCTGCCGCGCTATCGCCTGCTGGTCGAGCGCTTGGCGCAGCAGGGCCTGCTGCCCGTCATTTGCGGCACCGACACACTCGGCGTCGGCATCAACGTGCCCATCCACACCGTGGTCCTCACCGCGCTCACCAAGTTCGACGGATACAAGATGCGTCGCCTGCGCGCCCGTGAGTTCCACCAGATTGCCGGTCGTGCCGGCCGCTCGGGCTTCGATACCGAGGGCATGGTCATCGCCGAGGCACCCGAGCACGAGATCGAGAATGCCAAGCTTATGGCCAAGGCGGGCGACGACCCCAAAAAGCTCCGCAAGATTAAAAAGAAAAAAGCCCCCGAGGGCTTTGTCACCTGGAACAAGCAGACCTTTGAGCGCCTGATCGAGACGCAGCCCGAAACGCTCAAGCCGCGCCTTCGCATCACACACTCCATGGTGATTAGCGTGGTCGAGCAGGGCGGCGACGCCCGCGCCCGCGTGCACGACCTCATCGAGACAAGCCTGCAAACCCCCGAGGAAAAGGCCAAGCTCGAGGTTCGTGCCGACGAGATCTTCGCCACGCTCATCGACTCCGGCGTCGTCGTGCGCACCGAGGTGCCGCCCGCACCCGACACTCCGGCTGACGCCGCGCCAGACATCGACTATGCGCTGACGGTCGATCTGCCCGAGGACTTCGCGCTCGATCAGCCGCTCTCGCCATTCTTGCTTGCCGCGTTGGAGCTGCTCGACCCCGAGAGCGAGACCTATACCATGGATCTCATCTCAATGGTCGAGGCAACGCTCGAAGATCCCAAGCAGGTGCTACGCGCACAGGAGCGCGCCGCACGCGATCGCGCTATGGCCGAAATGAAGGCCGACGGCGTCGACTATGAGGAACGTCTGGAGCGCATCCAGGATGTCACCTACGAAAAGCCGCTCGAGGACTTGCTCGATGCCGCCTTCGACAAGTACTGCCAGGAAGTACCCTGGGCCAACGACTACCAGCTCTCGCCCAAGAGCGTCCTGCGCGACATGCTGGAGAGCGCGAGCGACTTTAAGGGTTACATTCAAAAGCTCGGCATCGCCCGCTCCGAAGGCATTTTGCTGCGCTACCTGGCAGAGGCCTACCGTTCTCTCGACCGTACCGTGCCCATCGAAAAGCGCGACGAGCGCCTGTGCGACATTATCTCGTGGCTGGGCTTTGTAGTGCGCTCGGTGGACTCGAGCCTGGTGGACGAGTGGGAGAACGCCGGCAACCCGGCAGCCCTCGACACCGCGCCGCCGCAGGGCATCGACGAGGTCGTGGCGGATCGCCGCGGCTGCACGCTGCTGGTGCGCAACGCGCTCTTCCGCCGCGTGACCCTTGCCGCCCGCGAGCACGTGCGCGACCTGGGCGAGCTCGACGACGACTGGGGCATGAGCGAGATCCGCTGGCAAAAGGCGCTCGATGCCTACCATGAGCAGCATGAGGAGATTCTCACCGACGGAGATGCCCGCAGCGCCGCAATGTTATCCATCGATGAGTCCGACGAGAAGACTGCACACGTGTGGCACGTGCACCAGATCTTTGCCGACGAGGATGGCGACCACGATTTTGGCATCATGGGCGATGTCGATCTGGACGCCACGCAAGACGGTGGCGAGGTCATCTTCAAAAACTACCGCGTCGGCTTTATCGAGGACCTGCTCGAGGACTAGTCCCCATGCAAAGCGCAGCGACCGGCTCGTCTACACACGAAAACAGCTAGCGCCGGGGGCATCAAGGTGCCTCCGGCGCTAAACATGACAAAATAAACTTGTGGACTTTTATCACATGCGGCCGCAGTAGGCATCGCGGGCGATGTTGACCAAGTCCTGCTTGGATACGGCACGTGGGTTGGACGGCGTACAGCGGTCGTGCTGGGCTGCCTCGGCGATGCCGGAGAGCTCGGTCTCGAACGCCGCCGACTCAAACTGCGGCAGGTCGGACAGGGTATTCTCGACACCCAGGCACTCGCGTAGCTCAAGCACGCGGGCAAGAAGCTCGTCGGCATCGGCCATACCCAAATCGTGAGCTAGGCGGTCATACGGCTCGCGATATTTGGGCTCGCTCATATGGAACCGCATCACATAGGGCAGCAAGATGGCGTTCAAGCGGCCGTGGGCCACATGGAAGCGTCCGCCCAGAGCATGTGCCAGCGAATGGTTAATGCCCAGGCCGGCGTTGGTGAAGGCGATACCTGCCGAGCAAGAGGCCTCGATCATGCGCATACGGCTGCGCATGGCAAGACCGTCGCGATAGACCACCGGCAGGTCCTCAAACACAATGGAGGCAGCCTTTACGGCGAGTGCATCGGTAAACGGCGTGGCGGCGTTAGAGACATAGGCCTCGATGGCGTGTGTCAGTACGTCAAGACCGGTATCGGCCGTGATCTTTGCCGGCACGGTCTTGGTGAAATCGGCCTCGAGCAGGGCGCCGTCGGGGGCCAGGAAATCGTCGATCAGCACAACCTTGTTCTCGCCACGCGTGATGACGGCAAAGTTGGTAACTTCCGAACCCGTACCTGCCGTGGTAGGAATGGCCAAGAAATACGGCTTGGCCATACCATACTCGTGGGCAAAATACAAAATCGCCTTCGTCGCGTCGATGCACGAGCCGCCACCAAACGCGATAACCATATCCGGATGCACGCGCTCCACCACGGTCACGCCCGCATCGACAAGCTCCTGGCTCGGGTCGGGCTTAACGTCGGAATACGTCTGATAGCGTGCGCCCGCGGGCAGGTGCTGAGCCATCTTGGCGACCATGCCCGAGGACTCCAAAAAGCCATCGGTGATAATCAGCACGTTGCGATAGGTCAGGCCCTCAAGATGATTGATGGCCTGCGACCCAAAAAACAATTCGGTCGTGAGCTTAAAGCCCTGCATGAGAGCCCCTTTCGATTTTTACATGGGAGTCGTCGCGTCGTTACCGCTCAACGGGCAAAAGAACCTCGGCGACAAAAAGATCTTGATTGTAAGTGGTCCAGTAGTCGGTCACAAAGCGCTCGAACACGCCATCGGCCGGCTTAAAACCGTTTGCGAGCGCATAATCGCGCACGCGTCGATGGGCCTCGCCGATATTCTCGAACGGGCCCGTATGATACGTGGAGAGATACATGCCGCTTTTCACCGTCATGCGATTCTCCTCGGCAATGGGACGCAGCGCATGCTGCACGACCGTGACCTCGGAATGCTTCTGGGCGTGGTCGGGTTCGCAGCACGCATCGAAGCTGCTGTGATGCAAGATCACGGGGCCAGTGATCACGTTATCGTGCTCCTCGACAAACGAGGTGAAATCGAGGTTGATGATCGCATCGGCATGGTTGCCCCAGAAGTGATACGGCATGGCCAAAAACTCCTGGCCGGAGAAGTACTTGAGGCTGACGTCCTTTGGCTTGACCGAAAGGACAAAATTGGCCTCGTCGATAAGCCCCATCCAATCCCGAATGGTATGGCGGCACTCCTCAAGACGGGTCATCTCGCGCGTGCAGGCATCGGCATGAGTACCAAGCATTCCCTTGATCTTGTCAAAGCTCTGCGCCTCAAACAATTCGGAGACCTCGTCGAGCGAGAAACCCATCATCTTGAGATAGTTGATGATGGGAATGCGCAAAATCGTCTCGAGCGAGTAATAGCGGTATTTATTATCCCCTATGCAATCGGGCTGGAGAAGATTGAGCTTGTCGTAATGGCGCAGCGTACGAGACGTGATACCGCACAGCTGGCTTGCCTCGCCAATACCCAAAAGCTGACCGTTGTGCAGCTCGTCATCGCTCACATGAGTCATCTTTACGCCTCCAGAACACGTTGAATGAGTACGGCATTCACATAGGTATCCAAAATAGGATTCACGTGGTCGCTCAGCTGGCGTTGCAACCCGTCACGCAAACACGTGAGTGTAGACAGCGAATAGCTTTGAATCTCACAGACATAATAACCAATCGAAGAGATGAGTTTTGGCTGCGTTATCGATCCCCTCACATGCTGCGCCGTCGCGGGAAGCTCGCACTGTGCGATATCGAGCATGCTTCGCAGCGCACCCTCTATCTCGTCGAGCACGCAGCACTTAACCGGCGAAGGAGCCTCCAGACGTCCCGACCAATCGCGCGCAAACGCCACAGGATCGGTCGCCTCCATCATGCGTGCGTACTTCTCGCGAATCACATTGCGGCCCGCCGCATCGGCAGCCACCACGTCATCGCGTACAGCCATGATGGACTCGCGAGGAAAACTCAGGTACTGGGCAACGCGATGGACAAAGAACCCCATCGCGTCGTCTTGGCAGGCGGCGCGTCCACTCATACCCTGAACGGTGTCGAAATGTACCCATTCAAGCTGCACGAGCTCCCGCAACGCAGAGATTTCCGCATGAGCAAGGCCCTTGTCTTCGAGCAACTTCTCGACCGCCGGCATATTGAAAAACGCCGACATGCCTTGTCGAAGTGCGGAGCATGACGTCCTGCAATCTCCCAATGCCAACCCCCTATCGGTATCCGCCGGCCGCAAGCGGACAGGCAGCAAGATACGGATCTCTCAACGAGCCCTGGATGTCCAAGGCGACATCGAGCAAAAAGTCACTGCCGCACGACGTCCAGCCGACCAAGCGAGCAGATGCACCAACCGTCTGGCAAAGCGCCTCGACATCATCTTGGTTAACCTGCTCCACCGGCGCCGCGGCGATGGAGCGCACGGCATCGAGCACCGGCGCAGGCGCGCACGCGCGCTCGGCAAGCGAACGATACGCCCACTTGTAGTACGGCATGTACGTATGGGCGAGCAGATGAAACGCCGCCATGGCGCTTGTCAAAAACTCACTGCGCGCCGCCTGGGCAGCGACGGCATCTTTGCGCTTAAGGCAGCGCGGAAGGTTGTACTGGCCCGCCTGCGCCATGGAGGCGCAGTGGGCAGCAAACTTCTTACGCATGACCTCGTCTGGATAAAATCCCTGGTACACCGCGCGCATGGCGGAGAACTCGCCACTCGGATCAGCAAAAACCTCGCCGGAGGTAACCTGAGCGAGAAGCTGCTCGGGAATGGCGAGCCACTCCTTTGCACACTGCGGTGCACGAGAAAGACCGGTGTAGAGACGATGGAACGCCTGCGTCTCAAAGACCCCCACGCGCTTGCCCGCCATCTGCGTCTGCTGGCGCGTAAAACCTTTAAAACTTACAGGCAAAAGGTCGTAGCGGCGCTGAAGCTCCGACCCCCACTCCTCATACACATCGGTAGAAAGCCACACGCAGAAGCCGGGACCAAAGTCGTGGTCGCGCGAAATCTCGTCGTCGAAGCCCAGGCATTCCGATCCCTCTCCAACGAGACCCAGCGCGGCGCGGTAACGAACGTCGCTCGGTAGCCCCTCGAATAGGGATGGCGCGTAGAGCTCGCAATACGAACGAGAAAGCTCAAGACCTGTCACAACTTCACCCCGCTTCCACGCGTTTGGCTACAAGAAAAACTAGATGCCCTTGAAGGCATTCGTGAGCTCGTGAATCATCTTCTGGAGCTCGTCGGCGTCGATGACGTCGTTGGGCTTGGCGCCTGCAAGAGCGTCGGGAGATACGTCGGTGCAGTTGCAACCCACCGAGTAGTTGATGCCCGAGACCGGATGGGGCTTCGAGTCGCAGCAGCCCGTGCCGGACGCGGCATCACAGCAACCGGCACTGGAAGCTGCAGCCTCGGTATGATGCGCCGCCAGGTCGGGATGCCACTTGGCAAACAGCTCATCGTGAGCCACAACCTCGTCGGGCTCGATCAGGCCATTGACCACGCGCTTCACGTTGATGAGATGCTGCGGGCCCACGTTCTCGGAAACGGAGCTGCCGCCCCAGGTGCCGCAGCCCAGCGTGAGCGCGACGTCAAGACCGGTGATGACGCCCGTACCGCCCTGGGATCCGCCGGTGTTCACCAGGATGCGGGAAGCCGGCTTGACGGAGAACTTGCGCACCATGTCCTTATCGGTGGTGTGGATGCTCATGGTATGGCCGATGCCATTTTGCAGCAGCTCGATGGAGAGCTCGCAGGCCTCTTCCCAGTTGGAGACGGTATAGAAGCCCAAAACAGTGGTGAGCTTCTCGTAGGACAGCGGCCAGGCATCGCCCACGCCGTGCTGCTCGCCAATAAGCACACGAGTGCCCTCGGGGATCGTGATACCAGCCGCCTGCGCGATCGACTGCGGGCTGTGACCCACGAACTTGGGGCTCATGGAGTGACCGTTGCGGAAAAGCAGAGCGCAAACCTTCTTGCACTCCTCCTCGGTCATGAAGTAGCCGCCCTGAGCGCGGAACTCAGCCATCACGGCATCGCGATTGCAGGTCTCGCAGATGATACTCTGCTCGGAAGCGCAGATCGTGCCGTAGTCAAACGTCTTGGAGGCAAGGATGCGACGGACGGCATCGTGCACGTTGGCGGTGCGCTCGATATAGGCAGGCGAGTTGCCAGCACCCACGCCCAGTGCGGGCTTGCCGGAGCTGTAGGCAGCCTTGACCATGCCGGGGCCGCCGGTAGCGATAATCATGGCAACCTCGGGAGCATGCATGAGCTCGTTGGTGGCAGCCATGGAAGAAAGCGTGATGCCCTGGATCACGTTCTCGGGGGCACCCGCCTCGACAGCCGCCTGGTTCATGAGCTGGATGGCCATGCCCGTGCACTTGGCGGCAGCGGGATGCGGCGAAAAGACGATAGCGTTACGCGCCTTGAGGGCGATCATCGCCTTGTAGATGACCGTAGAGGTGGGGTTGGTGGAGGGAACGATGCCCATCAGCAGGCCAACCGGCTCGGCGATGGAGATGACCTGATTCTTCTCGTCGGCGTCGATAACGCCAATGGTCTTCTTGTCGCGGATCTCCTCATAGAGCAAGGCGCTGGCGATATGGTTCTTGTACACCTTGTCGCAAACCTTGCCAAAGCCCGTCTCCTCGACAGCCATGCTGGCGAGCACCTGGGCGTTTTCCTCGGCAACCTCCACCATGTTACGGAGGATGCGGTCGATCCGCTCCTCGTCGTAATGAGCAAGCTGGTTCGCAGCGATCTTACCCTTACGGGCGAGGTCGCGAACCGCCTGGATGCTCTGAAGATCGAAATCGTAGTCCTGCATGAGACTCCTTTCGAATCAATCGGATAGAACAGCTCGTGCGGACGCGCGATTATGCGGCGCCGCCGGGCAGGATGGACTCGACGGAGCCGTCGGGGCGCGGGATGACGTGCACGGAGATGAGCTCGCCCACGCGCTGGGCGGCGGCTGCGCCCGCGTCGGTTGCCGCCTTGACGGCGCCCACGTCGCCGCGGACGAAGACGGTCACGAGGCCGCCGCCGACGCGCTCCTTGCCGACGAGGGTGACGTTTGCGGCCTTGACCATGGCGTCGGCGGCCTCGACGGAGCCGATCAGTCCACGGGTCTCGATCATGCCGAGGGCCTGGGTAGCGTTAGACATGGTTCCTCCTTAAAGGTGCGGGCGTGTGCCCGCATGTAGTGTTGCAAAAGCCGTAAATAGCCGGCGTGCCCGCTCAGACGCTTATGGTGACAGGCGTGCAGGCATTCGCAGCAAGGGAACGTGACAACATGTGGCACAGAGAGTGCCAGGCATCCCGATCGGAGCCGCAGACACGCTTGGGCGGCCCCGTTCGGATAGCTAGCCTTTNNN
>NZ_CAAKNY010000041.1:95458-155334 GCF_901212495.1 Collinsella aerofaciens | reverse complement strand
CATGCCGAGGGCCTGGGTAGCGTTAGACATTCTTGTTACCTCCTGAGTAATTTCCTTGGGTGCAGGCGCGCCTGCAGGTTTGGTAGCGGGTGCTTCCTTTGCGGAAAGCTCGACCTTGAGCGGCGCGGGATGCTCTTCGGCCTCGCGCTGCGCCTTGGTCTCGTTCTCGTTGAGTACAGGTGCCGCAGGTTCCGATTTGGTCTTTGCGGCCGTTTTCTTTGCAGCAGACGTCTTTGCCGACGCGGACTTTGCCACGGTCTCCTTTTTGGAAGCCGCCGCAGGCTTTGCGGAGGTCTCCTTCTGAGCAGCCGCCGGCGCAGATGTGGGCTCCTTCTTTGCGGCGGGAGCCTTTGCGGGAGCTTCGGTCACCTCAGGAGCTGCCTTCTTGGCGTTCTCCTGAAGCTTCTTGCTCCCGCCGGTACCGGATCCACGCGTTGCCATGGCTTACTTAGGCCTTGGCACCAGGCAGGATGGACTCGACGGAGCCGTCGGGGCGCGGGATGACGTGCACGGAGATGAGCTCGCCCACGCGCTGGGCGGCGGCTGCGCCCGCGTCGGTTGCCGCCTTGACGGCGCCCACGTCGCCGCGGACGAAGACGGTCACGAGGCCGCCGCCAATTTCCTCTTTACCCACGAGGGTGACGTTTGCGGCCTTGACCATGGCGTCGGCGGCCTCGACGGAGCCGATCAGTCCACGGGTCTCGATCATGCCGAGGGCCTGGGTAGTGTTTGCCATTTTTGTTACCTCCTATTTCGCAGAGATCTACTTGATGATCTCTACAACAGAACCGTTTTTAATACCGAAGGCATTTGCCTCTTCGGTGTCGATATGACAATCGAGGGCGCTCGTGTTGTTGGCACGCACGACCACGTTGTCAAGACGTCCACCGCGCTCGCCGCCAAAAGCAATCGACACGACCTGGCCGTCATGAAGCCCGCGTTTGGCGGCCTCGTCGCACGTCATATGAATATGACGCGCAGCAACGATGACGCCTTGGGACAGGGCAACGGTGCCATGGGGGCCAGCGAGCGTGATGCCCGGCGTGCCCTCAAGCTTGCCGCTCATGCGCACGCAAGCAGGAACGCCCAGCTTGAACGTATCGCCGCGCAGCACCTCAACCTGAGTGGACGGGCGCACGGGACCAAGCACGCGCACGCGCTCGATAACACCCTTGGGGCCCACGAGCGTCACTGTCTCTTTGGCGGCAAATTGTCCGGGCTGGGAGAGCGCTTTGATGGGAGCGAGCTCGTAGCCGGCTCCAAACAGAGCCTCAAGGTCCTCCTGGGACAGATGGACATGACGACCGGACACGCCAACGCTCACCGTCAACGGGGCGGCATGCCCAAGAAGATCCTCAACCTGCTGTTCGCTCCAAATGCCGGTGTCCAGAGCGGCGCGAATAAGGCGCTCGATCTCCTCGGCACTCATAGCGGCCTCGTGCTCCTCGTGATGCTCGGGCTTGCGGGCAACAGGTGCCTCGTGATGCTCGAGCGCAGGCTCAGCCGCCTTGTGCTGCGTCGCTGCGGGCGCGGCACCAAAGACCAGCTTGACGCCCAACTCGGCAGCTTCGTCTTTGGCCTGCGGGGTCACGATGGTGTTGTCATCGATCGCCAGCACGCCACCATGCTCAGCCGCCGCCTTCACGTCGGCCGCACTGATCAGTCGTTTCATCTCTTCCTCCTTTCCTACAGACTCACGTCTTCGTCGATAATTCCTACAATGGCCGCATCCACGGGTGCGTTCTTACCAAAGGTCTCGCGCATGAAGTGGTAGGCAGCCGAACCCGTAGCCACAAGCACGCGGTCTCCGGTTCCCGCGCTGATGGTGTCGACGCACACCAGGCGACGTCCGGATTCCGGGCCGTCGATGACCTCGACGCGCATTAACTTCATGCCGTCGAGCTCCTCGTACTTACGGGTCGCCCAAATGGAATCGATGAGCTTACAGATGAGCATTGGCGCCGTCCCCTCCTTCCTTGATGCGTTCCAAACACTCCATGACCTCCGCCGTGTCTCCGGCGATGGCCAGAAGAATCATGTTTTGCGGGCAGCTCCCGCGAATATCCGTGACCTCGACGCCCGCCGTCTTCTCGGCGATGTCGCTCGCAACAACCATGTCGATGAGCTTTCCCTGCACAAGGCCCACGGCCGCCGGCAGGAACTCCTCGTTCCAACGATTGCCCGAGCGCTGGCGCAAGATCGCCATCGTGCCGGGAGCAGGCGCCTTGATGACCTTGATATCAAGCATCGAGGTCACCTGCGGCAGCGGCCTGGCATCCCAAGGCAATGCCCAGCGGCGTCACGAACATGGGGTGGTTGGGCTTGTGCACCGGGATACCCAGTGTCTTCTCAACCGGAGCCTCGATGCCCGTGAGCTCGGCCGTGCCGCCCACCAGGACAATCTCCGGTACGTCATAGCCATCGATGGCACGGGCGATAATGCTTGCCACCTTGTCAATCGTGGGCTTGACGACGGGGAAAATCTCACGGTGATGAGCAGGGTCGCGCTTGTAGAGCTCGGCTTCGTCAAAGCTCATGCCGCGAGCACCGGCCAGCACAAGGGAGAAGTGCGTTCCGCCCGTAGACTCGTCGATGCACTCCACCACGCGGCCGTTCTGGATGACGGAGATGCCGGTGGTGCCGCCGCCGATATCCACCACGGCGCCATCGCGTGCACCGATGAGCAGATTTGCGGCCGTGGGCTCGTCAAAGACGGCAACCACGTCGAGCCCCGCTCCCTCGGCGACGTTTTTGACAACGCCGCCGTCAAGACCCTCGGTTCCCGGAGGAAGGGCCACGGCACAGGGCTCAAGCTCGCGCCCGAGCCGCTGTTCGAGCTCCTCCTTGAGCTCGCGCGCGATATCGACCGCACCCATGTAGTCGACGACCATGCCGTCCTTGACCACGCTGGCAAAGCGATACGCGCAGGCCACAGGCTCACCCGCGGCGTCAACCACAGCGAGCACGATAAATGCGGTGCCCACGTCAAGACCGCAATACAAGGGCTCGTCGGCGCTTACCGGGCGCGGGCTGCCCACACGGTCGAGCAGATCTTGAAGGCGAGCGTTGGCGGCCTCGAAATCAACCATGGTGCGCCTCCCCTGCGACCTTTTCCAAACACGTAGCCAGGCACGCACGACAGCGAGTCACGCTTTGCGCCCACGCGTCAACGCTGGCATGGCCCTCGGCCGTCATCTCGCCCGCAGCCTGCGCCCAAAAGCGCTGCGTGCGCGCGAGCTCGGCTTCGAGCAGCGCCATCTCGTAATAGAGCGGGTGCACTGCCGCGGAAAGCGGCGGGAGCACGGGCGCTGTCAAAGCGTCGCCTGCGGCTTCGCATTCGGAAAGGAGACCGCCCAGGTCGGTGTGGTTTTGCCACAGGGTTCCCAACGTGTCGCACACATGGGCGATATCGTTCTCGATTCCCAGGGCGTTGCGGCCCAGCATGCGTAGTCGGGCACCCAAAACGGCGATATCGTCGTAAAACGATGCCAGGGCATCCTCGGCGCGGGCCGCAGCGGCGGCAGGATCGTGCACAGAGGTGTCAGCATTGCCGCAAGCAGCCCCGTAGCCCTCGTTAAAGTCGATGTGAAAATCGATGAGGAACTGACGGGCGCTCGGGGTGAGTTTGGCGTCCTCGGGCAGCGTATAGCTGGAAAAATGTTCCCGGTTGTACGCGCCGCGCAGCTCGTTTTCGGTTACATAGAACATAGGTGTCTCCTCCTTTCTGGTTATCGGTCACTCGTTGGGTGCGACGTTTCGCACCCAGTCCAATAATTCGTTCACGCCCTCCCCGGTTGTTGTCGAAAGGCAAAGTGCCATATCGACGCCGGCATCCACGAGCCTGGCCAGCCCTTGCTCGCGTTCCTCTTCGCTCAGCAGGTCGCACTTGGTAAGCACGCCCAAGCAGGGCTCATTGAACGCACGGGCAAAACCGCTCGAGTAGAGCGTCTCGCCGCTCGCCCCGTCGATCAAAAGGAGCACCCCAGAAGCCTGGTTTTGCGACAACATGATCACGATGCTGTGCATCCAGTGGTTCTCGATATAGCTCCCCGGAACCTCGAAGCTGCGCGAACGATACAAGCAATCTTCCCGATGCTGATGGTCGGAGGGCTCCCCCTCCACCAGATCGGAGATCGTCGACTTACCCGATCCGGGCAAGCCGATGACCATAAGGCGATCTCCCATCACGACCTCGTGACCTCATGAGCACGAAATCCCAGGCCGTCATGGAGAACGCGAACGACCTCCTGCATCGACGTCTCGACGCTTTGCACGTCGCCCAAGACCACCACAGCACCGGTAAAGCGATCGAGAAACCCGATGCTCACCGGAGCCGCCTTCGCGGCGATATCGGCCGCGATAATGGAGGTCTCCTCCGGCGACAGCGTGAGGATGCCGATGGATTGGCCATGCGGCACGCCGATGCGGTCGTAGATATCCGGCGCGGGAGACGCGATGACGTGTGCCAACACGACTTCCTTACCGTCGACCGACTCTTGGATGATGCGCTGAAGATGCTCCATGCCCCACCCCTAGTGCCGAACGAGGTTGACCTTGAAGTCCGCCTCGGAGATCCAGCCCTCGATGCGGTTTAGGTCGTCCTCGGAAAGCGACGGGTCGCCTTCGATCTCGTAGTCACGGCCGAGCTGCGCGTACTTGCCCACGCCCAACTTGTGGTACGGGAGCAGGTCTACGCCGTCGAAGTTCTTCTGGTAGCGATACGGCGTGAAGAACTCGATCATGGCGTCTATCTCGGCCTTGTCATCGTTCACCCCGTGAAGCAGCGGCATGCGCACGCGCACGTTAAAGCCGTTTTCCAGCAGGGCACGGATGTTGGCGAGAATCTGCTCGTTGTTCACGCCGGTCCACTGCTTGTGCTTGACCGGGTCCATCTGCTTGATGTCGAACAAGAACAAGTCAACGTAGCGCGCGATATCAAGAATCGTCTCGGTCTTGGTGTAGCCGCATGTCTCGATCGCCGTGTGGTAGCCGCGGTCCTTGCAGGCCGTAAGCAGGGCGCGGGCGGCCTCGGGCTGTGCCAAGACCTCACCGCCGCCCAGGGTCACGCCGCCACCGGACATACGGTAGAAGTCCGCATCCTGGTCCATAAACGAAACCAGGTCGCAGATCTTGCGATCCTCGCCCATGATGGAAAGCGCCTTTTGCAGGCAGGCCTTCTCACAGGCACCGCAGCCCAGGCACTGCTTGGTGCGGTCCACCACATGCTCGCCATTGACGAACTGGTGAACCCCTGCGGGGCACGCCTCGACGCACGCCCCGCAGTTCACGCAAGCAGTCTGCTTGAACATGACCTCAAAACCACGATGCTGGCTCTCGGGATTGGAGCACCACTTGCAGCGCAGAGGGCATCCCTTGAAGAACGCGATGGAGCGAATGCCCGGGCCGTCGTACATGTTGTACTTCTGCGTATTGAAGATGCGCGCGCGGCGCTCGAGGCTCTCTTCCAGCTGCTCGCTCATGTGCGTCCTCCTTTCTGTTGGGGTTGCGCCCATTTGGGCTTGAGTGGTTACGTGCTTAGAGCTTGGTCAGCATCGTGCGGCTGATGATCTCGTCCTGAACGTCCTTGCACAGCTCGACGAAGAACGCGCTGTAGCCGGCGACGCGAACCACAAGGTCGCGATGCTCCTCGGGATGAGCCTGGGCGTCGAGCAGTGTCTGGTTATCCAGGTAGTTGAACTGCATCTCGCCGTTGCCGTACATGCAGGCCGTACGCAGAAGCGTGACCAGGCCGTTTTCGCCCTCGGGGGTATCCAGCAGGCCGGCCATGAGCTTGAAGTTGTGCACCATGCCGATGTTCATGCTGTCGTTGCTCATCTTGGAGACCGACTTGATGATGGCTGTGGGGCCATTGTGGTCGGCACCCTGGGTGGGGCTGATGCCGTCGGACAGCGGGGTCCAAGCCTTGCGGCCGTTGGCAGAAGCGCCGGTCATCTGGCCAAACGGGGTGTTGTTGGAGATGGACAGCGTGCCGTGGGACAGGCGCGAGTACAGGGTCTTGAACTGGCTGTGGATATGCTCGGTGAAGTAGACGATGTCCGCCACGAAGTGATCGGCATAGTCGTCGTCATTACCGTACTTGGGGGCGTCCAGGCAGTCCTGACGCATCCTCTCATAGCCCTCAAAATCGGCCTTGAGGCCCTCGTTGAGCTCGCACAGCGTGTACTTGTGGTCGTCAAAGACGAGCTTCTTGATAGCGGCCATGGAGTCGGCATAGGTAGCAAGACCGCTCCACACGACACCGGGTCCGAAGTTGTACATGGCGCCGCCGGCAGAGACGTCCTTGCCGGACTCCATGCAGCCCTCGAACATGATGGACATGAGGGGCTTAGGAGCCATGTCGCGATGTACGCGCTGCGAAATCACCGTCATGACGCTCGTCCACTTGGTGATGTAGTAGATGGTGCTCTTGACCGCAGCCTCGAACTCCTCAAAGGTGTGGTACTGGTCGAGGTCGCCCAGGTCGGGGGTAACCTGCTTGCCATACCACAGGGGCACGCCGTGGTTGAGCGTGAGCTCGATGGCGATGGGCCACTGAGTGTAGGAGGTGGAGGTCCACTGATACAGGCGGCCGGACTTCTGCGGTTCGACGCAACCCATCATGCAGTAGTCGCGTGCGTCCTCAACAGAAACGCCCTTGGCAAGCATCATCTTGATGTGTGTGTCGTCAAAGTGGCAAGCGGGGAAGCCCATGCCGGAGCGAACAACGTCGACGATCTTGCGCAGGTACTTCTCGGGGCTCTTGTTGTGAATACGGCAAGCCAGGGAAGGCTGGTAGATCTTGACGTGACGAACGGCGTCCATCAGCAGGTAGGTGAGGTCGTTGGTGGCGTCGGCGCCGGAGCGGGTCACGCCGCCGAGCGTCATGTTGACGAACGGCTGATAGCCGGCGAAGAACTTGGAAGCGTCCTCGGAGGTAGCCCACATCATCTCGCTCATCTTGATGAGCATGCAGCCGGCGATATCAAAGGCCTGGTAGTCGGTCAGGCGGCCAGCCTCTTTGTCGGCCTTGTAGAAGGGATACATATACTGGTCAACGCGGCCGATGGACATACCGGTCTGGTTCTCCTCGACCGGCAGCAGGCTCTCGACAACCCATACGGACTGCACGGCCTCCCAGAAGGTGCGCGGCTTGTGAGCAGGCACGTTCTTGAGGTTCTCGCAGATCTGCAGGAGCTCGGCGCGGCGCTTGGGATCGCTGCACTCCTGGGCCTTCCGGCAAGCGAAGTCGGACAGACGGCGGGCGTAGATCATAACGCCCTCGGTGGTGTCGATGACGGACTTGTAGAAGTAGATCTTGTCCAGATCATCGGGGTTTGCGTAGTCAAGGTGCTTGAGGTGCTCGCGAGCCTCGTCCTGGATGTCCTGCATGCCCTTCTTCATCAAGATGACGTCATAGCCGGGGTTGGAGTCGCCGCCGCCGTTCACCTGGTGATAGGAGCAGTCGGAAACAAAGGACTCACCGGAGAGCTCCCAGCCGCCGCACTCGCGGTACTGGTCCTCGCAGACCTCGTCGAGCGACTTGCCCTCCCAGAACGGGAAGAGCTCCTCGCGCATGTACTTCTTGTCCTCTTCGGAGATGTAGAAGGGGTCCTGAGCGCGCGTGCCAATGGTGTCGAGCTCGTCGCGCAGCCAACGCCAGGCGATATCGGGCGAGAAGGCGCCGGCGCGCGGAGCACCCGTGGGGTTGCCGACGATAAGCTCGTCGTCCTGGATGATCAGCGGGGCGGTCTCGCAGCAATAGCGGAAGCACTTGGCACGCAGCTCGATCTTGGGCATGCCCGGGTTCTTGCAGGTAAACTCGGTGACGGCGCGAGCGCGGTAGGTGGTGATGGAGGGAACCTGCTTGAGGAAGTTCTGCTTCAAGCGCAGATGACGCTCGGTAGGTCCGTTGGGCACCTCGGTGCACTCGGCGTGGGCGACGGTGCTGTCCAGGGGGCGATCAAGCTGGTCGGCAACCTTGCTGAACATCGCACGGACGTTTGCACGCTGCTCTTCGCTCATGTCCTTGGTGGCGTCGGACAGCTGCTTGGCAAACTCTTGAATATCCATCAGTACTCCTTTTCTTCTAATCGGTCATGTTTTTAAGCAGGCTTGCAAACCATGTGTTGTCCTGCGGGGCAACTTCTGTTGCAGGCTGCTGTTCGGTCATATGTGCGACGATCTTCCGATCCGGCACCCGGTTGAGACCGGCATCCTCGAGAAGAGAAAGATCAGAAGACTCGAGGCTGCACCCAACCTGGCGCCGGCGGATAAAGTCGCGATAGGTCACACCCAGATTCGAGGTAGTCGCGCTTTCCCAGCCGGTAACAGTGAGGGTCTTGGGCAACGTGGAATGGCAGCCGGTAGCTCCCATGCCGGTGCCCACGTTCACAAGAATGCGTCCCACCGGCTTTTTGAGCACAAACTGACGAACAACTTCGCCATCGCGCGAGAAGATCGAAAGCGCATTGCCCGAGCCGCTATTCAAGATCAGCTCGATGCACTTCTCGCAGGCGTCACGCCAGTTCTCCTCCACGTAGTAAGACAGCACGGGGCCGTACTTAGTGCGCGAGAAAAAGCTGCGCTCGGAGACATAGGGCTTCTCGGCCACGAGCACGCGCGTAGAGGCAGGCACCGCGATGTCTGCACGACGAGCCAGGTCGCATGCCGATTTGCCAATGAGCTCACGATAGGTGCGCCCGTCCTCGCGAAAACACACGTGGTAAAGACGCTGGCACTCCTCGTCGGAAAGGAAGTAGCAGCCGCGGTGCTTGAGCTCGGTCTTAAAGGCCTCGTCCACAGCTTGCTCGACTACAACCGACTGCTCGGCGCCCGGCAGCATGCCGTAGCAAAACGACTTGCCGCACACAACTTCCTCGGCGCACAGGGCCAAATCGGCGGTTTGCTCCACAAAGACCGGATTGTTGCCAATCGATGCGCAGTACACATCCTTGCCCGTGGTATCGGCCACGTGGATGTGCTCGCACTCGCGCGAATCAATAAGCACGCGAACGGCCGGCTGAGCCGCCAACCACTCTTCACCCTCGGGGGCATAGAGCTCCAGATACGTGAGGGCGTCGAGCGGATAGTGGCACTCGGCGGCAACATGGCGCACGTCCTCGATAACGGCCTTGCAGGCGGCATGTGTACGCTGGCGAGCCGAGAAGACAATCGGGCTCTTGGATGCAACGGCACACACAAGCTGCGAAAGCATCGTGGGAATGCACAGCCAATCGGGCAAAAGCGAGACGACCGTGCCCTTAGAGATGCCCACCTCGACGGAATGCGTGGTGCTGCGCGAGTAGAGCTCCTGCGTGGGCATCTGGGCGTACACGTCGTCCAGAAGCTCAGTGAGCACCCACTCGATGAGGACCTGTTCGTCCTCAGCGTTGCCGTAGTCGCTCTCGTCTACGGCAAGTTGAGCATACGAGGCAGCATGCGGAAGCAAGCGCTCGCGCAGAGCCTCCAAAAATCCGTCGATAAGCGTGCCGGGCAGACCCTCGAGAGCTTCCCTCGACTCCTCGGCGTGCTCCAAAAGGATGCGCGCCTCCTGAACGGAGCGAAGATCGGTGTCAACAAGGGACATGGCACACCTCCTTAGTAGGGAAGCAGGTTCTCAAGACGGTAGCGATCGGTGATCTTCTTCAGATCGGGATGCGGGCGCGGGATGACAACCGAGCTGTAGACCTCGGCGCCCAGGGCCTCGACGGCCTCGACGCCCGCGTGAACGGCTGCCTCGACGGCCGAGACATCGCCCTCGACAAGAATCGAGATGTAGCCGGAGGCGGTGTTCTCGTAACCAATCAGGTTCACATCGCCGGCCTTGCACATGGCGTCGCCAGCTTCGAGCACCCACACGAGGCCAAAGGTCTCGATGGCACCGAATGCGTTGCCTTTGCTTTCAGACATCAGGACCTCCTAAAAATCCACATCGTGGACGGAAACAACATCGCCAATAGGCGGAACGGGGCGCTTCATGACGTTTTGCGCCGTGACCTTGCCGATGGCCGATGCGGCCTCGACGCCTGCCTTGACGGCGGCCTCGCATGCAGCGACATCGCCCTTGACGATGACGGTGACGAGCGTGGAGCCAACGTTTTCATAACTCACGAGCTCGCAGTCGCCCGCCTTGAGCATCTTGTCGGCGGCTTCCAGAGCCGGAACCATGCCGAGGGTCTCAATGAGGCCGATGGCCTCTTCGCCGGTATAGCGCATGGGGTAGCTCCTTTCCTATTTGATGTAGGAATTGATGGTGTCGCGTTGCTCTTGATCAGCGCTGTAGTAGACACGGACCTCGCCCGCGCCGTCCAGGTCAAAGCGGGACTCGCTGATCAGACCGTTCTTCTCGGCGGTCATCAGGGCCTCCTGCATCTTGGGCTTGGTAAAAGCGGTAAACGAGGAGTACTCGCCCTTGAGGGCCTCCATGACGTCGTCGGCGCAAGCCTCGTCATGGCAGGTAAAGTACTTGAGCATGGCATAGTTCAAAGGCAGCACGTTACTCACCGTCCTTCTTCAGGAGGTCCATCGGGTTCACGGCGATCAAAAAGATGCCGATAAGGTTGACGATGGCAGCGACCCAGGCGATGGGAGCCAGCGCATAGCCGTCAAAGCCCATGACCAGGCCGAGGATGATCCAAGTGGCAAGCGGAGCGGTGAAGGTATAGGTGCCGTTGATGGCCATACCCAGGGCGGTGCCGCACATGGCGTTAGCGCGGTACCAACTCATGAAGGAGAGGTAGGCGGCGGCGCCGGAGACGGCGAAGAAGATGACGGAGGGGCCGTCGGTGAGCGCCTGGGCAACATAGGTGTAGCTCTGGGCAAGGGTGCCACCGCACACGAGGGTGAGGATCGGCAGAACGATGATCAGGTTGCCGATGCCGGAGACGAGCTGACGGATATTGATGGCGATCTGCGAGTCGATCATGCAGGTGGCGTAGCCGCCCACGCAGCCTTCGATACCCCAGCACAGGGCGGCGAGAAGAGCCAGGCCCAGACCAAGTGCCATGCCCGGTGCAGCCTCGCCGGTGAGGCCGGTGCTTCCGATCATTACGCCTGCGATGACGCAGATCACGATACCCGCGATAACACGGGGGCCAAGCGGCTGCTTGTAGAGGATGCGAGAGAGGATTGCGCCGATTGCGGGGTTTAGAGCCGCGATGGGCACGGCAAGGGTGCCGGCCTGAGAAAGCGCGATAACGTAGGCAGCAGAGGCAATGGGGCCGCCGATGAAGGCAGCAAGGATCACGATGCGACCGGGCTTGGAGGCGATGCAGCGACCCAGGTCGGCGATCTTGCCCTGCTTGAGGGTAACGAGCGTGGCCCAGATGGCGCTCAGGGTATCGTTGATGCCCGAGGCAATCGTAGGCAGGATGAAGACGACGACCAGGCTGGTAGATGCGAGCGCACCAAACCAATTGCCCCAGACGCCAAAGAGCTGACCACCAGTAACGAAGGCAGTGTACAGCGCGTACATTATGCTGGAGAGCGCCGCGATAGCGATGCCTTTCTTGAAGAAGCTTGCGTCGAGCGCCTTCTTCTTTTTGATCGCAAGTGCGCGATCAGTTGGAGCTGTTGCGGTTGTTTCCATGCAAGCGGTCTCCTTTCCATCATTGATCGTTTGTTGGACACAGGTGTCGACTCCCATGGCGTTCAATGACTGAAATGCTAGAAATTGACGCGGGCGTGAAAGAAAGGAATCGACCGTTTGTATTCCGTGAACGGCATTAGCCTGCGTTTTTTGACCGTTTGGCGCTCACGAACGGTCAAAAAACGGCCGCAAACGGCATAAGTGCTTCCATTCTCATATCATTTGTCGGCAGCAAGGTTATCGCTCACACCAAGGTGCGCGCACATTAAATCCCCCCTGACAAAGCGAAGGCTTCTCTAATGGCAGCTGAGACTCTCCCTGTTAAAAGTGATAATCGACCGCAAATCAAATGAGGATTCCCCTCACATTGCGAAGCAATTTAGAAACAATTACCTAACGTTAAAGTGTCGAAACCAGCACACAATAAAAGGACCGTATCGCGCACGACACGGTCCAGAACACAGCAGAAGTCCATGGGTTGTTTTGTCATATTTTTGGGACGTGAAGGCTGCTCCCCCGCACCCCAAAGCTGCATAGCGGCGTTGAAAAAACTAGGCTTCGCCGTCCTTTCGCACGGTCTCCACCTCGTCAAATGCCGCCTTCATGGTCTTGTTGCCCCACGTGAGCTTGCGAATGGTAAGATCGTCGGCCTTCTTGTTTGCCAAGCGTAGATTGTTCTCGGAGGACAGCAACGCCTCCTTGGTTTTCTGCAGATGGCTAATCGTCTTGTCAATCTCATCGATCGCCGTTTGGAACTTGCGGCTCGCGATCTCGTAGTTGCGGCCGAAATCGTTCTTGAACTTCTCCATTTTGGCCTCGAAGTTCGTGACGTCGATGTTCTGCTGCTTGTACTCCGCCAGCTCCTGCTTATAGCGCAACGAACCCATGGCAGCGTTGCGAAGGAGCGTGATCATGGGAATGAAAAACTGCGGGCGGATCACGTACATCTTCTCATAGCGGTAACTCACGTCCACGATTCCCGCGTTATAGAGCTCGCTCTCGGGCTCGAGCAGGGTGCAGAGCACCGCATACTCGCAGCCTTTCTGGCGACGATCGTGATCGAGTTTCTTAAAGAAGTCCTCGTTTTTATGCTTGGTCGCGGTCTCGTCGTTCTCGTTTTTCATCTCGAACATAATCGAAATGACCTCGTTGCCGCTCGCGTCGCACTCGCGGAAGATAAAGTCGCCCTTGGTACCCTCGGACGCATCGTTATCCTTCTCGAAGTACGCGTTAGGAAATGCCGTCATGCGCAGACGGTTAAACTCGGTCTCGCAGTGCTGCTCGAGCGACTCGCCCACCATCTTGGTAGACAGGCGGACCTTCATGTCCTTAAGGCGCTCAATCTCTTCATCCTTGTAGCGAATCAGGTCATCACTCGCGCGCTTGGCCTGCGCAAGCTCGAGCTCGTGTGCCGCCTTGGCCTGTTCCTCGCGAGAATCGCGCACCGCCAGCTCGCTCGTCAGTTTGGCACGCGCCTCATCGCGCTCACGCTCCGCCGCGGCGACAGCCTCCGATAGGTTCATTTTGGCCGTCAGCTCCTGTTCGCGCAGCTGCACACGCAGGCCCTCGGCCTCTTGCTCGGACTGAGCCTTTGCTGCGGAAAACTTCTCCTGCACCTTCGCGCGGTAGTCTGTGAGTGTGCGTTCGGCCTCGCTGCGAGCGGCATCGAGCTCACGCTGCGACTCGGCCGCAGCGGCGGCAAGGGCCATCTCCTGGGCCTTGTCCGCCGCGGCAAGCCTAGCCTGCAGCTCGGCAATCTGCGCATCCCGTGCAGCTAAATCGTTTTGAGCGGCATTGCGCACCGCCGCCTCGGCGAGTTTGGCTTCGTCATCCTTGCGCCCCAGCCGCGCGCGCAAGTTGTCGATCTCGCGCTGGAGCTCTGCGTTTTCCTTCTGCGCATCCGCACGGGCCTCAACCGCCGCACGCTGGCTTGCACTCTCGCGCTCTGCGGCAGCACCCTCGAGCTTGACACGTAACTCAGCAAGTTCGGCATCGCGCTTGGCAACCTCTTGAGCCAGCTCCTGAGCTGCAGCATTCTTCTGCTCGACAAGCTGAGCGTCGTGCTGAGACTCTGCCTTTTGCAAGGCAGCCGTCGAGCGCGAGCGTTCAAGCTCCAACGCCTGCTCGCCCTCGCGCTGGACTGCCCTCACACGCTCGTCCAGGTCGCGCGAGAACTCGGCGTCGCGCACCTGCTTGACGATATCCGCATAACCGGACGCATCGACCTTAAAAACTTCGCCGCAATGCGGGCACTTAATCTCGTTCATGGCAGCTCCTCGATGGACGCAAATTTCAACCGCCTACACTCTACCGCGCCGCGCGGACAAAAAAGGCGCCGCCGCCATAATGGCAACGGCGCCAGAACCACGACAAAGGTGCCTGGCCCATCTTGTGGTGGTTCGAGAATTACAGCCCAAAAAAGCCGAGAATCTGGTCTCGGCTTACGGGCTTATACCCGTTGGCGTCGAGGCCCACATCGTAGCGAAAAATGGGTCGCTCGCGATCGCGGTTGCGTGCGTTGGTGCGGTCTCCCCTGCTGTGGATATGCCCGTGCAGCATGATGGCACCACGCGCCTTGCCGTTCCAGCTGAGCATGGGGTAGTGGCTCATCACCAGACGATGGCCCTTGGCATAGCCGGGAGCAATCTCCAGGTAATCGCGCACGTCTTCCCAAATTTGCGGTACGTCGGGATCTTCCCAGTCACCGTCATGGTTACCACGGATGAGCGTCACGTTCTGGCATTTGATACGCTCGCGCAGGCGCACCGCTTCCGCCAGGGGCAACCGATAGGTAAAGTCTCCCAAGATATAGAGGCGGTCGTCCGCCGACACGCACTCATTGATGGCAGCGATGACCTTGCGGTTCATCTCCTCGACCGAATCAAACGGTCGATCCATATCGTGCAGGATATTCGTATCGCCCAGGTGCAGGTCGGCGGTAAACCACATCATCGTCTATGCCCTCATTTCGCAACGCATATAAGACCTGTTTAGTATACAGACGCGACGATGAGACAGTCATCCAAAGAGCCCGCCGAACAGACCGCGGTGGCGCTTGTCTTGCTTCTTCGAAGCGTCACCCTGAGTTTTCTTGCCCTGCCGCTTCTTACGGTCCTGCTCCAACTCATCGTCATCGAGCAGCATATCCCACTCAAACGGATCATTCGTCAAATCGAACAGATCGTCGTCATCAAACATGGCTGCCTCCCTTGCAGACTAGCGAGCATCCACCACACAGTTGAGAAGTCTACAGACCCGTGCGGACACAAATTCATCCTGTCTGCGCCTTTCAATCGTTTGCCGCAACGCTTGCGCGACGGAACGCTTGCAGATAAGATAGGAATACGGATGGCACCCGTGGCAGCGGGTCTTGCCAACTCCGATACACGTTTTCATCGTGAGAAGTGGCCATCTTCGCTTACGCGGGGGCAGCCACTTTTTATCCCTATGCCATCTGTTTCTAATGCACAAACATGCGCACGAACTTGTGCTTCCAGCTTGTGTAAGGGGCATAGCGGAATGGCACGTCCAGCCACGTTGCCTTGTTCACGATGCTCTTCTTGTGGCTAAACGCATCGAAGCTCTCGCGACCATGGTACTGCCCCATGCCGCTCGCGCCCATGCCGCCAAAGCCCATATGACTCGTAGCCAGATGCATGATGGTGTCGTTGACGCAGCCGCCGCCAAAGGGCACGTAGCGCACAAAGCGCTGCTGAACCGCGCGATCCTGGCTAAAGATATACAGGGCCAGCGGCGTCGGACGATTTGCAATAAACGCCTCGGCCTCGTCGAGGCTCTCAAACGTCAGCACCGGCAAGATGGGGCCGAAAATCTCCTCCTGCATCACGGCGTCATCGGGGGACACGCCGTCCAAAATCGTCGGCTCGATCTTGAGCGAAGTCTCGCGCGCGGTACCTCCAAGCACGACCTTATCGGGATCGATCAGCCCGCGCACGCGCGCAAAATGCTTGGCGTTGACGATATGCCCGTAATCCTCGTTATCGAGCGGATGCTCGCCAAACATACGGCGGGCCTCCTCCTTGATGAGGCCCAGCAATTCGTCGTGCACGCGCGTATCGACCAGCAGGTAGTCGGGCGCCACGCAGGTCTGCCCCACGTTGAGCCATTTACCAAAGGCGATGCGCCGTGCCGCGACCTTCAAGTTTGCCGTCGCATCCACGATACAGGGGCTCTTTCCGCCCAGCTCAAGCGTCACGGGCGTAAGGTTTTTGCTCGCACGCTCCATGACGAGCTTGCCGACCGGAACGCTACCGGTAAAGAAGATCTTGTCCCAGCGCTCATCGAGCAGCGCCTCATTCTCGGCGCGCCCGCCCTCGACGACCGTCACCAGGCGCGGATCAAATGCTTCCTCGCAGATTTGCCTGAGAACTGCGCTGGATGCCGGAGCATAGGCACTCGGCTTGATGACCACGGTGTTACCCGCAGCGAGCGCGCCGGCGAGCGGCTCGAGCGTCAGCAAAAACGGATAGTTCCAAGGCGCCATGATCAGCGTGACGCCATAAGGCACGGCTTGCGTCTTGCACACGCTAATAGCATTGGCGAGGTCGCAGGGGTGCAGGCGCGGGCGGCTCCATCGGACCACATGCGCAATCTGATGGCGAATCTCGGAAAGCGACGTGCCGATCTCGCACATATACGCCTCGTCATGCGACTTACCCAAATCGGTCTTGAGCGCATGGGCGATATCGCCCTCGTGCGCACGAACCGCATCGCGCAGGCGCACCAGTGCGCGGCGGCGAGCATCGACATCAAACGTGGCATGCGTCTTAAAATAGGCGCGCTGATCGGCAACGACGCGCGCGATCTCCTCGGTATTCATGGACCCTCCTAGTTCTCGCCCTCAAACATACCACCCGCGACGACCGCGTACATACGCTCAAGCTCCAAACGGTCCATCAAAAGTGGAACGGGATATAGCGGATTGGCCTCTGTATCGGCATGGGCCGCCATTTGCGGAATATCGGAGCGGCGAATACCCAAGACATATTTGGGAATTCCCAGGGCCTCATTCATACGGTCGACCCAATCGATAAAGGCCTCGGCCGCAAGACTGTCCTGCGCGGTAGCCGGCGCAATGCCCGCCATGCGGGCGAGATCGGCGAGTTTAGGAGCAGCAGCTTCGCCATAGGCGCGAAGCATATGCGGCAGGATGATAGCGTTGGCCAAGCCGTGCGGAATCCCGCAACGCCCGCCCAAGCTGTGTGCGATGGCATGCACATATCCAACATAGGAGCGCGTAAAGGCAACACCCGCCTTATACGCCGCCGAAAGCATATTGCGGCGCGCACGCATGTCGTCACCATGCTCATAGGCCTCGAGCAAATTGTCGCGGATGAGCCGGACCGCCTGACGCGCCATCTTGCGCGTGTAGGGCGTGGTGCTGCGTCCGATAAAGGCCTCGACAGCATGCGTCAGGGCATCCATACCCGTCTGCCCCGTAATGGCGGCAGGCAGGCCGCGCGTAAACTCGGGGTCGTGCACCGCAAAGCGCGGGATGAGCACAAAGTCGTTAATGGGGTATTTATAGTGCGTCTCGGCATCGGTGATAACCGCCGCGAGCGTGACTTCGCTTCCCGTACCAGCGGTAGTGGGAACCGCAATAAGCAGCGGCAGGAGACGGTGGACGCGCAACAGGCCGCGCATCTTGTTGATGGGCTTGTTTGGCTGCGCAATGCGCGCCCCCACACCCTTGGCGCAGTCCATGGCCGAACCGCCACCAAAGCCGATAATGGCCCGGCAGTCGTTCTCGCGATACAGCGCCGCCGCTTCCTCCACATTCGAGACCGTGGGGTTCGCACGCGTTTCGGCATAGACCGTAACGCCAATCCCCTGAGCCGTAAGCGCGCGCTCGAGTGATGCTGTGAGCCCCAAACGTGCAATACCAGGGTCTGTCACGATAAGGACCTTCTGGATCGAGCTCTTTTGAAGCACCGCGGGCACATCCTCGGCATGCTCCAAAATGCGCGGCTCGATATAGGGCAGGATCGGCAATGCAATGCGAAAAACCGTCTGATATGTTCGGCACCAGGCGCGACGGGCTAGATGCATAGAGGAAACTCCTTTATTTGTTGATAGGTCAACATTTTGCTCGACCGATTGTACTCATCGGCGTCCGTATATGGCTTGCCAACCGTTAATCAATCAACATCTTCATATGCTTAAAAATATTTATTAAAAATCATTCCTAATAGGCTTCACTTTCAGTCTCATTTATGGATAATAGAACTCGTTAAGACGCACGTCCGGAGAGGGCCCTTATGGGACCGGGCGAGCGCACCATCGCCATCGATCGAAGGGATCGAATCATGAAATTTGTTTGCCCCGTTTGCGGTTATGTTGAAGAGTACGACGGCGACCAGCTGCCCGAGGATTTTAAGTGCCCCCAGTGCGGCGTTCCCGGTTCCCGCTTCCTGAAGCAGGATGAGGGTGGCTTTACTTGGGCTGCCGAGCACGTTGTGGGCGTTGCCAAGGAGGGCGTGCCCGAGGACATCGTCGCCGACCTGCGCGCCAACTTTGAGGGCGAGTGCTCCGAGGTCGGTATGTACCTGGCCATGGCCCGCGTCGCTCATCGCGAGGGTTATCCCGAGGTTGGCCTTTATTACGAGAAGGCAGCCCATGAGGAGGCCGAGCACGCCGCCAAGTTCGCTGAGCTCCTGGGCGAAGTCGTGACTGACTCCACCAAGAAGAATCTCGAGATGCGCGTTGAGGCCGAGAATGGCGCCACCGCTGGTAAGACTGATCTCGCCAAGCGTGCCAAGGCTGCCAACCTCGATGCCATCCACGACACCGTCCACGAGATGGCTCGCGACGAGGCTCGTCACGGCAAGGCCTTCGAGGGCCTGCTGAAGCGCTACTTTGGCTAAGCCAGCCGCCTGAGAGACACTCTCTAGCTCGATAAGGCCCGGACCGCACGGTTCGGGCCTTTTTCGTGCCTCACAGAACTTGTTAACGCCATGAAATAGGACCACCTTAGGCCTCGGCTTCTCATCAAAAACTAAGTGAGTAGACTTTTTAGAACTTGCCGAGCAGGCCATCTATATTGCTTTATAAAGTCGCAGGTAAATGACTTGTTGCAAACCGGCCTGGTCGACATCACGCCAAAAGTCTACTCACTTAGATCCGCAGCCGTCCACGATCGAGCTGTTTTGTGTCTAACGGGCATCTTTCCGTCGATTACTCCCAGTTTTGACCAGTCCACGAATAGCTCAGACCGGAGTAATGCCTCAGCCCTTTGCTCATCCGAGCTTTTATCACGATATTCAACATCGAGCATCCTGCATACGGCCTTAACGATCGCGCGGAATCTATCCTCATCGGATATCTGTCTGTGCGTCAGGAGAAGTACATCATAGCCCATGGCCTGAAGGGCCGTCATGCGGTCAGCGTCACGCAAACCATCCCCTGCGCGTCCGTGCGAGGCCTTTCCCTGACATTCAATGGCCACCTGTCGCCTGCCGTCCGGCGAAGAAAGAAGTAGGTCGATATACACACGCGACTTTCCTACAATCGATCGAGCACTTGTGCTTAGCGCCACTTCGACATTGAGTTCTATGCCGCAAAAACCTTCACCTCCCAGGGATCGCGACAGTCCAAACAACAAATACGCCTCAACCTCAAAAGGCGATGCGGCGCCCAATGGAACGAGATGCGATACCGCCATAAATCGATTGCCGTAACGCATCCCGCAAACATCTGAACAAAAACGGTCAAGGTCGCCGCCCAAAACCAAAGCGTCTCGACGCCATAAGTTTGAGGCGGTACCGTCCTCGGACGGACAGCGCGACCAGCCCAGCGTTGTCGAAATCGCGCCCGAATCAATTGCACGCGAAAGCTCCGCCTCAAGCGCCGCCGGCAGAGCACACACCGCAAACAGGCCGCACATTTCCGCCAATACCAAAAGAAGCTGAAGATCCGTCAAATGCCGCGACATGATGAATGCCGTCAGTAGAGGAGATGTAATCAAAAATCCATGCTCCGTTTCCAGCACAGATTCCCTGGGGAGCTCGCCAAGAAACAGCCGCTGCCTCATGCTGACAGAGCATGTCCGCTTGCTTCTCGTCCGAACCAATGTATACAGCGGAAAGCCAAGCACAACCGCAGCCGTCGGGTTACGGGAGAGGTCATATCGCTACCGGTCTTCTTCTGGTCGTGGAAGCGGCGGACACAAAGCGCGGACTTGAGGGGGCAAACGCCAGTACCTAAAAGCCGATATGTCACAAAGTAGATCCTTCATAGGCACAGGAAAACACGGATTTCAACACAGCCGGTCTCGCTATGGCGCAAACGCACCAAAAATGGTGCCGAACGGACTGCCAAGTTTTCAACAGCCCTCCCCAACTGACCAAAAGCTTGCCAAGAACTGGACGGGACCCTGTTGAAAACCCCATTTTTTTCTCGTGCGGAAGCTTTGCGCGGCAAGTGAGTAGACTTTTTGGAACATCCCGAGCAGACCGATCATCCTGCTTTTCAAAACCGCAGGTAGACAACTTGCTACAAAACCGTCTGGTCGCCGAAGTTCCAAAAGCCTACTCACTTAGGTTGCAGAGTGCCCCCATTAGCTGCAATTCCAAGGTATTAAGCACATTTGGACTCAAATCGTCATACTGGACAAGGATTCGAGTCGGGTTTTCAGGGACAGATGCGCCATCGGCACACCAATAACAGTCACTGATATCGACAAAAGGGATACCCGAGCGCGTGAGGGCCTGTGCAAAAGAGCTTCCGCCCGTTCCACGCTCCGCAACCACAGTGCAGTAAAGGCCTGCGTCTGCATACTCGATCGAGACCTCCCCCGCCGGAAACGCTTTCCGTACAAGTGCCGCCAGGCCATCACGCGCCTCGCGAGCACGAACGCGCACGCGGTTCACATGCCGCTCGTAATCACCCGATTCCAGCAAACGCGCCAAAGCGACCTGGTCAACAGAGCTCACCGACGAGGCGTAAAAACCAAGGTTGCGCTTAAACCGCTCCATTAGCTCATCGGGCAACACCATGTACGCTAGACGCAACGCCGATGACAGGCTCTTCGAAAACGTGTTGGTGTAGATAACAGACTGGGCGGCATCGATCGACGCGAGCGCGGGAATCGGCTTGCCGGCAAGGCGAAACTCACAATCAAAGTCATCTTCGATGAGATACCGACCTGGTCGCTCGGCGGCCCAGCTCAACAGCGCATATCGGCGCGCGATACTCGTCACAAGGCCGGTTGGATACTGATGGGACGGCATCAGGTGAAGGACGTCGGTCCCGGTTTTCTGCAGAGTGCTCAGGTCCACGCCGTCATCATCCAACGGGATATGTCGTACTTGGCAACCCATAGCCTGATAGATGCGCGTCAGGCGCAAATACCCCGGATCCTCAACGGCATACACCTTGTCGGCTCCAAGCAATTGAACCAACATGGTATCGAGCAGCTGGGCACCCGCACCGATAACAATGTTGTCGGGGTCGACATTCATGCCCCTCGTCCCGCGTAGATGGTGCGCAATCGCACGTCGCAGCCGAGCGGTGCCCTGCGCCGGCGCGGGCGAAAAGATTTCACGTTCGTCTTCGGATGTCAGCGTCGCCCGTAGCGCGCTTTGCCAAAGCCGCGCCGCCTCCAAAGCGGAAGGAGAAAGAGCATCGAATTGCTCGACCCGTCCGTTGACATCATGCGCGCCGAGGTCCACAGAGACGGCATCTCGATCGATACTCCCCGTAACCAAAGGCAAAACCGGTGCATCCGGAAGCTTGCAAGCGTAGTAGCCACGCCGCGGCATTGAACAAATATAGCCCTCGGCAAGTAACTGGCTATATGCATTCTCGATAGTAATGACACTGATTCCCAGATGACTGGCAAAGGCGCGTTTAGACGGCAGATGCTCTCCCGCCGCAATGCGCCCAGCAACGATATCATCTCGAATTTGCTGGTAAACATACTCATAGAGCGATGCCTCGCCGCGTTGTTCCAAATTATAGTCAAGCATGAGTTTGTCACCTGACCTTATCGAGTCATTCAATCTGACATTAGTCTGACCTTATTATTATCTCGAAAACTGAGTATTTCGCCATACCCAGCTCCCCGATAGGATGTTCCGTCAAGCAATGCACATGCCAACCAAGGGAGCAACCATGGCAGAGCAGACCAGCAAGGCCGATCGCGTCAAACTCAACCGCGAGCTCGCGCAGATGCTCAAGGGCGGCGTCATCATGGACGTCACCACGCCTGAGCAGGCACGCATCGCCGAGGAGGCAGGCGCCTGCGCCGTCATGGCTCTCGAGCGCATCCCGGCCGACATCCGCGCCGCCGGCGGCGTGTCGCGCATGAGCGACCCCAAGATGATCAAGGGCATTCAAGAGGCCGTCTCCATCCCCGTCATGGCCAAGTGCCGCATCGGCCACATCGTCGAGGCGCAGGTCCTTCAGGCCATCGAGATCGACTACATCGACGAGTCCGAGGTTCTCTCCCCCGCCGACGATGTCTACCACATCGACAAGACCCAGTTTGACGTCCCATTTGTCTGCGGTGCCCGCGACCTGGGCGAAGCGCTGCGCCGTGTTGCCGAGGGTGCCACGATGATCCGCACCAAGGGCGAGCCGGGCACGGGCGACGTGGTCCAGGCCGTGCGCCACATGCGCAAAATCCAAAAGCAGATCCGCGACGTTGTTGCCCTGCGTGACGACGAGCTCTTTGAGGCAGCCAAGCAGCTGCAGGTTCCGGTCGAGCTGGTGCGCGAGGTCCATGCCACGGGCAAGCTTCCCGTCGTGAACTTTGCTGCCGGCGGCGTAGCAACCCCCGCCGATGCCGCGCTGATGATGCAGCTGGGCGCCGAAGGCGTCTTTGTCGGATCGGGCATCTTTAAGAGCGGCGACCCGGCCAAGCGCGCGGCCGCCATCGTCAAGGCTGTGGCTAACTTCACCGACGCCAAGCTCATCGCCGAGCTTTCGGAGGATCTAGGCGAGGCCATGGTCGGCATCAACGCCGACGAGATCGAGATCATCATGGAGGAGCGCGGACGCTAGTCCGGCAGAAAGGATCGCACATGAGCGATTACACAGACCAGACGGTCGCCGTGCTGGCGGTCCAAGGTGCTTTTGCCGAGCACGAGGCGAGGCTGTCCGAGCTGGGCGCACGTTGTATTGAGCTGAGGCAGGCGGCCGATTTGAAGCAGGACTTTGACCGTCTGGTACTTCCCGGCGGCGAGTCTACCGTTCAAGGGAAGCTGCTTGATGAGTTGGGCATGCTCGAGGAGCTTCGTGCCCGCATCGCTGAAGGCATGCCCGTCCTGGGCACATGCGCCGGCCTGATTCTGCTGGCTCACGACCTTGCCGCCCATGACGATAAGGGGACGCCGCGTTTGGCAACCATGGATGTACTTGTCGAGCGCAATGCCTACGGCAGGCAGCTCGGCAGCTTTCGAACCAAGGGGCAGGTAGCCGGCATCGACGGTGAAGTGCCGCTGACGTTTATCCGCGCGCCCCGCATCGTCGAGGTCCACGGCGACGCCAAGGCCTTAGCGAAAGTCGACGGGCGCATCGTCGCCGCCCGCCAGGGCAACCAGCTCGGCGTAACCTTCCACCCCGAACTCGATGAAGACACCCGTCTCCACGAACTGTTCCTACAAATGTAGGCGGAATAGAAACGAGAATGGATACTCTCGTTCTATTTAGTCGTTGGGGACGTTCTTAAACGACTACTCAAACAAGAACGTCCCCAATGACCCAATGACTACATTGCGATAGACGACCACGTTTGCCCAGATAAAACCGACCAAAATGAACCTGTCCCTTTTTGGCAGGTTTCGACCAAGACAACGCCGATGTCTTGGTACCGACAGCGAAAACCCGTCAGAGTGAGCAAGGTGCCTTGAAACGAGGCGGCATTGACCTTCTGGTCATGCCGCCGAAGTTGAAAGGCAGATTGCCGCTCTGGCGGGTTTGCAGCGTCAACTAGTTACGCGGTTTGGTAAAACCGCGTAACCCAATTAGAAGCGGTTGCCGCGGAAGCCGCCGCCGTTGCGGCCGCCACGGTCGCCACCACGGCCACCGCGGTCGTTGCCACGGTTGCCGCCGAAGCCGCCGCGGTTGCCACCGCGGTCGCCATAGCCACCACGGTTGCCGCCAAAGCCGCCGCGGCCGCCACGGTCGCCGCCGCGGTCACCAAAGCCGCCACGGCCGCCGCGATCGCCACCGCGACCGCCACGGTCGCCACCACGGCCACCGCGATCGCCAAAGCCGCCGCGACCGCCACGGTCGCCGCCGCGGCCACCGCGCTCGTCACGGCCGCCGCGAGGACCGCGGTCCTCGTCCAGGCCCATGGCGACGAGCGGAGCGATGACCTTATCGAGAGCGGCCATCAGCTCGGTGGCCTCCTCGTAAGAAAGCTCGGGCAGGAGCTTCTCCTTCTTGTTGGCAAGCTCGACCAGGCCCTCAGCAGCATCCTCGGCAGCGAAGACGACGATCTTGCGCATATCGCCCTCGGCGTCGTCGATGCGGCCGACCAGATCGGCAGCCTCGGCCTCGGCCATCAGGCCATCGAGCTCACGGAGGCGCATGCCCAGCAGATCGGACATTTCTTTCTGCTCCATCTTGGGCTTGAGGTCAAGGAGCTTGATGGCGCGCTCGATGTTTGCCATGCGCTCGGCCTTGGCCTCCTCCTCCTTGGAAATAGCAAAGCGACGGCTACGCAGCAGGCGGGCGGCCTTCTGCATCTTGTCCATCAGCTCTTCGTCATCGTAATCAGCGGTGGCCTCGACAACCTCGGCCTCCTCCTCGGCGGAAACCTCGTCAGCAGCCTCAACCTCGGCAGCTTCGGTCTCCACGGTCTCGACTGCCTCGACCTCGGCAGCCATGGTCTCGTTCTCGGTCTCGTTCATGATCTCTTCGTTCTCGGACATGAGACTCCTTCTTGGCCCTTTCGGGCATCATCGCCCCATTCGCGGGGCCCGTCGCGCACTCTTTGCGCTTTAAACAATCATGCCTCTCGGCAAAACGTCCATTAGTTTATGGTGTCGCCATCCAATCTAGCTGCAGAATCTATGTGCACACATTAATGCGACATGTCGCGGTATCATGACCTGAACCAAACGTGTCCACCTTAAGGAGCCCGCCATGATTAAGCCCATCATGAAATCCGAGTTCTTTTTACGCCTGCCTTCCGAAGACGCAGGACCCGACGACGCCGTGACCGGGCAGGACCTCCTGGATACGCTCCATGAGCATGAGCACGAGTGCGTGGGTCTCGCCGCCAACATGATTGGCGTGCGCAAACGCATCATCTGCGTAAAAGATGGCAACAGGGCGCTCCTGATGTACAACCCTCAAATTCTTGAGCAGGTCAATGCCTATCGGACGAGCGAAGGATGCCTCTCGCTGATCGGCGAGCGTCCCTGTACCCGCTATCGCCGCATTAAGGTTGAGTATTTGGACGAGAACTTCGTCCATCGCATCAAAAACTTCTCGGGCTACACCGCCGAGATCATCCAGCACGAAATCGATCATTGCTGCGGAATCGTTATTTAGACAGCCAGGGTAACGATGCAGGTTGAGCACACGACAGCAAGCGGTCCGCCGTTCGGTAGAACGGCAGAACCAATTAGCTCTGGCGGTAATGATCGAAGAAGTCAGCCAAGTCTTCGAGCGACTCTTTGAGCACTTCCATGCGCGGCAGATACACGATGCGGAAGTGGTCGGGCTCGGCCCAGTTAAAGCCGCCGCCGCGCGTAATCAGGATCTTCTTCTCGTGCAGCAGGTCGAGGGCGAACTGCTCGTCATCGGTGATGTTGAACTTCTTCACATCCATCTTGGGGAAGATGTAGAACGCCGCGCGCGGCTTAACCACCGAGATGCCGTCGATCTTGCTGAGTGCCTCATACACAAAGTTGCGCTGCTCGTAGACACGACCGCCGGGGCGGATGTAGTCGTTAACCGACTGATGGCCGCCGAGCGCCGTCTGGACGATCGACTGAGCCGGCACGTTGGAGCACAGGCGCATGTTTGAGAGCATGTTGATGCCCATGATGAAGTCGCTCATGCAGCGCTGGTTGCCCGAAAGCACCATCCAGCCAATGCGATAGCCCGCGATCATATGCGACTTGGACAGGCCGCTAAACGTAATGCAGGGCAGGTCGGGGGCGAGCGAGGCAATGGAGACGTGCTCATAGCCGTCCATGCACAGGCGGTCGTAGATCTCGTCGGCAAAAATCATGAGCTGGTGCCTGCGCGCGATCTCAACAATGCCCTCGAGCACCTCGCGCGGATAGACAGAGCCCGTGGGGTTGTTGGGGTTGATGATGACGAGGGCCTTGGTCGCGCTCGTGATCTTGGACTCCATATCCTCCAGGTCGGGATACCAATCCGCCTGCTCATCGCACAGATAGTGCACGGGATGACCACCGGCAAGGGTTGCGCACGCCGTCCAGAGCGGATAGTCGGGGCTGGGGATCAGAATCTCGTCGCCGTTGTCGAGCAGCGCGTTCATCGAAAGCTGAATGAGTTCGGACACGCCGTTGCCCGTGTAGATGTGCTCCATCTGAACATTGGGCAGGCCCTTGATCTGCGAGTACTGCATGATCGCCTTGCGCGCAGAGAACAGGCCGCGCGAGTTGGAATAGCCTTCGCAGTCGGGCAGCTGCTGGCGCATGTCCTTAATGACCTCATCGGGCGTGCGAAAACCAAAGGGGGCGGGGTTGCCAATGTTGAGCTTGAGGATGCGCTCGCCCTCGTCCTCCATACGGGCGGCCTCGTCGACGACAGGACCGCGCACGTCATACAGGACGTTATCGAGCTTGGTGGATTTAGAAAAAGTACGCATGGTTGTGCTCCTTGGAATTTGAGCTGAGGGATGGGGTTCGGGCCTGGAAACGTTGCGGGGCGATGATGCCTCGCCTTGATCGGCGTCACCGGCGAGCAGCCAGGTAAAATCGACCTCCAAAATGCGGGCGAGCAGCTCTGCCACATCGCGTCGCGGGATCGTCTTGCCGCTCACATATTGGCTCATCTGACTCTTGCCGAGTTTTTTGCCGAACATCTCCGATGCACGAATCACGTCCGACTGTCGAACGTCGCGATCGGACATAGCCCGTCGCAGGCGATCGCTAAACGTCTCTTGGGCCACAGGAACCTCCTTGCTGGCAAAGTTCAATTTATAGAACACGAATTGAACTAAGGTTCAATTTAGGCAGCAGTATAGCGCGGCACCTCATTCGAAAGTTCAATTTCATAAGAAAATGTACCGAACTCCAAGATTTGCCCAAGGCGGACAATGACGTATACACGTTTAGAGGTATTCAAGGAATCGGGCGGCGGCAAGCGAAACATCAGTCGTGCGATATATCGCATTGATTTGCCGATGGGGATGCCCCTCGAGCGAACGCACGGCAACATCGAACTGACAGCGACGCAAGATGAGCGCGGGAAGAATGCTCACGCCCAGGCCGTCCTCGACCATGGCCATAATCGCATAGTCATCCCAGGTCGACAGTTTTGAGCGCACTGTCAGTCCCGCCCGACGAAACAGCGGCGTAATCTCGTCATCGGTGCCGCGTTCCAGCAGAATAAACTGCTCGTTGGCCAAATCGGCAAGGGAAACGACCTCCGCGGTGGCAAGCGAGGAGTCCGCTGGCACCACGGCCATCAACTCATCGCGTACCAACGGCCGCGATGCCATGCCGGCGCCGCGTGGCTCACGCGGGATAAAGCCCAGATCGCAGCGGCCCTCTGCCACCCATTGTTCGATCTCTGAGTAATCGCCCATCAGCAACTCATAATCGACGTCCGGGTGATCGGCGCGAAAGCGCGCGATCACCGGCGGCAGTACGTGGGTCGCCACGCTCGAAAACGTACCAATGTAGATTTTGCCGCGCATGAGCCCACGCATCTCATCCACCCGTCGCTGCAAACGAACAAATTCCTCGCATAACGCCTCGACCGCTGGCATAACTTGCCGCCCATCGGCAGAAAGCACTACGCCCTCGCGGCTTCTATCGAGCACTTTAAAGCCCCAGTCGGCCTCAAGATCGGCCACCATACGGCTCACGCCCGACTGCGAATAGCTCAGGCGCTCGGCAGCACGCGTAAAGCTTCCGGCGCGCACCGTCTCCAGCAGCACCTGCATCTTTTGTATATTCGTTTCCAAGCCACCCCTCCACCTTTACATGAGTTTTTGTCATAACATCCATGCATTATATTCTCTTTTCTTCTAAACCCACCTCACCCATAGTGAACTTGCACGAATATAGAGGGGACGGCAGTGCATGAACAACGGATTGCTTACATACTTAGCAGCATTGCTGCTGTTTGGCTCCAATGGCATCATCGCTGCTGCCATCGCACTGCCGAGCTCCGATATCGTGCTACTCCGCACGTTTTTGGGCGCACTCTCGCTTGTCGCCATCCTCACCATCACCCAACGCCATACGTTGCAGGCGCCATCTCGCCCCCGCGAAGCCGCAGCCCTCCTTCTCTCGGGAGCCGCGCTGGGCGCCAGCTGGATTTTTCTGTTCCGCGCCTACCAGACGATCGGCGTCGGCGTATCCTCGCTGCTGTACTACTGCGGCCCCATCATTGTCATGGCGCTCTCCCCGCTCATCTTTGGCGAAAAGCTGACCGGCGGCAAAATCGCCGGCTTTATCGCCGTCGCCTGTGGTGCCTTCCTCATTGCGGCACAAGGTCTAGGCGGCAATATGCCCATTGCAGGTATCGCTTGCGGCATCGCCTCGGCCTTCTGCTACGCGCTGATGGTCATCGCCAGCAAGGGTGCGCCACACATCGAAGGCCTCGAAAACTCCGCGCTCCAGGTGAGCGCCGCCTTTGTGACCGCGCTGACCCTCACACTCATCACGCAGGGCGCCCCCTCATTCCTGTCCGCCGGTGTCGCCGCCAGCATTGATTGGCGCGCCGTCGTCATGCTCGGTATCGTCAATACCGGCATCGGTTGCCTGCTCTACTTTAGCGCCGTCGCCAAACTGCCCGTGCAGACCGTCGCGGTCGTCGGCTACCTCGAGCCACTTTCGGCGGTCGTGTTCTCGGCCGTCCTTTTGGGCGAAGCCATGACACCGGTCCGCCTGATGGGCGCCGCACTTATCATCGGCGGCGCGCTCTTTTGCGAACTCGCCGGCAGACGCGCAGGCGCCAAGGCCGGCATCGCCCAGGCAGCACGCGCCTAAAAGCCCCCTCTTCATTCAGTTTCAAAGCCGGGGCGCGTCCGCAGTTATCACATTGCAGCACGTCATTCAGCGGATGCGCCCCTGCTTTGAAATACTGCCTGCGTACATGAGTAATCCCCAGATGGGGAATTATTGTCTAAAACAACCTGATGTGCCAAACTGCTCTTATATGTATAAAAGCGGCATAAAAGTTATCTGTCTTGGACAGATAACCGGATGTCTAAGGGAGTCCACGTGGCACACACCAAACTGGAGGCAAACCTCCAAGGCCGGCATGGGCAGGGCGGGCACGGAGCCATTCCCCTCTCCGCTGGCATGCTGCTCGTTACGCTCGGCGTCGTCTATGGCGACATCGGCACGAGCCCTATGTACACCATGAAATCAATCGTCGCCAACAACGGCGGCATCGGCACCGTCAGCGAGGATATGATTCTGGGCGCGCTTTCGCTCGTCATCTGGACCATGACGCTCGTGACCACGGTCAAGTACGTGGTAATCGCCATGAAGGCCGACAACCACAACGAAGGCGGCATCTTCGCTCTGTTCAGTCTCGTGCGCAAGGTGGCGCCGTGGCTGATTCTCCCCGCCATGATCGGCGGCGCGGCGCTGCTCGCCGACGGCATCCTCACCCCCGCGGTCACGGTCACCACAGCCATTGAGGGCCTGCGTACCATCGAGTGGGGCCACGCGCTTTTGGGTGACGGGCAAACCAACGTCATCATTATTACCATCATCATTATCTGCGGCCTATTTGCCATGCAGCGTGCCGGTACCTCGTCGATCGGCAAGCTGTTCGGCCCACTCATGACGCTGTGGTTCCTGTTCTTGGCTGGTGCCGGTCTGTTCAACATGCTCGGCAACCTGTCCATCTTGCGCGCGCTCAACCCCATCCGCGGCATCATGTTCCTGTTCTCGCCCATCAACCACTCGGGCATTATGGTGCTCGGCTTTGTCTTCCTGTCAACGACCGGCGCCGAGGCGCTCTACTCGGACATGGGTCATGTGGGCAAGGCCAACATCTATGCATCCTGGCCGTTCGTAAAGGCCGCACTTATCCTTAACTATCTGGGTCAGGGCGCTTGGCTGCTCGCCAACAACTCCAATCCTCAGATGCTCGCGATGGATATCGTCAACCCGTTCTATATGATGCTTCCCGAGCCCCTGCGCCCCTTTGCCATCGTGCTTTCGGCCGTAGCGGCCATCATCGCCTCGCAGGCGCTCATCACCGGCTCGTTCTCGCTGGTATCCGAGGCCACGCGTCTCAACCTTATGCCGCATCTGCGCATCCACTACCCCAGCGACACCAAGGGCCAGCTCTATATTCCGCTCGTCAACAACATCATGTGGGTCGGCTGCATCTTCATCGTGCTGCTGTTCCAGAACTCCGAGCGCATGGAGAGCGCCTACGGCCTCGCCATTACCGTGACCATGCTCATGACCACGACGCTTTTGACGAGCTACATCGCCGGCATCCTCAAGCACAAGCTGGGTGCCTGCGTCTTCGCCCTGCTCTTTGGTGCCATTGAGCTGTGCTTCTTCACTTCGTGCCTCACCATGTTCTTTGACGGCGGCTACGTCATGATCTTCCTGGCCTCGCTGCTGTTTGGCCTTATGTATGTGTGGCGCCGCGGCACCGCCATCGAGCGCACGCAGACGATTCTGCTGCCCGTCTCCAAGTACATCGACCAGCTCAATCGCCTGCGCAATGACGAGACCTATCCCGTGCTCGCCGACAATCTGGTGTTCCTCACCAACAGCCCCGACCCGCTCACGCTCGACCGCGACGTGCTCTACTCCATCTTGGACAAGCATCCCAAGCGCGCCAAGGCATACTGGTTCATCAACGTGCACGTTACCGACGAGCCCTATACGCACGAGTATTCCGTCGAGACCTTTGGCACGGACTTCCTGTTCCGCGTGCGCCTGAACCTGGGCTTTAAGGTCAACCAGCGCGTTAATGCCTACCTGCGCCAGATCGTTGGCGACCTGATGGCATCGGGTGAGTTGCCGCCGCAGCACCACATCTACTCCATCTACGAGACGCGCGGCAACGTGGGCGACTTCCGTTTTTGCATGCTGCGCAAGATGCTTGCCCCCGAGACGGACATCAACCGCAACGACCATCGCGTCATGGCTATCAAGTACGCCGTCCGCCGCGCCTGCGGAAGCCCGGCACGTTGGTATGGTCTCGAGAACTCGGCCATCATCATCGAGTACGTGCCCCTCTTTGCCCGTATGCGTCCGGCAGTCAAACTCGTACGCACCCAGGTGCCACTCGAGGTTCAGATCGAGGAAGCCGAGGAAATGGATGTCGATATCTTCTCGGGCGACCTGGTCAACGGCAACGAAGCCGGTAGAGACATGAACGTCGATCCCACCGAGCTGCTCGAGAGCGTCGCCGAGACGCCCGAACAGCAACAACTCGACGGCCTCGAGAGCGAACAACTCAACGACGCCAACTTCTAGCGACGTCGCACATCGATGACAGCGGCCCTGCACCTCACAGGAGATGCAGGGCCGCATTGCATTGCAGTAAAGCTATCGGCTACGAACGGCGCGGCTCGGGAACCACGAGCCTATCGGGGCTCGCACCCTCGGCATCCATCAGGCTCACGTAGCGAATCGAAGGGTCCTCGTACGTCGCGTAGTAATAACTGCCCGTACGCGCGCTAAAGCATCCGGTGTAGATGGTCTTCTCGAACTTGCCATCGCCCATCCTGGACGCCCCCTCGATCATTACCACACCCTCGAGCGAGCGGAACATGCGGACGACGTTTTCGGACTCGCTGTCTTTTTGCGGGTAATTGGCGTTGAGGTACGCTGCCTTTACAAAACGGCTCGGCGAATAGCAGTCGCCGGGAATGCCGCGCATGCCGGCACCCGCGCCATAGGGCTTAAGCTCGGCGCCGCGCCACGTCGCCGTCTGCGGAAAATCGTTCGTGGCGGTGATATAGGTGCGCAGGTTTTCCATGTGCCACGGGAAGGTCGGCTGGTTGGCAAGGGTGTCAACCGGATCGTCGTACACATGCAGGCCGTCGGCCATCATCTCGACCACAATGCTGCGCTGGTCGTCGCCGATAATCCAGTGGAGCAGCGATACTCCCAGCTCCTCGCCGGCAGACTTGCCAACGATTGTCGCATCGTGCAGCGCCGCCTCGACCTCATCGACCGTCGAGAACGTCGACGCCACCCACAGGGGAAACTCGTAGGCCGCGATATTGGTCTTGCCCTCGACAGGGCCCTCGGCATACTCGGCATAACCGGGAAAGTTGAGGCCCGCCACTGCCAGGCCCGCATCGTTGCCGCAGTCGAAAAACATGGGATAGTTCTTGTAATCGATGCACATGCCGATTACCGCGTGTGCCGCCGTCGCATCGTCGATAAACGAATACGGGATGTGGAACCCGCGGGGCATCACACGAACCTGCTCGCCGTATCCAAAGCTCCAGTCGAGGTTGCGGCCCAGATACATGTTGCCAGAATTATCGGTAAATCGAATACTCGTGCACATAGCGCCTCCTAGCTTTACGTTCTTGCTAAGTTCATTGTCACCAATTAAAGGGACCCTAAACAAAAAAGCCCGGACATGACAACAATGTCACGCCCGGACTATTCAATCAGGATAAACTCAACCAAGTTAACCCCGCAGGTCGTCTAAGGGGTCAAAGTGCCGCAGATGCCGCAAAAGAGGAGCGAAGCGTACTTAAGGTACGCGAGCGACGATTGAGCGGCAAGGTGCGGTGCTTTGGTCCCCTTAGACCAACTTTCCTAGACAGTGGTCAATCATGTGTTGAATCATCTGCGCCTCGAAGCCGACGAAGTCCTGCTTGCACTCGCGCATCTTGCCATCGACGATCTGGTTAAAGGCAACCTTGCACTTGATGTAGCGCGTAGACTTGGTGATCTCCTCGTGCGTCAGGCAGCTCTCCTCCATCTTGCTGGCACCCAGGCCAAACACCAGACGGGGGTTGTAGAGCACATGGGGCTCGCCGGCATCGTCCAGGTAGACGCAGACCTTCTTGGTGACGCCGATCTGGTTGGCGGCAAGGCAGCCGGCATCGTCGAGCGACTTGATGGTATCGATCAGGTCCTGTGCCACCGACTCGTCCTCGACAGTCGCGACCTCGCAACGTTGGGACAGAATAGCCTCGTCGTGGCAGAGCTCTTTAATCATGCATTCCTCCATAGGGGTCGTTGTAACTGCTTAAGTATACGGTACCTACACATTTTCATACGGAAAATACCACCCGTCTGCTACATTGCGCCGAACATCGACATGCGAGGAACAGCAAGGTTGTAAAGGCGATATAGTAAGTAAGTTCGTGTCAATCGGCCTAAACTCGGGGCCGAACAAGGAAAGGGTGTGCATGGACGAACTATTTCACGTCAGCGAGCGCAAGTCCACAATCGGGACCGAACTTCGCGCTGGACTGACAACGTTCCTGGCAATGGCCTACATCATTGCCGTCAACCCCGCGGTGCTCTCGGGCGCCGGCATCGATGCGAGAGCGCTCGCCTGCGCCACTTGCCTGGGCGCCGGCATCATGACCATCTGCATGGGCATCTTCGCCAACCGCCCGCTCGCCTGCGCGTCGGGTCTGGGCATCAACGCCATGATCGCGGGCATCACCACCACCATGTGCGGCGGCGACTGGCACGTAGCCATGAGCGTTATCTTCCTCGAGGGTATCGTCATCTTGCTGCTCGTCCTGTGCGGCCTGCGCGAGGCCATCATGGATGCCATCCCCGTGGTCCTGCGCCACGCCATCTCGGTTGGCTTGGGCCTGTTCATCGCCATGATCGGCCTGTGTGACGCCGGCATCATCACCGCTGGCGCCGGTACGCTCGTCGGCCTGGGCGACATCACTTCTCCCACCTTTATCGTCGGCATCATCTCCATCGTCGTGACGGTCGCCCTGGCCTCCCGCAACGTGCCGGGCTCGCTGCTCATCGGCATCATCGTCGCCGTTATCGCCGGTATCCCGCTGGGCGTCACCCATGCCCCCGAGGGCCTCATCGCCCCGCTCGATTTCTCGACCTTCGGCGCCCCGTTTGCCAGCACTGCCGACGGCAACATGGCCATCGTGAAGGTTCTGACCGACCCGACGCTGCTCGTCGTCGCCTTCTCGCTGCTCATGAGTGACTTCTTCGACACCATGGGTACCGCGATGGCCGTCGCCAAGCAGGGCGAGTTCCTAACCGAGGACGGCAATGTCGAGGACATCCGCCCCATCCTGGTCGTTGACTCCGTGGCCGCCGCTGCCGGTGGCTTTATGGGTGTCTCCTCCATCACCACCTTCGTCGAGTCCACGTCCGGCGCCGCCGACGGTGGCCGCACGGGCCTCACCTCCGTCACCACCGGCGTGCTGTTCATTCTCGCCGCGTTCTTCTCCCCCATCGTCTCCATCGTTTCCAGCGCCGCCACCTGCGGTGCCCTGGTCTACGTCGGCTACCTCATGATGAGCGAGGCCTCCGGAATCGACTGGTCCGACGTGTCGCAGGGCTTCCCGGCGTTCATGATCGTCGCCGGCGTGCCCTTCACCTACTCCATCTCCGCCGGCATCGGCCTGGGCTTTATCGCCTACGTGGTCGTCGCGCTCTTTAAGGGCGAGGCTTCCAAGATCAAGCCGCTCATGTGGGTCGCGGCCCTTGCCTTCCTCGTCTACTTCTTCGTAGCGTAAGGGCATAGCCTACTAAAGCAAAACAACAAGGCGCGGAGTCGCATCGAGCGGCTCCGCGCCTTTCTTTTAGCGTCTGCCCCCGTGCCAGCGTGCGACAATTGAAGCTGTCAATATCACAACACCGAGAGAAGCCTGCCTTGGAAGCGCATCAGAAGCAGATAACCGTTTATCCAGAGTGTGCGGAAGGCGCGCCCGTCATCTACCTCCCCGTGGTTATGGGCGACGGTAGTGGAGTCTACGAGCGCTGCCGAGAGCTCGACTGCCCGCCGTTCACCCTCGTCGCCATTGGAGGACTCGATTGGAATCGCGAGCTGAGCCCCTGGGCATGCGACGGATGCGTGCGTGATGCCGAGCCCTTTGGCGGGCAGGCGTCTGGGTTTCTCGATGAACTGCTGAATCAGATAATCCCACAGGTCGAATCATCACTTCTCTGCCCGCCTACCTGGCGCGGCATTGCCGGTTACTCATTGGCGGGCCTCTTTTCGCTTTGGGCCCTCTGGCAAACCGATGCCTTTGATCGCGCGGCGAGTGCATCGGGGTCGCTGTGGTTCCCCGGCTTTATCGACTACGCGCACGAGCACACGATGCCGAACGCGCCCGATGCCGTCTATCTGTCGCTCGGTAAAAAAGAGACCAAGACGCCCAACCGCATGATGCGGCACGTACTCGACGACACGCGCGCGATGGAAGAGCTCCTCGGCGAATGTGGTATCCCCACGACACTGGAGCTCAACCCCGGCAACCACTTTGCCCAAACCGACCTGCGTATGGCGCGTGGCATTCACTGGATACTGACGCACTAAATACAGCCCCGGCACACCGTCACCGACCGTGACCGGTACTGCTATCTCCAAACGCGCTCGGCAATGTGCTTGACCAGCGCAATCTTTGCCCACTGTTCATCCTCGGTCAGTTTGTTGCCAATCTCGCAGCTGGCAAAGCCGCACTGGGGCGACAGGTACAGGTTCTCGAGCGGTACGTACTTTGCAGCTTCGCGGATGCGCTCGACGATGGCATCCTCGTCCTCGAGCTCTGGCGTCTTGGTGGTCACCAGGCCCAGCACGACCTTCTTGCCGGGAGCGACGTACTTGAGCGGCTCAAAGCCACCGGCGCGCGGCGTATCGAACTCAAGATAGAACGCGTCGACATCCTCGCGCGCAAACAGGTACGGTGCAATGGGATCATAACCACCCTCGAAGGCATACGTGGAGTGATAGTTGCCGCGGCACACGTGCGTGTTGATGACCAGATCGTCGGGCTTGCCCGCGATGGCGGCATTGTTGAGCGCCACGCCCAGCTCGCTCACCTTTTGCAGGTCAACCGGGCTCATGCCGGTCTTGGACACAAAGTCGCTATCGCAATAGATGCCCCAGGTGCAGTCATCAAATTGGATGTTGCGGCAGCCTGCGGCATACAGGTCGGCAATCACGGTGCGATATGCTGCGGCGATGGCATCGGCGAGCTCTTCGTCGGTCTTGTAGACGGCGCGCAGACTCTCCTGCTGACCATCGCAGCGGTCGAGCGTGACTTCGGAGAATGTCTGAATCGGCGCCGGAATGGTCTGACGCGCGACCTGGCCCTCCCCCTCAAGCGCCTTGACAAACTTGAAGTGCTCGACGAACGGATGGTTCTCGCCGCTGATGGAACCGGTTACCACGGCGGTGTCGGCGGTAGTCTCCTCATCGTGGAACATATAGCCCGTACGAGAGGCACGATGCTCGACGCCGTTAAGCCCCCACATAAAGTCGAGATGCCAGTAGCTGCGGCGGAACTCGCCATCGGTGATCACCTGCAGGCCGGCGGCCTTTTGCTTAGCCACCAAGTCGCGAATGGCCTCGTCCTCGACGGCCTTAAGTCCCTCGGCATCAAGCGTGCCTGCCGCATAGGCAGCGCGGGCGTCCTTTACGGTCTGCGGACGAAGAAAGCTGCCGACGATATCGGCGCGAAACGGCGCGTTCGGTTGAATTGAAGTGCTCATAGATATCTCCCTTTGCATTGGTTGCTTTACTGAGACAGAGTATGAGCGTTCATATGGCCATCGTAAAATATACGTTTATAACAGTTTGATATAGATGCTTCCTATATCACTCTGGACTGCCATAAAGAGATTTGACCCATGCAGGACGCAGCAGCCTAGATGTGCCGACGAATCGCGTCGATATAGGCCCGCCCATAGCGCGTGAGCGTCGTGTTCTTGCGTGTGATAATGCCGATCTCCATGTATTCGTCCACATCGAGCGGAATCGAGATAATACCGGGACCGTTAAGTTCATGGCTGATCACGCCCGAACATACCGTGTAACCGTTAAGGCCCATAACTAGGTTGAACAGCGTCGCACGGTCACGCACACGGATATTCTTGCGGCGCTCAAACGTCGAGGTCAGTTCCTCAGAATAATAAAACGAGTTATAGCTGCCCTGCTCATAGGACAGGAATGGGTAGTCCTCGAGATCTTCGAGTGTCACGCTGGCGTGGTCCGCCAGTGGATGGTCGGCGCATATAAAGACATGCGGCGTGGCGCAGAAGAGTCCCTCGAATACGAGCTCGTTAGCGGCGAGCATGCGCTCGATAACCTCGCGGTTATGCTCGGATAAGTACAGGATGCCCAGTTCGCTTTTCATATGCGCGACGTCCTCGATAATCTCGTGAGTCTGCTCCTCGCGCAGGGTAAAGTCGTAGCGCGCGGCATCGAACTCGCGGATCACGTCGACAAACGCGTTAACGGCAAAGGAATAATGCTGGCAGCTCACGCTAAAGTGCGGCACCTGCTCGGACGTGCCTTTGTACTTACCCTCGAGCAGGTCGGCCTGGTCGAGCACCTGGCGCGCGTAGCCCAAGAAGGTCTCGCCTTCCTCGGACACAATGACGCCCTTGTTGGTGCGCTCAAAGATGTGCACGCCCATCTCGTTTTCGAGATCGCGGATCGACGCGGTAATCGAAGGCTGCGACACAAAGAGCCGGCGCGAGGCCTCGGTGATACTGCCGCATTCGGCAACCTTAACAACATACCTGAGTTGCTGAAGCTTCATGACTTTCTCCCTAGACGTTCGTGACGCCAAAACCCGCTGTGTCCATCTGACGCATAAACGACGGCATCTCCCCCGTCGCGGCGCAGGCGGCAATCTGATGCAGAGCCCCGGCGACCGTATCATCTGCCGCAGCGCCTATATGCCAGCGCGCGGCAGCCGTGACGGCCTCGTTGGCATTGGCGACTGCGACGGAGTTGGGAACGGCATCGATCATGGGCAGATCGTTATCGGAATCGCCGAATACGGCCACCTCGTCGAGCGTCAGGCCCAAAGCGCGCGCCAGCTCCAGTGCAGCGCAACCCTTGTCCCAATCTGCTGGAAGAATGTCGAATAGGCGCACACGATTGTTGGGAAACACGAGCGAGAGTTCCGGCACCTCAGCGGCAACACGCTCGCGTAGCCCCGCGAGCTCCTCACGCGAACGGGCACTCCAGATATTCGCCTTGTATACCGGGGCATCATCGACAACAGGACGGCACGGGGCCTCTTCGCCTTTGAGCCATGCGTTGCCGCCCGACTCCATGGCGCGACGAACGCGCTCGGGATCACTCGTCACACAATAGGCATCGTTATTCCAAAAGTCATCGCCCAGACTGTAGACTTTCAGATACGTATCGTCGGTCTCTTGCTCCAAGTAGTCAGCCAAGCGCATCAGGACGGCGTTGTCGGTCGCATGCGAGGCTACCACCTCGCCGTCCACAAACATGACCTGGCCGTTGCAGAACGCACCGGTCGAAAAGCACTCGGAACAATTTTTGAACATCCAGCCCATCGCGGACGGTTGGCGACCCGAAACCGGGCCAAAGTGCAGACCCGCCGCCTGCATGGCATGAATGCCCTCGATGGCGTAGTCGCTGGCGCCGTCATGCCCGGCCGGAATCAGCGTATCGTCCATATCGGTCAGCACAAGTTTAATCATAAGGTCCCCCGTCATTTTCACCGTAACCATTGTAACGACCTACCAATAAGGGACAGGTTTATTTTGGCAGGTTTTATCTGGGAAAATACCGCACCCCAGTTGCCACCTGCCAAAATAAACCTGTCCCTTTTTGGCAGGTGCGCTAGTATAGGGAACAACAGATTCGATGCAGGAGTGCCGGCGGTGCAAACCACAAGGCTGAGAGGGCATGGGGCCCAATCCTTTGAACCTGTCAGTTAATGCTGGCGTAGGGAGCATGCCGCCTTTACAGGGGCGCTGTCTATGCACAGCGCCCCTTTTCTATGCCAAGGAGGCATGTGCAGTGATCAATTCGGAACAGCTCAAGCAAAACGTAGTCAAGGCCGCGGAGGAGATTCGCGCCACCAATCCGATGGCCGGCTCCATCACCAATACGGTGACGATTGATTTTGTCGCCAACGCGCAGCTCGCCGTGGGCGGATCGGCCGCCATGGTCTACCTGCCCGACGAGGGCGAGGCGCTCGTTGCCGGCGGCGGCGCCATCTATCTCAATATGGGCACGCTCTTCCCCATCTACGAGCAGACGATTCCCCGCGCAGCCAAGGCGGCGCATGACGCCGGCAAGCCCTGGGTGCTCGACCCGGTGGGCCTGGGCATCGGTAGCCTGCGCACCCAGCTGGTAAACGAGCTCAAGCAGTACAAGCCTTCCATCGTGCGCGGCAACGCCTCCGAGATCATCGCGCTTGCCGCCCTATGGAACCTTGAGGGTGAGGCAGCCGACCTCAGCCGCGCCCGCGGTGTCGACACCACCGATACCGTTGATGCCGCCCGCGATGCCGCCGTGGCGCTCGCTCGCTACACCGGTGGCGCCGTAGTTGTCTCGGGCGAGGTTGACCTGATCACCGACGGCACGACCGTGGCCAAGTCCCATGGCGGCAGCCCGCTCATGTCCAAGATCACCGGCTGCGGCTGCTCGCAGGGCGGCGTGCTGGCCGTGTATGCCTGCGCCGGCGACCCGTTTACGGCAGCCATCTGCGGCACCGCGGTCTACAACGTTGCCGGCACGCGTGCCGCCGCTGTCGCCGATGCCCCGGCAAGCTTTAAGGTCGCCTTTATCGATGAGCTCTACCGCGCGACCGCCCAGGACATCGCCGACAACCGACTCGAGCTCGAGGAGGCATAAGCCATGTCCAAGGCCGCAACCAGTGCCGGCATGAACACGTTGGTCGCCGTGGCCATCGCCCCGTGCGGCACGGGCGACGAGCTCTCCGCCGAGGTCGCCGAAGTCGTACGTGTCATTCGCGAGAGCGGCCTTCCCAACCGCACCACCTCGATGTTCACCGAGATCGAGGGCGACTGGGACAAGGTTATGCAGGTCGTACGCGATGCGACCTTTGTGTTGGCGAGCAAGGGCATCCGCACCGAAGTCGTGCTCAAAGCCGATATTCGACCCGGATTTACCGACACCATGACCGGCAAACTCGAGCGCATGGGAGCACAGATCAAAAAGCAGGAGGAAGCACGATGAGCATCCGCGACAACCTTGATATCTCGGCCTATCTGGTACTCGGCCCCGAAAACACACTCGGGCGCCCCGTGGGCGATGTGGTGGCGCAGGCGCTCGACGCCAGCTTTACCTGCATCCAGGTGCGCTCCAAGGTTGCAAGCGCCCGCGAGATCATTGCGCTGACAGGCGACGCCGCGCAGGCAATCGCGCAGGCCGGCAAGACCGGTCAGGTCGCCCTGCTGATCGACGACCGCCTTGACTGCGTGCTCGCCGCGCGCGAGCAGGGCATCGCTGTCGACGGCGTGCACGTGGGCCAGAGCGATATTCCCGTCGAGGTCTGCCGCAAACTTTTGGGCCCCGATGCCATTGTGGGTCTTTCGGCCCGCTGCGAGGAGATGCTCGAGTACGTCAAGACCGCCGACATGAGCCTGGTCGACTACCTAGGCGTAGGCCCGCTGCACGAGACCGAGACCAAGCGCGACTGCGGACGCGCAGCCGATGGCTCCATCATCACCAAAAGCTATGAGGATCTGGCCGCACTCCACGCGGCAAGCCCCGTGCCCATCGTGGTGGGCGGCGGCGTCAAGACGGCCGACCTGCCGCAGCTCAAGGCCACCGGCGTCGATGGCTTCTTTGTGGTGAGCGCCGTCTGCAGCGCCGACGACCCCCACGCCGCAGCCAAGGAGCTCGTCGACACCTGGCAGCAGGCGTAAACGCGAGCCGAGCAGCTGCTCTGCCGTCTCATATCTTCAAGAGCGGAAAGCGCATCCCAGTTTGGACCTCCATTCCGGGATGCGCTTTCCGTATAGAGGGGCAGTGGGAAACTGCATCCCAGTCTGAACACATATTCCGGGATGAACTTTCCGCCACGGGCCTCTCGCGGAAACCGCATCCCATTCCAAACGCTCATTCCGGGATGCGCTTTCCGCCGAGATAGCGGCGGCAGCCTCTACCCTGCCAGATATGTCTCCAGTGCCGGCAAAGTCGCCTCCGCATCGCGGCGACCGATCTGATAGATGCGCTCGAGTTCATCGGGTTCGCGGCACAGCGACGGCACCTTCACCGATTCGCTCGGCCGCACCACAAAGATCTCGCCGGCAGCCTCGCGACGTGCCAAGTCGTCGAGCGCGGCATTGTAGACCTCATGCCGATGCTCAAGCGCTGCGACAAACTCCGGGTAGTGACGGAACACGCGCCGCAGCATGGGCATCACGCTGTTGGGCTGCTTTACAAAGCCCGCCGGCTGCGTCAGCACCACCACGTTGCGGTCATACCCCTGCGCAAACAGCCAAGCACTGGGAATGGAATCAGCCACGCCGCCATCTAGATATTTATGCCCGTCAATAGCGACAGGACGCGTTGCCACGGGAATCGCCGACGACGCCCGGATCCACTCGATATCGCGCTCGTCACCATACGGCAAATCGTGATAGACGGCCTTGCCCGTCTCGATATCGGTACACACGCACGTAAACCGCATGGGACAGGCGCGATATGTCTCCAAATCGATGGGATCGCGCTCGACGGGCACCTCGTGATAGGCAAAATCGGCATTGAACATGTTGCCGGTTCGCAACCAGCTTGTCACGCTCGCATAGCGCTTGTCGGCGCAATAGGCCTTGTTGTAACGAATGGCGCGACCGATCTGGCGCGATTTAAAGTTGTAGCCAAACGCCGCGCCCGCCGAGACACCCACCATATGGTCGCAAGTTAAGCTGTGCTCCATCCATACGTCGAGCACGCCCGCCGTATACATACCGCGGTAGCCGCCTCCCTCGAGCGCAAGCCCCACCGTGCGCGTCGTATCTGGCTGCGCCATACGACCATCTCCGTTTCTGCGTTTTAAACCGAGACAAATATACCCGTCAACATATATCGTCTCAGTTGCATTTTTCATCGAACATCGCATTGTCGCACCACTGTTTGGCGAATAATACCCTCCCACAGCATGGGCGCCCGTATACAATCATATACTGCTGTTCATACTACTCAGCAGTTATCAACGGCGAACGCTAGCCGAAAAATTAGCCCAGCAACGCAGCAAGGCGGGGCCTGGATACACGCAAGGCGCTGAACGACAACGCGTGTGCACAACGAGCTCGCCCGACGCAATCCGCCCCGTCCTCAGAAAGCCGCTTACAACATGGACACTGACAGCAATTACACCGAAACACTCGAAAAGACCGTCCGTGACCTTCTCGAGCGTCAGGAGGATCTGATCAGGACCGCCTTTACCGACCAGCTCACCGGACTTGGCAACCGCGGCGGCTTTGCCCATTCCTTAGAGGAAATCTGGGAACAGGAACTGCCCGTGACCATGGCTTTTATCGACATCGATAACCTTAAGCACTGCAACGACATCTTTGGACATGACGAAGGTAACCGCTATATCTTGCAGGTAAGCCTCTATCTCAAGCTGTATATGAAGGTAGACGAGGCGGCATTTCGTCTGGGAGGCGATGAGTTTGCCATCTTATCTACGATTGCAACCGAGGACGACCTCGCCGAACGTCTGGAACACTGCCGAACGATCCTGCTCAAAAACAACGATTCCGAGATGCCTCACTCGTTTAGCTACGGAGTGTCACACGCCGACCCCGCCCTGGGTGAAGCCCCCAATCGTATGACACTCGATGCCGATCATCGCATGTACGACTACAAGCTACGTCATGCCATGCACCTTGATCGACGCAATATCACGCAAGTCCACGCCGACGACTTCGAAATAAGCGACCGCGTTTTCGACGCGTTTTCGATGCTCAACGAAGGCCGTTATTTCTTTATCGAGAACTTGGACAAACATCGCATCCTTTGGTCGCAAGGTGCCTTGCGCGATCTCGGTCTTCCTTCGGAGCATATAGATAACTACCGCGATTACTGGAAAACGCGCGTCCATCCCGATGACCTTGAAGCCTGTATCGACGACATCGACCAAGTCTATAACGGCACCAAGCACCGTCGAGTCATGCAGTACCGTGTACGCAATGCCGCCGGCGGCTACGTCCTCTGCCGTGCTCGCGGGTTTCGTATCGATGGCGACGGAAATGCCCCCTCGCTCTACGTCGGCGAGCTCGTCAACCACTCACTTGTCGAAACCGTCGACGCCGCCACTGGCCTCGGAACGCAGCGCATGCTGGTCAACGCTATCGATGCCTGCCGTCGCGACCGTTGCGAGACGGGCCTTATAGCGGTGCGCGTTCGTGGCACGGCAAAGCTCAACGAGCTCTACGGGGCCGAGGCTGTCGACAACATGCTTGCCGAATACGCAGGCCGCATGCTGTCGATCACCCGCGGCAGGAGCCGGGTCTACCGTTCACGAAACGTCCAGTTCGTCGTGCTCAGCAACGATTTGGGCCGCGAGGCATTCGAGCAACTGACCTGCCACCTTAAAGAGGCCGTTTTCGCTCCTATTCGAATCGCAGGCGACACCATTACTCCCGTCTGTCTTGTCGTCCCGGCCTTTTACGAGCACTTAACCCATCAGACGACCGCCGTTTTAGGCGAACTCGACCGTCGCCTTCGCACGGCCGGCGGACTTGTTCCCAACGACAGCCTCCCCATACCCGAGGCTGAGCGTAAAAGCGCCATAGCCGAACGCATCGACTCGCTCACGGGCCTCTATCGACCCAGTGAGTTTATGCGGCGCGCCAATACATTTCTCAAGACAAGGCGCGACGGCACCTGGTGCGTCGCCACGGTCGACATGGGCCACATGCGCCTGTTTAATGAATGGCACGGCCAGGCCGAGGGCGACCGCGTGCTCGCCGATGTGGGCACGGTCCTCAAGAATATCGAGAATGGCGATATGGGCGTCGCAGGGCACTGGGGCCAAGACGACTTTTGCATACTCATCCCCTTTGAGCACAACACCATCCATCAAATCTATAGCCGCGTTCGCGAGGCCGTAGCCAGACATGATGACGGCGTAGGCTTCTGGCCGTCCATGGGCGTTTACCCCATCGACTCCAGTGAGGAAATCACCATCGATGCGCAGGCAAAGGCCATGTATACCAATCAACGCGCAAAAAACGACTTTAAGGAGCGCATTGCCATTTTCTGCCCCGCGGAGTACGAGCGCGAAGTCGCGTTCCACCGCACGCTGACCGAATTCCAGTATGCGCTCTCAAACGGTCGCATTACCTATCACTTGCAGCCCCAGGTCGATATGAAAACCGGCGAGATTATTGGCGCCGAGGCGCTCACGCGCTGGATTGACAAAGATAGCTCCCTCATTTCACCTGCCACCTTTATCCCCGCTCTCGAGGAAAGCGGCTTTGTGGTGACGCTCGACAAATACATTTGGCAGGGTGTCGCCTCGTGGCTGCGCAAACGCATCAATCGAGGACTTCGTGTGGTTCCGATCTCGCTTAATGTGTCGCGCGTGGATATCCTTGCCTGCGACGTTGCCGAACATATGGGAGCGCTTGCCGCCCAGAACAACCTACCGCCCAAGCTCATGCGTATCGAGATCACCGAGACGGCTTATACGGGAGAGTCCGAGGTCGTGGACAAACTGACGGCCGACCTGCACGCCCGCGGCTTCTCGACCTATATGGACGATTTTGGCACCGGTCAGTCCACGCTCGCGATGCTCAAGAACGTCAACGTCGACGTCATCAAGCTCGACCGCGCATTTGTGCCCGTCGACGGCGATCATGGCCGCAGCACGCAAATCATTTCATCGATGCTCGAGATGGCGCATTCGCTCCATCTGCCCGTCGTGGTCGAAGGCGTCGAGACAAATGAGCAGGCGAACATGCTACGACAAATGGGCGCCCGCTACGCCCAGGGTTTCCTCTACTACCGCCCCATGCCGGCGAAAGATTTTGAGGTATTGCTCGATGGTGGCAATAACAATTGATACGCTCGCGCGCAGAACGCTACCGTTAAGGGACATGCTTATCCCCATTGGCTAACTTGTATTCCCAAATCGAGTTAAATTGGGGATATGATACAAACCACTGTCTCGCCCAAGGAGGTTATGCATCATGAACGAGTCCTATCGCCTGGGCGAGCAATCGGTTATTACCTATCTTCAGCGACTTGCGAATGGCGTCTCAACCGCCGAACTCGATGTTGCCGCGCTGCCCACAGAGCTGCGCGCCATTGGCGAGCAGCTGCAGAAGACGCACGCCATCCTGCAACAAGAGCGGCAGTTGCTTGAGTGCAACGCCTATATCGATCCGCTCACCAACTTGGGCAACCGTGGCGGACTCGACCGTCACGTCGAGCAACTCTGGCGCACAGGAGACCCCTTCACCTGCGCCTATATTGACATCGACCACCTTAAGCACTGCAACGATAAGTTTGGCCACGCCGAGGGCAATCGCTATATTCTGAGCATCTGCCGCGCGCTCACTGAAACAATGGAGCACGATGAGATGCTGTTCCGCATCGGTGGAGACGAATTTGTACTCGTGTCCCCCACGACAGGCGAAGCCGAGCTCGAGCAGCGCCTTGAGCGGGTACGCGCCGACCTTATCGAGGCGACATCAGACGATAAAGCGCCCATGATCTCTAGTTTTAGTTTTGGCTGCTCGCGCGTCGACCCGCTTGCAGGCGACACGCGTCGCCAGATGACGCTGGATGCCGATCGCAAGATGTATCGCTATAAGCTTATGCATCGTGTGCAGCAACCGAAAGACAATGACGCACTGCAACACCCAATCGCCGAGCAGTTTCCGTGCAACGACCGGGTGTTCCAAGCAATCTCCATGAGCTCCGAGACGCGCTATCCGTTTATCCTCAATCTCGATACGGGCGAATCGCAATGGTCGGTCAACGCCGTGCGCGATTTTGACCTGCCTTCCCAGCACCCTTTTAACTCGGTCGATATGTGGCTTGCCCGCGTCCACCCCGAGGACCGCGACAATGTGCGCTCCGAGCTCGATATGGTGGTCAACGGCACGTGGCACTTCCACTACATGCAGTACCGCGTGATGGACGCCACCGGAGCGTACGCGCTTTGCGACTGTACGGGCTACCGCTTGGACGGCACCGATACCGAGCCCAACATGTACGTGGGCATTATCATCAACCGAAGCTTGGCAGATACGACCGATTCCGTAACCGGCCTGGGCGATATTCACGCCCTGATCAACGCTATTGGAGAGATGCGCCGCGTGCCGCGCAAGGCAGGCTTTATCGCCATTAAGGTCGACGATATCGCCGAGGTCAATGCCCGCTTTGGATTCGATGCGGGCGACCGCGTGCTCGCCGAAAGCGCCGCCTGCCTCATGGATTGTTCGCGCGGCAAGGGCCGCCTGTTCCGCTCGACGGGACCAACGTTCGTGGCACTCTTCGATGAGCTCGGCCCCGAGGCAATCGATGAGCTCGCAAGCGAAATCGAACGATTCCTGGGCTCTCCCGTGCTCATCGACTCGCTTGAATATCAGCCGCCCATTCGCGTGGCCACGCTCCATCTGGACGGCGTCGACCGACAGCCCGTTTCCATTTTGAACGAGCTCAAAGCGCGGCTTAAAGAGGCGCCGCAAGTACCGGGCACCAAACTGGACTAGCGCTGCGGGGCGCGATGCGAAACACAAGCCGCTTCACATCGCGCCCCACGCCATCTACCCTCTCGTGCGATAATCCTCCGCAGAAGTCACCGACAGCAGAGGGAGTTCGTGATGAAGGTTCTTTTAGTCAATGGCAGCCCCAAGGCAAACGGCAACACCGCCCGCGCACTCGCCGAGATTGCAGAACAGCTTAAAGCCGAAGGCATCGATACCGAGGTGTTTCAGCTGGGCGCCAAGCCCATTCGCGACTGCATCGGCTGCGGCCAGTGCGGCAAGCTTGGCGGTCGCTGCACCTTTGACGACGACGTAGTCAACGAGCTCATCGCTGCCGCCGAACAAGCCGACGGTTTTGTCTTTGGCTCACCCGTCTACTATGCGCACCCCAGCGGCCGCATCCTTTCGGCCCTCGATCGCGCGTTTTATGCTGGCAGCAAGGCCTTTACACACAAGCCGGGAGCAGCAGTCGCCGTCGCCCGTCGCGGCGGCACGTCGACTACCTTCGACGTGCTCAACAAGTACTTCACCATCAACCAGATGCCCGTGGTGGCCTCCACGTACTGGAACAACGTCTTTGGTGCCATGCCGGGCGAGGCCGCCCAGGATGCCGAAGGCCTTGCCACCATGCGAAACATCGGCAAGAACATGGCCTGGCTCCTGCACTGTATCGAAGCTGGACAGGCAGCCGGCATCGACGCCCCCGAAGCAGATCGCGAGCGCACCAACTTCATTCGATAAGTCCAGCGGTGGTTGCCTCGATGTTCTACCAACCCGAGGTGACCGCCGTTCGTTAGAACGGCGGAACCAAACAATGAATATCCAGATTTTTGGCACCAAAAAGTCCTTCGATACCAAGAAGGCACAGCGCTATTTTAAGGAGCGCCGCATTAAGGTGCAGTTTATCGACCTTAAGGAAAAGGAGATGAGCAAGGGCGAGCTCACGAGTGTCATGCAGGCGGTCGGCGGCATCGACAAGCTGCTCAACCCCAAGGCCAAAGACGAGGAGACACTCGCGCTCATCCAGCACCTCACGCCCAGCCAACGCTTCGACAAGTTGCTCGAGAATCAGCAGGTGCTAGCCGAGCCTATCGTGCGCAACGGCAAAAAGGCGACCGTCGGCTATTGCCCCGATGTATGGGGAGCCTGGGAGTAGCCTGTGTTATTTACCGGCGCGTGGGTATAAGAGCAGGCGTTTAGCATATGATTCAACTGTAAACCATGTCTAACAAAGGAGGGCACATGCCCAACAAACCCGTGAAGATCATCATGCTTACCGGATACCTCGGTGCCGGTAAGACCACGCTGCTCAACCACATCCTCGCTAACGACGGCGGTATCCGCGCCGCCGTGATCGTCAACGATATCGGCGAGATCAACGTCGATGCCAGCCTCATCGCCGACGGCGGCCTTTCCGAGACCGACGACCTCATCCCGCTCACCAACGGCTGCATCTGCTGCACGCTTTCGGATGACCTGGCCAACCAGCTGGAGGGCATCGCCGATTCGGGCAAGTTCGACTACATCATCATCGAGGCATCGGGCATTTGCGAACCCATCCCCATCGCCTACACCATCTCGAGCTTCTGCGACGAGGCCAAGGTGGGCGGCGAGCCCAAGCTCGCGCTCGACAACATCGTGGCCGTGGTCGATTGCGCCCGCATGTACGACGAGTTCAACGGAGGCCGCGACCTGCTGGCAGAGGATATCGACGAGGACGACATCGAGAGCCTGCTCATCCAGCAGATCGAGTTCTGCTCCACGCTGATCCTCAACAAGACCGACACCGTGAGCCCTGAGCAGATCGCCGAGCTCAAGGCCATCGTGCGCAGCCTGCAGAAGGACGCCGTGATCGTCGAGGCCCAAAACGGAGAGGTTCCTATGGAGGAGTTGCTCGACACCGGCCGCTTCGACTTTATGCGCGCCTACAACTCCGCCGCTTGGATCGAGGCCATGGAGCATCCCGAGGAGCACGACGACCCCGAGGTGCTCGAGTACGACATCGACACCTTTGTGTACTCGCGCCGCAAGCCGTTTGACCTGAAAAAGTTCACCGATTTTGTTGAGCAAGAGTGGCCCGACGAGGTCATTCGCGTCAAGGGTCCGCTGTGGCAGACCGGCGATCCGGACATGTGCTACATGTTTGAGCAGGCCGGCCACCAGATGCGCCTGATGGAGAACGGCTTGTTCGTTGACTCCGCGCCCGAGGGCGAGAAGCAGAAGATCATCGACGAAAGCCCCGAGATCATGCAAATTTGGGACGACGAGACGGGCGACCGCATGACGAGCCTGTGCATCATCGGCCGTCACATGGACAAGGATGCGCTCATCGCCTCCCTCGATGCCTGCCTGACCGACTGGCAGCGCGCCTAGGTTTATCCAAGCGGGCATTTTTCCGCCTACGTAACCGCCAAACCACCACGAAGGTACCCTTCGTGGTGGTTTTTCATTCTGAGCCAAGGAGATTCATGTTCAACATTGTGCTGTATGCGCCCGAGATTCCGGCCAATACGGGCAATATCGGCCGCACCTGCGTGGTTACCGGCGCCCGTCTGCATCTGGTGGAGCCGCTGGGGTTTTCGCTCGACGACAAGACGGTGCGTCGCGCCGGCCTGGGCTACTGGCAAAACTTGGACGTGACGACCTATGCCGGCTGGGAGGATTTCCTTGCGCGCAACGGCCTCTCCCCCGCCGACGAGCGCCTGCATCTGCTGACAAAAAAGGCACGCCGCACCTATGCGCAGAGTACCTACCGCGATGGCGACTACCTGGTCTTTGGCAGCGAGAGCTCGGGCATTCCCGAGCCACTGCTTGCCGCGGCGCCCGAGCGTTGCGAGCGCATCCCCATGCTGCGCGATTGCGACTCACTCGATAACGCCGATGCCTGGGAGGCTCATGAGGAGTCGCTCGGGCATACCGAGGGCAGCCACGAGGCCATCCTTCAACAGGACATCTGCGGCAACTTCGTCAACCCGGATGACTACCGCATCAGCGCACTCAACCTCTCCAACAGCGCCGCCATCGTCCTCTACGAAGCCTTGCGCCAAACAGGCTTTCCAGGAATGTGACGAAGGAACTGCCCCTTTGTCACATTCAAGCGCCACGTCGATGACACACGCGCCTGATTGATGCTCTAAATAACGAACCATCACTTTTAATCATAATTAACTAGAATAAAATGAAATTAATCTGAGATGCTAAAGGAGGGCATTGTGGAATATCTCGAGAACCCGTTTACCCCCAGTTTTGGTGAGGTTCCTGCCCATCTCGCTGGCAGACAACAGATTATTCGGGATTTGGACCGTGCCTTCTTGAGCCAGCGCAGGCGCCCGGAATTGACCTCGATCTTCTCAGGCGCGCGTGGAACCGGTAAAACCGCTCTCATGTCGTCGCTTGCGACGAGGGCCGAATCCCATGGCTGGGTTGCCGTAAAGACAACCGCGCTCTCGGGAATGCTTGAGGAAATCGAGTTCGGGGCGAAACGTGCTGCAGGCCATCTTATCGACCCGTCTAACAACTTCGAAGTCACCGGTCTCGGAATTGCACCGCTCGGCAGCATCGAGGTCAATCGCGTTCACGATACCTCAACCTGGCGTTATCGCATGAGTGACATCATCGACCAGCTCAACGAGGCGGGCACCGGGCTGCTCGTCACGGTTGACGAGGTGGACCCGACACTCGACGAGATGATTCAGCTCGCAGCGACGTATCAGCACTTTGTGACCGATGGGAAACGCGTCGCCCTGCTCATGGCGGGACTTCCCAACAACGTCTCGACGTTGCTGAACCACAAGACGGTCTCGTTCCTTCGCCGCGCCCAACAATATCATCTGGGTCGCATCGCAGACTATGACGTGCGCGAGGCCTTGATTCGCACAATCCAGGAAAACGATCGCCTGGCAGATGCTGAGGGAATCGATAGAGCCGTTCGCTCGATCTCTGGTTTTCCCTTCCTATTGCAACTCGTAGGCTACCGTGCCTGGGATCTCACAAGCGATTCGAAGGAAATCTCGTCACGCGACTTTGACCTGGGAATCAAAATCGCGCGCGACGAGATGGACGACCGAATCCTCGCGGCAACCTATCGGGAACTCACTGCGGAGGACAAGCGATTCCTCATCGCTATGCTCGATGACGAGGAAGAGTCCACCACCGCCGACCTTATCGAGCGCCTTAAGCGTTCGCCGCAACAGGTCTCTCGCTACCGATGCCGCATGATAGACGCCGGCATCATTGGAGAACGCGGGCGCGGAATCGTCGCTTTTGAATTGCCATTCTTCCGCGACTATCTCGCCGCTCAATGCGTGAAATAGACATCAATGTGACAAAGGGACTGCCCCTTTGTCACATTCGGTTATAGGTAGCGGCCGGTGATGCTTGCGGAGCAGGCTGCGATGTCGCCCGGCGTACCGACGCAGACGATTTGCCCGCCGGCATCGCCACCGCCCGGGCCCATGTCGATCACGTAATCGGCGTTACGGATAAGGTCGAGGTCGTGCTCGATCACGACGACTGTGGCGCCCTTGGCAACGAGGCCGTCAAACACGCTCAGCAACACCTGGACATCGAGCGGATGCAGGCCGATCGTGGGCTCGTCGAACACGAACACGGCATCGTCCTGCACGCGCCCCATCTCGCTCGCAAGCTTAAGGCGCTGCGCCTCGCCGCCCGAGAGCGCCGGCGTGGGCTCACCGAGCGTGAGATACCCCAAGCCCAGGTCGTGCAAGGTCTGCAAGCGCGCCTGAACTTTCTTGAGTCCCAGTGTGGCGTCGAGGGCCTCGTCCACACTCATGTCCATGAGCTGCGGCAATGTAAGCAGGCTCCCGTCTTTGCCCTCACGATGGATATGTGAAGCCGCGTCTGCATAGCGAGAGCCGCGGCATGCGGGACAGACGATCTCGACATCGGGCAAAAACTGTACGTCGAGCGATATCGAGCCCGTGCCATCGCACGTAGGGCAGCGCAAGGCGCCGGTGTTATAGCTAAAGGCACCCGCCTTGTAGCCGGCTGCCTTGGCCTCGGGCGTACGGGCGAAGGCCCGACGCAGCTCGTCGTGGATATCGGCATAGGTCGCCACCGTTGAGCGCACGTTGGCACCGATGGGCGTGGCGTCGATCAGGTTGGCACGCGCAATGCCCTCGGCATCGATCCAGCGCACATGGCCGGGCAGGCGCTCGCCAGCTGCTTGCGCCTTAAGTGCAGGAATGAGCGTCTCGAGCACCAGCGTCGTCTTACCCGAGCCCGAAACACCCGTCACCGCAACCAAGCGACCGCGCGGGATATCGACTTCGAGCGGCTTGACGGTATGGATGGCATCGGTCGCCATGCGGATATGACCCTGGTCGAACATTTCGTCGTCAGCCACCTGCGGCCGCAAGCGCTTGGGCCCTGAGCGCAAAAACGGGGCGATGCGGCTGCCCTGCGATTGTTCGACCTCGTCCACCGTACCTGCAGCGATCACATTACCGCCGCCTGCTCCGGCAACGGGGCCCATCTCGACCAGATAGTCGGCTTCCGCCAGCACGCGCGTGTCGTGATCGACAACGACCACGGTGTTGCCGTCATCCACCAAATCGCGCATCACGCCTACCAGGCCGTCGACATTGGCAGGATGCAGACCGATCGAGGGCTCATCGAGTACATAAAGCACGCCCGTCGATCGGTTGCGCACCACGCGGGCGAGCTGCACGCGCTGGCGCTCACCCGTGGAGAGCGTAGCACCGGCGCGGTCGAGCGAAAGGTAATCGAGCCCCAGGTCGACCAGGCGACGAGCCGTGCTCAAAAACGAATCGCAGATATCCGCTGCCATGGGCTGCATCTCGGCCGGCAAGGATGCGGGCACCCCGCGCACCCACTCAATCGCCTCACCCAACGTCATGGCCGCTGCCTGCGCCAGATTGATACCGCGCACATGGGGCTGGCGCGCCGCCTCGGAGAGACGCGTGCCGCCGCAGTCACGGCACGGGCCCTCGCGCAAAAAGCGTGCAACGCGCTTGAGACCCTTGTCGTCCTTAACCTTGGCGAGCGCATTCTCGACCGTATAGACGGCGTTGTAATAGGTGAAGTCGAGCGGCGTGGCGCCCTCGCCGTTTTTGGGAACGTAGAGAATATGCTTCTTAACCGCCGGGCCGTGAAACACAATGTCGCGCTCTTGAGGTGTGAGCTGGTTAAACGGCACGTCAGTGCGCACGCCCATCTCGCCGGCCACCTGCTTCATCAGATCCCACATGAGCGTGCCCCAGGGAAGCACCGCGCCCTCGTTGATAGTCTTTGACTCGTCGGGTACCAGACTCGCCTCGTCCACCTCGCGTATGACACCGGTGCCGCCGCAGGTGGGACACGCACCGCCGCCGTTAAAGGCAAGGTCCTCGGCACTCGGCGCGTAGAACTCGCGGCCGCATGCGGGGCACGTGAGTGACAGGCCCGCAGCCACGTTAAGGCTCGGCTCCACACGCGCCCCGCAATGCGGGCACATGTGATGGGCGCAGCGGCTAAAGAGCAGGCGCAGGCTATTGTTGAGCTCGGTCATGGTGCCAAAGGTGGAACGCACGCCCGGTACGCTGGGGCGTTGATGCAATGCGAGCGCCGCCGGCACATGCAGCACCTCGTCCACCTGGGCGTGCTCGGCCTGTGTCAAACGACGGCGGGTGTAGGTGCTGAGCGCCTCCAGGTAGCGGCGCGAGCCCTCGGCATAAAGAACCCCCAGCGCCAGCGAGCTCTTGCCCGAGCCCGACACGCCGGCAATACCCACGAGCTTTCCCAGCGGGATATCGATATCGATGTCCTTGAGGTTATGGACGCGCGCGCCACGTACCTCGATAGCACTTGGTTGTTGCGACACCGTCATCGCTTTCCCTCCCGTTGATCGAATGTGACAAAGGGACTGTCCCTTTGTCACATTGTCTGTCTGCGCCAGTCTTCGCGGCTCAAATACGTAAAGCACTCGGTACGTACATCGCCCATAAGCTCGCAGGGCACGTCGCGCTCAACGTGATGCGGCGCGAATCCACACTTTTGCTGAACGCGTAACGACTTGTTATTGCCCTCGTAATATCCGCACCAAAGCGCCTTGCAGCCAAGCGTTTCGAACGCATAACGCTGCATGGCTCGCACCGCTTCGGGAGCAAAGTCTCGGCCCCAGAACGGCTTGGCGATCCAGTACCCCACTTCGAGTTCGGAACCGTCACCTTGGCGGCTTGTTTCGCAGCGAGGTGGCATCAGTCCAATGCTGCCCACGGGTTCGTCTGTCGCAGCCAGACAAACGGCAAAGGTGTGGAGCGCAGATAAGACCGTCCGAATGATCGCTCTGCTTTCTTCAATGCTTCGGTGGGGCGGCCAGCCCGCAGCCGGCCCCACGTCCGGGTCGCTAGCATATGTAAACAGACTCGCCGCATCCGTCTCGCGCCATGGACGAAGCGTCAAACGCTCGGTATGAATCACCATGTTTCGACCTCTCAACTATCAATGTGACAAAGGGACTGTCCCTTTGTCACATCACTCATGCCATAAAATGCGGTCGCGGATGTACGCACCCAGCATGGGCACGGTAAACCGCACAAGGCCGTATCCGGCAGCCTCTATGACGCGCTCGCGAATCAGGCTTGCGCGATATTTACTCGCCCAACTCTGGGTGCGGTCGCAGCGCTCGATGATGTCCGCCATGCGCGTCGGCTTGTCCTCGTCAACCGCCATCGCCTCGATAAACAGACGCTGCGGGCTGCGCAACCCGTAATACAGCGGTGCGTCGACCGCTTCGTAGAACTCGGAGATGGCATCCGTGTGGCCAGCCTCGACATCGCGCCCTTCGATGGCCTGCGAACCACGCCGGGCAGCCGACCGCCACATGTAATAGCCCACGAGCTGAACCATGTAGGGATGGCCCATACTCTTGCGCGCTGCAAGGTCCGCCGTCTCCGCGTCAGCGTAAAGACCAGCGTCTTTGACCGTCTGGATATACGAATCGCGCACCTTGGGCAAGGATATCGCCCCCAGTGTACGCTGCTGGGCACGCCGCAAAAACGTCACGCTCGGCTCTTCGAGCAGATCGTCAACCATACTGGGTAAGCCGGCGAACACCAGCGCAAGACCGCACTGGTCGCTATCGGGCAAGCCTGTAGCATCCTGGTCTCCAAGCACCTGCTGATAGAGAACGGCAAGAGCCGCCAGTTCCTCGATAGATGCCGATTGTGCCTCGTCAATCGCAAACAGTAAGCCCTTTCCCGGCCCGAGCCTCTTGAGGCGCTCGTTGACCAGCCCTCGCAACGTCTCGCCCTTTGCTCGCGCCGCCTCGACCGACATCCGGCCAAACGACGGACCGAACTCCATTGACGTCACAACGGGCTTATTCGAGCGAAGCGCGTCGGCCAAGCGATCGCATAAGCCAAGCGAAGCGGAATCGGAGACAACCGCCCATCCGCGCTCATTGGCAAGACGCTGCAGCTCCCGCAGGAGAACCGTTTTGCCACAGCCGCGGTTTCCCGTAATGAGCATGAGCCTGCCCGGCGCTCCGGCGCCGTTATCGAGCCCTTCCTCGAAATCTTCGATGACCGACTCGCGACCGATGAGTATCGGGGGCCGCTTGCCAGCCGTGGGCTTAAAGGGATTTGGATTCATGTCGGCCTCCTCGAATTGGCAAACTCTGATAATAGTTATACCAACTTATACCGAGTTATACCAACAGGATGAGGCAAAGAGACTGACCGTCTATCACCTATGGCCGAAAAACTCAGCGTCTGCTGCTCGCCAGGGGCGGAAGGTGGCGGGATCGACCTTTACGTGCGCCGCGGCGGGTACGTCGTACCATTTGACCGTGTAACCGGCGCCGTGAAAGCAAAAGACCGAATCGGGCGTGTTGGGCAGATCGGCCTCGGGCTCATAGGCGGCCGTCTCGATGACGCGCTCGGCATCATGGCAAGCCGCATAGCCGGCGAACTCCAGGTACAAATGGCCGCGACCGCTCGTGTAGGCAGCCACCTCCAGCGCGTAATCCTGCACCTCGGATGCCGGCACGCGACCCACAAGCTTCGCCCGGTCTCCCGCCATCGTCGGCGGCTCGTACTCGGCACCCATGCGCGTGGCATCCGAGAGCGCCCGGCCCACGCACTCCCCCGGCACCTCGAGCTCAAAGTGGTACCACGGCTCCAGCAGCACGGCTGCGCTGGCCTCACGCGCTTGCATGAGCCCCTGGCGAATCGCGCGGTACGTGGCCTGGCGAAAATCACCGCCCTCGGTGTGCTTGGCATGCGCACGGCCGCCCGTGAGCGCAATGCGCACATCGGTGATGGGCGAGCCGGTCAGCACGCCCAGGTGATCGCGCTCCATGGCGTTGGTGAGTGCCAAACGCTGCCAGTTAAGATCGAGCTCGTCGGTCGAGGTCACGGTGCCAAACTGCACGCCCGAACCCGCTGGCAACGGCTCCAGGCGCAGATGCACCTCGGCATAGTGGCGCAGTGGCTCAAAGTGGCCCACGCCCTCGACCGGCTGCGAAATGGTCTCCTTATAGAGAATGCCGCCAGACTCAAACGCAACCGAAAGGCCAAAGCGATCGGCCAACACCCGCTGCACGACCTCGAGTTGCACGGCGCCCATCAGCTGCAAATGGATCTGCTCAAGATGCGTATTCCAGCTTACGCCGAGCATGGGATCTTCGTCCGCCAGCTCAGTCAGCGCTTTGAACACCGCATGGACATCATGTTCGCCCGGCAGCACCGTATAGGTGAGGACGGGCGCGATGACGGGCGCATCGCACGCGGGCTCCGCGCCCAGGGCGTCCCCTGGGCGAACGTGCGCAAGACCCGTCACGGCACAAATACCGCCAGCAGCAACTTCTTGCGCAAGCTCATACTTCTCGCCGTTATAGATGCGTACCTGATCGACCTTCTGCTCCCATGCCTCGGCACCGGAACGTCCGTCAATCATCTGCTTGGCGTGCAGCGTTCCGCCGGTCACTTTAACCCAAGCCAAGCGCTCACCGCGATCCCCGCGGCTCACGCGGTAGACGCGGGCGGCAAACTCCGGGCGCCATGCCTGTTCGCGCATCAGCGCGCATATGCCATCCAGCAGCTCGTCCACGCCTTGGTCCTTGAGCGCCGACCCAGCAAAACAGGGAAAGAGCTTGCGCTCGGCAACCATGCGCGACAGCGTCGCGACGGAAAGCTCACCCGCTTCAAGAAACTCCTCGAGCGCCGCCTCGTCCAACGCAGCAGCGTCCTCCTGAACGGCACCACCCGCCAACAGTTCGTTGGCATCCAAGCAGCCCTCGGAAAGACGCTGCCCAAGCTGTGCCAGCAAAACATCGCGGCCGGGATGCTCCAAATCGATTTTGTTGATATAAATGAACGTCGGGATGTCATAGCGCGCAAGCAGGCGCCACAGAGTTTCGGTGTGCCCCTGTACGCCGTCGTTGGCACCCACAACCAAAATAGCGTAGTCGAGCGCGCGCAATGTGCGCTCCGCCTCGGCAGAAAAATCGACATGCCCCGGTGCGTCCACGAGCATGACGCGGGTACCACCGTGGTCGAACACGGCCTGCGACGAGAAAATCGTGATGCCACGCTCGCGCTCGATCGTGTTCGTGTCCAGATGCGAATCGCCATCGTCCACGCGGCCGCGCTTGCGAATGCGGCCCGCGTTAAACAGCATGGCCTCGGCCAACGTGGTCTTGCCGGCATCGACATGCGCCAAGATTCCAACGACCGCTTGCTTCGACATGGCTCTCCTCTTATTGCAAGCCCATCGCACGCGGCAACGGGCATCCTCGTTCCACACTGGATGATACAATGTACGGGCCGGTGGGCGAAGCGGGCCCTATCCCCCGACCGAGCTCATCGCCCCGCGTTGCCGCGCGGCGATTTTCGTAGGTTCGCGCCTTGCGAAAGCCGGCTTACAAAACAGCGTAGCGAACGAACATGGCCCCACCCGGGGCCATGTTCGTTCGCACGAATTGTTGATATGCGTCCCTGCTCTTACGCCTCGCGCAGCCAATCAAACGCAACACGCGGCGTGCCGTCCGACACATGCACGATGCCGGCGCGCTTAAACCCGGCCTTGGCGATGGCGCCCTGCATAGGCAGGTTGTCTTGGTGTGTGTCAATACGCAGATGGTCGATGCGTTCCTTGGCAAAGGCAAACATCGCCGCCGCGACACCATGCGCGGTACCGTCCGACGCCACACGGTGCAGCACGGCATACGGAGTGTCGCTGCGCCATTGACCGTCCTCAATGACGTCATAGCACTCGTCCGGGCCCGGCAAGAAGGCAAACGTTGCCACCACGCGGCCGTCGACTTCGAACACATAGCTGCCACCGGCGGCGATATCGGCAGCCAGCTGCTCGGCAGAAGGTGTGCCCTTGGGCCACTGCGTGACGTTGCCATGCGCGCGCATAAAGGCGCGGGCCGCGTCATAGATAGCCATGATAACGGGAATGTCGGTATCGAGGGTTTTTCTGATCATCACGCGGCGACCTCACGTTTATTGGTATCACTTTGATTGAGCAATGATACCAGCGTTTAGAGAGGGGCGCGAAGCAGATGGGGAGCAAAAAGCGAGCCGCCTGGTCAAAAGCCAAAAGCGAGTTTTTGGGCGCTGCCACCGGCGGCGATATGAGCGACCTGTTTGCACGCGAGGACGAGCGCCGCGACGTCCTGGAAGCCGAACGCGATGAAGCCTGGCGCTACAAGTCGTGCGAACGCAAAAACCGTTACGACACGCGCGCCGAGGCCGAGGCAGTTATGGCCGACTGCGAAAACCGCGGGCGGCGCGGCCTTGCCTGCTACAAATGCGAATACTGCGGCGGGTGGCGTCTGACGTCGCACCCTTGGAAATAGACTCCGCATCGGCACGGTGTTGGCGGGACGCCAGCCATCGTGCACAAGCTACGGGCGCGGCGGCACCAAAACATCGTAACGAACAGCCTTGCCCGCAAGCTGATAGCTCGGCTTAACACCGGCAAGCAGTGGCCCCTTCACCGGGCGCTTGATAACGACCTTGCGCGGCCGCACCGCAAGCGCAGCTTCGACCAGCGCCTCCTCATCGGCACACGGCTGTTCCAGATGGTGCAAGAGTTGGAACTTCTTTTTCACCGCCGCGCTCTTGGTGCGCCCGGGAAACATGGGATCCAGATACACCACGTCGGGAGCGGTGAGCTCGCCCCGCCCGATCAGCTCAGCTGTATGGCGAAGGCCGGCAATGCTGTCCTCGCCCGCATGTAAGCGCATGCGCGCCACAGCAGCCGCAAGCGCCGGATCATCTGCCGCGCGATCCAAGGCGTCCTTGAGGAGCGCCGCGATTACGCAATCCTGTTCATACAGATCGACGGTAAAGCCCGCGGCCGCCAGCAGCAGCGAATCCTCACCAAAGCCCGCCGTGGCATCAATCGCCCATAGGCGCTCGATGCCTTTTGTGCGCGCGGCCTTCACCAGCAGCTCTTGCTGCAGGCGGCCCTGCTTGAGCCGCGGAAGCATGCGGGCAAAATCGGCACGCAGCTCCATCGTGCCGTCGGTGAGCGTGAGACCCTCGGACTTCCCGGTCAGCTCAAGCCCCGCGGCCCGAGCAACAGAAAAGGGATCGACGACGCCCATGGACACTCCCTAACAAGCAAAACGGATACGTGAGCGCCGTTTATGCCAGCACCCAACCGTCCGCTATTGTCCCACATGCGACATGGTCCACAGCATCCCAATGCAAAGCACCGCCATCAATCCCGTGCACACGGCAGCAATCACGGAATCACTCATGCGTCTTCCCAACGATCGCGGCTCACGCACTTGCTTGGCTCCGTACATCATGGCTCCTCCTTGAGACCAGCTCTTTGTTACGGCCCCATCATCTCAGCGCCGCACATGAGCTGCCATCGATTTGGCTTACAGCTGGCTTTCTTTTTTGAAAGATTGCCCTGCACAGGCGAGAAGCGCTTTCCAACACACACGCTGTCACATTGAACTACAATGTGCTTCACGATATGTGCAGCATATGGGACGCGCCAGCCTGGCAGCGCCCGCATCGAAAGGACTACCCATGAGCTTCGCGCGCAAGACACTCAAAATCCTTGCCCTCATCTACTTAATTCGAGGCATCTCCGACCTCGTCATCGCCGGCGTCGGCATTGCCACGAACAACCTCGATTATTCCACATTCGGTCCAAACGCCATGCTCGCCGCGGTCGTGATTATCGCCAAGGGCCTCGTCGACCTTGCCGCGGGCGTTGCGGGCATCAAGGGTGCCAACAAGCCGTCGCAAGTAGACGGCGCGTTTAAGCTCGGTATTGTTGCCGCAGCCGCCACGCTCGCCCAGGCCGTGCTTACCCTTCCTGCGCTGGGCGGCAGCGCCCTCAATATTGGGGCCTTTGTCATCGTGGTCTACGACCTGTTCTTTGTTCAGCAGGCACACGCCGTTAAGGTCGAGAACAAGGACCGCCTGTAAGCGACCACTTCTCATAACCTCTGCTATCAAGCAGCTAAAAAGGGCCGATCGCGTAGCAACGCGGTCGGCCCTTTA
>NZ_CAAKNY010000041.1:66976-95448 GCF_901212495.1 Collinsella aerofaciens | reverse complement strand
AAAATAAACCTGTCCCTTTTTGGCAGGTTGTTAGCGGTGGCGGTACTCGGCGATGATGAAGTCGATGTCGGTTTGAAGGGTATCCAAATTTGCCAGGCGCTCTTTGTCGGCAGGGCGTGTGCGGTAGTAGTACGGCGTCATCTGGAACACCGCCTCGATGTCGGCCTGGGTCCGAAGCGTAATATTCGCAGACACCCGCTGCGTTCCGACCAACTCGAGCTCGGTGGTCTTCGGCAGCTTCTCATCGTTAAGGTACGGCGTGTCGTAGAGTACCTCCTTGAGCCCAAACAGATGACGGGCGCCCGGCACCACGGTGTAGAGTGAGCCCTCTGGCGCCAGCACGCGGGCAAACTCACGCTCGTTAAAGGGGGCGAAGAGCTCGGTCACCATATCGAAGGCGCCATCGGCCACGGGGATGTCCTTCATGTTGGCCACGAAGCAGGTCGCATCGCAGCGCTTGGCGGCCAGGCGTACCATTTCTTTGCCCAGGTCAAAGCCGTAAGCATCCACGCCCGGCACCGCACCCATGGCACTCGTGTAATAGCCCTCGCCACAGCAAATGTCGAGCAAGGTCATGGGGCCGTTCGCAGACGCGGCGTGCCCAGACGCCCGCTTGCGCACGAGCTCGACCATCGCATCGCGCAACGGCGCATAGTAGCCACGGTTTAGAAAGTCACGACGGCTGCGTGCCTGCGACTTGGGATCTCCCATAGAGTCGCCGCTCTTGGACGAGCGTAGTAGATATAAATAGCCCTCGCGCGCGCGATCAAACCGATGTCCGCCTGCGCATGCAGCACCGCGCTCGTCGTCCACCAACGGCTCATGGCAAACGGGACATAACAACATGGCAACTCCTTAGCGCGAACAACACAGTGCCCACCATTGTCGCACGCCTTCCCCACCGAGTCATTGGGTAGTCTTTTTGGGACGGGGCTTTTTTAGCTACCCCGTCCGAAGCCTTCGAAGCATGAGGCCGCATTTGACATAGGGCAGCTAAAAAAGCCCCGTCCCAAAAAGACTACCCGTGCCTAAGTGCCGACTGGTTGCATTAGGAGTATCATCGTCTGCGCAAATGAGCACGAAATAGCATGTTAGAGATTGAGAGCGTATGGCTGACACCGCATCTAAGCACATTGATATGACCACCGGCTCGCTGTGGCGCAATATTCCCCTGTTCGCCTTCCCCGTGGCCGCCACGAGCATCTTGGAGCAGCTGTCGAACCTCATCGCCACGGTCATCATCGGTAACTTCTCGGGCGACCAGGGAACCCTCGCCATGGCGGCGGTCGGCTCCAATGTTCCGCTTACCAGTCTTATGCTCAACCTGTTTATTGGCATGTCACTTGGCTCCAACGTGGTCATCGCCAACGCTATCGGCCGCAACGATCAGAACATGGTCAAACGCGCCGTCCATACCTCGATTTTAATGGCGCTCATGGGCTTTGTCGTCATCGCGCTGGGCGAGATCTTTGCCGAGCCCATGCTCGCCGCGCTCAACGTTCCCGCCGAAACCATGCCGCTCGCCTCACTCTACCTGCGCGTCTTTTTGCTCAGCATGCCCTCAATCTTGCTCTACAACTTTGAGGCCGCGATCTTCCGCTCCGTCGGCATCACCCGCATGCCGCTGCAGGCGCTTGCCGTGTCCACCGTCCTCAACATTGGCCTGGACCTCATCTTTGTCCCCGTACTCCACTGGGGCGTCGCGGGCGTCGCCATCGCCACCGCCATCGCCTACACCGTCAGCGCCGCTACGCTCTTCATCCGCCTGCTCAAGACCAACTCCGTCGTCCGTGTCACCCCGCGCGACTTAGGCTTAGACCCCGTCGCCCTCAAGCGCATCGTCAAGATCGGCCTGCCCGCCGGCATCCAAAGCGCCGTCTTTGCCGTCGCCAACATCATCATCCAGTCTGCCATCAACAGCCTGGGCACCGAAGTCATGGCGGCATCGAGCGCTGCCATGAGCCTGGAGTACGTGTGCTACAACCTGCTCAATAGCTTTAGCCAGGCTTGCACCACCTTTGTGGGACAAAACCACGGTGCCCGCCAGATCGACCGGTGCACCAAAACGCTCAAAGTCTGCCTGACCGAAGGCGGTATCGTTGCACTCACCACGATTGTCGTTATTGTCGGCCTGGGGCGCGAGATCTTGTCGCTGTTCAACAGCGATCCCAATATCGTCTCAATCGGTTATATCCGCGTGTGCTCGATCTTCCCGGCGTACGCCTTTAGCATGTTCTACGAAAACATGTCCGGCTACCTGCGCGGCTTTGGTATCTCGCTCATGCCCGCCCTCATCACCATGATCTGCGTCTGCGGTATTCGCTTCTATTGGGTGTTCTGCGTGTTCCCGCACTTCCGCACCTTTGCGAACATCATGATGGTCTATCCCATCAGCCTGGGCACCACGGCATTCTTTATGGTCGTGGCGGTACTACTCTGCCACCCGGCACGCACCTATCGCACCGCCCAAACCAAAGCGACAGCCCGCTAAACACCGCACTCAACGCCCCGCCAGTCATTAATGGACAATATGCGAGCTCATATGGTCGATAAAGCGCCTCGTGGCGATAGGCATGGTCTCCCAGCTGCGCCAGGCCGCCACCACGTCGCGCGAGGGAGCGTGTACAATGGGACGTACGCGAATATCGGCCGACGAAATTCTTTACAATAGATGCCAACAGAGCATCTGACGTAAAGGAGCCCCATGGACGCCGCAACACGCGACCACAACATAGCAACTTGGTTGGGCGATGCGCCGCAGCCGGTACGTGACACTACGAACCAGCTGCTCGGGCGCATCGCCCTTTTGCGTGCCGAGCAGACCATCTACCCGGCACAAGACGACATCCTCAATGCCCTCGCCTACACGCCGGCCGACCAGGTCAAAGTTGTCATCTTGGGTCAAGATCCCTATCACGGACCCAACCAGGCCATGGGGCTGTCGTTCTCGGTCCCCGCGACGCAAACCAAGTTGCCGCCGAGCCTGCGCAACATCTATAAGGAACTCAATGCCGACCTGGACTGCCCTATTCCCGCCACAGGAGATCTAACACCATGGGCACAACAGGGCGTCCTGCTTCTCAACACTACGCTCACCGTGCGCGAGCATGCCGCGAACTCGCACGCCAAACTGGGTTGGAGCACGCTCACCGACTACGTTATCGAACGCTGCTGCCAGTTGCCCCAGCCGGTAGTCTTTTTGGCATGGGGCCGCTTTGCCCAGCAGATGGTCGAGGGCAAGCTCGCCGCGACCGGCGCGGGCAAGGCAACCGGCAAGTTCTGTCTGGCCTCCACGCACCCCTCACCGCTTTCGGCCAACCGTGCCACGGCAGAACTCCCCGCCTTTATGGGGTCGCGCCCCTTCTCCGCTGCCAATCGGCTACTCGAACAGCACGGCTCGACCCCCGTCAACTGGGCTTGCCTCGACTAAAAATCGATACATCAAAAACGCGCCCGACGGCAATCTTGCCATCGGGCGCGTTTTCTACTCGGGCCAAATAAATTGTGTGCGACCGGCCTCGCCGCCATCGATCAACAGACTCTGCCCGGTCATGAACCGGTTGGTCACGCCCACAAAGTAGATCCACTCGGCGATCTCTTGGGCGGTAGCCCAGCGTTTAAGCGGCGTGAGCTCCATAATCTGGTTCCACAGGTGCTCGTCTTCCATCACGCAACGGTTGAGCGGCGTGATAACGCCGCCCGGGTCCACACTGTTGGCGATGGCCTGCGGCGCCAAGCGGTTTGCAAGGTTCTTGGTGTAGGCGATAACGCCGCCCTTGCTGGCGGCATAGGCGGGAAACTCCGATCCCGTATGCCCGCTCGCCGACCCCACATTGACCACAGATTTGATAGCCGGCGCCGGCTTGGCGGCAAGCCCCTCCCCCACAAAGGCGTAGCGCTCGGTCACGTTGATGGTGCCACACAGGTTGGCAGCAATATCATCGGACGAATCTTGTGTACCGGCAACGTTCACGATCACCTGGGGCTCAAGGTCGCCTGGAAACGAGTCCGGCTCGCGGACATCGACGATCAGATGGCGGTAGCGCTCGTGTTCGATCGCCGCCGGCAGCAGGTCAAAGCCCACGACCTCGTGGCCCTCGTCCAAAAAGCGCTGCACGCATGCGGCTCCGATTCCGCCCGCAGCGCCCGTGATCAAAACCCGCATACTTGCTCCTTAGGCGGTTGCGTGGCGCTCGAGGTATTCGGAGCCTACATTATCGCGCTCCCAGCCGCGCACGACCTTGTAGCCCACGGGGCTCAGGAAGACCTCGCACAGCAGCTCGGCGATGGCACCCGTCAGCGAGCACATAAGGACCTGCACCCAGGTCCAGCCAAAGAACGTGTGGCTCACCACGATGGCAAAGACCAGGTTGTCGATAAACTGGCCAACGCCCGTGGAGACATAGGAGCGGAAGGCAAAGCTCGCAAAATTATTCTTTTTGACCATACGGCCGAGCGACTGATTGAGCGTGGAGTTAACCACGGCAGAAACGAGCATGGCAAGCGACGAGCCAAGCACCACGTACCAGGTGCCACCGATGGTGGCGTTAAGGGCAGTGTTGACCTCGATCATGCCGGTATCGTAGTAGGCACCCCACATGCCAGGCGTGAGCGAGCATACCCAAAAGCACAGGCTCACGGCCAGGTTGACCAGCAGCGCGAGGATAGAGATTTTGATGGATGCCCTGGCGCCAAAGCGCTTGCAGATCATGTCCTGGCACAAAAACGAAACCCAGCTCACCACAAAGCCACAGTCGAGCGCCAGATACGGCAGGCTGATCAGCTCTTTGTTGGCCAGCAGGTTCATCATGATGACGCTCACGAAAAACAGCGAAACCGTTGCCGCGGGAATGCTCCGCAACAGGACCTTGTAGTCCTCCATGACCTTCTTGATCATTATGTACTCCTTTGGTTTTAGGTTTAACGAGCAGGATATCGGACCCGAACTGCTCGGACGCCCCGGTCTTGAGACGACGGTGGGTATGATAGCCGCTCACACGGCATCAGGCAAGCAAGCGGCGCGGCAGCCCCACAGGGCCACCGCGCCGATGCGTTAAAAGGCTACGTTGCCAAACTCCGACAGGATAAGGTTGGGGTTGTGGTCGGTAGCCCAGTCCACGTTCCACGGGCTCGTGAACAGCAGCAGCTTGCCGCCGCGCATGTCCTCGACGCGCAGCGTGTCGCGCGTGAGCGAAAGAGCCGGGATATCGATGGTATCGGGGTCGTTCTGGATCCAGCGGATATCCGTATAGGGCAGCGGCTGACGACGAACCTCAACACGGTACTCGGCCTTGAGACGGCGCTCGAGCACCTCGAACTGCAGCACGCCGACCACGCCCACAATGACGCTCTCCATGCCGGCACCCAGCTCGCGGAAGATCTGGATGGCACCCTCCTGGGCAAGCTCCTCCATGCCCTTGACGAACTGCTTGCGCTTGAGCGTATCGACCTGCGTAATGCGAGCGAACATCTCGGGGGCGAACGTCGGGATCTGCGGATACTGCACGTGGCGCTTGCCGGAGCACACGGTGTCGCCGATGCTAAAGATACCCGGATCGAACAGGCCCACGATATCGCCCGCGTACGCCTCGTCCACGATGGCGCGGTCGTCGGCCATCATCGACGTGCCCGTGGCAAGCTTGAGCTTGCGGTTGCCCTGCACGTGGAAGGCGTCCATGCCGCGCTCGAACTTGCCCGAGCAAATGCGCACAAAGGCGATGCGGTCACGGTGGTTCTTGTCCATGTTGGCCTGGATCTTAAACACAAAGCCGCTAAAGTCGTCACGGCAGGGATCGACCGGCTCGCCGGTGAGCGTATCGGTATAGGCGCGCGGCGTCGGGGCCAGGCGCAGGAACTCCTTGAGAAAGGGCTCCACGCCAAAGTTGGTGAGCGCCGAGCCAAAGAACGCCGGGCTCAGCTTGCCGCAGGCCACGGCATCCAAGTCGAGCTCGTCGCCGGCACCATCGAGCAGCTCGATGTCGTCCATCAGGTTCTTATGGTTCTCCTCGCCGATGAGCTCGTCCATGGAAGGATCGCCCAGTTCGGCCTCGACCTCGGCGACCTTCTTGGTGGCGTTGGCGTGGCCGTCGCCCTCAAAGGCAATGACGCGACGGGTCTGACGGTCGAACACGCCGCGGAAGTTGCGGCCGCTGCCGATCGGCCAGTTCATGGGATACGTATTGATACCCAGGACATTCTCGATCTCTTCCATGAGCTCAAATGGATCGCGAGCATCGTGGTCGAGCTTGTTCACAAAGGTGAAGATGGGAATGTGGCGCAGTGTGCAGACCTTAAAAAGCTTTTTTGTCTGGGCCTCGACGCCCTTGGCGCCGTCGATGACCATGACTGCGGCGTCGGCGGCCATAAGGGTACGGTAGGTATCCTCCGAGAAGTCCTGGTGGCCGGGGGTATCGAGGATATTGACGCAGGCGCCGTTATAGGTGAACTGCAGCACCGAGGAGGTAACGGAAATGCCGCGCTCCTTCTCGATGTCCATCCAGTCCGAGACGGCATGCTTGGCCGAGCTCTTGCCCTTGACCGAGCCGGCAGTCTGGATGCTGCCGGTATAGAGCAGCAGCTTCTCGGTAAGCGTGGTCTTACCGGCGTCCGGGTGGCTGATGATCGCGAATGTGCGGCGCGACGAGATTTCATCCGACAGGCTTGCCATGCGGATCCTTTCTTGCATTGAGTGCATTACGTCGATGTAACCGCACTATTGTAGCCGCGAAACCTCGCCATAGGGCGCCTATCAGGACAAATTCATCAGTTGGGGCTCGGACGGTGGAATGTCAGCGGTGTTCCGCGACGGTTTGTCTCAATCTGTAACACCTAGAAGGGTTTTTGACCTCCAGATGTTACAGATTGAGATGAACGCACAGGGCGGGCAGCCAATATCTTGATCTGTAACAGTTAGCCGCCAAAAACAACTCCAGATGTTACAGATCGAGACAAATGAATGGACAGGCAAATAACGTCTCAATCTGTAACAGTTAGCCAGCAAAAACGGGTCTTAGTGTTACAGATTGATATGGATGAGTAGAGGGACGGACAGCCCCGTAATTTCCTCTTGCACAACTGTACATAGTGTGTATATACTGTGCTTACCGGTTATATACACGTGTAGCCCATCAGCTAAGGAGCCGCTGTGGACATCATCCTATCCAATTCGAGCGACAAGCCCATCTACGAGCAGATAACCTCGCAGGTCAAAGCTCAGATCCTTTCGGGCACGCTTGCTGCGGGAGCCAAACTCCCCAGCATCCGTGCACTCGCGAGCGATCTTGGCGTGAGTGTCATCACCACCAAGCGCGCCTACGCCGACCTGGAGCAACTCGGCTTTATCTGCACCGTGCAGGGCAAGGGCTGTTTTGTCGCCGAGGGCAACCAAGAACTCTTGCGCGAAAATCAGCTCTGCCATATCGAAGAGCTGCTCGCACAGGCAGCAACGCAAGCCGAAGCCGTGGGCGTCACGCGCGATAAACTGCACGAGATGCTCGACCTGGTAGCCCCCGAAACCATGCAGTAACCATCTGCAAGAAAGGCTATGCCATGCAAAACTTGCTAGAACTCAAAAACATCTCACGCCGCGTGAGCGACCGCTTTTCGCTACATGGCGTCACGTTGGCCGTGGAGCCCGGCCAAATTGTTGGCTTTGTGGGCGCAAACGGCGCCGGCAAGACGACGACCATTCGCGCCACGCTTGGACTTATAAAGCTCGATGCCGGCGAGGTGCACCTGTTTGGGCAGCGCTGTGGCACCGACGCGCCCGATGAGTCGCAACGCCACCTGCGCTCTCGCATCGGCCTCGTGCTGGACACATGCCCCTTTCCCTCCACGCTCAAGGTCGGCCAGATCGAGGCGCTCGTAGGCCCGGCGTACCCCACGTGGGACCGCGAAACGTTCGCCGGATTCATCAACCGATTTGGCCTCGATCCCAAGACAAAGGTCAAGGACCTCTCCCGCGGCATGGGTATGAAGCTGCAGCTCGCCTGCGCGCTCAGCCACAATGCCAAGCTGCTCGTTTTGGACGAAGCCACCGCGGGCCTCGATCCCATGGCACGCGAGGAACTGCTCGATGAGCTGCTCGCCTTTGTCGCCGACGGCCAGCGCAGCGTGCTGCTCTCGAGCCATATTACGTCCGACCTCGATCGTGCTGCCGACCGCGTCGTCTGCATCGATAACGGCTCGATTGTGTTTTACCTGCCACGCGAGGACATTACCGACCGCGCCGGCATCGCCCACTGCACCCAGGCACAGGCCGCCGAGCTCATGGCTTGCGTCGAAGGCACCCGCGCCCCCCGCCACGCCTACAGCGTGGACGTGCTCGTGCCCAACCACCGCGAAGTGCTCGAGGCCTTCCCCGAGATTCCCTGCGATCGGGCAACCATTGATGACTATCTTCGCTTCATGCTGAAAGGGGCTTTGAAATGAAACGCGCCATTATGTCCGAGCTTGCCATCGTTCGCACGCTCGTCCCGAGCATCGCAGGTGTCGGCCTGTTCATCTTCGTCGTGCTGACCGCCGTCAGGGCATCGAATGGTGATTCCGACATGAGCGCCGCCGGCGCCTTCGCGATCAGTGCCATGTCGCCTATCATGGCCATGACGTCGCTGGCCGGGCTCGACAACCAAAACGGATGGGAGCGCTATCGGGCAACGCTGCCCATCTCACGCAAAGACATCGTCAGCGCACGCTACCTGTGCATCACTATTTTCTCGGTCATCATGGCGTGCGCGGCCGTGCTGCTGAGTATCGTCGCCATCCCGATCTTAAACAGCGTGGGTATCCCCTCCACGGGAGAGACCGTCTTTGAGACCGCAATCGCCTCGGCAATATCGATGCTTTTCTCCCTCATGGCGGTGTTTTCGGTACTGCCTCTGTTCTTTCGATTTGAACACATGAAGGCGCAACGCCTATCCGTTGGTCTGTACGCCCTATACATGTGCCTTATCATGGTCACGCTAAACTCATTCAACCCCATCAGCAACCAGCTCATGTCGATTGCAGGGACGAATCCCGATCTTGCCGTCCTCAGTTGCCTGTGTGGTGCCGTCGCGCTGGCAACGGTCGTCCTTGGCGTTGTCAGCTGTGCCATCAGCACCAAGGTCTACCGGGCACGCAACCTATAGGCAAGCGCGGTATCATCGGACATGCGCCATAGATCTGGCGTGGTCTTTTTTGAGGAGGCGCTCAACCCGTGTCGTGGGTCGTCGCAGCATTTGCGTCAGCATTCTTCGCCGGCATCACATCCATCTTGGCCAAATGCGGTATCAAGCAGGCCGACTCCGATGTCGCGACGGCCATTCGCACCTGCGTGGTGCTCGTTTTCGCCTGGGCAATGGCGGGTATTTCTGGATCCATTGGAACCATTGGCAGCATCGAACCCAGATCCTGGCTCTTTCTCATCCTCTCGGGACTCGCTACCGGAGCTTCGTGGATCTGTTGCTTTAAGGCGCTGAGCATCGGAGACGTAAATAAGGTCGTACCGGTTGACAAGATGAGCACCGTGCTCGCCGCGCTGATCGCCATCGCGCTTTTTGGCGAGACGAGCAACCTTGCGGTTAAGCTCGTGGGAACCGCCGTCATCACCCTCGGCACGTTTTTAATGATCGAGAAGAAGCAGTCTGCCGGACCCGAGCAGCAGCAAGACCGGACCTGGCTCGCTTACGCCCTCGGCGCCGCCGTGTTCGCGGCGCTCACGTCCATCCTCGCCAAGGCTGGCATCGAAGGCGTCGAGTCCAGCCTGGCCACGGCAATCCGTACCTGCGTGGTACTGGTTATGGCATGGGCAATCGTGGCAGCCAAGGGAAAACTGGAGCAGGTCGCGCACGTTGACCGACGCGAACTCACATTTCTCGCAACATCGGGCATCGCGACCGGAGCATCGTGGCTGCTCTATTACTATGCCATCGCCGCAGGCCAGGTGAGCATCGTGGTGCAGATCGACAAACTATCGATTGTCGTATCGGTACTATTTGCGCGCCTGGCATTCAACGAAAAAGTCTCGCGACGCAGCGCCATCGGTCTCGCCCTCATCGTACTGGGCACCGCCGCGCTCGCGATTTGGAAATAGCGCCGATGCCGAGCGAGATCTAGGCGCTGGCCGTGATTTGTTGCGCCGTTTCACCTCCGTCATCTGGCATATTTTATTCATGACTGTTGGAACAGCAGCCCAGCAGACGCTACATTCTCACGCCGGGCCTGGGATGCCTGTATTGGCCGCGCACCACCACGTTACTTGCGCAGCGGCTTGGGCAGCGGAATGCCGGCGGCGATGACGGCCGCGATGATCATGCAGACGATACCCTTGAGTGGGAAGCACATGAGCAGCAGGCCCACGACCATGACGGGTTGACGCATGACGGCGCCCATCGTCGAAGCGGTGCAGACGGCGACGCAAAAGACCGGATCGGCACCCGTGAGGATGGCAAGACCGTAGCCCAGGCTCACGCCCGAGAAGATAACCGGGAAGAAGTGGCCGCCACGCCAGCCAAGGTTGATGAGGGCGGGCGTCAACATGGCCTTGACAAGACCGGTCGCGATAAGCACGCCAGCGGGAATGGTCAGGTAGGTTTCCATGAGCACATCGGCTTGTGTCTCGCCGGCAAACATGGTGTAGGGCAGGACCGTGCCGCAGATCGCGAGCGCCAAACCAGCCAGCATCGCCTTGACGACAGGACGCTCCCCTATTGCATGGGCAAGCGCTTCGCTCGCGTGCTCAGAGACAAAGTACAGCCAGCCGCAGACTGTTCCGATCAACGACAGGGGAATGAGCCAGGTAAGCTCCAGGTTGCCCACCACGGCAGCCTCGAACCTCGGCATGCCCATGCCGCCGCCCATGAGCTGTCCGAGCAGCAGGTAGGTGCCCAGGCCGCCGGCAATCGCGATGCCGTAAACCACGGTCTTTTGCGCCTTGGGCAGCCTGATGGTTATCTCAGCGGATTCGGAATCATCGCCATCGCCGGCACCCTGGCCGTCGGCGCTTCCGGCAAGCGGCGCCACAAAGCCAAACACGGGCGCGGTGAAGAGCGCCGTCAGGGCGGCCTGGGTACCCAGCAGCGTGAGCTCCCTAAACTCGGCTCCAAAACGGCACATGCGGTCGCCGACCCAGCTGCACAGCCCCGCAATGACGCCGGTCAGTCCGGCTTCCGGTCCAATGCTGCCGCCAAACAGCAGCGGCAGCAGCGCGGCAAACGACAGCTTGCCCAGGTTGTCGTACGGGTAGCGTCCATCGCGCTTTACCTTGGCCATCACTTGGTTAAGGTCATCGGTCTTGGTGCCCGTCATCTTTTCGTACAGGCCAATCAGCAGGCCGCCCAGCAGGCAGACAAAAAACGGGTACGGCAAAAAACCGAACGGGCCGCTCGCGAGCTCGGGCGAAGCGACGCCCAGCGCGTGCGGAATCTCGGTCCATAGATAGTCGATACCGCGCTCCATCGCAAAGAAGAACAGCCAGACTGCGGCACCTGCGAACGCACCGGTCACGGCAACGCTGGCCAAAAACAGCGCGCGGTTTGTGGGCTTGGCAAGGCTATCCATCGGGTCCTCCCGCGGTCAAAGTCGACATAGATACGTTTTATTGTAGAGCGAGCGTTGCCCGAACAAGCCAACCATCTGCGCCGCAAACGGCACCATTGGGAGTCATAGTGGGGCAGGCTCAAGACTCATCCGTTGATAATCGAGGCGATCTCGCGCAAATCGTCGGCAAAGTAGATGCCGTGCTGGCGCTGCGGGCTCGATAAGCCCTTATCGATCATGTGCCCGAGTAGCGCCTTGAGGTCGTTGTAGTACCCATCCAGGTTATACAGGATGCACGGAGCACTCAGGTGCCCCAACGACACCGCGGACATGACTTCGGCAATCTCCTCGAGCGTGCCCGTACCGCCCGGAAAGGCGATGAACGCATCGCCGAGCTCGATCATCTTGGCCTTGCGCTCGGCCATATCGCTCGTCACGATGAGATCGTCGATACCGTCATGTTGAAACTCGGCCTCGATAAAAAAGCTCGGCTCAACACCCGTCACGTGTCCACCTGCCTCGAGCACGCTATCGGCGAGCGCGCCCATCAGCCCCGACTTGGACCCGCCGTATACCAGCGCGTGGCCGTTGGCGCCAATCCAGTCTCCCAGCTCCTGCACCGCGGGCAGAAACGCCGGGTCGTTGCCGACGTTCGCGCCCAGGTATACCGTGATATTCATTTAGCCCCCTCTAGCGCTGGCGTCGGCGATATTCGCGCACGCGGCGTGACAGATCGGCGAGTTCATCGCGATCGAGATCTTCCAAATGTTCAAGATCGTCCATAAAGCGTGCCATGGTGTCCTTTTGGCGCATCTTAATAAGCATATTGCAGTAGTTCACCGCCACGCCCGTGAGCATAGCGATATAGAAAATGCTGATAACGCTCAAGACGACGGTAATAGCGCGGGCAACCGGCGTTGCGGCTGGGATGTCGCCAAAGCCGATCGTCGAGACCGTCTCGAAGCTAAACCAGAGGCCATCACCAAACGTGAGGGTCGTAGGTTCGGACAGCCAGACAGCCGTCGAACACAGCAGGTAGAAGATAAGAAACAGACTCGTGATGCGCGCAAAGCCAGCCTGGCGCAATACGTCCGTAAGCGTCCTCAACTTGTTCATCGCGACCCCTTTTCCCAGACAACCCATCACGTTCGCTCGGTATTGTCCCACAACCGGCAGTTGGGGACGTTCCTTTAACGAGTCATCGGGGACGTTCTTAAATGACGAGTCAAACAAGAACGTCCCCGATGACCAGTCGTTTAAGAACGCCCCCAATTGCCGGGCGGGCTGTTTAGCGGTATGCCTGCCGACCAAGCAGACCAGCTGGTATGATTATGAGGTAATGTCTCGATTCGTTAGGATTGCCCGTGAGAGCTACCGCTATCCTTCGTTCAACTGTACTTCGCGCCCTGATTATCGTGCTTGCCGCACTTACCCTACTGAACGCCGTCATGCCCGCCCCCGCCCATGCCGATGACTCTGATCAACAGATCAAAACGGTGCGCGTCGGCTGGCTTATCAACAACGAGGGATTCCAGGACGGTACGCCAGGCGAGCGTCTCTCGGGATGGGGCTACGACTATCTCCAGACCCTATCGTACTACACGCCCGGCTGGCGGTACGAATACGTCTCCGGCACCTTCACCGAGCTCATGGATATGCTCGAGAAGGGCGAAATCGATCTGATGCCGAATATTTCGTATTCGGCAGAGCGAGCGCAAAAGTTGCTCTACTCCTCGAACCCCGAAGGAACCGAGCGCTACTACATCTATGCCAAGCCCGACCGCGACGATCTCTCTAAAGGTGATCCTCAAGCGCTCCAAGGGCTAACCATCGGTTATAACCCCGGCGTTATGCAAACCGCCGTCGGTCGGCAGTGGCTTTCCAACGAAGGCATTACCTGCACCTATAAAGAATTCGCCGGTGGCGGTGACCTCTTTGACGCACTCGCAAACGATGAGGTCGACGCCATCATCATGAATGACACCATCTCCTCACCCAACGCTTCCCCTATGTTCTACGTAGGTTCGAGCGACTACTATTTTGCAGTGCCCAAAAGCCGTCCCGACCTGATGGACGACATCAACTCGGCCATGGCGGCAATCAATCGCATCAACCCGCGTTACAACGACGAAGTCAAATCAAACTACTCGGCACAAAACAGTGGATCCGCATCACTTACCAGCTCCGAACGGTCGTGGCTCAAGGCCAAGAAAAGCACGCTTACGCTAGGTTACCTCAGTAACAATCTCCCCTACTGCAACCAAGATGCAAATGGAGAAATGGAAGGATCGCTCGTCTCGTTCGCTACAACGCTACACGACAAATTTGGCATTACCGTACGCACGATCGCTTATCCAGGCAACCAGCAAATGGCAGAAGCGCTCTCAAGGGGGGGATATCGACATCGCCCTACCGGCATATCGTGACTACTGGCTTGCCGAGCAAATGGGGACGGTCCAATCGATTTCGATGGGAACGATCTCTCTTACCGCCATCCACGCCACCAACGATCTTAACAGGGATCTGCGCAATATCTGCTGCGCCGATTTTTCAATCGTAAACCGCAACGAATTAAAATACTTATTTCCAAATGCAAATATAACCGAATATCAGTCTGCAGACGAAATACTTACTGCCCTTAAGGATGGGAGGTCAAGCTGCGTCATTGTTCCCAGTGCACGGCTGGAAACCATCCGAGAAAGCTACGATATCAAAGACTACGAGATACAGGAACTCTCACGCACGGCCGAGCTCTCTTGCCTCATGTTACGCGGAAATCCCGAATTATTAAGTATTGTCAACAAGGGCATCATCAACGCCGGAGAATCGCTTTCTGCGAGCAATTATTCCTCTACGTCGTATAGCGCGCAGGAGTCGGACACGCTCAGGTTTATGTATCGACATCGTAGTGCGATTGTCGTCATCATCGTCGGTGTACTGCTGACTGGAGTAGCGATTCTAACCTGGGCCCTGCAGCGAGCGCGAGCAGAACAAAACAAGGCACTCGCCGCAAATGCCGCCAAAACGGCCTTTCTTACACGCATGAGTCATGACATCCGCACGCCGCTCAACGGTATTCTGGGACTCATCGAAATTGAGGAATTGCACGAAGGCGATATCCATGCCGCCCGTGAAAACCGAGCCAAGGCGCGAATCGCCGCCAATCATCTGCTCTCGATCATCAACGACATTCTAGAAATGGGCAGGATTGAAAATGGTAAGTTAACGCTTGAGCACGTCTCATTTAACCTTGAAAAGCTCTGCGACGATGCAATTGTGCTGTGCAAACTCCGCGCGTCCGAACACAATATAACGATGCGGGATCAAAGCGCACATCTCGTCTGCAATCCTCAGGTAATTGGAAGCCCCACTCATGTACGTCAGATTATCATTAACCTGCTGGACAACAGCATCAAGTACAACAAAGATGGCGGCACTGTCACTTTTACCTCTCAGATTAAACCACTTGACGACAACCGAGTGCTCTTTTGCTTTAACGTCTCGGACACTGGCATCGGCATGTCGCCCGAGTTTCTTAAGCACATCTACGAACCGTTTGCTCAAGAAGGCAACGATGCCCGCAGCAAATTTCAGGGGACTGGCATGGGCATGCCAATCGTCAAATCACTTGTCGACCTCATGGGGGGAACAATCGAGGTAACGAGTGAGCTTGGAACTGGATCGACATTTTACGTTCAGATCCCACTCGCCATCGATACGTGTCCTAAGATCCAAACACAGACGAGCGCGAAGGCACTCACGGTCTCACTTACCGGAATGAACGTGTTACTTGCCGAAGACAACCAGCTTAGCGCCGAAATCGCCCAGACGTTATTGGAAACCGAAGGAATCATAGTCACCCATGCGGAGAACGGCAACAATGCGGTCGATCTTTACCTTTCACGCCCCGCCGGCAGCTTCGATGCAATCCTGATGGACGTCATGATGCCGGGCATGGATGGCTACGAAGCGACCCGAGCAATCCGCCTAAGCGACAAGGCCGACGCTGCCGATATCCCCATCATCGCACTGACCGCCAACGCTTTTGCCGAGGACGCACAAGCGGCACGTGACGCCGGCATGAACGCCCATCTGCCCAAGCCGCTTGACTTTAACAAGCTTAAAGACATGCTCGCCTGCATCAAGAAAAACGGAACTATTTCGCTATAGTTTGTGCTCAACTACCATACGCAGTTAGAAAGGAAGCCCACGATGTTTAGGCCCCTACGCAGAAAAAAACGCGCCATTTCCGATGAGGCGGCGCGCGAGTTGCTCTCCGCCTGCAAGCGCGGCGTCTTTGCCGTCAACGGCGACGATGGCTACCCGTACGCCATTCCCGTCAACTACTTCTTCGACGCCGAGCACGACAAGATTTATTTCCATGGCGCCAAAGCCGGCCACAAGGTCGACGCACTCAAGCGCGATGACAAGGTCTGCTTTACCGTTTACGGAAACGAGTGGTACAAGGACGATGACTGGGCTCCCTATGTTATGAGCACCGTTGTCTTTGGCCGTTGTCGACTGGTGAATGACACTCCCGCGTATATCGAGGACAAAGTCCGTCAGCTCGCCCTTAAGTACTACCCTTCTGCCGAAGAAGTCGAAGAAGAGATCGCCAAATACATCAAGGGCGTCCAGCTCTACGAGATCTCGATTGAGCATCTTTGCGGCAAGCAGATTCATGAAAAGTAGGCCCCGAAGCAGGTCTTGATAATAGCGATATGGCCCGGTTCCAACCAACATTGGAGCCGGGCCATATGCTTATGAAGCGTCGGCGGCTATGTGCGCAAGCGCCTCAACGAGCTCCCGCGAGCTCACGGGTTTGCTCAGGTGGGCATCCATGCCCGCCTCACGCGAAAGCCTACGGTCCTCGGCAAAGGCATTGGCGCTCACAGCGATAATCGGCGTGGTCGCGGCATCCTCGCGCTCGAGTGCTCGAATCTGGCGCGTGGCCTCAAGGCCATCGATGCCAGGCATCATAATGTCCATCAACACCACGTCGTACTCGTGCGGTGCGCTCGCGGCAAACGTCTCGACGGCAGACTCGCCATCCTTGACATGCGTCACGATGGCACCGGCACGGTCGAGCGTAAACTGTGCGATCTCGGCATTCAGCTCGTTATCCTCTACGAGCAAAACGCGCAGGCCCCGAACTGCATCGACGTCGACCGCATCCACACGAACTGCCTGAGGAATCTCGGAGCGCTTGCACTGCTCAAACGGCAGGCGGATGGTAAACGTCGTCCCCTGCCCCAAGGTGCTCGTAAAGCTCATGGTTCCACCCATAAGCTCGACCAACTGTTTGGCAATAGGCGCACCCAGGCCAGTTCCCGATGAAGCGCCTTCCACCCGTTGTTCCTCGCGGCTAAACGGCTCGTAAAGGTGCTGTTGGAACTGCTCGCTCATGCCAATACCGTTATCGGCAATCGTGTATTCATAGATGGGAACGCCATCTACCGGCTCTACCTCACGACACGCCAGGCGCACATAGCCGCCCCGACGGCTGTACTTGACGGCATTACCGGCAATATTGACCAACAAGCGCTTGAGGTGCGTCACGCTCACCCGAGCATAGGGATGATCAAGCGTTTGCTGGTCGCAGATAATTGTCACCAGACGCTCCTCTGCCTGGCGCTCCAGAATATCGCACACTTCACGGTTGAGGACCACCAAATTTGCAGGCACGAGATCCAGATCGACCTGTCCGCTTTCCAGGCGACTCATATCGAGCGCCTCGTTCGCAAGGTCGAGCAGCAAGCCCGATGCCGTCCAGATCTTTGAGCGGCACTCGGTCTGCTTTTGCAGATCGTCCGCATTTGCATCGCCAACCTCAACCATGCCGCGAATGCCGTTGATGGGCGTGCGCAGATCGTGACTCATGCGGCGCAAAAATTCCGTCTTTGCAGAGTTAGCGGACGAGGCCTCGTGCGCTGCCTTTGCCAGCTTGTCGCCATAGTCGCGCTCCTGCAGCAACAGGTCGGTCAGGCGTTGCCGCTCTGCATGGCGGCGCGCCAACGCAGTTGCGGCTATAGCGCCGCCGTAGAGCACCAACACGCTGGCAACTACAACTGCGACGGTTTCAAAGTAACGCCGCGCGGAAGTGTAGGTGTACACGTAGAATTGGCGTGCTTTACCAAAAGTGCCCAGATACCACTCGCCGTTGGCGTTGACCAAACTAACCCTACCGGCCAGGCAGCGTTCCTTAATACTGTCGACTATGGTGGCATCCGTCGCAGGCAAAACGAATGCACCCGACGTGGTGGGTTCAACGGCATTGGTCGCAACAACCTTGGCATCGTTTTCGATCACGATATTGCCGCTATCGATGGTTTCATAACCATCGAGCAAGCTCTGCAACTTGAGCGTATTGCTCGCGACCGCCTTGGCGCTCTGGTGCCTTACCGCGATAACGATGCCCTCGCCGCCCCGCCGAGTCACGCAGCCAATGTCGGCGACCGAATCATCCGCAAGCGTGATGCGGGCGGTATAGGACTTAAGCGGATGGGACGCCACCTCCAGCACGGGTGCTTCTTTGAGATACGTAGCGAGTGACTCGTATCCCACGCCATCCGTCGAGGACTCAGACACCAAGTTTCCCGATGCGTCCGTCACGATCAGCGCGCTCACGTTGAACTGGTCGGCATATTGTTTTAGCGTGGCGTTATCCACCGAGCCGTCGCGCTCTATAGTGCGCGCCACCTCTCCGGCAATCTCCATAACGCGAATCAGGTTTTTGGTCACATAGGCGTTGTTGAACGCCTCGTAGGAAAGGCTCTGCGTCGCCACGTAGTCAACAACGTCGGCAAAGCGCTGCTCGGCCTGGGCCGTCGTGTAACCGTAGCTCATCATGCCAGCAACAACCGAGAGCGCTATTCCAAGCAAAACGATAAGCGGCAACCTCCATACCGCGCGATTACCCCGCTCCCCTGCAACGTGATCAGGCATATCGATCATGACAGCCCCTCCACATTCAAGAATGGCGAAGGGTCATCAAAATACTTTGACACCAGACGTTCCATGGTGCCATCGGCAAGCATTTCCCGGTAGGCATGAGTGAGCTTAACGTCGATGCCGCGCGTATCATTGATATCGAAAGCGGTACCCAAACCAACCTCGAGCAGCGGCTCATCCAGAATGCGATACGTCACACCGTAGTCCTTTTCGTAGGTGAGCAGCGAGGACTCATGCGCGGCGATGGCATCGACCAGGCCCTCGACGAGCGCCGGGTTCAGGTATGAGCGGTCCGAAAAGCTGTAGAGCTCTTTGATCTGCGGAACGTTTTCATTGGTACGATTGAGCAAAATGCCCTCGGGCTTGGTGGTGGACTGCACTGCCACGACCTTGTCCTTAAGATCGGCAAGCGTGTAGATATCGCTCTCGGGATCGACCGCGACCACCTGTCGACTCGCAAGGTACGGACCGGCCCAACGATACTCGTTTTCTCGACCCGTCATACTAAAGCTGCCCATGACGCAGTCGAGCTCGCCGTTCGCCAACAGCTCTTTTTTCTTTTCCCAGTCGATGAGCTGGTATTTTGGCTTGTAGCCAATGCGGGCCAAAGCCTCGGTCAAAATCTCGACATCCAGGCCGACAATATTGCCGTACTCGTCGCTATACACAAACGGCGGGTAGAGGTCGCTGCCGACGTTGAGAGTTTTGAGGCTGGCGTTTTTGGCATGCGAAGCCGCGCTTTTTTCCGAAGATGCCGAGCCGCCGTTACTCGACCCGGAGTAACCGGCTATCGCCACGCCAAATACACCCACTATCGCGAGCGCAAGTAATAACGTTATGGCAACCGAGCGGCGGGTCTTTTTCATTGAGCTCCTGACGGTCCTGTTCGTTGGCGGCAACGGACTAATGATAGCAGGCGGCATACGAGAGCCGTTCAATGAATACGGACGCCTTACTATATGGGTCCTTCTGACCGATCTGACCGAAAGACCCCCGCATGCAGCAAACATTTACTATGCATTAAAAACGTAGCGGTCCAGGCGATCGCACGCTTCCTTTACGCGCGAAAGCGGCAGCGCCAGATTCACGCGAACGTGGCAGGGCCCGTGGAACGGACGGCCGTCCTGATACCCCACGCCCACGCGCGCCCCCTCGTCGAGCAACCACTGAATATCGCGGCCATGTTCGCGACACCACTCGGTACAGTCCAGGAACACCATGTACGTGCCCTGCGGACGTGAAAACGCGACGCCCTTCCAATGTGTCTCTGCATACGTGCAGAAGTACTCGATATTGTCGGCGAGCACCTGGTTGAGCTCATCAACCCACTCGTAGCCCTGCGGCTGATAGGCGCCAATGAGCGCATGCATCGAGAGGACGTTCATCTCGTTGTAGTGGGTCTTGTTGGACACGGCGCACACGCGGTCGCGCAGCGTCTCGTTGTAGATGATGTGGAAGCTGCCGACCAGGCCCGCGAGGTTAAAGGTCTTGCTGGGCGCGTAGAGGGCAACCGTGCGCATGCGGGCATCCTCGCTCACCGACTGCGTCGGAATGTGCTTGTGCCCGGGGTGGATGATGTCGGACCAAATCTCATCCGAGATCACCACGCAATCGTGCTGGCGATAGATGTCCATGGCGCGCTCGATCTCGTCGCGCTCCCACACGCGGCCGCAGGGATTGTGCGGCGAGCAGAAGACGGTAGCATGGATGCGGTTTTGCGCGAGCTTGCACTCCATGTCCTCAAAGTCCATGCGCCACACGCCCTGTTCGTCGAGCTTAAGTGGGCTGTGAACAATGCGATAGCCCGCGGCCTCGATGGACTTGGTAAAGCCGATATAGGTGGGACTATGGACCAGCACCGCGTCACCGGGCTGCACATAGGCACGCAACGTCGATACAACGCCGCCCAGCACACCGTTTTCATAGCCAATATGCTCAGGCGCCAGGCCCTCAACGCCGTTACGACGGCCCTGCCACTCGATGATGTGATCGAAGTACTCGGCGCGTGGATTAAAGTAGCCAAACATAGGGTGCTGAGCACGTTGAATGATGTGCTCCTGGACCGTGGGCACCGTGGCAAAGTTCATATCCGCCACCCACATCGGGATGCGGTCGAAGCCCTCATCGGGCACGTTTGGCGCCATACCGGGGATCTCGCCCCAGGAGTCAACGGCGATGGCATCCATGCCGTGGCGGTCGATAAGCGAGGTAAAGTCGTATTTCATGCTGAGCTCCCGTGCAAAGCGGATTGGTTCGGTAGGCGTTATTGTCCACCAGAACGGGCGGCTTTGATACGGGTTTTGGGGTTGAATTTGATCGGGGCGTGGGTGCCGTGGTGGTTAGCTTTGAGCCTTGCTGACGTCTACCACGGAAAGCTGCGCCCCGTCGACCGCAAACGATATATCGAGCCCAGCATAGGCCAAGTGGTAGACGCGATCGGGCTCGTGTTTGCTGCCAGCCCGACGCGGATCCTGGCGAAGGACCTCGATTAAGCCGGGCAACTTTGCGGGCGGGACCTTGTCTTGCAGCGCCTGTGGAAACTCAACATCGAGCTCTTGCCACGGAGTGTCCTCAATCCATCCGCCCGTCGCATCCGGGTGGCAGTCCGCAAACGGAATGTAGGGCTTGATGTCGTAGATGGGTGTGCCGTCACGCAGATCAGCTCCCAACACGTGGATGATGGGGCCGTTGTCGGTGAGCTCAACGCGATCGAGCCTCACACAGGTAAGGCCGATGGGGTTGGGTCGAAACGGGCTGCGCGTGGCAAACACGCCCACGCGCTCGGCGCCACCCAGGCGCGGCGGACGCACGGTCTTTGACCACTTGGCAGTGGTACCGGTTTTGTCCTGTGTTTTGGCATCGGTGGCTATGTCCTTAGCCGTGCCGCCGGGCGTTCCGTTTTCGAAGCGCCAGAGCAGCCATAGGTGTGAGAAGGATTCGAGCCCTGCAACCGCGGCGTTGGAGGCAAACTCCGGCTCAAAGATAATGCGCCCCTCAAGATGAGGCGCCAAAAAGCTGTTGCGCGGAATGCCGAACTTCTGCGGCAGGTCGGTATGTATACGTGCGATAGGTTCCATGCCGGTCATTGTACGGCATGAAGGTGTGGGGCGTGGCACGCAATTCTTCGCCGCGACCCCCCGTCGTGCAACCAACGGTTGCTTGGAAGGGCGCCTGCTGCCGCGTATGCTTAAGCCATCAACCAGCAGAAAGGAGCCGTTATGGCCTTTGCAGAAAAGCTTATCGCTGTCCGCCACGCCCATCACCTTACTCAGGAGCAGCTCGCCGCCAAGCTCTTCGTCACACGCCAGGCCATCAGCCGTTGGGAACGCGGCGAGGTCACACCGGGCATCGACATGATGAAGCTCATTGCCGCCGTGACCGGCGAGCCACTGTCTCATCTGCTCGAAATGCCCGAGCACTATTGTCAGAGCTGCGGCATGCTACTCACGCCCGACGACTGCGGCACCGATGCCGCGGGCACCGCGAACGACCATTACTGCAAGTGGTGCTACGACCACGGCGAGTACACTTACGAAACCACGATGGAGGCGATGATCGAGGACTGTGCCCCGCGTCTGGCGCAAAGCACCGGTATGTCGCTCGACGAAGCCGTTTCGCTCATGGGCGCCGTCCTGCCGCAACTGGAACGCTGGCGCACCGTGCAGGAAAACGAGGAGCGCTACGGCGCCGAAGCTCGGAAACGCTACGGCTCCGAAGCGATCGACGCAGCAAACGAAGCGCTGCTGGACATGAACCCCGAGACATGGAACGACATGAAGGAACTTGAACGCGCTATTCTAGGTCAGCTCTCGATTGCCATGGACGACGGCGACCCAGAGAGCAACGAAGCCCGCAAGCTTGTCGCAATGCACCGTCGATGGATTGGCCTTAACTGGGGACACCAGCCCCAAGACGACGCATACCTGGGCCTCGCTCACGGCTATCTGGCCGACCAGCGCTTTATCGACTACTACGACAAGCCCTGCGGCACAGGCGCTACGGCGTTTTTGGTTCAGGCCATCGAGTCATCGCTAACTCGCGCATAGACCGCGACGGCTTTGGGTATCCCAATCAAAACTTCAACCGATTGGAGACCCATGGCTACTAATCACGAACTCGAGCTATACGTTATGACCGGCTGCCCGTATTGCATGAAGGTCAAGCGCTTCCTGGCCGATAACGGCGTGACCATCCCCGAGCGCAATATCTTGACCGATTCCGATGCCGAGCAGACGCTTATCGCCGTCGGCGGCAAGCGTCAGGTTCCCTGCCTGTTCATCGACGGCAAGCCGCTCTATGAGTCGAGCGACATCATCGCGTGGGTACAGAAGAACCTGCTCTAGTACTTATTGCACTCATTGGGGACGCACTTAAATGAGTAGTTTTACTCATTGGGGACGTACTTAAATGACTAGTCGTTAAAGAACGTCCCCAATAACTGGTCCCCCGCCGAACCCAAACATGTACGTCAGCATCCAAAGTCGACATTTTTCGACCTCTTTGGATGCTGGCGTACAACTTTTGGGTAGCCATGGACGCTCTTAACCGGCTAATTGTTTGAGGCGACCTTTGGATTATGGCTGTTTGATGCCTCGGAAAAGAGTTTCCGAGGGAGCTATGGTCAAAAAAGGGCAAATATGAGTACTGCCACCTGTTTAGTAGCAGCAATTTTGATCATTTCAGGAACTATTCAACGTCCCATGCGCCCGCAGATGATGCTATTTCTCCTCATATGTTCAATAAAAGTTGCTCCTAATGGGAACAAATCTCATCAGGAGCAACTTTTTACAGCAAAATTAATGCAACCATAATGGCAACAGTACTCATATTTGCCCTTTTTTGACCACGACCCTCCAGAATAGTCGTTAGGGACGACTCTTAATGACAAAATCCGGCACTTGGACGTTCTTGTATGACTAGCCATTGAAGGACACCCAACGACTACTCCAATTCGTGACATACTGTGTCGCGAATTAAGCTGGTCCCACTATCGAAGACCGGTGAGAGCTCCTGCCCAGAATCTCGATAGCTTAATAAAACGCTCCCCTCCGGAAGTTCAACGAGCATCCAAATTCCAAGCTGAAAAGCAAAGGAGTATCGAAGCCGCCAATGCTCATTTCCTATCGAGCAGGCGGATCAAAACAAGCTAATTAGCCTGATAAACTGCTTGTATTTTTGTCTACAAAACTGTATACAAAAAAGGGAATCCGAGAACCAGCGCTCGACATTATGTCGATCGATAGGAGGCGCTATGAATGCTGAGCAGCTTGAAAAAATGATGGGATTTGCCCCTAGAAAGTTAGAGAAAGCCGCGGAAGCTTACGAAAAAGAGGAATGGCCGAAAGGCCGCACCGTTAAGCTGGGAAGGCCGCCGATCTCTGATGAGCCGAGCGCTGTCTTGTCGGCACGTGTGGGCGAATCGGTTCTTGAGGCGTTTGACGAAAAAGCCAAACGCCATGGGCAAACGCGCACGGAACGGCTCAGGGAGCTCATTACGCTCGATGCAATGATCGCCTAGCCCCCGCCGAACCCAAACATGTACGCCAGCATCCAAAGTCGACCATTTTTCGCCATCTTTGGATGCTGACGTACGGCTTTTTTGCGTGGGTCCCTCACAACCGCTCATTGGGGACGCACTTAAATGATTAGTCGTTTAAGAACGTCCCCAACGACTACCCGATGACACGGCGATCCTATTCCTTGATCTCTTTCCAGCACTGAGGATCGGCGTCGTACATATCACCCGTGTAGCCATACGTCACAGCGGGGCAGCCGCGGCACCAGCCAAAAAGTTCGCATTTGGAGCACTTCTTGAACTTTTTAAAATCGCGCTTGGCTTCCATTTGCGGAGAGAAGAAGAGCTCCTCAAGCGAGTTCTCGGCAACGTTGCCCACCTTGCTCTCCATGCGGCGACACGCATAGACATCACCCGTAGGCAGCACCGTCATATGACCCGTACCGCAGTGGCAGCCGTCATAGATCATGCCGGGCTTGGCATCCTCAGGAATAGTGAACTTACCCTGCTCCCACAAAAGCAGCGTCCACAGGTGATCCTTGAGCTGGAAGAACGTCTTGCAGCCCGCCGCCTGATGGAACTCCATGCGCTCCTGCGCGGCCAGCAGCACATCGCGATACTCCAGCGGTTCCAAATGGAACTCGTCGCGCTTTTGGCCCGACGTGGGGCAGTACCGACCAAAGGCGAACACGTCGACCTCGAGGCTTGCCACAAGATCGATGAGCTGCGGCAACTCGGCAGCATTCATGCTCGATACCGTGTTCATGACGGCAACCCAGATACCCGCGCGCTTAAGACAACCGATAGCACGCATGGTCTCGGCAAACGAGCCGGGTTTACGGAAGTAATCGTGCGTTGCCTCGAGTCCATCAAGTGAGAGCTGGTATTTGCGACAACCCAGCTCTTTCATGCGAGCACAGACCTCGTCGGTCAGATGGAACGGATTGCCCATCACGCACCACATAAAACCGCGCTCGTGCAGGAGCTCGGCAAGGCGCCAAAAATCGGGATGAAGAATGGGGTCGCCGCCCGTAACGTAAAAGTACGGCTGGCGACCGATGCGCTCGCAGAGCGCCTGGGCCTGGTCGACGACCTGGACCATTTGTTCCCACGGCATGCGCTTAAAACCGGCGCAGGCACCGTTGGCAAAAATATAGCAATGCTTGCAACGCTGATCGCATTCATCCGTAATATGCCATTGGAAGGCAAACGCAGGCTTTTGCATCGTGGGACTCCCTTGGTCGATGTTGAAACTGATGACGGTATTTGGGCTACAGCCGCGCAACGGCGCCGACGGGGCAATTCTCGACACAGGCACCGCAATGCAGGCAGTGCTCAGGCTCTATGCGATACGAGTCACCCGGCTCGATGCACTTCTGCGGACAGTGCTCAAGACAGGTACCGCAACCGATACACGCATCGGCATCGATGCGGAAACCCCTAATAGGCGCTGGCGCCGTGCCCTCGTCAAAGGTGAAGACCGCGCGCTCGATAGGATGAACTCCCAAGTTAAAGTAGTCGAGCACGATGTTCTCAACCTTAAAGATGATGTTGATCTCGCGCGTATCACCGGGATACACGTTGGCAAGATACGGCTGCTCGGCGTAAATCACGTCGCGCCAGTGAACTTGCTCGGACTCCGAGACGGGAACGGCAACGCCGGACATGCGGATCATCTCGTTAAATCGAGTGTGGACGAGCGTTTGGACACGCCCGTCTGCCATAAGCTGACGGGCCATCTCCTTGCCACGCGCCGTGAGGAAGTAGATGGCGCGGGGCTCGTAATGGACGGCGCTCACGCAGCGAATTTGCGGCGCGCCACTCTCGTCCACGGTTGCCAGGGAGAGCGTCCCGGCAAGCTGCATCTTTTTGAGGCAAGTCTGAGCATCCATTACGAGTCCCTTCCTAGCGATTGCTTACTGAGCGTCCGCAGCGCCGCAGGCAGTGCCACAGGCAGGGGCAGCCTTGGGGTCAGCAGAGCCGCAAGCAGGAGCAGCAGCCGGATCGGCAGAACCGCAAGCGGGAGCGGCCTTGGGGTCGGCGGAGCCGCAAGCGGGCGCAGGATCGGCAGTACCGCAGGAGGCGAAAGCGGCAACGTTCTCAAGATTCTCGGACATGGCATTTCCTTTCGGTCGAGGATGGCCGGGCGAAGCCATCCAGTTTTTGACGCTCTTTGCGTCTATATGCATCATGCAAAAAGCGCGCAACGGCCAAAAGAAGGCACCAATCTATTAGCCAGTTACCAAAAGGTAAGTAGTAGCCGCAAACGACAGCGGCTGCGATAATGAAAGCTGTCCACACGATTGAGGAGTCTCCATGCTTACCAAAGAAGAACTGCCTCCCTGCCCTGTTGCCACGTGTTTTCAACTCTTTGGCAACAAGTGGAAGATCTATATCATCCAGCAGCTCATTAACCGTCCCATGGGCTTTAACGCGCTGCATCGCGCTATCCCGGGCATTAGCCAAAAGGTACTCTCGTCCAACCTCAAGGAAATGGATGCCGCGGGCCTCATCACGCGTACCGTCATCCCCGAGACACCCATCCGCACCGAATACGCACTCAGTGAGCTGGGCCACAGCCTTATGCCCATCATCGATTCCCTAGTGGAATGGGGCACCGACTATCAGCAGCTCGTGCGAAACTCCTAACAGCAACAAACTTCCGCACATTGAGTGCCGTGGGGCATACCGTTCCACGGCGCTTACCTTTTTGTGCCTTCTTTTACAGAGGCGCGTTGGGCCGCACACTACTGTCGAGCGAAACCATCTCAATCGAACAGGAGGTCGGCTATGAATCAGGCCGAGCGCCGCATTTGGCTTATCAAAGCATTGCTCGATGAGCGGCCAGACGGGTGCAGTATTGCTGTACCTGCCGGAGCCAGCGAACAACGCAATTTGCTCAGAGCCCTTATGAACGTGCGCCTGCCCGAGGCGCTTGCGACCGAGACACTCGACATACAAGACGCCTACTTGCAGCAACGCCTTCTTGAGCGCGGCGGGGCAACCGACGCCGGCACGCTCCCCTACCGCGATCGCGTTGCCATCTGGCGCGGCGACATTACGCTGCTTAAGGCCGACGCCATCGTCAATGCCGCCAACAGCCAAATGCTCGGCTGCTTTGTACCGGGGCATCGCTGCATCGACAACGCCATCCACACCTACGCCGGCATGCAGCTACGTCTGGCGTGCGCCAATCTCATGAACGAGCAAGGGCACGAGGAACCAACGGCGCGTGTCAAGGTCACGCCGGCGTTCAACCTGCCCAGCAGCTACGTTTTCCACACCGTCGGCCCTATCGTGCCCAGCCACAAGCCTGGCCCGCGCGAGGAATTGCTGCTACGGCGCTGCTACGCCAGCTGCTTGGAAGAAGCGACGCGCCGAGGACTCGGCACACTTGCATTCTGCTGTATCTCTACCGGCGTCTTTGGCTATCCGCAAAAGGCCGCCGCGCACGTCGCCATCGATGCCGTTCGCCATCATCTAGACCATACCGACCCCAACCTTAAGGTGATCTTCAATGTATTTCTCGCGTCTGACGAGGCAATCTACCGCAGCCTTCTCCAAACAAATCAATAAGCTCCAAGCTGCACTCGATGCATCTGATGCCGTGGTAATCGGTGCGGGAGCAGGACTCTCGACCGCCGCCGGCTACACCTATTCGGGCGAGCGATTCGACGAGCTCTTTGGCGACTTTGCCGCACGCTACGGCTTTGCCGATATGTATTCCGGCGGTTTCTACCCCTATGACTCCCTCGAGGAATACTGGGCATTTTGGAGCCGCTACATTATGTGCAACCGATACGACCCCATACCGACGCCGCTCTACGAACAGCTCTTGAACATCGTGCGCGGGCGCGACTACTTTGTGCTGACCACGAATGTGGACCATTGCTTCCAACGCGCCGGCTTTGACAAACAGCGGCTCTTTTATACGCAGGGAGACTACGGCCTGTTCCAGTGCAGCAAGCCTTGCTGTCAGGAAACATGGGATAACGAAGAGCTCGTACGCCATATGGTCGCCAACCAGCGGAATCTGCGAATTCCATCTGCATTCGTGCCCCACTGCCCCCACTGTGGCGCCCCGCTTACGATGAACTTGCGCTCCGACGATACGTTTGTCCAGGACAAGGGCTGGTACGCTGCCGCCGATCGCTACCAGGATTTCCTGCGCCGCCACAACAACATGCGCGTTCTGTTCTTGGAGCTTGGCGTAGGCGGCAACACGCCCGTCATCATCAAGTATCCGTTTTGGCAGATGACGGCCAAAAACGAGCGCGCCACGTACGCGTGCGTTAACCTTGGCGAGGCAGTCGCCCCGACAGAAATCGCTAATCGCAGCATTCTGATCGACGCCGGCGCCGAGCGCGTAATAGAGGCACTTGCCGTCCAAGCGGTCAGATAGCGGAGACAGTACTGTCTTCAAACATGTACACCAGCATCCAAAGTCGACAATTTTCGACATCTTTGGATGCTGGTGTACAGCTTTTGA
>NZ_CAAKNY010000041.1:21385-66966 GCF_901212495.1 Collinsella aerofaciens | reverse complement strand
TAGTCGTTTAAGAACGTCCCCAATGACTAGCTAGTTGTGGAAGCGGGCTGTGGGCGCGAGGGGTTGTTCGCGGAAGACGCGCTCGACGGTGGCTCGGTATTCGTCGACCTTTTTGGTCTTGCGCACCAGCTTGTGAACGGTGGCGGGATCGGCGAAAGCGCACTTGGCGTAGAACCACCACTCCTTCATGCGAAAGACCGCATTGCCGCCAATCTCTTCTGCATATGCCGCGAACAGCGTGTCGTGGAAGCGCTGCAGCTCGGCGACCGTGGCAGCAGGGCCGCCCTTGACCATGCGGGCCAGCGCAGGATTCGCAAGCAAGCCGCGCCCCAGCATCACGTGGCGCGTGCCGGGATAGGCCTCCACCAGCGCGTCCATGTCCTCAAGATCAAAGATGTCACCGTTATAGGCCACCGGGAACGGCGCACGCGCGAGCGTCTCACCGTAAAACGCTTTGCGCGGCGAGCCCGTGTAGCGATCCTTTTGCACACGAGGGTGCACGATTAGCTCGGCCAGTGGCATGCGGCAGTACAGGTCGAGCACGCGCTCGTATTCGCCGTCATCCTCAAGTCCCAGTCTGGTCTTAACGGACACCGGCAACGGCGAGCGTTCGCACACGTCACTCAAGAACACCTCGAGCTCGTCCAAGTTGCGCAGGAAACCCGAGCCTTTGCCCTTAGCAACGACCGTTCCCGAGGGACACCCCAAGTTGAGGTTGACCTCGTTATGGCCCATATCGGCGAGCACTTGCGCCGCCCACACAAACTCGTCCGCATTCTTGGACATAAGCTGGGGGACGACGTTGAGCCCCTGGTTGTTTGCGGGATCGACTTCCTTTAACGCCTTGCCGCCAAAACGGTTGCCCACCCGCGGCGGCGGCAAAAACGGCGTGTAGTAGCAGTCGAGCGCACCAAAGCACTCCGCATGCACGCGGCGGAACACATGCCCGGTAATCCCCTCCATGGGAGCCAGCGATAGAATCATCAACATCAACTTTCAAATCTATGTGACAAAGGGACAGTCCCTTTGTCACATGCATTATGCCTTGCGCTTTAAGCGATTCAGAAACTCTTCGCAGGCACGCGAACGCAGACGGTACTTTTTCCATACCAAGAACGACGCAATCTCGATCGGTGGGTCAAGCGGCACAAATCGCATCTGGGAGCTCGCATCCACTTGCAGCAGATGATCGATGCCCATGGCGCACGCCGCGCCCGAGCGGATGAGATGCGAGGCGTTGCCGATCAAGTCGAAGCACCCCACCACGTTAAGGTCTTCGGGGTCAATCCGCCCGCCCGACCATGCCACCAGGTCAATCGCCTTATTTGATGTGCGCGAACTCAGCAGCAGCGGCATCTTTGCCAAATCAGTCGGAGTCAACGAATCGAATGCTCCCCATGGACCATCGCTCGCTACAGCCACACCCGCTCGATCGGTTTGCGGAATACGGACCCACTCATACTTATCCAGGTTAACCGGCTCGAGCAGCAGGGCAAAATCCAGCAGGCCTCGTTCCAGGCGTTCCTCGGTCGCATCGGCATTGCCCGTGTAAAGCTCAATCGTCACGGCTGGATAATCACGGCGCAGTGCAGCAAACGTATCCAGCACATAGCTCATGGCCTGCGTTTCGCCCGCGCCGATCCGTATGTTGCCGGCAATGCCGAGCTCTTGGTCGCCCATCTCCGATTCGGTCTGGTCCACCAGCGCCAGAATCTCTTCGGCGCGCTGACGCAAGCGCATGCCGTCCCCCGTAAGCGCGCACGATCGATTGGTCCGTTCGAACAGCTCAACGCCCAGCTCGCGCTCCAAGTCGGCAATTTGGCGCGACAGCGTAGGCTGCGTCACATGCAACACGTTGGCCGCCTCTGTCATATTTTCCTCGCGCGCCACCGCCAAAAAATAGCGCAGGGTTCGCAGTTCCATCGCCGCCTCCAATAGCAGTACGTACCGTGCCAACAGTCCATCATTCGCAATTCGTATATCCAGCTAGTCATTATAAGCACTATACATCACAAAACCAGCGACATACGCTATAGCCATCCCCTAGAGAAGATGGAGAGCGCTATGCAATACACCACCCTTGGACATTCCAACATTAAGATCTCCAAGCTCTGCCTGGGCGGCATGAGTTTTGGCGAGGCAAGCCCCGACTTCCACCAGTGGACTATCGGGCCCGACGAGACCCGCGCCGTCGTCAAGCGTGCAATCGACGCCGGTATCAACTTTATCGACACCGCCAACTGCTACAGCTTTGGAACGAGCGAGGAGTACATTGGCGCCGCGCTGCGCGATCTGGGCATCGTGCGCGAAGATGTCGTCCTTGCCAGCAAGGTTCACTTTAACGAAGGCGGCCTTTCCGCTGCGGCCATTAAGCGCGAGATTGAGGGTTCGCTCAAGCGCCTGGGCACCGACTACCTTGACCTCTACATCATCCACCGTTTTGACTACGACGTGCCCATGGAGGAGACCATGGAGACGCTCAACGACTTGGTACGCGAGGGCAAGGTTCGCGCACTGGGCGCCAGCGCCATGTACGCCTACCAGCTGCATAACATGCAGGTTATTGCCGAGCAAAACGGCTGGACCAAGTTCACGAGCATGCAGTGCCACTACAACCTGCTCTATCGCGAGGACGAGCGCGAGATGATTCCCGTATGCCGCCAGTACGATATGGCCATCACGCCGTATAGCCCCATGGCCTCCGGCCACCTGTGCCGCCCCACCTGGGAGAGCGCCAGCACGCGCGGCACCACCGACAAGACCATGGTCGACAAGTACGATCACGACCGCGCCATCGATATGCCGATCGTTGAGCGCGTGGCCAAGGTCGCGGCCGATCATGGCGTACCGATGTCGCAGGTCGCGCTCGCATGGCACTGGGCACGTGGCGTCGAGGCCCCCATCGTGGGCTGCTCCAAGCCCGAGCGCGTTGATGACGCCGTAGCAGCTCTCGGCCTGGCCCTCTCCCCCGCCAAGGTCGATTTTCTCGAGGATCTCTACCAGCCGCACGCGCTCGTGGGACCCAAGAGCCGCCCGGGCGAAAAGCCGCTTGCCGGCACCACTAGCGTCAAGACCTCAAGGTAGGCCCATGGACGGCAGCATCATCGACAACCTGCGCGACGCCGGCTGTAGCGAGGAGCTTATTGAGCAGTACACCTCTGCCGCCAGCGGCTGCGCGCGCATCTGCCTACTCAAACAATATCGTCGCGAATTGCTCGAGAGCATCCACTCGGAGCAAAAGGAGCTCGAATGCCTCGACTACCTCATCTACCAGCTGCGCAGCGTCTCAACCGGATGCTGTTCACGCACATCAAAGGAGTAACCGCCATGACCATTAAACAGACCGCAGGCCACGATGCCCTGGGCGAGTTCGCCCCCGAGTTCGCACACCTTAATGACGATATCCTCTTTGGCGAGGTCTGGAACCGCGAGGCGCAGTTGCCGCTCAAACTGCGCAGCATCGTTACCGTAAGTGCCCTGATTGGCAAGGGCATCACGGACGGCTCGCTCAAATACCATCTGGCCAGTGCCCGCCAAAACGGCGTGACACGCGAGGAAATGGCCGAGATTCTGACGCATGCCGCCTTCTATGCCGGCTGGCCCAACGCCTGGGCCGCCTTCAACATGGCGAAGGAAGTCTATGCCGACGATGCTGCGCGCACCGACGGCCACGGCGGCTTCTTTGGCTTAGGCGAGCCAAATACCGCTTTCGCCCAGTACTTTATCGGCCAGAGCTATCTTAAGGCGCTCACGGGTACCGACGACTACCTGCCCATCCATAACGTGACGTTTGAGCCGGGCTGTCGCAACAACTGGCATATCCACCACGCAAGCAAGGGCGGTGGCCAGGTGCTGATCTGCGTTGACGGCGAGGGCTGGTACCAGGAAGAGGGCAAGCCCGCACAGCGCCTGCATCCTGGCGACGTCGTCGAGATTCCGGCGAATGTCAAACACCGGCACGGCGCCGCGGCCGACTGCTGGTTCAGCCACCTGGCCTTTGGGTTCCCGGGTGAAGACACCAGTAACGAATGGCTCGAACCCGTGGACGATGAAGCCTACAACGCGCTGGACAACCATTAGAAAGGAACCGACATGGACTACGTGACACTTAACAACGACGTCAAGATGCCCCAGGTGGGCCTGGGCACGTACCTGCTTACGCCCGATGACGCTCAGCCGTCCGTCACCTACGCTCTGGACAACGGCTACGAGCTTATCGATACGGCCAACTCCTATGTCAACGAGCACGCCGTGGACCGCGGCATGCGCGACTCCGGTCGCACCCGCGAGCAGATTTTCCTCGAGACCAAGCTCTGGCCGTGCTTCTATGAATCCGATACCGCCGTGGACGAAACGCTCGAGCGTCTGGGCTGCGACTATATCGACCTTATGATTCTGCACCAGCCCGCAGGTGACTACGTGGCAGGCTACGCCAAGCTCGAGGCCGCCTACAAGGCAGGCAAGCTGCGCTCCATCGGCATCTCCAACTTCAATCAGTCCGAGATCGAGAATCTGCTCGCCCACTGCGAGGTAATGCCCGCCCTTATCCAGGTGGAGTGCCACCCCTACTTCCCGCAGACCGAGCTCAAGGCGCTGCTGGACAAGTACGGCATCGTGCTTCAGGCCTGGTATCCGCTCGGCGGCCGCGACAACAAGGTCATCCTCGAGGAGCCCGTCGTTCGCGAGCTTGCCGCCAAGTACGGCAAGACCCCGGCCCAGGTCATCATGCGCTGGCATGTCCAGCAGGGCAATGTCGTAATCCCCGGCTCCAAGACGCCGTCGCACATCGCCGACAATATCGACATCTTCGACTTCGAACTCACCGACGAGGACATGTCGCAGATGGCCGCCCTCGATCACGGCAAGCCCTTCTACGAGCGCACGGCCGAGAAGCTCGCGTTCTACAGCACCTGGCACCCCGACGTCGAAGGCCAGAAAAAAATAGGGAGGGCACAAGCAAACTCTCATGGCTCAATCGAACACCAACATCGACATCCTTCACGGTTCGCTGTGGCGCGATATCCCGTTGTTCGCATTACCTGTCGCCATCACCGGCATTCTCGAGCAGCTATCGAATCTCATCGACACCTTGATGATCGGACACTTCTCGCCCGACGGTGGAACGCTTGGCATGGCCGGCGTAGGCTCGACCACACCCATTGCAGCCTTGCTCATCATGTTGTTTGTCAGTCTCTCTTTGGGTGCGAACGTCACGATCGCGCATGCCGTAGGCGCCGGTGATCGTGAGCGCGCGAATCGCTGCGCACACACCGCCGTCGTCCTCGCGCTTCTTGGCGTCGTTGTGACCATCCTGATGGAGATTGCGAGCCAGCCGGTTTTACAATGCCTGAGCGTGCCGCCCGAGATCTTTAATGACGCCCTTGTCTACCTGCGCGTTCATCTGTTGGGTATCCCGGCAATTCTGCTATTTAACTTTGAATTCGCCATATTTCGAAGCGTTGGCGTTACGCGCATGCCGCTTGTGGCTCTCGCCATCTCGGCGGCCCTCAACGTCGTACTCGATGGCATCTTCGTAGCATTCTTGGGCTGGGGCGCCGCTGGCGTGGCGTTGGCTACCGTGCTGTGCTATATCGTAAGCTCCGGTTTTCTCTTCACGCGTCTTCTCAAAGCAGACGAGGCCATCTGTATCGACCCAAAGCACCTGCGCGTCGACCGCGAATCGGTCACCAAAATCGTTCGCATCGGACTTCCCGCAGGCATCCAGGGCAGTTTCTTTTCGCTGGCAAACATTCTTATCCAGACCTGCATCAACAGTCTGGGCGCACAGGTCGTGGCAGCCTCTTCTGCCGCCCTTGCGCTGGAATTTGTCTGCTACAGCCTGCTTAACTCGTTTAGCCAAGCGTGCACCACATTCGTGGGGCAGAACAACGGGGCAAAAAACCTTGAACGCTGCCGAAAGACGCTCAAGGTCTGTCTTGTCGAAGACGGCATCGTCACCATCGCGATGATTCTCCTCGTTGTGTGGCAGGGACGCACGCTACTGTCCGTCTTTAGCTCGGATGCCGAGGTCATCAATATTGCCTACGTGCGCGTATGCACGATCTTCCCCGCGTACGCGTTTAGCATGATCTACGAGAACATGTCCGGCTACTTGCGAGGGTTCGGCATCTCGGTTCTTCCCTCGGTTCTTACGGCAATCGGCGTGTGTGGCGCCCGATTCTTTTGGGTCCTGGTCGTTTTTCCGGCAAGCCCGACATTCCCAACCGTCATGCTCGCCTATCCTGTGAGCCTCGGTCTCACCGCCCTGCTCATCACCGGCGCGCTTGTCTACTGCAGGCCCGCTCAACAGGTCAAGCGACCCGTCGCAACCGCATCGTAGCGCTTTGAAAAGCTCTGCGTCAGAACATGTCCAAAGCAAAGGGGGCCGTCGCGCGACGGCCCCCCTTTCTTGTTATTCATCCCTCGGCAGCGGCTTCATGCTCCAAAAGACGACGTTCATAATCACAACGATCACCAGCACCACGCCGCTGGCCACCCAAAAGCCCATGTTAAGGCCGAGCCACTCCGTAGTCCCAAACAAATCAATCCAAATCTGCGTCCAGTTCATAGGAACGCTCCTCTCTGCATCGAAGTCCGCTATAGCAGCTCGCCGTAGCGCTTGACGTAGGCCTTCTTAAGACTCGTCGCGAGCGCCATGTACAGCAGGATGCACGGGATCAGGAACAGGAAGTACTCCACAGGCAGCGCACCCAGGCCCAGCGCGGGCCCAAGCGGGCTAAACGGAATCAGCGTGAGCACCGCAATGCCCGTCATCGTAAGCAGCATCACCGGCGCCGAGGCACGGCTCTGGATAAACGGCAGCTTGGGCGTGCGGATCATATGGATGACCAGCGTCTGGCTCCACATGGACTCGACGAACCAGCCGGCCTGGAACAGTGCGATGTAGGCCAGCTGCATCTGCTCCAGCGCAGCGCCCGAGTAGACGCTCACCAGGTCATTAAACAGCACGCCATGGCTCACGAACAGGGGGCAGAAGACAAAGTACATAAAGATATAGGTCATAAAGTCGAAGATGGAGCTGGTGGGTCCGATCCATATCATGAACCTGCCGACACTCGAGGCATCCCAGGTACGCGGCACGCGCAAAAACTCCTCGTCCACGTTATCCCAGGGAATCGCCAGGCAGCTGCAGTCATAGATCAGGTTGAGCAGGATCAGCTGGATGCTCATCATGGGCAGGAATGGCAACAAGGCAGATGCAGCAAGCACACTGAACATATTGCCGAAGTTGGAGCTCGCGGTCATCTTGATGTACTTGATCATGTTGGCGTAGGTCTTACGCCCCTCGATGATGCCCTCCTCGAGCACCATCAGATCCTTCTCGAGCAAGATGATGTCGGCCGACTCCTTGGCCACGTCGACGGCGGTGTCGACCGAGATGCCGATGTCGGACGACTTCATGGCCGAGGCGTCGTTGATGCCGTCACCCATGTAGCCCACCACGTGACCGTTTGCACGCAGCATGGAGACAACGCGTGCCTTTTGATCAGGCGTGAGTTTGGCGAAAACTTGCGTCTCCTCGGCGCGGCGAGCAAGCTCGGCATCATCCATGGCGGCGATATCGCTGCCGAGCAGCATGTTGTTGACTTCGAGCCCCACCTGCTTGCAAATGGTACGCGTGACCTTTTCGTTATCGCCGGTCAGAATCTTGGTGGCGACACCGTGATTGCGCAGCGCCTCGATGGCATCGGCAGTCGACTCTTTGGGCGGATCCAAAAATGCCAGGTAGCCGATCAGCACCATGTCCCGCTCATCGTCGGCACTAAAGGTGCCGGCAGGCGACGGGTTGGATTTTTGCGCAATCGCCAGCACGCGGAAGCCGTCGTCGTTAAGGTCGGCGACCGTCGCCAGAATGCGCTCGCGCACCTCGTCATCCAGCTCGCGCACCGCGCCATCTACCTCGGCATACGAACACACCGACAGCATCTCCTCGACCGCGCCCTTGGTGACCATCTGGGTCTTGCCGCATCGATCGCGCACCACAGTCGTAAGGCGGCGGCGCGTAAAGTCGAACGGCACCTCGTCGACCTTCACATATGCCTCGGAAAGATCAGTGAGGCTCGGGTCGTTTTGCTCTTCTTCCTCGGTGCACTTAATGATCGCCAAATCCATCAGGTTCTTGTAGCCCGTCTGGAAATAGCTGTTGAGGTAGGCGTGACGAAGAACGCGCGAATCCTCTTGACCATCGATGTTCCAGTGATACTCCAGCACTACCTGATCCTGCGTCAGCGTACCGGTCTTGTCTGTGCACAGCACGTCCATCGCGCCAAAGTTCTGAATCGAGTTGAGGTTCTTAACGATGGTCTGCTTTTTGCTCATGGCGACCGCGCCCTTGGCCAAGCACGTGGTGACGATCATGGGCAGCATCTCGGGCGTCAGGCCCACGGCAATACTTATGGCAAACAGCCCGGCATTGAGCCAATCGCTCTTGGTAATGCCGTTAATCAAAAAGACGAACGGAACCATCACCATCATAAAGCGGATGAGCACCCACGAGACGCTGTTGACACCTTTGGAAAAGCTCGTCTCTACAGCATCCTCGGAAAGACTCGACGCCATGGAGCCGAACAGGGTCTGCTCGCCCACGCTAAAGACGAGCGCCGTCGCGCTGCCCGAGATCACGCTGCTGCCCATGAGGGCGACATTCTCGAACGACGTTGCCGAATCGGACTCGGTGCAGGTCGCGGGGACCTTTTCGACCGGCTCGCTCTCGCCCGTCAGGCTTGCCTGGCTCACAAAGAGGTCCTTGGCCTCGATGATTCTCACGTCGGCAGGAATCATGTCGCCGGCGGACAGGTGCACGATGTCGCCAACCACCACGTCGTCGATGGGAATCTCGGTCCTAGGGGCATCCTCGCGGGTGACCGTCACGGTGGTCGTAATCATATCGAGCAGCTTTTCGGCCGCGTTGCCACTGCGCGCCTCCTGGATATAGCGCAGCGTACCCGAGAGCACCACCATCGTGGTGATGATAATCACCGTCAGCGGGTCAAAGTCTTCGGGCGTACTGCCCATCATCGACAGCGCCGGGAACACCATGTCAGTCGTTGCCGAAATGATGGCCAGGAAAAACAGGATTGCCGTAAAGGGGTTGACGAACGCGTCCGCAAGCTTGCGGGCAATTGACTTCTTCTTGCCACGCGTGACCACGTTACGTCCGTTGTCGGCTTCGCTGTGCGCGACCTCGTCGCGATTAAGACCGCCGAGATTCGAGCCGACCCAGGATAGGGCCTCCGTCAGAGGAATGGTCGCCGCATACTGGATACGACCCTCCGCGCGATGCCTCATCAGTTCGTTTTGCGCCTGAACCGCCGTCGGCGTATGGCGCATAGTCATCTTCTTCAATTGCCTCGCTCCGTTCTATCGATCGGATCCAGGGCGAATCAGCCGCGCGTCCCCATCAAAGTGGGCCCGCGCCGGCAACTTCGTCCTGCGTTACTGGTACTGTCACTGCCGCTCACGGTCCTCACCTCTCTTCCGCATCTGCGACGGTCAACAGAATAGAAAAGCCGCAAGACCGAGCACATGGCTGGTTTCTTGCGGCTTTCTTGCGATTTGGCAAGGATTGTCAGAGCGACTATTTAGATCGACGGGAGCAACTCGACCGGAGCGTTATTCGGCCATCTTGTAGCCCACACCCCATACGGTCAGCAGGTAACGGGGGTTATCCGGCTCGGGCTCGATCTTCTTTCGAATTTTGCGGACGAAGGCCATGATGTTGCTGTCGTCGAGCAGATACTCGTCTTGCCATACCGCCCGGTAGATTTCCTCTTTGCTAAAGACCGTACCCCGATTGCTGGCTAAAAAGGCCAGGATGTCAAACTCCTTTGGTGTGAGCGAGACGGGCGTGCCCGAAACCTTGACAGTGCGCGAAGCCAGGTCAATCGAAAGTTCACCGATAACAATGGGGCCAGCGGCAGCACTCGACTGCGAGCCGGCAACCGCCAGCTCAATGGCCGTTAGCCTACCCGAAGCGATATCGGCAAACACGGGCGCGAGTTCCAGGGCGACGGCACCGCCGGACGAGAACAGCGCGCTGCTGAGCTCGGCGGCCTCGGCCGGCGTAATCGCGATGTTGGTTCTGTTGGTACGCATAGAACCACCCTAGAACAGACTGCTCGAGCGGGACAGGTAGACCCGCTTGATCGTCGAAACAACAACAAGATACAGCACGCTCAACAGCGCGACGATGCCTAAATACCATATGGGCAGCGTAGCAAGCCCAAGCAGCTGCGCCGCTGGGCTGGTCGCAAGAAGTGCAGAGGCAACAAGCATGACGGTGACCATCATCACGAGCGGGGTGCAAGGACGATCCCCGTCACGGACGTTCCGCGTTCGCAAGAACAGGAGCACGAGCGATTCGGTCCATGCGCACTCCAACAGCCAGCCGGCCTGGAAGGTTGCAATAAAGGCCGCCCGACCCGCAGCATCAAGTGCGGCAAAGGGCGCGCCACAGACGGCGGGGCATACGCCCAAGAACAGAATGGCAAACGTAATGATGTCGAGGGCCGAGCTCGCAAAGCCAAAGTGAAGCATAAAGCTACCGAGTCCCTTACCCGACCAGGCCTTGGGGCGGGCAATCTCCGCATCGTCGACGTTATCCCACGAAAGCGCCAGACAGGTGGCGTCGTAGCACAGATTGAGCAGGAGCAGCTGAGCGGCGGTTGCCGGCACAAAGGGAAGGAAAATGCTCGAGGCGGCAACCGAGCAGATGTTGCCAAAATTGGAGCTCGATGCGATGCGGATGTACTTGGAGGCGTTGGCGAACGAAGTCCTGCCCTCGCTGACACCCTCGGCAACCACGCCCAGATCGCGCTCGAGCAGCACCAGATCGGCAACCTTCTTGGATTCTGCGGCCGCCGAGTCCACCACGATGCCGACGTCTGCCGACGTGAGCGCCGGCACGTCGTTCACGCCGTCTCCGATATAGCCGACGGTGTGGCCGGAAAGACGAATCAGGCTGACAATCTGTGCTTTTTGCGCGGGCGTGAGTTCGGCGAAAACACGGGTGCGCCCAACCTGGACAAGCGCCTCGGACTCTTCCATGGTATCCAGCATGGCGCCGGTAATAACGTTGTCGGCGGGAATCCCGAGACGCGAGCAGGTAGAGCGAGCAACCGATGCCGAGTCGCCGGTGAGCACGCGCACCTCAACGGAAAGGTCGGACAGGGCCTGCACGGCGGCACGGGCGCTTGCCTTGGGCCGGTCGAAAAAGCCCAAAAAGCCGCAAAGTACCAAATCGTCCCAACCCGTCGAGGTCGTGCTATAGGCAACAGCGAGGACTTTGATGCCATCGGTGCGCATGTCCTCGGCAACCTCGTAGGCACTCCGACGGCCGTCGGCATCCATGGGAACAAGCCCGCCTTTAAAGTTAGCCCAGGCGCAGCGCGCACACACGCTTTCGACCTCACCCTTTACGATAGTCAAATGCGCACCGGGACGGACATGCAGCCCTAGGCGGCCAAGCGCCCCAGGCATGGCGTCGAGCTTGACGCCCGATGCCTTGGTAACGTGGTCGAAGGGGTCGGAGGCATGCAGCGTAAAGGCACGGCCAAGGCCTTTGGCGGCAAGGTGCAGCTCGGGCGCAGCACATGCATCGGCAATGGCCCGGTTGAGCTGGTTGGCAGTTGCCCCCTGATTTATGCTCTCCAGATACGCAAGGTTGAGGGTCTGCTCGCTTTCGTTGCCCAGAATATCGGTGTTGTACTCGAGCACCGCGGCGTCTTCGGTCAGCGTGCCCGTCTTGTCAACGCACACCAGGTCCATGGAGCCCAGCGACTCCATGGCGTCGACGTTCTTAACGATGACCTGCTTGTTCTTGAGTCGATGTGCACTGCCCGAAAGGCAAACGCTCGTGACGACCGGCAGCATTTCGGGAACCAAACCGACGGCCGTACCCAGCGCAAACAGCAGGGCCTGCGCCCAGTCGCCCAGCACAAAGCCTCGGATCATAATGACAACCGGCAGCACGATGAGCATGCACCTTACCAGGGCGGCACAGATGCTCTTGGCGCCGGCGCCAAACTGCGTACCCGCTCGAGCACGCCGGCGCGAAACAGGCTGCTCCTCGGCAATGCGGGTGAGAACGGTTGCCGAAGCCTTGCCGTCGACAATGGTCGTTCCCGCGCGAACGGTCTCCCCTTCCCGCTTGGCGGTCTGACCGCTCTCGCCTGTAAGCGACGATTCCGAGACAAGGATCTGGTCGCCCTTGGCAAGGGTCACGTCGACCGGGCAGAGCATGCCGGCATATAGGCGGACGACGTCGCCGGGCACAAGCCGGTCAGCATCAACTTGAATCCAACACGCATCGACGCGTTTCCAAACGGCCGCGTGGTTCGCTTTAAACATATGTCGATCAAAGCTGCGTTTGGCTTCGTTTTCGTAAAACAGGCGCACCAGGCCGCCCACCAGCCACATCAAAAAGAGCACAGCTGGCGCGAACACGCCCGTCTGGGCTTCCTCCTGCGGCAAAACGTCGACCAAGAAAGCCAAACCGGCAAGCGCAAGCAGCAGCGACGAAAACGGATTGAAGAACGATTTTCTAATCATCGGGGCCTCTTTCTAGCATGACTCCGATTGTATCCGAGGGCGCATGCCGGCAACCACGACCCAACCCTTGCGACTTCCTTGCTTTTAGCTGTGACAATGGACTGTCCCTTTGTCATGTCCCTTACGCACTGATTACCGCGCACAAACGCCGTCAATATGCGATTTCGCCATGTTCGACATAGTGTTATCCCGACCAGTAAAGGACGGTTGTCATGGATCGCATCATGAAGGCCTTGCGCATCACGGGCATACCCGGCAGCATCTGCGGCATCATCGGTTACATCGGCTATTTTGTCGGCGGTAACTTTGGCGCATTCGTCGAAGGTGCCCTGCCTGGCATCCTGCTCAGTTTTTCGCTCCTCGTGCTGCTCGTAATTCCGCGAAGCTCCAAAGAGTAGTAGCCAATTTGCTGATGTCCGCTAACCCCTCGCGGCGAGGTCTAATACTTTTCCGTGAAGTGAACGCCCGTTTTTAGACCCCCGAAGCATTGACATTTTTAAACGTCAAACCCGCAGGATTTGACTGACAAAACCGCAGGAAATTGCTTCTCAAAAGTGTCGATACTTCGGGGGGTCTATCTTGACTCGTTCACTTCTCGGAAAAGTATTGGACCTCGAATTCACAAGCCACCCAATGTGGCAAAGGACCGTCCCTTTGCCACACTATTCGGAGCGCAGGGCCTCCACGGGGTCCTTCTTGGACGCGCTGCGGGCCGGCAGCAGGCCGGCAACGACCGTCAGCAGCACCGAAATCGCGATAAGTGCGAGCGCATCCTGCACGGGCAGGCTCATCAGATTGGGAACCTGCTTGCTCGCAAGTGCCCAGGCATTGACCGGAAAGCTCACGAGCACCACCACGACGATGGCAAAGACGCCGGCGATAAGGCCCTCGATAAACGTCTCGGCGTTAAACACATTGGCCACGTTGCGCTTCGACGCGCCAATCGCACGCAGAATGCCGATCTCCTTTTTGCGCTCCAGCACGCTGATATAGGTGATGATGCCAATCATGATAGAGCTCACCACCAGGCTGATGCTTACAAACGCGATGAGCACCAAGCTGATGGTGTTCACGATATCGGTCACCGAGCCCATGATGATGCCCATGTAGTCGGTGTACGAGATCGCCTGATCGTCGTGGCCGGTAGCCTTGACCTGCTTGTTATACGCATCGATATGGTCGAGCACGCGCTCCTTGGCCTCAAAGTCGCGCGGGAAAATCTTGACCGAGATGGGGTCGGCCTCATCCGCATAGCCCAGCGTGGTCAGGTTGTTGTCGTAGGTGAGCTTCGACGCCTTCGCATAGCTCATCATGAGCGAGCTCAGGTCCTCGGTATCCATCTTGAAATGGATAGCACGGGCAAAGGCGCCCGCATCCACGTGCACAGCGCTCGCCAGGTTGGCAAAGCTCGTCGACATCTGCGTGGCCATCTGGTCCATAAGCCCCGCTGCGCCCGCCTTGAGCTGGGATGACACTGTCGCCGCAATCTGGTTGCTGAGCGATTGCATCACTTGGCCCATTGCCTGCTGCAAATAGGGTGCGAGCTGCTTTTGCACGTAGTCGGTCATCGCCTGCTGTAGCCGCTCAGCCAGCGCATCTCCGCCCAGCGCCTTGAGCTGTGCCAGGCATTGCTGCGCTGTGGCATCGTTCTCAAGATACGCCGAGAACGCAGCGGCGAGCTTCGATGCGTCCTTAAGGTCCTCGGGCGTCAGTGCCTTAAACTGATCCGACTGCATAAAGCCCTCAAACAGCTGGTTGGCAAGCGTACCCACCTGCTGCATCTGCTCGGGTGTGAGTTCCAGGCCATCGAAAACACCCGTGAAATCGGGGGTCGGCGCTTTAGCCATAATGTCGCTGAAGTCGATGTCCTTGCCAACACCCGACAGATCAATGTCCAGGCCCGACAAATCGATGCCCGAAAGATCCATGCCGCCGGCCGCACCCGAAAGTGCAGACGCATCGAACGAGAACGCGCTCTTGAGCGCCGCCTCGTCAACGCTGAACATGCTGCTCAGGTCCATGCCCTGTTTGGCCTCGCCCTGCAGCTCGTCAAACGTTTTGCCGGTAAAGACATCCGTCTCGGGGTGAGCAAGCTGCTCCTGCACGATCTGCGAATCGGCCGCACGGTCCATAAGCTGGCGAGTCAGTGCATGCGTGTAGGCAATACCCGGAGTCAACGCACTCGCATTGGCAGTCTCGTTGGGTTGCACCACGCCAACGATACGCACGTCGATGCCGTCAGCAACCTTGGCCGTCATAAAGTCGGCGTCACCAGACATATCGGTCCACATACCGGTCTCTTCGTTTTTGCGATACGCATCGGCCGGCGACAGCACCTTAAACGTCGTAGACAGCGCATCCTCGTAGGTAAAGTTGGCACCGGTCTGCGGTGTTTCGACCTCGCCATCGGCCGTCATGGCGCTGTTGACCAGGTCGTTAAGCTCATTGATATCCAGCGCGCCGATGCTGTAGAGCGTGTAGTCGCCCACTGTGCCACGGCTCGAAAGCACCATCACGGCCTCGTTGGCAGACGTGGGCCAATGACCGGCGACAACATCGTACTGGCTGTCGAGCAGGCTCTGGTCGTCGATCATCTCGTTAAAGACCGACGAGCCCATGGAGTCCATGCTCACCGTTACCGCTGGGCTCGCGCCGCCGCTCATGGCCTCGGTCATAGCGTTGGGCACCAGGCGCACGGGCTTCTCGTCGCCCTTGCCCGCGCGATACACGACTGGCGTCACGCCGTAGCCGTACTGAATGGCGTTGACATCTTTGTCGATGCCGTCGCCCCCGTCATCAAGCCATGCCTTAAAGCTCGTCATGTCGTTGGACTTTACGCTCGCGAACATGTCCTTCACGGCCGTGACCACAGGAATTTTATCGGACTTCTTGACCGAGCTGTCCGCGCCGGCGGATGCACCGCTCGCGTCCTCACCATCCTCCGTGGTCCCCTCCCCGCCCATCATGGACGACAGGTCGTAGTCCTGTTTGGAAATCGTAAGCGGGTAGCTCGAGAGCGTATCCTCCTCGACCTTTTTGATGTAGTTGTTCACGCCGTTGGAGAGCGCCAGAATCGCCGCGATGCCGATAATGCCAATCGAACCCGCAAAGGCAGTCATGGCCGTACGGCCCTTTTTGGTCATAAGGTTTCGGGCAGAAAGCCCCAGCGCTGTCATAAAGCTCATCGAGGTTTTACGCGTGGGCTTAGCCTCGCGACGCGCGGCCTTTGCTACATCAAAGGGGTCGGAATCGTCGGTGATCTTGCCGTCGGCAAGATTTACGATGCGCGTAGCGTACTGGTGCGCAAGCTCCGGGTTATGCGTGACCATGATGACCAGACGGTCACGCGCCACGTCCTTGAGCAAGTCCATGACCTGCACAGATGTCGTTGAATCCAAAGCGCCGGTCGGCTCGTCTGCCAGCACGATCTCGGGATCGTTAATCAGGGCACGGGCAATGGCCACGCGCTGCATCTGTCCGCCCGAAAGCTGGCTCGGGCGCTTGTTAACGTGCTCGCCCAGGCCGACTTTCTCCAACGCCTCGCGTGCACGCTGGCGGCGCTCGGCATGTCCCACGCCCGTGAGCGTGAGCGCCAGCTCCACGTTTTCCAAGATGGTCTGATGCGGAATAAGGTTATAGCTCTGGAACACAAAGCCAATGCGGTTGTTGCGATAGGCATCCCAATCGCGGTCGCGGAAGTCCTTAGTCGAAATACCGTCGATCAACAGGTCACCGGAATCGAAATGGTCCAGTCCACCAATAACGTTGAGCATCGTAGTTTTACCCGAGCCCGAAGGCCCCAGGATGGCCACGAACTCGTTATCGCGAAACGCCAGGCTCACGTTGTCGAGCGCTACCTGCGTAAACGACTGCGTAACGTACCTTTTGCAAATATCTTTGAGCTCCAGCATGGACGGCACCCTCTCCCGCGCGGGTACACTCGCCCGCTCTCCCCCGCCGTTCGTATTCGACGCGTTTGTCCTACTCGTTTGTCCTACTCTATCCCCATTTTTAGCCAGCACCAGTGGGGAATGTAACGAACCGGGCAAAATCGAACGGAACAGCGCCAAAAAAAGAGGTCCCGAACGGAACCTCTTTACGGCAGAGCTTATCTTGAAAGGCAGCGGACTACTTCGCACAGCGGCGCACGATAAAGAAACCGAGCCACTCAATAGCCATGAGCCCAATGTAGAAAATTGCCCATATGGCAAAACTGATGAGGCGTACTTCCGCTGTCTGTACCGCCCCATGGCCATCCACTGTTCTTAAAAATAAAAACCCGCTAAAGCAGAGAAACAGCACCAGTTGAATGATTTGAAACGTTCTCCAGCCGTTGCCCTTCATAAGCGACCTCCCAAGTCACATTGTCTGTGTCGGAGTATATCCCGAAGAGGCCACTGCTCAGCACGCAATCTTCAGCATGCTTACGTATCTTTTACTGCATTTTACTGCTCGCTCTTCGCGAGCGCCTGATCGATAAGTTTGTTGAGTGCATCGCGCTGTTCGGCAGAAGTGATGCCGCCAACGATCGGGTCTCCTACGATATTGCCCTTTTGGTCGATCACATAAGTGGTCGGGAAGGAGAACAGGTTCGACGTGAACTTGCCGGCATCGCTGTTAGACTTAAACCAGATATTCTTGTACGTTATGCCCTTCTTGCTCAGCACGTCTTTTGCATTTGCAATCTCGTCCTTGTTGCCATCGAGCGTAAAGGAATTGACACCCACGACCTGGCCGCCCTTCTCGGCAAGCTCCTTGTTGAGCTTCTCCAGATCGCCCAACTCCCCCACGCACGGCTTACAGGTGGTAAACCAGAAGTTCATGACGGTAACTTTGTTCTTGGAGAACAGCTCGTCGCTGTTCACATCGTTGCCGTCCAGGTCCTTACCCTTAAAGCTGGGAAACTGTCCTGCTTCCTTGCCCGAGTCGCCCTCGGCAGATGTCATACCGGCAGTCGCGGCATCGACGCTGTCACCCGTACTCGGCTGATTTCCGCACCCCGGGAAGTCCTTTTCCAGACGAGCGAGCTTGTCCTCGATCTTCTTGATCTGCTGCGCCCCAGCCTTGAGCGTTTTGAGTTCATCGGCCGTAAAGGAATCCTTAGCCCCGTCTATGGTGCTCAGTAGAAAATCTCCGTAGTTGGTGCCGTCGCCGATCATCGCCGAGTCTTTATTCGCCGCATTGAACACCTTGTCCCATAGGGCATTGTCTTTGGAAAAGATGTCGTTTTCCTTTTTCATCAGTTTCGCGTACAGCGCGGACGCCTCTTCGGCATTGGATACCTTCTTCGCCGTCAGCTCTGCAACCTGGGTGTCGCCGCCCGCAGCTTTGTTTCCCCCGTCTTTAGGCGCCGAGCACGCCACGAGGCTCAACGCCAGCACGGGCACCATCAACAGTCCCGCAATTTTCGACAGTCTCATGTTTTCCTCCGTTATATCGAAGCTTATAGGTACCTATTTGTTTTCGCAGGCTTGCGCGGTCTGCGCGGACTTGCCGCCCGTCACGCCCAGCCCATAGCGAAAGCTAATGGCATCGACGGGGCACGCACCCACACATTTGCCGCAACGGATGCACTCGGCATGGTCGGGCGTACGCGTAACGTCCACGTCCATCTGGCACACCCTGGCGCACTTGCCGCACGAAACGCATTTGCACTGGTCAACCTGAATCCCCAGCAACGACACCCTGTTCATGAGCGCATAAAACGCACCGAGGGGGCAGATCCATTTGCAGAAGGGGCGGTAGAACAGCACGCTCAGCACCGCAACCACAATGAGAATCGTGAGCTTCCAGGTAAAGAGCTTTCCCAGCGCGGAGCGGATTCCCGCATTCATGATGGACAGCGGAATCGCGCCCTCGAGCACACCTTGCGGGCAGATGTACTTACAAAAGAACGGGTCTCCCATACCCACATCGTTAACCACCAAGACAGGCAACAGCACCACGGTAAACAGCAACACGGCGTACTTGATGTACGTGAGCGGCTTGAGTTTTTTCGTGGAGAGCTTTTTGCCGGGAATCTTATGCAGAAGCTCTTGCAGCCATCCAAACGGGCACAAAAAGCCGCATACAAAACGCCCCAACAGCACACCGATCAGAATGAGCGTTCCGGTGACGTAATACGAAAAGTTGAATTTAGACGAGCCCACCACCGATTGGAACGACCCGATGGGGCACGCACCCGCTGCCGCGGGGCACGAATAGCAGTTAAGTCCAGGTACGCAGACTGTTTTTCCCGCACCCTGATAGATGCTGCCCTTGGCAAAGTTTGGCAGGTGAATATTGGTGACCAGCGTCGCCGCCGCCTGAATGAATCCGCGAAATCGGGCCAAAACATGCGACGCAGTGTTTTTTCTTTTATCCAATTCCGATACACTCCAAGCACAGCCTAATTGCTTTGGCCAGCACGGCGTCTGCCTCGCCGCGCATAACGCCAAAGCCAACCATGGCTACCCCAACGATCAGTAAAGCCACCTGCGCCACAGGCTTAATCGCTTTGAACAATCTGACCACTCCTTTCGTTTCGCGACCCATTGGACCATACCGACTATAAAATCCGTGTTAAGCGCGATTTGGAATGTGCAAGGAGACTGTTATGCGTATTTTGATCGTCGAAGACGAGCGAGCACTGTGCGACACGATCGCACGCAGCTTGCGAAACCTGGCATACAGCGTCGACTGCTGCCATGATGGGCAGGAGGCGCTCGACCTACTAGGCGTTGAATTCTTTGACCTCGTGGTACTCGATCTGAACCTTCCCCGTATCGACGGCATGACCGTGCTCAGGGAACTTAGGAAAACCGACTGCGAGACCAAGGTACTGATTCTGTCCGCACGTGGCGAAGTCTCCGATAAAGTCGCCGGGCTCGATGCCGGCGCCAACGATTACCTTACCAAGCCGTTTCATCTGGATGAGCTCGCGGCGAGAATCCGCAGCCTCACGCTCAGACGCTTTACGCAAAACGACGTTGTTCTAACCTGTGGATCGTTGAGCTTTGACACCAAGGCGCGCATCGCTTCCGTAGACAGCGATACCCTGTCTCTCACACGCAAAGAAACGGGAATCCTGGAATATCTGATGCTTAATCAAGGACGTCCAGTGAGCCAGGAAGAGCTTATCGAGCACGTTTGGGATAGCACCGTAAACAGCTTTAGCAACGCAACCCGGGTTCATATCTCGTCACTTCGAAAAAAGTTGCGCAGCACTTTGGGATATGACCCAATTCGCAATCGAATTGGAGAGGGCTACGTCATGGAGGATGGCGAATGAAAGGGCTTTCGCTGCAATGGCGCATAACGATCATGACGGCACTGCTGACGTGTGCGGCGTGCGTGCTGACGAACTGCCTGGTCGGCTATACGGGCATGCGCTACATGGATGCCATCGGCAGTGGCATCTCGGCCCTTAGCGCAGCCGACGTAGATACACCTCAGGAGTTTGACCCAACGAAGGGGAGCCTCGATGACGAGGTCACGATCGTCGTAAACGATGCACAGGAGTCTTTTAGCATGACAGCTTGGTGCATCACGGCTGGAGTCACGCTGCTCGGCGGCGTGCTGGCATACTTTGTGAGCGGTCGCGCGCTCAAGCCGCTACGGTCTTTTGCCGCCCAGGTAGAGCGCGTGCAGCCTGACAACCTAAGCGAAATCAGACTCAGTGAAGATGTGCCCACCGAGCTACAACGATGTAGCGCCTCCTTCAACGACATGATCGCCCGTCTTGGCGAAGGGTTCTCTTCACAGCGTCAGTTTACCGGCAACGCCGCACACGAGCTGCGCACCCCGCTCGCCCTTATGCAAGCACAGATTGAACTATTCATCTCCGAGCACTCCGGTTTGCAACCCGAAACAGCCGAGCTGCTCGGCCTGCTGCAAGAACAAACCGAGCGCATGTCTCGAATGACCAAGGTATTACTCGAGATGAGTGAGCTCCGCAGCGTTCCTTGCGAGGACGATGTTGAACTTGGTCCCTTGTCCGAAGAAGTCCTCACCGACCTTGCGCCACTTGCCGAAAAGAAGGGCATGGCCCTCAATTGTGCTGGAGACGCTTTAGTAATCGGGAGCGACACGCTCCTCTATCGGCTGGTGTTTAACCTGGTCGAAAATGCCATCCGTTACAGCCGCCCCGACTCGACTGTCAACGTCTCTATCTGCGATACCAATAGTCACGTATTCCTGCGGGTCAAGGACCAGGGCCCGGGAATACCCAAACAGTACCGTGAGAGCATCTTCCAACCATTCTTTCGCCTGGATAAATCCCGCAGCAGGGCATACGGCGGCGCAGGACTCGGGCTAGCGCTTGTCTGGGAGATTGCGGCGCTTCACGGTGGCACGGTAGAGGTCGAAACAAGTTCCGAGAACGGGACCGTGATGCTCGTGACCCTCTCAAAGGGGGCCATCACGTGATCCGACTGTCCAGGAGTCCCACGGAACTGCGGACAAAAAGTTGGACCATCGGGTCCGGTTTGGAGTCCGCATGACATACAGTAGAGCCGTGGTGGAGAGGGCCGGGGCCGCGTGCCCGCGCTACAATACACTCCACGAAACACCGGCGAAAGGTACACGATGCAGGACGACAAGGACAGCTTCACACAACTCACCTCGGAGCAGAACATGCTCCTCAACCGGCTTATGCTCAAGATGGTTGAATTCGACACCGGCGACCCCAAGCGCATCCAGCACTTCGTGAAGGTGGCAAGTCTCGCGCGTACCATCGGCGAGGCCGAAAGCCTGCCCGCGCGCGAGCTCTTCACGCTCACCGCGGCGGCGATCGTCCACGATATCGGCATCCACCCGGCCATCGAGAAGTACGGCTCCAGTGCGGGCAAACTACAGGAGCAGGAGGGGCCGGCGCCGGCTCGAGCCATGCTGCGCGATCTGGGCTTTGATGTCCAGACCGTCGAGCGCGCGGCTTTCCTAGTCGGGCATCACCACACCTACGACGCCATCGACGGGGTCGACTACCGGATTCTGGTCGAGGCGGACTTCTTGGTCAACCTGTACGAGGACGGCTGCTCCAGGGACGCCATGCTCGCGGCACGCGAGAGGGTCTTCCAGACCAGGACAGGCATAACGTTGCTCAACGCCATGTTCGGCCTGGAGAGTTAGTTCAAGCGTCATCAACCGCCTATGGTGGCGCATCTTTTTTAGTGCTCTGGGAGATGTCATGAGCATTGCGTCGACGCGGTTGCCTTCGGTCATAAACGTAGGATACGTTTCCCGTTCGCGACCGGTAAATAGACGGTAAGCGATCGGTCGGCACAACATCAGACCTCTCATCCCAACTCGGAACGGTGCAAACGCGTACCGTATAATGGGAGGAGAAATCGTGCCCCGGAAGGAATCCTGCAGCACGTATCCAGCCTGACCGAAGGAGCGACATGAATTCCATCGTATCTTTCCTCAACGGCGGCGGCCTGGGAGCCGTCATCCTGATCGTCGTCCTGATTGTGCTGGCCTTCAACGCGTTCTTCGTGGTGAAACAGCAAAACGCCGTTATCATCGAGCGTCTGGGGCGTTTCAGCGCCATCCTGGGCGCGGGCCTACACGCCAAGGTGCCATTCATCGACCGCAAGGCGGCGACAGTGAGCCTCCGCACCATGAAAAACGGCTTTGATATCGACGTTAAGACCCAAGACAACGTGACCATCGGCCTCGAGGTCTCTGTGCAATACCACGTGAGCTACGAGCGCGGAGAGACGCCCGCGCAGTCCGGCGTCTACAAGAGTTACTACATGTTGCAGCAACCCGTGGCGCAGATGCGCGACTTCATCACCGACGCCCTGCGCTCCTCCATCCCGGTCTACACGCTCGACGAGGTCTTCGCCAAGAAGGACGATATCGCCAAGGACGTCAACGCCACCGTTTCCGGGCAGATGGCAGCCTACGGCTTCACGCTCGTCTCCACGCTCATCACCAAGATCGCGCTGCCGGCCGAGGTCGAGAACTCCATGAACGACATCAACGCCGCCCAGCGCAAGCGCGCCGCCGCGCAGGAGCTCGCCGAGGCCGACCGCATCAAGCGCGTCACCGAGGCGACCGCCGAGGCCGAGGCAATGGAAAAGGCGGGCGAGGGCATCGCCGCCCAGCGCAAGGCCATCGCGCTGGGCATCAAGGACTCCCTCGAGATCATCCAGGAGACGGGCATCGGCAACGACGAGGCCAACCAGCTGTTCATGTTCACGCAGTGGTCCGAGATGATGACGGAGTTCGCTCGCACGGGTAAAACCTCGACGGTCGTGCTGCCGAGCGATTTTTCGCAGTCAGCCTCAATGTTCGAGCAGATGCTGGCCGCCACGAAGGCCACCGATGACGAGCGCTAGGTTGGATGCCGTGGTCTAACCGATACCGGCCCATCGGCATCAGGAGGAGACATGACTCGCAACCGTTTTTTTCCGAGAAGGTCCGACGACCGCGAGGACATCAACCCGTTTAACGCCGGCGATCCTGTTATGCCGCTCGATGATGTCGTCCCCACGCGCGATAAGCGCGTGGGGATGGTGAGCCGTGCGGAAGGACCGGAAGAGGCGGGGGCACAGGATCCGCATGCCGCCTCCGCCACCGCAACCAAGGTCCGGACCGAGGCCAAGACCGCGTTCAAGGCTAAATCCAAGAAAAGGGCAACAGATGGCCGGCATGTGTCGCACCGGCCCGAGGCGGAATCCGTCTCGGACAACGATTCCGACACAGAGGAGACTACCGGACATCGCAGGTCCATCCACGGATATTCCACCACAATCGGCATCATCTTTCTTGCCGCACTGCTGCTCGGCGTCGTCGCCAACTGTGGCTCCATGATCCTCACCTCGATTATCGGCGCGGATGTGCCGCTAACCGAGGCGACGGGCGAGTCGGACGACGACACGGAGGAGAATGACGCGGCAAAGGCGCGAGACGATGCCGAAGCCGAGGACAGAGCGGTCTCCGATGCCGCGACCGCGCGTCTTGACAATCTCTTCAACGATCCCGCAACGGGTGATCTCATCAAACGTGGGCTCGACCGTCAGTTGAAGACCGACTTCGGCTACACGGCCAACGAGCTCGGTATCGATGCCACCGCCTATGAAAAGTGGTTCCTTGGCACCATTGACTACCGGCTCAACAGCGCCCATTCCTACGGCGATGGCACGGGGTTCGCGGCGTTCGACGTCACGTCCCCCGATATCTACCGGTTATTCAACGACTTCTACACCAAGGTATCCGATTACGTCTTGAGCAACGGACTCTACGGGGCATATGGACCCGATGGAGTTGCCGTCGCGCTCACGAACGACCAAAAGGCCCAGATGAGCGCCTATTTCAACGAGGTGCTCTCGAAAGCCGCGGTAAGAGACGATGGCTACCTGAGCGCCTGGCTCTCCAAAGGCAATGACGGCACGTGGATGGTGGACGACGCGAGCCTTCGGGAAACCCTGACGTACCTGGTCGGCGCCGCGTAAGGCATGCCGAGCAAGACGAATGGGCAGATACCTAAGGGGATTGTCCTATCGCTTCGCACGGACATGTACAAAACGAGGTGAGGCTTGTGCAAGGAGGTCATGGCCGTCTGGTGCCGCGCCAACTCGAGCGCGCCGCTGCACCGGCGCAGATCGTTTCCTATGGCCGCGTGCCCGCGGATATAGGAATCCCATCGATCGGGCAGAGATTGTCCCGCAACAGCAAGCAGGTGCCGCTACTCCCGGAGGCCGCCCGTGAGGACGCTCATGAGGGCCACGTGCTCGCGCAGGCCCACGCGGGTGCGCACGAACTCGGAGAGCCACCCCGGCAGGCGCGTGCGGGCGACCTGCGCCCCCGCCTTCGAGAGAGCGCCCATCACCCCAGAAGATCACCCAGAACGGCCGCACCGGTTTTGATGATCCCGAAGACGAAAAACGGTAGAAGCATCGCGAGCAGTGCGTCCATGCGCGGATTGATCGTCTCCGGGATCTCCGGCCTGCCGAAGAACAGCGTCCCGTCGGGCGCGAGGTAGTCGATGAGCGGGTACTCCGGCCCGCAGCTGTACAAATCATCCCCCCAAGTCGCCCAACTCGGCTGCAAGGTGTCCCGCAGGACAACTTCCTCACCCGTCTGCTCGCACACGTATACCGGCGTGCCCAAGAACAGCGAGTCGTCATGCTCCGGATCGCCCGTTGTCGCGCAGCGCCACTGCCTCGGGTTCTCCTCGCGCCAGCGGAGGGTCCCGTCCTCGTCACGCTCGAGTCTTTGGAAGACGTAACGGAGCCGCGTGTAACCCCGGGCCCGGAGCTTGCGGTCGAGCAGAAAGCCTTTGATGTCTCCCACGAGCACGACCAGACAGAGAGCTGTGAGAAAGACGCTTGTGACGAGTCCCATCAGCATGTCCACGGCAGCCCCAACCTCTCGGACGAGATCATTTCACATTAATCATAGAAGACGTGAGCCACGGGCGAAAAGAGCACCGATAAGCGTTTACGGAACGCTTATCGGAACGCACGAGTGGGCGGCGCAGACGGGTGGCGACGCCGCGCCACGCTTTACTCCACATTAACCATCTAGGAAAACGCCATACGGAGACCGCTGACACACCCATTGGGCTCGATTCGAGTTTCACGGACCCAGAAACGACCCCGTTTCCCTCGGGGACAAATTCCGCGCGTCTACTCACTCGGGATACTGTCAAGGCGGCGTCAATGCGTTCGACCTACACCTTCTCGCTTTTCGAGGCTTCGCCTGTAGGACCATCGGAATCGATACGGAATCGATCGGCATACCATTCATCCGAAGCAGTCACCTTATGGAGCATCTGAAGATGCAGGTCGACATAGTGGCAGAACGCCTTACCGCATTCCACGAGAGGCGCATTGTTTCTCTCGTTGGGCTCGGCTCCAAAATTAAAATCGACCTCATAGCCCTCCCCAGGCACACCCATGCTCGGCAGAATATCAGTGGAGAAGTGAACGGATCCAGACGTCACCTTGTATACATCTTTTACCTTTGAATCGTACTTCTCGAGTAAGTCTTGAAGTCTTCTATCGAACATCTTCTCACCCGAAAAATCTATCAGCTTGTTCACAGGCACACCTTGAAACACCTGCTTGAGAAAGTCATCCTGGTCTTCGGCAGCGAATAACGCGAATGTCCGCAGGCAGACTCCAACCTGTGCGCGGAGAAGCTGGGCGACGCAAACAAGATTCCTCGACTCGAGCATGGAGATGAATCCGTCTATCAGTCTCATCGCATACTCAAAGGAGGATGCCAGATATAGGTCCCATTGGGTAAAGTCGCCGTTCATGAAGGGAAACACTGCATTGCGCTCGGCGACTCTCAAGGCACTCAGGCTTTGGAAATGACGAAGCTGCTTCCTATAGAAGCGATTACCAACCGTACTCGCACAGAACTTATGGCGACGGCGAGCCATTTGTCGGCGTTAGGCCCGCACATTAATTAGATGTCGCCAGCAGAGTCGAGGTCTGCCTCAATCTTGGCACGGCGCCTTTTCGCCGAGAAGTGCGCTGCGCACAGGGTGGCAAATGTGACAACGGCGACTGCCAGGCCAAAGTACGCGCCCGTAGCCAAGTTCGCCACCCAAAAGACACTTTCGAGCGGCACAATCTGTGCCTCTGCAACACAGTGCATCACCGCAATGACAAGTGCGCTCGTGACCCCGCTGATACCGCAGACGAGCAGGAAGTATCCAACGGGAAGATGCTCGGTTTGCCCAAAACGGTTGGTATCGACATAGCCCTTTCGCGTTTGCAGCACCGCACAAATCAGCATCACGATAACGAGCCACGCATACATGGCAGCCTCAACCGGTGTTACAAAGAGGTGCGGCATTTCGGTGGCGTTGCTGTGAACCCACGCAACCTGTCGAGCTATAGTCTGATAGAAAAGAATCATCAGCATGCCAAACGAAAGCAGCACGAAGCCAATCTTGTAGATCTTCGCGTTCTCTGCTTCCAGGCGCTCATCCTTTGGGCCTGCATACTCACGCCACTTTTGCACGATTTTAAGATCTTCAAATTTCATAGTGGCCTCCTAAAGAGCGTTAGGGTCGGCTTTAATCTCGTCGTCCCAAAACAAGTCGTTCAACGTAACGCGCAGCGCTTTGCAGACTGCCACGCACAGGTTGAGCGTGGGATTGTAGCCACCGGCCTCGATCAGGCCGATGGTTTGACGCGTAACGCCCACGGCCTGGGCTAAGTCGGCTTGCGAAAGGCCAGCCGCCGCGCGCGCCGCCTTCATGCGTAGGTTCTTCTTGCCCGGCATAAAGTTCCTTTCGTGATATCGGACAGATATCCGTTGCAACATGACAGAAATATATTGCATTCATCGGATAATGTCAACTATACCCGTCATTATGAAAACCATGTCCGCCATCGCCATACGGCATAGTGATTTCGATTCGCTTTTCAATCTTACTCGGTCAGAACCGACTCGGTTTTATCCGAGTAAACTTGGGCATAAACTGATTCATGCACTACAATTTACTCGGACAAAACCGAGTCGGAAGGAACCGAGTAAGTGGAATTCATTGGCAGGGAGCATGAACTCGCCCGTATTAAGAAAACGCTCAAGGCGCCCGAGCAGCGCAATGTTCTCGTTTACGGCAGGCGTCGCGTCGGCAAAAGCGAACTCATCAAGCAGGCGCTAATCGATTTGTCAGACACCACAACGATCTACTACGAGTGCCGCCAAACCTCCGAGGCGGACAACCTTGAAAGCCTTTCCGCCCTTGCCGCTGAAGCGTTGGGGTTTCCGCCGCTCGCTTTCACGGGCATCCGCGAACTCATCGAATTTCTGTTTGCCCAGGCCAAGGACAAGAACTTCGCACTCATTCTCGACGAATACCCTTACTTGAGAGATGCGGTTAAAGGCTTAGACAGTATCCTTCAGACTTCAATCGACACCCATAGGGAAGACTCACGTTTAAGCATCGTTCTGTGCGGATCCTACGTTGAGATCATGAAATCCCTCATCGAACATGCGAGCCCCCTTTACGGACGAATCGACCTTACGCTCGAGCTTAAGCCCATGGACTACTTTGACGCCGCGAAGTTCTATCCCGCATTCTCGTCCGAAGACAAGGTGCGGCTCTACAGTGTTTTTGGCGGCATTCCCTTTTACAATCGCCTCATCGATCAATCCCAAAGTGTGCGCGACAACATCATCGAGCTCGTCACAGAACCCGGAGCCCGCTTAGAGAGCGAAGTTCCGTCCTATCTCGGCGCCGAAATCTCTAAGATGACCAACGCCAACGAAGTTTTCGGGGCTCTCGCACAAGGTTACTCACGCTGGGGAGATGTGCTGGCGCAGTCGCACGTCTCGAGCGGCCCCGCCATGGCAGACGTGCTCGACAAGCTCATATCGCTCGAGATCGTCCAAAAGCGTGCGCCCATCAACGACCCTACGAACAAGCGCAAGTCCGGCTACTTTGTGGTGGACCCGCTTTCGCTCTTTTACTATCGCTACGTCTTTCGAAATGCCTCCGCGCGCCAGCTGCTCGACCCAGAAGTCTTCTATGATCGCCATGTCGCCCAAGACTTCGAGGAAAACTACGTCCCGCATATGTTCGAAGAAATTTGTCGCCAATACCTCGTACGACAAAACAGATCCGGCATGGTCGAGCCAGCCTTCGACGCCATAGGCAAGTACTGGTACGACGACCCCGTAAACAAAACGAGTGGCGAATTCGATGTGGTAACGCAAGACCCCGACGGTTACACATTCTACGAAGCCAAGTTCCGCAAATCTCCCATCACTCAAAAGATGGTTGATAAGGAAATCGCTCAGGTCGAGGCAACGGGGCTAACATGCCATCGCTACGGCTTCTTCTCGCGCTCCGGTTTTGAAGCCGACAAGAGCGAACGAACCATCTTCATCGACCTGTCGCAGATGTTTGAGTAAACATGATTCTTAGTGCAGCAGTTGGCTGAAATCGTGTCACCCATAATCGTTCGATTTTGTTTAGTGTATCTACGCCGCTATTAAATAAAACTCATCTGTATCTAAATCTGTTCAACAATGCCGCGCTATAGCCCAATGCCTCAGCTTAATCTTCGAACGCGCGTTCGATGGATTTCGTGTTGGGTGGAATCGCCCACGGGCTGGGCTATGCTACCTTGACTATCTATATGACTTAAACGCAGCAAAGGAGCACCGAGAGAGCGAGTATGGCAAAAAACACCGCAAACTATGGTAACGACAGTATCCGCCAGCTCAAGGACGAGGAGCGCGTACGCCTGCGCCCCGCCGTCATCTTTGGCTCGGACGGCCTCGATGGTTGCGCGCACGCCGCCTTCGAGATCCTGTCCAACGCCGTTGACGAGGCGCGCCAGGGCTACGGCAAGCTCATCACCCTCACCGCCTTTCGCGATGGCTCTATCCAGGTAGAGGATAACGGCCGCGGCTGTCCACTCGATTGGAACCCCTCCGAGAAGCGCTTTAACTGGGAACTCGTCTTTTGCGAGCTCTACGCCGGCGGCAAATACAACAACAACCAGGGTGGCGACTACGACTTCTCGCTCGGCACCAACGGCCTGGGCTCCTGCGCGACACAGTACGCCTCCGAATACATGGACGTCACGGTTTGGCGCGATGGCAACAAATACTCCCTGCACTTTAAGAAGGGCAAGGTTGTCGGCGCCAAAAAGAAGGCTCTCGAGATTGAGCCCAGCGACGAGGACCGTACCGGCACCACCATCAAGTGGCGCCCCGATCTTGAGGTCTTTACCTCGATTAGCATCCCCCACGATTGGTATCGCGAGACCATGCGCCGTCAGGCCGTGGTCAACGCCAACGTGACCTTCCGTCTGCGCATAGAGGGCGACGACGGCGAGTTTTCCGAAGAGGATTTTTGCTATCCCAAGGGCATCGAGGACTACGTGCTCGAGAAGGTCGGTACCGACTACCTCACCGAGCCTTTCTTTATCGAGGCCGACCGCCGCGGTCGCGACCGCGAGGACCTGCCCGACTACAACGTAAAGATCACCGCATGCATGTGCTTCTCGCGCACCTTCATGATGCAGGAGTACTACCACAACTCATCGTGGCTCGAGAACGGCGGTTCGCCCGAGAAGGCCGCCCGCAGCGCTCTGACCAGCGCCATCGATGCCTACATTAAGCAACAGGGCAAATACAACAAAAACGAGAGCGGCATTAAGTGGCAAGACGTCCAGGACTGTCTGGTGCTGGTGACCAACTGCTTCTCCACCCAGACGTCCTACGAAAACCAGACCAAGAAGGCCATCAATAACCGCTTTATCCAGCAGGCCATGACGGCCTTCTTTAAGGAGCGCCTCTCGACCTACTTGATCGAGAACAAAGACGCCGCCAACAAGATCCTGGAGCAGGTGCTCATCAACAAGCGCTCGCGCGAGAACGCCGAGAAGACGCGCCAGAGCATCAAGACCAACCTGCAGCAGAAGACCGACATGGCCAACCGCGTGCAGAAGTTCATCGACTGCCGCTCCAAGGACAAGAGCCGCCGCGAGATCTACATCGTAGAGGGCGACTCGGCAGCAGGCGCCATTCGCACCTCGCGCGATGCCGAGTTCCAGGGTGTTATGCCCGTCCGTGGCAAAATCCTCAACTGCCTAAAGGAGGACTACCCGCGCATCTTTAAGTCCGACATCATCATGGACCTCATGCGCGTGCTGGGCTGCGGCGTGGAGATCAAGGACAAGCGCATCAAGAACCTTGGCGCCTTTGACCTGGACAACCTCAACTGGAACAAAGTCATTATCTGTACGGACGCCGACGTCGACGGTTATCACATCCGCACGCTCGTGCTCACTATGCTCTACCGCCTGGTGCCCACACTTATCGACGAGGGTTACGTGTATATCGCCGAGTCGCCGCTCTACGAGATCAACTGCAAAGAGAAGACCTACTTTGCCTACACCGATCTCGAGAAGAACGGCATCCTCAAGGAGATCGGCGACCAGAAGTGCTCCATCAACCGCTCCAAGGGTCTTGGTGAGAACGACCCGGACATGATGTGGCTCACCACCATGAACCCCGAGACGCGTCGCCTGATCAAGGTGGAGCCCGAGGACGTCACCAAGATGGAAACCATGTTCAACCTGTTGCTGGGCAACGACGAGGCGGGCCGCAAGCGCCATATCTCCGAGCACGGCAAGGAATACCTGGACCAACTGGACCTGCAGTAGCAGCAAATCGATAACGACGGCCCATAAGAAGTTCAAGAGGATATCGTGGCAAAGAAGAAGACGAAGAACCAGCCCAAGAAAAAGCAGGTCAACGCCGAAAACGTTATCGGCCTGCACTCCGAGGTCACCGACCAGCCGATCACACAAACGCTCGAGGTCAACTACATGCCCTACGCCATGAGCGTCAACGTCTCGCGTGCATTCCCCGAGATCGACGGCTTTAAGCCCTCGCACCGCAAGCTGCTCTACACCATGTACAAGATGGGTCTGCTCAAGGGCGAGCGCCAGAAGAGTGCCAACATTGTGGGCCAGACCATGAAGCTCAACCCGCACGGCGATGCCGCGATCTACGAGACGATGGTGCGCTTGGCCACCGGCAACGAGGCGCTGCTCGCCCCCTTCGTGGAGTCGAAGGGCAACTTTGGTAAGTACTATTCGGGCGACCTGAGCTACGCCGCCTCGCGTTACACCGAGGCCAAGCTCTCCCCCATCAGCGCCGAGATCTTCAAGGACATCGACAAGGACCCGGTCGACTTCGTCGACAGCTACGACGGCGCCATGAAGGAGCCGCGCCTGCTGCCCACCACGTTCCCCAACATCCTTGTCTCGGCCAATAAGGGCATCGGCGTCGCCATGGCGTCCGACATCTGCGGCTTTAACCTCAACGAGGTCTGCACCGCCACGATGCACTACCTGCAGGATCCCGACTGCGACCTGCTCGAGTATATGCCCATGCCCGACTTCTCGACCGGCGGCGAGATCATCTACCGCCGCGAGGAGATGGAAAAGATCGTCGAGACCGGCCTGGGCAGCTTCCAGATCCGCTCCCGCTGGCGCTGGATTCCCGAAGAGCGCATCATCGAGGTCTACGAGATCCCCTACACCACCAAGACCGATGTCATCATCGAGCGCATCGTCAAGCTCTCCAAGGAGGGCAAGGTCAAGGAGATCGCAGACATTCGCGACGAGACCGACCTTTCGGGTCTGCGCATCGCTATCGACCTTAAGCGCGGCGTCGACCCCGACAAGCTCATGGCCAAACTCTATCGCTCGACCACGCTGCAGGATTCGTTCTCGTGCAACTTCAACGTGCTCGTCGACGGCTATCCCCGTGTTATGGGCGTGCGCCAGATTCTGCACGAGTGGGTCAAGTGGCGTATTGAGTCCACGCGTCGCCGCATTAACTTTGACCTAGGCAAAAAGTCCGAGCGCCTGCACCTGCTGCACGGCCTCGAGGCGATCTTGCTCGATATCGACAAGGCCATCGCCATCATCCGCGGCACCAAACTCGAGGCCGAGGTCGTGCCCAACCTTATGAAGGGTTTTGACATCGACGAGACCCAGGCCGAGTTTGTTGCCGAACTTAAGCTCCGCAACATCAACGAGGAGTACATCCTCAACCGCACTAAGGACATCGCTAAGCTCGAGGGTGAGATTGCCGAACTTAAGGAGATTCTCTCGAGCGAAGACAACATCAAGAAGGTCATCAGCGACGAGCTGGCCGCGGTCAACAAGAAATATGTGATACCGCGTCGCACGGGCAGGATCGAGCCCCACGAAGTCATCGAGGTAAGCCTGGAGCCCGAGGTCGAGGAGTATCCGGTTACCATCATGCTCTCTCGCGAGGGCTACCTGAAAAAGATGACGGACCGCGTGCTCAAGAAAGCTGCGACGCTCAAGTACAAGGACGGCGACAAACCCTTTATCGAGTTTCCGTCCTCCAACACCCACGAGCTGCTGGTCTTTACCAACAAGAGCCAGGTGTACAAGTGCAAGGTTGCGGCGTTTGAGGACACCAAGTCGGCACAGCTGGGCTCGTACCTGCCCACCGATCTCGAAATGGAACCCGACGAGAGCGTGATCTGGGTCATCGACCCCGAAGACTACAAGGCCGACGTGCTGTTTGTCTTTGAGAACGGCCGCGTGGTGCGTGTCGCACTTGCCGGATACGCTACCAAGACCAACCGCAAGCGCCTCAAGAACGCCATCTACGGCGGCAGCAAGCTGCTGTATGCGCAGGTGCTCAAGGAATCACCACCGTCGGCACAACCGAGGAGATTCTTGGCGCCGGCGTCTCGGCCGAGAAGTTCACCGCGCAGAGCCCGCCCTCCGCCGGCGCCCTCATGAAGGAAAACGATATGCCGAGTCTGTTTGACTAACGCCCACAACTTCGTGTCATTTTAGTTTGGCATTATCGCAAAAGGGGACTGAGTGGCACACACAATGTCACTCAGCCCCCTTTTACATCCCCGTGCGCGTTTTCGCGGCCAACTCACGGGCAGAAATCTGACCTATTCCTTAGGAAGCAAACAGGCAGATATAGGTACCTTGACGACTAAGATGACGAGCCTATGCTGACACAATCGGCAATACCGTTTATATAGACGACTCATCTAGGCAGCTCACTGGGCAGTTCATCGCGATTTCTTTACGGTCGCCATACGTCCTGCAATTCTGAGGTTCATATCATAACAACCGTTCCATATGACGTTCGTCAAAAGGAGATAGATATGAAGCTTAAGCACGCGATTGTCACCGTCATGGGTACCGCTTTGATTATGGCACCGGCGGCGATGCCTGCAACGGCTCTCGCCGCACAGGCGGACGCCACCCCGGTGGCCGCCCAGGATGCGCAGAGCGGCTACAATGTCAAGGCGCAGAACGCGACCATCAACGCGAGCCAGCTCAAGGGCAACCTCATGCAGCTCAAGTGGCAGCTCAAGGATCTGATGCTCGTCGAGGCGACCTATAACGGCCGCGACATCAAGGACAGGGTCGACGTCGGCTTCGGCAACAGCGCAGGCGATCTCCAGAACAAGAAGCCCGGAACGTACACGATTCAGTTCTTTGACGGCAAAAAGATCGCCGAGGCCAAGCTGACCGTGACCGATTCCGCCAGCGAGGCGGCGCCCGCGCTCACCGCGGACACGGTGTCCTCCACGAAGGGCGGTATACTGCTGACCGTCATGGGCCAAGGAATCACGAACGAACAGCATGCCCTGCCCGCCGGCTCCTTCTCCATCGCAGCGGCGCACAAGGGCACCGACGGCGCCTGGTACACCGACGTGACGGTCAACTCGTCCGCAATCGATTACTACTACCGCCCGCTGGTTCCGCCCGTCGTCCTCGACAAGGTGGCATGGGACCAGAGCGCCTCGAAGCTGACCGCGACGTTCAAGTGGGATGCCGCCGCACAGCGGTGGACGGTTGCAGATCCTGCGAAGGTTACGTTTAAGGTCGCGATCACCAAGAAAGGCGTCTTCGAGTTTGCCGAGTCCGCAACCCTTGCCCCCAGCGACGTCAAGGGTCTCAGCACGAACAAGCTCATCGCTCTCATCAAGGAGAAGCTCGTCAAGACCGCCGAGGTCAACGGTAGCTCCGTCGTGAACGACAGCAACTTCCACGTCATGCTGGGCACGCAGCTGACCGACATCCAGAACGGGAAACCGGGCACCTACCAGATCGGCTTCATGTACGACGGCAACGGCTACAACAACGAACAGGTCGGCTCCGCCACCCTCGTGATCGCCCAGCCCAGCAAGCCCGGCACGACGACACCCGGCACCACAACCCCCGGCACCACAACCCCGAACACCGGCGATAAGACCGAAAAGGGCGATAACGCCAACGGCGATAAGAACGGCTCACCTAAGAAAGCCAATGTCAAATCTTCCGGCAACAAGACCTCCCAGAAGTCCGGCAAGGACCTCCCCAAAACAGGCGACGCGGGTCTGGGCATCGCGGGCATCATCTCTGCTGCCGGCGCCTCCCTCGCAGCGCTGGGTATCTTCACCAAGCGCCGCGAACACCAACGCTAATCCCTCAATCATCCGGTAACGAATTCACAGCCGCCTTCCCTATGGGGAGGCGGCTTCTTGTCCCTCCCGACGAACAAACCACGGCAGGTACCATAGATAATGAGGGGGACATACGGCCTAGTCCTGGACGCGGTGATAGACAATCGGGTCGTCAAACCCAAAGACGCGCCTACCGTTTACCTCCATGGTCTCAGTCACCTCTAGAGCATCGGCTGAGAATCGCTCAAAAAGATGGAACTTCATGACCGGCGTAAACATCGAGTCCGATCCGCCCTCCCACACGCCGTCGCGTTCACGATAGAGCGCGGGCACAAATTTTCCGGACTCCTTAAGCGAAGCATACTCTGCAGGAACCATGGTGTCATACGAGAGCGTGCGCTTGTCATTGCCTTCCGGCGCATCGTAGGAGGTCAGCAAAACACCTTCCGACTCCTCGGTGAAGAGGAACAAATGGGGTGACGAGGATTTTTTCCCATCAGTCTCGTAATAGCTCTCTTCGATCATGAATACGCCGGGGAAATCTGCCGGTAGGCCTAAAATCTTATCGTTGCATGCGGTGTTGACATGGCGGGCGAAAGGAAACACTTCCCCGGCCGCCCTCTTCGCCTCAAACTGTTCGCGGTTGTCGAAGCGTCCCAACAGTAGGCTCATAAAACTGTCCAGCGTTGACGTTGCCATAGCTATCTCCTTAATCGACGCCATCATCGTTTTGCACTGATACCCATGGGCGCGACGAGGCCGAAGCCACCCCTCCATCCACACGGTTTCTTCAAATGCCGCATATTACACAGTTCGCATACCGCCCACACCGCACACCGATTGGGCCGATAAACCGTTTGCGTGAGGAAACGGAGCCTACGAGATGCCGGAGTACACAAACACGCTTCTGATGCGCGCCAATCTAAACTGGCGGGCATTCCCGCGTTGTGCGTGACGCCGTGGACTCCAAGTGTAGAATGAAACGAGTTGACGGCTCGAGCGTCGATTGAATAGACCTGGTAAATGACATGTCTTTGTTGTCCGTCATGCGGAGAAGGGACGGCAGTCATGCAATGTGGCAGACGAACGAACGGGTATGTCGCACTATTCGTCTTCGCAGCGCTGGTGGGCCTCCTGGGCCAGACGGTCGTTCCGTGGTTGTCCGACCAACTGAACTCGCCCCATCTAGGATTCAGGTTCCTGGTCTCCGACATCGACATCTATCCATTCGTGGTGGTTGCGCTCATAACATTCGGGAACACGGAGCCCAAAAGGGCGTTCTGGAGGGTTCTGGTTTTCTTTTCCGGCCTGTGCCTGGGCTACTACGGGTACACGGCCGCCCTTGCCGCCTATAGCGCACTTGAGTCCGGCAGCGCGGGCTATCTTGCGAACGTCCTGTCCAGCGCAAAGGACGCGCTCGGGTACATGGCCGTCGCGCTGTGCGCGGGCACGTGGGGGTTCGCCATGCAGAGGAGCGCGCGCAGGCGCCTCCTGTACGCGGCGATGCTGGTTCCGTTCATAGTGATTACCATGGCGTGCACGTACTCGAACCTCGTCGCCGAGCCTCCCCAGATACTCATGGCCGCCGTGGACATCCTCTGCCTGGCGGGGATCTTCCAGTGTTTGCCACGCAAGGCGACTTCTGAGTAAGGCGCGGCGTCGGCACGGCTCTCGACGGTCATGGCATCAGAGGTGGATTTTACGATTCACCATGATTGCTTTAAGGTATTCCTCATCGTCCACGGCCTCCAACCACTCGTTGGAGGCCTCCTCGCCCGGAACCTCCAGCGCGAGATGGGTTGAGCCCCGGCGACTTGAATCAGCGGTCGTACCGGGGCTAACTGTTTACGCTGTAACACGCCATTCGATTTATGGGAGTCTCTACTGGCATCTGCAATCAGCACCAATCAAGGCGTGCTTTTTCGACATGACGCATAAAGCACGCAACAAAACGAGAGCGATGCCATGACAACCCTACTCGTCAAGAGCCGCCTTAAACCAACTCGTAACGCTCGTAGGATGTGTGATAGCCGTCCCAACCACCACGGCCCAGGCGCCAGCGTCGAGGGCAGCGCGGGCATCTTGCGGCGTATGCACATGTCCCTCGCAGATGATTGGCAAATCTGGAAACTCCTCGACGGCCTGGCGCAATAACGGTAGATCGGGTCCTTCGTTCAATGACGTCTCAATCGCAGGTTTATTGTGCGACAGCGTGGTGGAAACCAAGTCGAAGCCCAGCTCGTACGCATGGCGAATGTCCTCGATAGTCATGCAGTCGGCCATGAGCAACACCCCCTCTTCCTGAAGCGGGCGCACCGTATCCTCGAGCAACTTACCGTCGGGACGATGACGGTCGGTCGCGTCGACGGCCACGATATCAGCACCTGCGGCGACGCAGGCGCGGGCATGACGCAGCGTGGGCGTGATATAGACACCCTCATGCCCGTCCTTCCACAGACCGATGACTGGCACCTCGACACGGCCTTTGATGGCAGCAATATCGGAAAGCCCCTGACAGCGGATAGCCGCTGCGCCCCCTAACTCGCAGGCACGCGACATCTGCGCCATCGTTTCGGGCGTGCGCAGCGGCTCGCCGGGATAGGCCTGAACGCTCACGATGAGACTTGCCTTTAGGGATTTAATCAGTGGGTGCACGGACATGGTAATCCTCCATCTAGGATGATTGTCTATTGGGGATGACGTGGATCTTCAAAATAGAATCGAGTGCGAACTCGTGATCGGGATCGCGATGCAGCAGTAGGCCGCCGATCACGTAATCGAGTACAAACAGCACGATAGTGAACGGGCCGAAGACGACTTTCATTATGCACTCCTGAACAAATATCTGAGAGGGTGTGCGGGCGCGACGATCCCACCGGATGACCCTGAGGCGCAACAGGTGTTCTCCCACGCTCGCCCCAGTTTTCCATGGGACATAGATCGTCGTCTGCAATACGAACAGGATTGCACACAGAAGCATCAAGCTGCCCTGCGAGGAGGTGGACGTATCGAGGTAGAAAATGTACGCGCATGCGTAGAAAATACTAACGACCCCCGCGCTCACTACATAATCGACCAGCAAGGACACAAGTCGGCGTGCGAAGAAAACACATCCTCCGTCACTGCGGGCGGCAGGCTGCTGGACCCTCTGCGCAGGCTCACTCGGGCGGCGTTTTGCCTTGTTGGCAGACATTTATGCCCTTTCTGTCGCGATGGCCGCAGCGCACCGCATCAACGATGTTCGCCATGCGATGCGGATGCGGCCGCTCATTTTACTCGTCTATGCCGAGCTCCTCGAGGACGGCGGTCTTGTACAAGATCGCCTTTGCACCAAAGACAGCCTGGATGCCGCCATCGACATCCAAAACTCCGGCAGCGCCAAGCTTTTTGAATGCATCGTGATCGACCTTGGCAGGATCTTTCACCCCAACGCGCAAGCGGGTAATGCACGCATCCACATCCTCGATATTCTCGGGACCGCCCAGTGCCTCGACGATCACTTTCGCATCATCGGCAAGGTCGCCTTTGGCAGGAGCCTTCGGCTCTTCAATCGTCGCTGCCTCCTCATCGCGACCGGGTGTCTTGATATCGAATTTGGTAATCAGGAAGCGGAAGGATAGGTAATACAGAGCGAACCACGCAACACCGACCGGGATCTCGAGTAGCCAGTTTGTCTTGGCGTTTCCCTGCATGATGCCAAAGAGGAAGAAATCTATGAAGCCGCCAGAGAACGTATTACCGATTCTGATGTTCAAGATATCGGCGACAAGAAACGATATGCCGTCAAAGAACGAATGCAGCACATACAAAGGTGGGCAAACGAAGAGGAACATATACTCGAGAGGTTCGGTGATGCCGGTCAGAAACGACGTCAGGGCAACACCCAGAAAAAGGCCGGCATATTTCTCGCGGCGCTCCTTGGGCACACAGTGGTACATGGCCAGTGCGGCGGCGGGCAGACCGAACATCATGGTCGCGAAGCGCCCCGCGAAAAAGCGCGTCCCCTCGGTAAACAGGCCGGTGTGATTCGGGTCGGCAAGCTGGGCGAAGAAGATGTTCTGGGCACCAACCACGGAGTGGCCGGCAACGACAGCGGTGCCGCCCAGCTCCGTGTACCAGAACATGGGATAGATCATGTGGTGCAAGCCGATGGCCCCACACAGGCGCATGAGGAAGCCATAGAAGAACGTACCGACGACACCGGCAGCAGAGATGACCTCTCCCGCATGAACGAGCAGCTGCTGAAACGGCGGCCAGACGATATAGAACAGGGATCCGACAAAGATCGCTGCCAGGCTCGTGACGATAGGCACGAAACGCGAGCCGCCAAAGAAGCCCAGGACCTGCGGAAGCTGGATGTTCTGGTAGCGGTTGTGCAAGGTGACGGCCACGAGGCCAATGACGAGGGCGCCGATGACGCCGGTATCGATCGCCGCACCGTCAGGGTTAAAAATCGAGAGCAGCGTGGACGAGGTCGCCGTCATGACCAGGTATCCCACGATGCCCGCGAGCGCCGCCACACCCTTGTCGCGGCGGGCAAGACCAATGCAAAGTCCGATGCACAGCAGCATGGGAAGGTTGGCGAACACCACGTTTCCCGCCGCGCTCATGACCTTGAAGGCCGCCTGTAGCCAAGGTACGTTCAACAGGGGGTATGCGGCAATGGTTGCGGAGCTGCTAAATGCGCCGCCGATTCCCAGCAGCAAGCCCGCTGCCGGCAGAATAGCAATCGGCAGCATAAATGCCTTGCCGATCTTTTGCAGTTGCTTAAACACGTGTCTCCTCTTTCTCGTGATTCTCTAACCGTGAACGTAGACTGTGACCCTACACATCCCCTCCTCTCCCGGCGTGCTGGCGTGGGCTGCCGTGCACCACGCGCTCGATATGCAAGGCAAGGTACAGACACTCGTCCTCGGGAACAGAGCAGCCATAGGACCGCGCCGTACGCGATGCAATCTCCTTGGCGCACTCGTAGGCATCGGGGTACTGTTGCATCACCGTGATTTGCAACTGGCGGTCACGGGACTCGGTGGCGGCATCGGACATATCGGACATGACAACACGCTGAGCGAAGAACTTAAGATGGACCATAAAACGGTAATAGGCAATTGTTGCCTCGTCCAAATCAATATCGAAGTACTCTTTAACGATATCGAGTGCGCCGCGTATGATCTTGGCCATCGTCGTCGCCGTCTGTATGCCCATACCACCCATCTCGGCGTTGACGAGGTGCATGGCGATGAATCCTGCCTCCTCCTGCGGAAGCGTGACGTGGAAGGTGCGGTCGATAAAGGAGATGGCGGTCTGGGCACATTCGAACTCATCGGGGTACACCATACCGATCTCATAGTTCAGGCGGTTATCGAGGGCCTGCCCCGCAAGGGCTCGCTTGACAGCAAAGTGAATATGATCCGTCAGTGCAAGATAGACCCCGTCATCGAGATTCCTGCCGAGACGCAGTTTGGCATGCTCGACAATCGCCCGCGTCGCCTCGAAGTACTCTTCGGGAATAGATGACACCAGTTGGCCCAGCTTGCCGGACAGCTCGGCGACGTGCTGGGTAAACAGGCGCTCTACGCTATCCTCGTCAATGAGGTCTCCGCGCTTGCGACCAAACGCAATCCCGCGCCCCATGGCAATGCAGTCGCTACCGCGAGCATCAACCACAACAGCAATATTGTTGTTGAGTACCTTTGCGACCTGCAACATACCCATACAATCCTTCGAACGTCCCGTCCAGAAAAAAGCGACACCGAAAGCGGCCAGCGGCCAACTTTCGGTGTCGCCTGTCATACAGTCACGATCCTCATCAAGTTTTTGACATCATACGTGCCGCATGTGACCATGTCAACTCCAAACCAGGGGTGTGGGAGCAACGCCTCGCTGGCCATAATTGAGCACGATGCATTGAATCCGAGACCGGGCGCTGCGGCGGGAAGCCTCTCGCGCGGACAATCTGCTCGATCTTGCCGCACCCGTCTTATATAAGTTCGACAAACGTCTAATAGTACGACATCCGCCGAACAGTCGGGGGTACATACCGCTACAGAAGGCCCACGGAACGGGGGCGAGATGGTCGGCGACGGGTTCAAGGCACTCTCCGGCCCCACGCGCCGCCAGGGAGGGCGTCGGGAGGGAGGCCGTAATGGGTGAGAAGGGCGAGCGGCCGGAGCGGGTGTTCCCCGGCAGGACAGACCCGTGGTTCATAGCGGCCATCGTGATTGTGGCGGGCGGTTTATCCGCGGCGTGTATCGCGTGTTTCCTGAGCTCGAGTCCCGCGCTCCTATGGGGCTGGCTCGCGCTGCTGCCCATCCCGGCCCTCGTGGCCCTGGCTGCCCTTCCCGTCCGCAGCAATCGCCTCGAGCTCTACGGCGACCGCCTCGTCGTCGTGTACGCTGGGACGCGTTCGGTGATACCCTACGCCCACGTGCGGGGCGTCCGGCGCACCAGGACGCTCTGGGCGGGGACGGCCAACTCGCTCGACCGTGTCTACATCGAGGCGTCCTACGACGGCGACGCCATCGTCTCGGTGACCGACAACGACGCCCTCGTGGCGGAGCTGGGGCGCAGGTGCGGCCTTGGGCCCGGCGCCTGACGCCCCGAAGGGAGGAGAAGAAGATGGGCGTCCCGCACTGGCCCTACTGAAGGAAGAACTCCCTCGGCGGCACGCAGGTCTGGTACGCGGACTGGGGCGACTGCCCCTTCGACACTGGGCTACATGAGCCCAGTTGAGTTCAGGAACGCAGGGCCGTCCCTGTAAAAATTGTTTAAGCAACCGTTGCAAATCCATTCTCCCGCGCGGAGAGATCCGGGTAGGCCGAACTCGCGTCGGGCATGTAGCCCATGCGCCTTCGGGCGGCGGCGAGCCCGCGTCCGCCGCGCGCGCCGAATAGCTCGACCGAGCCCGAGCTGGGGCTAGTGGTGCCCGTGATGATGCGGATGAGCGTGGACTTCCCGGCGCCGTTCTCGCCGATGAGCCCGTAGACGCGCCCCGCCTCGAGGGTGAGGTCGATGGGGCCGAGGACGGTCCTCCCGCGGTACGCCTTCGTGACCCCGTGAAGGCGGAGGGGCATGGCTGTCCTCATTGCTTTCCTTTCTCCTCGGACGGATTTTGGGTATGCGTCATGGGCCCCCGCGCGGGGCGGGGAGCGAATCGGCGCAGGCTCGAGGCCGGTTGGGTTGGGGTTGAGGTTCGGGTTCCACAGGCTTGCACAGCCCGACGGACGGGGCGTCCGGGCGCACTATGCTTAGGGAGCGGCGGGCGCCTCCGGGGCAGCAGGGGATTCGGACGCGGTGATGCCGGAGGTGTCGACCTCGCCGATTCCGGCGAGCTGCTCGATGAGGGGGAGGCCCGTCGGGTCGTCCACCTCGACGCCGCCGAGGACGATGGTGTCGTCGCGCAGGTCGATCTGCGTGTTGAAGACTGCCGGGTCGCACCCGGAGACGATAAAGCCGGTGCCCGCGAGGACGACGCCCGCGGCGACGAGCCCTCCCGCCACGGCGAGGTAGATCTTCTTCGCGCTGGTCATGGTACTCACTCCTTTCTACGCCGCGAGATGCGCGGCAGTGCCGCCCTTCTCGCCCCTGTCCTTCCAGAAGGGCGACGCGACCTTCCTCGCCCAGAGCGCCGAGAGGCGCGCGATCTGCTTGGAGGCCGCCCAGGCGCCCGTGCCCGCGAGAAGCGCCGCGCCGATGAGTCCGAGCCCCACGCCCGCCGATGCAAGGACGTACGGGACATGCCCGATGACGACGCCGCACGCGGCGAACACGAGCTCGACCACGCCCGCGCCACCAAGGGCCGCAGCCACGATCCACACGCAGAGCGCGAGAATCCAGATGCAGACGTAGACCGCAACGGCCACGGCCGCAAAGGCGAGCAACAGCGGCACCCACACCGGCGACCACACGATGGTCAGCACCCACAGGAGCGTCGTGCTCCTGCGCCTGGTCCGCGCAATCGCGCGCGGCACGGCGGGCAGGTCGTCGAGCACGGCCTCTGCCACCTCGCCGGGTGCGCCCATGGCGGCCACGGCCTCCTCCTCGCCCATGCCGTCCTCCATGATGTCGGCGATGGCCTCGGCGTAGAACTCCTGCGTCTCCCTCACCTGGTCTGCCGGCAGGCAGGCGAGCAGCTCGCCCAGCCGGCCCAGGAACTCATCGCGCGTCATGGTGCGCCTCCTCAACGTATGCATAGATCTCCTGCACGGACGGCCACTCGGCCAGGAACTCCTCGATGCGCTCGCGGCCTTCGTCCGTGATGCGGTAATAGCGCCGCAGCCGACCGTTGTGCTCGGCGGAGCGCGCCGTGATGCATCCGGCTTTCTCCAGGCGTTTGAGCAGCGGGTAGAGCGTCGACTCCGTGAGCCCCATGCTCGCGGGCACGTCCTTCACGATCTTGTAGCCGTAGGACTCCTCGCCCGAGACGGCCGCGAGCACGCAGGCCTCGAGGAAGCCGCGCTTCATCTGGGCCTCCATCCGTACACCTCCCCTCGTCGTATACTGTGCAATACACACTATACGATGCAATGTATTAGACGTCAACTCTCATCGTGAAGATTCTCCGGTCCCTGCGCGCTGCGAACGTGATATCGCGGGGCGGCTGGCATTATGCATGAAACGTCAAGTAACGCACAGGCGACAGCAGCAGTCCAGCGCTGGCTGGAGACGCCGGGATGCCAAGAGGAGGCGTGTGCCGCGGTTGAGGACACCGCCCGCCCCAGGGGACGCGATCGAATCAACCCAAAGCAAGGGGCCGGATGCCCGCTAATGCGCAGTGTGCGCGTTCGCGGATGACTGCCCGTCCCGAGCGAAACCCACAGGCGCCAACGCGACCTGAACGCGGTGCCGTACCCCGAGATCCGGAGGACGGTCCACCTTTCGGCCCAACCATGGGATTCGAAAGGCCGAAGACGCCGAGAGAGATCCGGGCAGGACGGCACCGGGTGGTTTTCAACCCCGTCAACGGTCCGCGAGCTCTGGAATATTGCCCGCAGGCCGCGGGAAGAGCTCCAACCGAAAGAATCGTCGCAGGCGGCTTATTAGCCCAAGAGTTCAACGGTTCCACTTTCATATGCATGGGGAAATGCGAATGACCTCAATGCGCTCCCGAACTCGGCGCTGATGTAAACGCCGACTCCGTCGAGCGAAGACTGGTTAATCATGAGTCACAGCACCGTCTGATGCGCGACTGCAGTCTCTCATGCTGCTTAGCTCGCCCAGTCTGTATCTTGGTTCCTCGACAGCGCAGCTTGGTCGAACGCCGAAGGTTCGGCGGTCTTCGTCAGCTAGCATGAGAGCAGTCCGAAAGGGGGACGCATGAAGATCACGATCGAAGAGCGAGAGGCAGCTCAAGATATAGAGGTCACGATCGTCTGCGTAAGGGCCGATCGCCGCGTGCTCGATATAGCGGCTCGGCTGCGCATGCTTGACAGGAAGGTGACGGGCACGGCCGACGGCTGCATGCGCGTGCTGAGCGCAGAAGACGTCCTGTTCATCGAGTCGGTCGACAAGCGCACGTTCATCTATACGGCCGACACGGTTCTCGAGACGGGCCTGCGACTTTACGAGATGGAGGAGCGCCTGGCGGACTGCGACTTCCTGCGCATCGCGAAAGGTTGCATCGTCAACTTCCGCGCGATCGCCGCCCCCAAGCCCGACGTCAACGGCAGGATCATCGCCACCTTGGAAAACGGTGAGCGGGTCGTTATCTCGCGCCAGTATGCGCCCGACGTCAAATCGAAGCTCGGTCTGAAGTAGTCGAAACGAAGGAAGGGAGACTGGAATGATTGACAGGGACATTATCGACACCGATAAAAAGACGCCCGTGGAAAACCTCGGATACCTCGTGAAAAGCATCTGTATCGGCTTCACTGTTGCCATGATAGCCTTCTTGGCATTAGGGACTTGTTTCGCTGATGACGCCGCCAAACAGGGCATTAACTATTGCTGGTCGATTCTCGCCGCGTGCGTCGCCGTCCCCGCGCTGCAGCTCGTGTTCTTCACGCCCATGGTGATCAGGCGGATGGCATATCCCGCGCGCCTGGTGCTGTTCGACGTTTGCCTCTACGCAGCCCTCTGTGCATTGGCGTTTGTCTTTGCTTGGGTTCCCGTGAACGACCCCGGGGCGTGGGCTACCTTCACAGTTGTCTATCTCGCCATCCTGGCGGTCCTCACTCTTGCTTTCAACGCCAAGCTGAGCCGCGAGACCCGCGAATTGAACGACAGGCTCGCAGAATACCGCAAGAGCAGGGAGACGGAATAAGGGTATAGCCGAACATTATCGATGCTGGGCAAATCCTTACTCCCGATCCTCGGATTACCGCCCGGTGCGAGGACCTGATGCCAAGGCCAGCGCAGGGCGATGCTCGGCCCCGTTCGCTACCCCAAGCGCTTCCTGCGCGGTCATGCCCTTGTAGCCCTCGTTTGCGCGTATAAGCGGGTTCATGTGCAGGGGATGTCGATCCAGGTGTTGATTGCTCGGTCAGCCTGATCGGATGGGAGGATGACGACCTCGTGTTCAGCATAGACGATGGCAAAACTTCCTACGTATTGCGGTCTACCCAAGCCATCATTCGGTCCTCCTCGGTTTCGAAACTCGATTTTTTTAAAGTTTCGTAACCGGGGAAGCAATATGTTCAGGGATGCATCGAGGAGCGAATCCCAGTCGCGCCACGCCGGCAGCGATGCCGGGCGCACCCGTGCGTGCTACAATACTGGCACCAGAGATGAAAACACAGTCCCCGTCGGGTAGTCGCGGGCGTGCGGGAGTCCGCATCAGTAACCTGCCTCCTTGGTTGTCCCTTCTCTGCATGGTCATCTACATAAAGGAGGAACCAGCCATGCAGATCAGCGTGTCGTCCACCCTGACCGTATATCACGACGGCCAATTCTGGGTCGGGCTGGCGGAGCACGTCGAGGGCGGGAGGTACGGCGTCGCCCGCATCGTCTTCGGCGCGGAGCCGTCCGATGAGGAGATCCTGCAATTCGTTGCCGGCAGATGGGAGAAGCTCTCGTTCTTCGGTGGCGAGCCGACCGAGGTGAGCAAGCCCGCGAAGAACCCCAAGCGACGCGCCCGCGAGGCGTCGAA
>NZ_CAAKNY010000041.1:20495-21363 GCF_901212495.1 Collinsella aerofaciens | reverse complement strand
TAAGCAGCCGGCGATGGGCACCAAGGCGCAGCAGGCGCTCGCGAGTCAGCGGGAGACGATGAAGCGGGAGTCGGCTCACGCGAGAAGCCAGCGTCGCGCGGAAGAGGCTGATGCGCGCTTCGAGCAGCGGAAGCAAAAGCGCAAGCAGAAGCATCGCGGGCATTGATCGCCATTCGCAGCAAGGCAAACCATATACAGCAGCGGCGTCAGTTCCACTTGAAGCCGACGCCGCGTAGACGCTGATGGTGACGGCTATGCGCGGGCACGAGCGCGCCGCCGCGCCTCATGACCTGCTTCTCGGGTATTTGGGGCGCGCAGCGTTCAAAAAGGCGGAGCGACTCCGCATGGCTCAAGACTGAGCCGAGGTGCCCTACTTCTCGCCCTCCAGCAGCCCCACGATGCAGTCGATGTCGACGGCAAAGCGGGGCCCGCATCACTGCAGGCCCCTACAGGTGAGCGATACTCTACGCCTTGCGGCACTCCGTCGCCCACGGCGGTTAAACGTACACGTAAGCCGTACTCTGAAAGCCGCGACTTCCGGCAAGTTTTTTATACCACGAAATCTCGCTTTCGATGCGCGTAGCTCTCGAAATAACACTCGCTGGGCCGTCACCCCTGGCAGTTACCCTCCAAACTTCATTGGAGTCAGCAGGTCAATTCATATAGTTATGGGGTTTTATCCTAAAGTAAATCAAATTTATACCCCCATAAGTAAAGAATTTCCTACTCCCACCCGATGGCTTCAGCCCTGCCGTCCCGTCATTCCAGTTGCACCCAGTTTTCGGCATCGACACGGAACGTGTGCCGCCGAATGACGCGATGTCGCGTTTCGTCGACTTCGGGGACAAAAGTTGGGACAACCTCAAAA
>NZ_CAAKNY010000041.1:0-20485 GCF_901212495.1 Collinsella aerofaciens | reverse complement strand
GATAAACCCCAAAAGCCGGAGCGAGCGGCGCCACTCGTTTCGCTAAATCGACTTTATGGGATGGCGGATCACGGTCTTGAGCTTCTCCGGCGCGCACTTGCGCGGGTCGGAGAGGTAGATCTCGTGATGCAGGCGGGCTTCGGAGAAGTCGGGGGCGTAGCCCTGTTCCGCCGCGAATGCGCGCATGGCGTCTACGGTCGCCGGCTCGCCGTCGTAAGGCCCGGTATGCATGCATTGAACGCAAAGGCCCTCGTCGACCCTCAGCAGCTCGACCGCCGAGAAGTCCAGCTTCTTCTTGGCGGCAGCTTCCGAAACGGCCCAGTCGAAGTCCTCGCGAGTGACGAAATCGGGCAGACGGATGCACGAGATGAAGTTGAAGTCGTCCTTCCGCGCATAATCAATCTCGCCATCGGCGCGGTCTTGCCACCAGAAGCCCTCGAGCGGAGGCACGACGAAGTCGAAATAGCCCTCGATTTCCCGCGGGCCCTTCTTCGACATCTTGATGGCATAGGCGACGCCGTAGAGCAGCGGCAACGCGTTCTGGTACTCGCCGCCTTCGGCATTGGGATCGCCCTTGCCCCGCACGGCAACGTAGCTCATAGGCGGAACGGTCACGACGCCCGGCTTGCCCGATGGCCTGTAGAGCTCCCTGAACTCCTTCTTGAAATCGTATGCCATCGCAACAAACCTCCCTGAGCTTGGGTTTCCGTCGATATCCGAACAAATACAGCAATGGGCGCGGCTTCGGAAGACGCCGAGCCCATTGGCAAACATTATAGCATAGAATCAAACATATGTTCTATTCCCACTCAGTAATCAAATCGCGCACTCTCATCGCCGCTCGTCCACGTGGTATATCGTCGTCTCCCCATTAACCGAAATCAGCCGCATTTCGCGTGTCCGAGTTGAACTCAAATTGAACTCAATGCCGATTTGTCGGTCGGGGGCTTCCCGACGGGAACCCGCATGCCATAAGGAGAATAAGCACCTCTGATAAGGCTGAGCTCAACAATCACCGCTGAGACCATCAGCCGAATTGCCAGCCCGATAGGTCGTCGACCTACCACGCGGATCAGAAACGAGCTTGCCCTCCTTCACCATGTCGGCAAGATAACGCCTCACCGTCCTCCCGCTCACCGCGGCAACCCGCTCGCTGACATCCGTTGCGGCAAACGAACTGGAACGTGAGAGAAGGTCATCGACCACGTTTTCGACCTCCGCACGCGTACGGTTCCCCTTGGGCCCTCCGACAGCCCCGCTTTCCCCAACGCTCGCCGTAACATCATGATCTCCCTCGTTTCCTGCCGCGCTCGCCATGACAGGCGGCACCGGTACGAACGCGGTGAACTGATCGCCGTCCTCAAGAACGGGGTCCCTCCCCGTGTAGAGCCGCGAGAACTTGTAGAGGCTCCTCGTCCCGCTCCCCAGCTCCTCGGAACGGCCCATCTGCGTGAAGAAGTTTGCGATGATAGGGTTCTTGGGAGTAGGGTCGAGACTCTCGAGCGTCACGGGACCGGCGAAGAGCGCGCGGCTCGCATTTCTCGTGCGGATGCCCTCCCCATCGATAGCGATGCGGGCGATGTGCGGGCTGACGAACTCCCGGTGGATGAGGCAGTTGCACACAAGCTCGCGGACGATGACGTCGCGGGCGCTCTTGCGCTGCCCCCCATCGAGCACGAAGGAGTCCGGCAGCCACTTCTCGCAGAAGCCGACGAGCTCGTCGTACGCTCTGACGAGGTTGCTCCTGCAGACAAGCCGGTCGTCGTAGCGATCGGCCTCGACGCGTCTGAGTACCGCGTCGGTCCGATAGAGCGGCATGACGTCGAGGATCGCATCCTCCTTCCCCAGCAACGCGACGGCGGCGAGGTTGAAGCCCCGCTCCCCCGTCAGCTGGTCGCGCCCGTAGAGACGGGCGGCGCGGAGAAGCTCGCCGTCAGAGAGGGAGAGCCACGGATGGTCGGCATCGTTCGCGCGCAGCGCATCTCGCACTGCGTCGAGAAGTCCCATCTCCAGATCGCCCTCGGTCACCCAGGGGTACACGGTCCGCTCCGAGTAGTAGCTCTGCTTGCGGGCCATCATCGAGGTGATCTGGACATCGCTTTTCACGCGCACGTCAGCGTCCGCCACGCGGTCGTACACGACCCCCTTGAACATGTAGAGGGACGGCCCCATAGGCACCCAGACCCGTATGACGAGCCTGCCCTCAGAGTCGCGCAGCCTTTCGAACTCGACCAGCGGCGACACGTTGAACAGGTTCGGGTTGCTCGTGATGTTGGATATGTTCCGCTCGATGGAGAGTACAGAGGCCTCGGGCACACCCTCAACAGTGCCGTCGTCTCGCACGCCGAGCAGCACGCTACCGCCCTGTCGGTTGGCGAACGAGCAAATGGTCTCGAACGTGTCCTTGCCCGGCTGGGAGCCGCAGCGCTTGAACTCGACGCTTATGCCCTCGCCAGCTTGGATGTATCTGTCAAGCGCGTCGCTCATGTGGTGCTCCGCTCTATTCCGGACATTATTCTGGACATTTTATCAGTATTATCCAGATTATGTCCAGAATATTGTCCGGAAGCACCTGAAGCCACCTAAAAGCGATAATATGTAGTTAGAGAGAAGTACAACGCAATCATGCGGATTATCAGGCAGATGCTGATTCAACGGCCGCAGCATGAGCGAGATGATAATGAGGGCGATGCCGCATAGGCAGCAACCATCTGCATATGACGAGAAGTAAGGAGTGATCGCGCTTGAAGATTGAGCCCTTCTATTGTGACATGCACATACACACCTACGCGGATGCCAACAAGCGTGAGGGTGCTAACTACGATGCCGACACCCTCCTATCACGTGTCCGCACTTGCGCCAAGGGACACAAGGCGATCATCGCGCTTACAGACCACAATGTCATCAACGCTGATGCGTATGAGGCTGTCTTAGGCAAAGCCGGCGACGACGTCGTCCTCATTCTTGGCGTCGAGCTACACATTAAGGCAAATGGCCCGAAGCCCTATCATGCGCACGTCTATTTTAACTCTGAGCCAACTGCTGAGAATATCGCTGCCATCAACGAACTCCTCGATAAGCTTTACCCAAACAAGCTTCCGAATAGGAATGATGCTATCCCCACTCTTCCCAACGTGCTTAACTCGCTTCAGAAATATGAGTTCTTGTTCTTGCCCCATGGCGGACAAGCCCACGGGACATTCGATCGCGCAATCGGCAAGGACGAACGATTCGATGACCTCATGATGCGAAGCATCTACTACAACACGTTCGACGGCTTCACTGCACGTTCCTGCGCTAACGTGGAAAGCACCGTGAACTATTTCCAACGCATTGGAATCGAAGAGTTCACTAACCTCCTGACCGGTTCAGACAACTACGACCCAGCTAAATACCCTGATCCAAAGAGCAACGATGCTGACCCGTTTACGCCAACTTGGGTGCTGGCAGAGCCCAGTTTCGATGGACTGCGCATGGCGCTTTCTGAAAGATCGAGGCTCTTCTACGAAGACGAACCGCCGGAGAGCTTCACCCAATCCACCCCGTCTATTGAACACATGCGTCTTGTTCGGGACAACATCGACATTGATGTTGACCTCACCCCTGGGCTGAACGTTATCATCGGTGGCTCCTCAACTGGAAAGACTTTGCTAGTCGAGGCAGTCGCACGCAAGATAGGTTTCTTGGATCCATCCGAACGGCACGGCTTCTACGACAAGTTCGACATTAACGCTATCCAGCTTGACCGGAACGACCAGAGCAAACCCTACTACATCAATCAGAGCTACATCGGAAAAGTCGTCGACAAATCCGTGGATCACGAGACCATCGACAGCATTCAGATTCTCAAAGACGTATTCCCACAAGATCAAGATGCTTCGGAAGAACTTGATGCGAACTTCGGTGCTGTACGAGATCTTGTGTCAAAGATGTTTGCGGCCGCAGAAGCCGTCCAGCAAGCAGAAGAGGCACTTAGTCGATTAGCCGCACCGTGCAACTTGATTACCGAAGACTCATTCGCAAGCAATCCTATTGCGGCGATGGAACCGTCTGCAGAGCTGCAGCAGGCCATGGCATGGAAACCTGCCGTTGAGACTAAGGCCAGCGAAGCGCTTGCCGATCTTGAGGCCATGTTCGACAGCAACCCGCTTCTCCCGTCGATTAAGGGTGAGGTGGATGCGCTTCGGTCAAAAATCAGGCTAGGCAGAGATTTAACCGACTTCGAGCAACTAATCGCTTTCTTGCTGAAGGAGCATTCGAGCACCTATGCGAGCGAAGAGAGCGCCGCCAAGCAATCTGACCTGACCAAGCGGAAAAGCTTTGCATTAGTTCTCAAAAAAATCGTCGAACTTCGCACAGGACTCGCCGACTACCGTAGTATAAAATCCAAGTTGCTTGCACAGGAATTCGAAGATGTGCCTAGGCGAGCTGAGCTGGCCGGTCATCACCTCAGCGTCGTGTACTCGTTTAAAATGTCGGAAGCTTTGCTGCTGAGTGCAATCAACGATGTTCTGAGAAACGAAAACAAGTTCGAGGCCATCGAGGATATAACAGCGGAAAAACTAGCCGCTTCTTTAGCCGGAATCGATAAGCGCCATAAAAGCATTCGCTCGCTTAATTCCATGGCTGCGGCCGTGGCATCCAACCTGGAGAAGAGCAAAAAGCGAACATTCAGCATAACCACCAAGAACGGTACCAATTGGGACGAGCTTAGCGAGGGGCGGAAAACAGCAATTTTACTTGATCTGATACTCGGATTCGATGGTAATACGGCACCGCTTATAATCGACCAGCCGGAAGATAACCTTGCCGCAGACTACATCAACGACGGCCTTGCCGCCGCGATTAAGGGCAGCAAGGCAACTAGGCAGACAATCGTAGTAACCCATAATGCCACAATACCCATGCTTGCCGACGCTCAGACGGTAGTGCTGTGTCGAAACATCGACGGCAAGCTGGTGATTCGCTCGGCACGACTTGAGGGTTTCATTGACGGCAAACGAGCGCTCGATTGGATTGTCGAGATCACTGACGGAGGCGAACCTTCCGTGCAGAAGCGCTTTAGGAAATACAACTTCAAAAGGTTCGGAGGTCGATAATGGAGCTGCAGTTACTTTTTGGGCGCGCTGAGAATGGAAGTGCGACCGCCAAAATGGCGATTGACGGCGGAATTCAAGAAGACTTTGACTATGTGAAACTTGTCAAGCTGCTGTTCGATAATCCAGAAGCCACAGTAGCGGCAGAAGTTGCAGAGTCATACAACGATGCGCAGAAGCAGCGACTGAATGAGCTGGTTGACAAAATCATGACAACTGCAAAGGGTAAAGCGGATACTGCGCAGACCTTGGCAGCAGACGATCTGGAACCTGAAGACATTCCCATTTAGGCCGCATTCGCATACGCAACACATCACTTGGTGATGTGTTGGGAAGATGCCCGTACCGATAAAGGTACGGGCATCGTTCGTTTCAGCCCGTCTCAACTGACCTGTATCGTCTTTTCGGACACGCGTTCAAGAGGAACCTATTTTCCCCTAGAATGCAGGGCAACGGACGAAAGGACGAGCCATGGCAAGCCAGCCGGCGAAATACACCGACGAGTTCAGGCGCGAGACGGCCGACTGCATCATCTCGACGGGCAGGCCCATCACCGAGTGCTGCGCCGAGCTCGGGCTGAATTCCAAGACGGTGAACAAGTGGGTGCAGGACCGCAGGCGCGAGCTTTCCGGCGGGCCCGACCCCAAGGCCGAGGACCGCGAGCTGCGCGAGGCCAGGAGGCGCATACGCGAGCTCGAGATGGAGAGCGCCTTCCCGAAAAAAGCCGCGGCCCTCTTCGCCAGAGAGCAGGGGCAGCCGCGCGCTACCGGCTGATGCTGGCGGAGAAGGCCGAATACCCAATCACGCCCATGGCGGGGATCCTTTGCGTGAGCAGGTCGGGCTTCTGCTCGTGGCTCTCCAACGGCTGCCCCGAAGACGACCGGTCGGCCGAGCGCGAGGCCGTGGGGCGCGTCTGGCTGGAGTCGGACCGCAGGTTCGGCGCGAGGTTCGCGGAGTGCTCCCTGCCCGCCGAGTTCTCCGGATTGACCCCGTATCGGGTGCGCAGGCTGATGCGCGGGCTGGGCATACGCGGCCGCACGCCAAACCGGCGCAAGCGCACCGCGATTCCCGACCCCAAGGCCGAGCCCAGGCCCGACCTGGCGCGCCGCGACTTCACGAGCCCGGTCCCCACCTACAAGCTCGTGGGCGACATCACCTACCTGCGCGCCGGCGAGGGCCGGCTGCACCTGGCGACCGCGATCGACCTGAACACGCGCATGGTGGTCGGGTGGTCGCTGTCGGGCCGCATGACCGCCGGCATCGCGGCGGCGGCGCCGGAATCCGCCAAATCGCGAGGATACGCGGCGGGCAACGCCATATTCCACACGGACCGCGGCGCGCAGCACGCCAGCAGGCTTCTGGCCGAATGGGCGCGCGCCAACGACGTGCGGCTTCCCTGCAGCCGCACGGGAAGCTGCCGCGACAGCGCCGTCGCCGAGTCGTTCTTCGCCACGCTGAAGAACGAGATGCACTGCCGCAGGCGATTCGCCACCGGGGCCGAGGCCGGGCACGCAGTCGTCGAGTTCATCGAGGCGTACTACAGCAGGCGGAGGCCGCGTTCCTCGATAGGCTACAGGGTGCCGGCCGAAGCCATGGCCGACTTCTTCGAGCGGACCGATCCCAAGCCCGACGCGATGCCTATGGCAGCGTGATTCCTCTCAATTCCGTGTCCGAAATCTTGACACAGGTCAAAAGTCACCGCCCTCGTCGGGCCGAGCGGCTCGGGCAAGTCGACCTGCGCCCAGCTGGCGTCGAAATTCTGGGAGCCGGACGGCGGCAGGATCCTCTGCTCGGGCAAGGACATCGCCGGGTTCTCCGAGGAATCGTGGCTCGCGCACGTCTCCATAGTCTTCCAGGACGTGATCCTTTTCGACGACACGGTCGCGAACAACATCCGGATCGGTCGCGAGGGAGCTTCTGACGAAGAGGTGGCCGAGGCTGCAAGGACGGCGCACTGCCTGAAGTTCATCGAGAGGCTTCCCCAGGGGTTCGACACGATGCTGGGCGAGAACGGCGCCTCTCTCTCGGGCGGGGAGCGTCAGCGCCTCTCCATTGCGAGGGCCCTTCTGAAAGACGCGCCCGTGGTGCTCCTCGACGAGGCCACAGCCTCGCTCGATCCGGAGAACGAGACGCTTATCCAGAAGGCGGTCGGAGCCCTCTGCGCAGGCAAAACGGTGATCGTCATCGCCCATCGCCTGAGGACCATCGCTCATGCGGACAAGATCGTCGTCCTCGACGACGGGCTCGTCGTCGAGGAGGGTGCCCACGACGACCTCGTCTCAGCCAACGGCCTCTACCGGCGTCTTTGGGATCTTCAGCTGCAGAGCAGCAGCTGGGGTGCGAACGGGCGAATGGAAGCTGAAGGTGCGCAGTGATGCCCTACGAGTCTTTCGGGCTCTGATTCAGAAAGGGTCGTGCGTTCGCGCTGGGCGGGGAAGGGCCGCCGGCTCCAGGGCCGATGCGGTTACACGCCGCCGGGCCTTACCCCGCTCTCGCGCCTCCACTCTCTCGGCGGCACCCCGTAGGCTTTCTTGAACGCCGCGGCGAACTTGCTCGGGTTCGCGTAGCCCACGAACGCTGCTGCTTCCGTCACCTTCGCGCCTTGTGTGAGCTGCGTTGCGGCTTCTTCCATTCGGCGTCGTCGGAGGTAGGCCGCGATCGTGCTGCCATATGCGCGGGCGAAGTACTCGTTGAGCGACGCTGCGCTTACGCCGAAGGCGGCGGCCATGGTTCGGGCGTCGTGACGTGCGCCGAGCGCACGCTCCATCTCGTCGCGCGCGGCTGCTGCCATCCCCATCTGCGCGCGCGTGAGCAGGAAGCGGGGCTTTGCCGTAGAGAGGTCGCGCCGTTGGAGGCCGAGCAGCAGCCCGAGGATCTCGTATTTCGCCAGCGCGTCGTCGTTCGCGTCGAGAAGCGCTGCCAGGTGCTCCATGCGTCCGTTAAGCTCGGTGTCGTTCGCGATGACGGCTGCCGGCCCCGCTTCGCGAGCGATGCGTTGGACGGCGTTCTCGCCTTTGCCGAGCAGGGAGAACGCCGGCTCCTCGGCAACTCGCTCGTTCACGAACAGCTCGACGCCGCGGTAGCGCCCCGACGGGTACCTGAACTCTGCCGGCCGCTTTCGGGAATAGCTTGCGCACAGATCCCCGGCGGCAACTACTCCCAGTCCGCCGTCGGGGATGTCGACTTCGCAACGGCCCTCCCAGCACAGGTTTACCGTCAGCCACACCCCGTTGGAGAACGAGGGCAGCTGGAGGGGCGGGTTGGAAGGGATGTTTGGGCACCTCGTGCAGGTAAAGTCGACGAGGGCGGCGAACAAACCGCTCGACAGAGCGCGACCCCGCATGGAGCCGCTTCCGATAGGGCTCGAAATCCGCAGTTCGAAGAAGCCTTCGGCATCCTGGAACAGTTCGACTCCCGGGGCGACCCTCGCCTTCAGGGGTTGTCCGCCGGTCTCTTTATCGGAGCATGCGCCGCCCACGGTACCGCCCTCCTTCCGACATGCGTCTTTGCCGTGGGCAACGACGCTTCTACCTCTGATAGTTAATTATAGCTAACATCGCTGAGATATGGAGCTGTCTGCAAAGCATGGAGTTGAGGAGGTTTCTTCTTCAACCCTAAGCTTTCTCCAGGTGCGGGCACGACGTCCGCCTTGGAAAGGAGCTGATCGATGAAACTGCATGATGTGAAAGAGGGAGCGGCTGCGCGCGTTTTGGCAGTGTCGGGGGGTGCGCGGTTCGTCTCGCGGATCACCTCGGTCGGGCTCACCGAAGGGTGCCGCATAGAAGTTCTCCAGAACGTCCGAAAGCGTCCCGTGCTGGTATACGTCCGCGACAGCGCCGTGGCGATCGACAGGGGGGACTGTGAGCTGATCGATGTGGAGGTGGTCTCGTGAGCTGCGAGATGTGCGCGGCCGCTTGCCCTGCGGCCAAGGGGACAAGAACGTCGGGAGGGCAGGGCGCCGGTGTTGCGGTTGCTCTTCTCGGCCAGCCAAATTCCGGGAAGTCTACCCTGTTCAACGGCCTTACGGGTGCAAAGCAGCATGTGGGCAACTGGCCGGGCAAGACTGTCGAGAGGAAAGAGGGGTCGTTCAGGATTGGCGATACGCAGTGCCGTGTGGTCGACCTCCCCGGAGCCTACGGCCTTTCCGCCAACTCGCCCGAGGAGGAGGTGACGCGTGACTACCTCGAGTCCGGCGATGCGGACGTTGTGGTCGTGATGGCCGACGCCTCCCAGCTCGAGCGCAGCCTCTACATGCTCGCCGAGTTCGCTGCCGCGCACCCGGAGCAGCCCTCTCTCCTTGCTTTGAATCTCATGGATGTTGCGGAGGGCCAAGGCAAGCGCATCGATTCGGCGCTTATCGAGCAGCGGCTCGGGATTCCCGTCGTGCCGCTCGTGGCGTCACGTCCGGAAGGGTACGGGAATCTGCTTTGCGCCATCGAGCGGACGGCGCGCGAGCGCCCATCCATTGACGACGGCCGCCTGCGTCGGGAGCTGGCGTCCGTTCCGGCGACGGCGCAGGGTGCGGGGAAGGCGCGGTTCGCCTGGATCGAATGGCTCCTCGACGGGGCGGTGTCCGCTCCCGAGAAAGCGCACGCGCTGTCGCGTTTCGACCGGCTCGCCACGGGCTCTCGCTGGTCCAAGCCCATCACCGTCGCTATGATTCTCGCGGGGTTCCTTCTCGCGTTCGTTCCCGCCATACCCATCATGATGCTCGGCGGCGCCATCTCCTCGCTCGGGCAGGTCGCTGCCGGGGCGCTCGCGCAAGTGGGCGCGCCTGACGTTGTGGGCAGTTTCCTCGCGGGCGTGGTGTTCAACAGCTTGTGCTTCGGCACGATGATGGTGGGCTACGTATTCGGCATCAACCTTGTGTTCGGCCTCTACGAGGAGGCGGGCTACATGGCGCGCATCGGCTACGTATTCGACCACACCATGGCGCGCTTCGGGCTGCAGGGGAAGTCGCTCATGCCGTTTCTTATGTGCCTGGGCTGCACGATGGGCGGCGTGTCGGGCTCGCGCGTCATCGACTCGTGGGGACAGCGCATGCTCACCGTCATGATGGCTTGGGCCATCCCGTGCGGCTCCACGTGGGGCGTGGTGCCGGTGCTGGCCGTCGCGTTCTTCGGCGTAGTTGGCGCGCCGCTCGTGATCGTGGGGATATTCGCCATGATGCTTGTCATCATGGGCATCGTCGGCAAGGTGTTCGGGCCGCGCCTGGTGGCGGATGGAGAGCGCTCGGGCTTGGTTATGGAGCTTCCGCCCTACCACCGCCCCCATCTGAAGGGCGTCGTGCGCGGCGCCTTGCTCAAGAGCCGCCAGATGTTCGTTCGTGCCATTCGCGTGGTCGCCATCTTCGCGTTCGTCATCTGGGCGCTCACCTACACTTCGACCGGCGGCGTTGAAGGGTCTGCGCTCTACGCGCTGGGCACCGCTATCGAGCCGGTGACGAGGCTGTTCGGCATGGGGTGGCAGACGTTCACGGCGTGGCTCTGCGCGCTCGTCCTCAAGGAATCCGCCCTCGGCGTGCTCTCGGGTCTTTTTACGGGCGCGGCGACGCCGAACGCCGTCCTCGTCGGCGTGATGACGGGCGGCGCGGCCGCGGCGTCCAACATCGGCGAGGTCATGGCTCAGGTGATTTCCGCTCCCGAGGCCCTCGCTTTCATCTTCGCGTTCACGTTCAATATGCCGTGTGCGGCAAGCGTCTCTGCCACCTGGGCTGAGGTTCACTCGACGAAATGGACCGTCATAACGGCGGTATTCTACATAGCATCCTCGCTTCTGCTCGGATGCGCGGTCTACCACGTGAGCGCCTTATTTTTCTAGCAGAATCTTTTCGGCTTGAAAACCAAGCCGAAAAAGGGCGGTGCTGATGCAATGAGGCGCGAAAACGGCAGTGCGACCGAATCCTCCGAGGACTATCTCGAGGTGATCCTCGTCATCCGGCAGGAAAGCGGGCGATGCCGCAACGTCGACATCGCGGAGCGCATGGGCGTCACCAAACCGAGCGTCACCAAGGCGCTGGCGAGGCTTTCCGCCCAATCGCTCGTGAAGGTGGTCGGCCGCGACGTGCGGCTCACGCAGAAGGGGCTGTGCGTCGCCCGCGCGACCCTCGACAAGCACGAGTTCTTCAAGCGGCTGCTCTGCGACGCCGGCGTCGATGCGCGCCTGGCGGCCAGGGAGGCGTGCCGAATGGAGCACTGCCTGTCGGAGGATTCCTTCCAGCGTCTCGCGGCATATCTTGGGAACCGGCGGAATGAGGGCGACAGCAGATAAACAGCGGGTGGCTTGCGAATCGGGCTGGAGACCTTAGCATAAGCGCGAGCCTCGGCCCCGCCCTCTTGACAGCCCTCGCCGAGCGAGCGAGGGAGGAGCATCGAGCGGCGGCGATGGCAACGGGCCTCGCGCCATCGCCGCCGAATACCGCGACGCTAAGATGCAGCGTCTGCCGCTCCGGAAGGAGCAGACGCATGGCAGTCGAATCAGCGGGATGCCCGTACGTCAAGATCCCTGTGCCAATCCAGGACACCTACTCGGTAGCAGAGATAGCGATACTCCTGCGCGTGAGCAGGAACGCGGTCTACGAATGGAGCCTCCTCGAGGACGACCCCCTGCCGCTGAAAAGGATGATGGGTAGGAAGAGGGGCCGCTTCGCGTTCAGGGACGAGCTGCTCGAGTGGAGCAAACGGCACGCGACGTGATTGAAGTCAGACAGAACCTTTCAGGACGCCCCACTTCGATTCGAGTAGGGATAGTTCCCGCCCAAATTAACTAGGCGGTTCATCGAGGCTCCTCCGCCTATCAAGCCAAGGCCGCTTCTACCGAGATATCATGAGCGTAAGAGTTGACATTGACTAACTTTGGTGGCACAATCCCCCAGAATGAAAGATGTCTTAGTTACTTTTGAAGGGAGGTGATCGCAGTGAGCAATGGCAACTACCAGGAGACGCACGAGCGCATCTTGAAAAGCGGTCTTGCGGCGTTTTTGGAAGAGGGGTTCGAGAAGGCGAACCTACGCAGAATATGCAAAGCAGCAGGTGTGACCACTGGAGCATTCTACAAGCACTTCGAGGACAAAGAAGCGCTCTTCACCGAGCTGGTCGAGCCACTGGCAAGCATGATTCGCGAAGCTTACGCTCAGGGTGAGGAGCGAGGCTTCGCCGGATACGACGAAGGGAGGCCTGTGACCCCGGAGCAGGTGCGCTTCGCGCTCGAGACCAAAGCGGAGGGGACACTCGCGACCACGACGATGCTGTACTCCCATCGTGACATCTACGAGCTCCTTGTGTTCCGTTCCTACGGCACTCCTTACGAGCATTTCCTGGATTGGCTTGTCGACGAGGAGGACAGAACGACCCTCCGTGCGCTTGAGTTGATCCACGGCGCGGAGAGAGCTCAAACCGTTATTTCAAAAGAGTCTCTCCATATCGTCAATCACGCGTTCTACATTGCCCTTTCCGAAAACATCGTTCACGCGAAGAACGTCGAGGAACTCCAGGCGACAACCGAAGTTATTTCAACGTTCTTCAATTCCGGTTGGGAGAAGTATCGCACTCCCTGACAGCTTTTCTTTTTTTGCCGTCAAAGATAACTAAGTCATTATTAACGGAGATTCATAATTGAGGTGTTGCCCATGGCAGAGACAAACGAACAAGACCGGCAACGGGACGAAGCGGGTCGAAAGGCAATTAGGCGCCTGTCTGGTCCCGTCAAGGGACGTGTCATACTGGCGCAGGCGTTCACGGTGCTCTCGGCGCTTTTATCCTTTGCCCCGTATTTGGCTTTGGTATGGCTGGGGGACCTATTCCTTGCAGAGGAAGGCCCACTCGCGCAGGCCGATGCGTCCAAAGTGCACGAAATTGCGCTCCTTCTCGTTATGGCATTTCTCTCGCAGCTGTTCTTTCGCGCTCTTGCGCTCATCATCACGCATTTTGCCGACATGAAACTGCGCTACGTCATTCGCAAGGGTATCGTTGAGCGGCTGGGCCGCGCGCCTCTTGCTTGGTTCAGCGCCACGGAATCCGGCAAGGTCAGAAGCGCTGTGCAGGATGACACGAAGACGGTCCACACCGTCATCGCACACGGACCGGTCGACCGTCTTAACGGCGTTTTGCAGCCGATGGTTCTTCTGGCTTTCATGTTCTGGATCAATTGGCGCTTGGCGCTCATCGGCATCGCCACAATCCCCTTCTATTTCCTGCTGCAGGCGCTCTCCATGAAGGATATGGGACCGAAAACTGCCGAGATGAATGGTCATCTTGCACAAGTCTCCTCGACGATGGTCGAGCTCGTGTCCGGCATCAAGGTGGTCAAAGCATTCGGGAAAACAGGAGAGGCACATCGGAATTACGCGGACGCCGCATCGGCATTCTCCCAGTCGTACTGGGGCTGGTGCGCCCCGCTCATTGGACTTTGCTCGATTGCCGGCGAGCTCATCTCCTCCCCCTTACTTCTGCTGATCAACCTCTGCGGCGGGGCGATCGTCATGGGGGCAGGGCTGGCCAGCCTCCCCCAGGTTCTCGCGTGCGCGCTGATAGCCATCGTGCTGCCGACCGCCATCAGCGCTGTCGCCAACAGCACGTGGTCGTACCAGATGGCCGGCGCTGCCGCAGTCAGGCTGTGCGAGATTCTGGACACGCCGTCGATTCCCGAGTCGGAAACCCCAAAGAAGCCCGACGGGGTCGTCGTTGAGGTGAACGACGTATCGTACTCCTACGGCGATACCCAGGCCTTGCGCGGTGTCAGTCTTGTCCTTAATCCCGGTACCACGACGGCGCTCATCGGCCCGTCAGGCTCGGGAAAATCGACCCTAGCCACGCTCATCGCACGCTTCGACGACCCGGAAAGCGGCTCCATCCGTCTCGGCGGTGTCGATCTGAGGGACATCTCCTCCCGCGACCTCTATAACATGGTTTCGTTCGTGCTCCAGGACCCGATGCTAATCAACGCCTCCATCGGAAGGAACATTTCTTTAGCCAAGCCTGAGGCTTCCCTGGAGGAGATTCGGGAGGCTGCCCGTACGGCGCAGATCGACGATTTCATCATGTCGCTGCCCAAGGGATACGACAGCGTTTTGGGAACCGACTGCTCGCTCTCCGGCGGTGAGAGTCAGCGCGTGAGTATAGCGCGTGCCCTTTTAGCCGATACGCCGATCCTCATCATGGATGAGGCCACCGCTTTTGCCGACCCAGATTCGGAGCTCGAGATCCAGAAAGCGCTAAGCGCCTTGGTCGAGGGCCGAACCGTTCTGGCCATCGCCCACCGGCTCAACGCTGTTCTAGGTGCCGATCAAATTGCCGTGTTGGAAGAAGGCAAGATTGTTGCCCTTGGAACGCATGCGGAGATTCAGGACAACGAGCATTACCAGGCGCTTCTCAAGCAGGGAGGCCTCTGCGGCAGTGAAGAAGAGGGCGATGCAGATGAGTAATTCCAAACGCTTCTTACCGAGACTTCGTCGTTATATGGACGAGAGCGATAAGCGCCAGCACCGTCTGGGAACTTCGCTCTACGCCCTTTCCGGCGTGATGTGCGGCATCGGTCTCGCCATCATGATGCCGGCGACCATGGCTCTCCAGTCCAGCGAACCCCAATGGGGCTTGACGTTTTGGGGCTGGGCAGTCGCGCTTGCGGCGGTGACAGTCGTCGGCTCGACAGCCTCGTTCTTCGGTACCAAGCTCAGCTATGCAGCAGGGTTAGGCTTCATGCGCAATATGCAGGTGGTCATCGGGAACAAGGTGTCGCGTTTGCCGCTTGGCTGGTTTAAGGCGGATAGTGCCGGAAGGCTTTCGCGCATGGTTACGCAGGAAATGATCTCGACCGGACAGGCCGCTGCTCTTTATGTTGGCCAGCTTATAAAAAACGCTGCCACCACAATCGTATTCTGTGCTGCCGTGTGGCTTTGGAGCTGGCAAATTGGAATCATGCTGACGCTTTCCATCCCAATCCTTTTCCTTCTTCTGCGCGTTTCGCAGGCATGCGTCGGAAAAGGGAACGGGTTGGAGGATTCTGCCGAGCAGGTCATCGCTGCGAGGATAGTCGAGTTCGCACGATGCCAGGGAGCCCTGCGCGCCTGCCGTGCGGGCGCCGACTATGAGGAGCTCGAGAGCAGTTTCGTAGAAGGTAGAAAGCGGTCAGTCCGCGGCCTGTGGTGGAGTGCCCTCGGCGAAATTCTTTCCGGAGCAAGCGTGCAGATGCTCGTTGTGAGCATGATCATCGCGGTGAGCTACTTGGGTGCAAGCGGAAGCATCGGGGCGCTTGAAACGGTGGTAATGATCGGCGTCGCATTAAGGTTCACCACGCTCCTCAACGAGATTGCCTCAGCCCTATTCGGAATGGAAGACCGTCGGGCAATGCTCGACGGCATGGACGAGGTCGTCGAAGCAGCCGAGCTGCCGGTTGTAGGCGAGTCGAGAGCCCGCCCGACCGACGCAAGCGTCCGAATGGGAGAGGTTCGCTTTTCTTACATGAAGGAGAAGCCAATCCTTCGTGGAGTCGACCTCGACGTTCCGGAAGGCAGCATGGTCGCCATTGTGGGCCCGTCTGGTTGCGGCAAGACAACTATGCTCAAGCTAATCGCGCGTTTTTACGACGTAGACGATGGAGCGGTCAGGATCGGCGGCGTAGACGTCCGCGATATGACGACAGAGGATCTTTTCGCTCGGGTGTCTTTCGTTTTCCAGGACGTCTATCTCTTTAACGACACGCTGAGAAACAACGTCCTTATGGCGAACCCGGATGCTTCGGAGGAGCAGCTTCGCGCGGTCGCTGACCTTGCCGGGGTGACGGAGGTCGTCGAGCGCCTTCCTGAGGGCTGGGAGACGCTATGCGGCGAAGGAGGTCGCTCGCTTTCCGGCGGCGAGCGGCAGCGCGTTTCCATTGCTCGAGCGCTTCTCAAGCAAGCCCCCATCGTGCTTCTGGACGAGGCGACGTCGGCTCTCGATGCGGAAAACGAGAAGAACGTCGTTCGCTCAATAGAGACGCTCAAACGGCGCTCCACGCTCATCGTGGTCGCGCACAAGCTCGAAACCGTGCGCATGGCGGACAAGATCGTGGTCATGGACAGCTCGGGCAAGGTTGCGGAGACAGGGACGCACGACGAGCTGATCGCCCTCGAAGGAGAATACAAAGACTTCTGGGACAAGCGCAACGCGAGCTCCCAGTGGCAATTGGCCTAGCAAACAGAGCAAAAGGAGGCTCACATGAAGCTGAAGGACATCGCGACAATAGCGGTACTGGGAGTGATCGGGTTTGCTCTCGGGATGGGCGTCGGCATGATAACCGGTATGTTCGGCGCGCTTTCCATGTACGTCTCGGCGGGATTCGCGGCCTTCTTCGTCGGTCCTGTCTACGTCATCATGGCGCGCAAGGTGCAAAAACGGGGGACGGCCTTCTGCTTCTGGCTGATCTACGGCGTGCTCTACGCGCTCATGGGTTTCGCCGTCGCGACGCCTCTGTGCCTGATCGCGGGCATCCTCGCAGAGATCATCGCCGGCGACTACGGAAGCAAGAAGAGGGTGTGGCTGTCGTTTTCGGCATCGATGTTCATCTACTCGATGCATATGATCGTGTTCGTGCTCGTTCTGGGATCCGATGGTCTGGCGACTTTCGTCGAGAGCATCTCGCTTGAACAGGCGCAGCAGATGGTGGCGATGTACACGGTCGATATGATGGTCGCCTGCGTGCTGATCAATATTGTGACCGAGCTTCTGGCCGGGCGTTTCGGAGTGTTCATCAACGACAAGTTCTTCGAAAAGGGCACGAAGGAAAGCAGGCTGGGTTGATGGGGCAAACGGGTCTGCTCGACGGCGCACGCGAGGGGCGTCTGCACCCGCTGACGCTCTTCGCGCTGACGCTTCTGGCGCTCATCCAGGCGTTTCTCGCCAATCAGCTGGTATTTGTCCTCGTGCTAGCGCTGTCGTTTCTCGTCCTTTTGGACGTCTCGCCGGCGTCCTTCTTGAGGCAACTTGCGCTCTTTGCGGTGGCGTGCGGGGTCGTGCAGCTGATTCTGCATGTCGACATCGGCTATGTCACGAGCATCTTCCTGGGCGTAGCGGTTTTGGTGGTGAGGGTCTTCCCCGTCGTCAACATCGGTTGCGCCCTCATGATGACGAGCTCCTCGAAGCTTCTGGCGGGCATGCGCAAGCTGCACGTTCCGAACAGAGCCGCGGTCGGCGCAGTCATAGGGTTGCGCTTCCTCGACGAGATGGGCGGACGCGTGAAGGAGATAAAGCGCGGGATGCGGGTTCGCGGGATGCGCCCGAGCCCGCTTCGTCCTGTGCATGCCTTCGAGCTCTACTTCGTGCCCCTGGTGTACAAGTGCCTGCACGTGAGCGAGACGCTCGTCTCCTCCGTGATTTCGAAAGGAATCGAAGCGGATTGCGAAAAGACGAGTTACCGAAGTCTCTCTTTCGGTCTGCTTGACGGTGCCGCCTTGGGCGCCGGAGTCGCTCTTTTGGGGGTCGCGGTATGGGTGTGATTGACATCGACATTCGGTCTTTCTCGTACAAGGGAGAAGATCTCGCGGCGTTGAAGAACGTGCGGTTTTCAGTGGAGCGCGGCGAGCTCGTCGTGCTCACTGGCAACTCCGGATGCGGGAAGACCACTCTCATGCGGGTTATGAACGGTCTGATTCCCGATCAGTACGAAGGCGAGCTTGACGGGCGGGTCGAGCTTCTCGGGAAAAGTCTGAGAGAGTTTTCCTCCGGCGAGCTTGCCCGTACGATTGGCAATGTGTTCCAGAACCCGACCGACCAGTTCTTCACCCGTAAGGCGGCCGACGAGGTGGCCCTCGTCGGCGAGAATCTGGGCATGCCTCGCGAGGAGCTGATCAGAAGGGTCGAGTCGGCTTTCGAGAGCATGAAGATCGCATATCTGGCGGGCAAGGACCTCATCGGCCTCTCGGGAGGCGAGAAGCAGCGCGTCGCCATAGCCTCGACGCTCGTCTACGACACCCAGGTGATTCTCCTCGACGAGCCGTCCGCCAGCCTCGACCACGAAGGGATTGAGGACTTTCGCCGAATCCTCGCCGATTTGAAGGCTCTCGGCAAGACCGTTGTCATCGCCGAGCACAGGCTTTACTTTCTGGCGGATCTCTACGACAGGCTTTACGTCATGGCGGGCGGGCCAATCGTCGATGCGTTCGCAGCGGGTCGGCTTCGTGCTGAGGATTGCGCGCGCTATGGGCTTCGTGCACTTGATTTGCGCGGCTTAAATCCGGAAAACTATCGCCAACTCGGGGCGGAGGTCGCTTCAATGAAGGGTGTGTCGGTCTCCGCAGGAGGGCAGGGCCTAATCGGGCCTTTGACGCTTTCTTTACGAGAAGGAGAGGTGATGGGCGTTCTTGGGGTGAACGGAGTCGGCAAGAGCACGCTCGCCCGGGCGATGTGCGGCCTCGCGGGCGGTCGACAGGCCTTCTCGTGGGGAGTTCGACCTCGACAGAGGCTTCGCCGATCGCACTACATGATGCAAGACGTCGATTACCAGTTGTTCTTCGACACGGTGGAAAACGAAATCCTGACCGACCAGAAAAACATCGACGACGACCGTCTCGATGAGGTGGCGCGCATCGTCAAGGCCATCGACCTATGGGACAAGAGGACCGAGCATCCGCAAAACCTATCAGGAGGCCAGAAGCAGCGTTTGGCGCTGGCTTGCGCCTTTCTGAGTAGCAAGGAGATCGTCGTTCTGGATGAGCCGACATCGGGCCTCGACTTCATGCACATGGTGAGGATTGCCGAACTCATCGAGGAGCTTGCCGAGGGTCGTCCCGTAGCTGTCATCACTCATGACCTTGAGTTTTTGTTCAAGGTCTGCACTTCGGCTCTGATGGTGGGGCGAGATGGCTGCGAAATGGTCGATCTGCGGGCGCGCGGATCCGGCGAAACCGTCCTTAGGTTTATCGGATGCAATCGTTAGCTGTTTTCATTTGACGCAGCGAGGTTCGATTTCATAGTTCTTTCCGGAGAATGGAGGAGGCGTGCCACACGGAGCGCTGTATCTCCATGGATTCTTTCGAGAAACTCTCCTCCAGTCTGGAAGAGATTCAGAAACATTTTCGGTAAAGGGGGCACTATCGTCAATCGGCAGCTCGCGTCATCTTTGCCAATGCGGAGTCGGCTCATGTGTCGGATTGTTCGCGAAGCTATGTTGCCAGCAGAGACTTGCCAAGTGAGAGGGTGATTTGGAGTGAGAGGTGATACCGATGCGAGCTGCTACCCACGGAGCAGGACGCCAACCAAGTCTTCAGAAGACTACCACGAGGCCATCCTCGTGATCCGCCGCCTGCGCGGGTCGTACCGCAACGTCAACATCGCCGAGCGCCTCGGACGCTCCAAGCCGAGCGTGACGAAGGCGCTCTCGAACCTCGCCGCGACCGGCCTCGTCCAGATGTCCGGCCACGACGTCCGCCTCACCGAGGAGGGCGAGCGTGTCGCGTCGGCAACGCTCGAGCGCCACCGCTTCTTCGAGCGGCTGCTCGTCGAGACCGCCTCGGCGGAGGCCTGACACATGGAGCACTGCCTGTCAGAGGACTCCTGCAGACGTTTCGCGGCTTATCTCGGAAGCCGACGAGACGAGGGCGATGGCGGGTAAACGGAGGGCGGCTTTCAGGCCAGACTGTGCGACTGGCTCAGTTTCAACCGACCATGTGTCTATCTGCGGAAACGAGAAGGCTCCTCGATTCTTTCGAGGAGCCTTGTGAGTTTCTATCTGATTTCGGAATCATGCGGTTTGCAGGTGCGGACGTTCTGAAATGTCGTCATCGGTCGCCATCGGAACCGCTAGAAACCGTATGAAAAACACGAACAAATGCTCTATTACTATTCCCACTCGATGGCTTTGGCTTTGGCTCTGTCGTCCCGTCATTCCAGTTGCACCCAGTTTTCGGTGACCTCTCGAGCCGAGCGCCGCCAGGTGACATCATGTCGCGTTTCTTTGGCCCCGGAGACAAAAGCTGGGATAACTTCAAACACTTTTTTCAAACTCAGGACGTTGAGTTTTTGTTTTTGTCCCAAAGGCCGCGATTGGCCGCCTTTGGAGGCTCGATGGCGCCGAAAATGCCCGTTTTGAAACTCAGCCGCCCTTTAGCTTGCAAGCCGCCAGCTGTAATCGTAAGTGAATTAACGCGGGTGGCTTTCAAGCCGTTCGCAAAACCGCAGGTCATAAGTTTCAACTATTGATCGCAAAGAGGAATCGTGCCAGGTGGCTATCTCATGAGTTCATCCGTGACCGACGTGGCAGCCAGTGCGCCGTGCGGTTTTACCCATCTTGAAGCCAAAACTGACATCGCGCGCACGATGCTATCGCCACACGATGTCAGACATTGTTCCCGACTTGACCTGATTGCTTCGCGATGAATTTCATGGCCCTAGAGGAAAAAGTCCCTCGCGCTCACGATG
>NZ_CAAKNY010000040.1:37139-41977 GCF_901212495.1 Collinsella aerofaciens | reverse complement strand
GCCCCTTAGGAACGGGCGGCTCCGTCGACGGGGAGCACGGCGCCCGTGACGTAGGCGGACATGTCGCTCGCCAGGAAAACAAAGGCGTTGGCGACATCCTCGGGCTCGCCCATGCGACCCAGCGGAATGGTGGCGATGATGGGCTTAATAACCTCTTCGGGCAGGTTGGCGACCATATCGGTCTTGGTTACGCCAGGTGCGACGGCGTTGACGCGAATACCCATGGGGGCGAGCTCGCGCGAGAGCGACTGGACCATGCCGTTGACGGCAAACTTAGACGTGGGATAGCCGACGCCGGAGGGCTGACCGTACTTGGCGACCATCGAGCTCGTGGTGGTGATGGTGCCGCCGTGGCCGGCCTCGGTCATGATCTTGGCAGCAGCCTGGTGGCCGTTAAAGACGGCGACGACGTTGAGGTCCATGACTTTGGCGAACTCCTCGGCCGTGTAATCCAAAAGGGGCGAGCGCTGGGAGATGCCGGCATTGTTGACGACCGTGTCCAAGCCGCCCATATCGGCGGCAGCCTGGGTAAAGGCCTCGGTTACGGCCTCGAGCGAGGTGAGGTCGCAGGAGCGGCCCCAGACCTTGGCCTCGGGATAGGCGGCGACCAGCTTCTCGACGGCTGCATCGGCAGTCTCCTGGCGCGAGCCAAAGACGGTGACGGCGGCGCCTTCCTCGATAAAACGGCAGGCGATGGCATAGCCGATCCCGCGCGTGCCTCCGGTGATGATTGCTTTCTTGCCCTCGAGCAACATAGTGCTTCCTCTCCTCGTGGACGGACATAAGCACAGCATAGCGGTAGCCAAAATCGGCTTCGGTTGCACATCGGCGAACGGTGCCCCCGGCTGTCAGGAGCGGTCGAGTTGTTCAAATGCTGATTGCGCCAATACGCCCAGCGTGCGCAGGCAAAGGGGCTCCCGTCCAGCGCCGGACGGGAGCCCCTCACACATATGCCGAAAAGCAAAGATCGAATTAGTTCGCCATGACGCCTTCGGTCCAAGCCTCAACGTCCTCGATGCGCAGGACGTTGGCGACCTCGGCCACGCAGTCGACGCTGGCAAGCTCGGCGGCGGCAGCCTGGACGTCCTTCTCGAGCGCGCGGTGCGTCAGGAAGATGACCGAGCAAGCATCGCTGACGCCCGACTTGCCGTCCTCGACCTGGTTGATGAGCGAGATCGAGATGTTGTGCTTGGCAAAGATGTCGACCGTCTCGGACAGGGCGCCCACGCGGTCGGCGACCTTCAGGCGCACATAGTACTTGGTCTGGAGCTCGTCCATGGGCTTAAAGGCGAGGTTGTGGCCATAGGGCTCAACCTCGGGCAGCGGAGCCACGCCGCGGCTGATCTGCTCGGAGAGCGACAGGATATCGCCCACGACGGCGCTCGCGGTGGGGAAGGAGCCTGCGCCGGCACCGTAGAACATGGTCTCGCCCACGGCGTCGCCTACCACGTAGACAGCGTTCATGGCACCGTTGACCTTGGCAAGCATGTGGTCGGCGGGGATCAGCGTGGGATGCACGCGAACGTCGACGCCGGCGTCGGTGTTGCGGGCGATGCCGAGCAGCTTAATGGTGTAGCCGAGCTCGCGGGCCTGGGCGATGTCCTCGGCGCCGATGGTACGGATACCCTGCTGGTATACGTCATCGGTGGTCACGCGGGTGCCAAAGCCAATGGAGGCGAGGATCGCCGTCTTGCTGGCGGCATCGAAGCCGTCGACGTCGGCGGACGGGTCGGCCTCGGCATAGCCCTTGGCCTGTGCGTCGGCGAGCACGTCGGCGTAATCGGCACCCTCGGCGTCCATGCGCGACAGGATGTAGTTGGTGGTGCCGTTGAGGATGCCGGCGATGGTCAGGATCTTGTTGCCCACCAGGTCGTGCTCAAGCGTGCTCACGATGGGGATGCCGCCGCCGCAGCTGGCCTCGCACTTAATCTGCACGCCGCACGCGCGCGCCTTCTCGGCGAGCGTCTCGACGTGACGGCCCAGCAGGGCCTTGTTGGCAGAGACGACGTGCTTACCGTGCTCAAAGGCAGTGGTGAAGATCTCGGTTGCGGGATGCTCGCCGCCGATCAGCTCGATGACGATGTCGACGGCGGGGTCGGTGACGACGTCGTGCCAGTCGCTCGTAAAGGCCTCACGCTCAATACCGGCCGCCTCGGCCTGCTCCCAGGCAAGCGCACAGGCGCGGGTCAGCTTAAGGTCGATGCCGTAGGCTGCCAGGTACTCATCGTGGTGGCTCTTGATCAGACGGGCCACGCCGCCGCCGACGGTTCCCAGACCGATCAGACCGACGTTCACGGTGCGCAGGGGTTCGCTCATAGATAGCTCCTTCGTGCATCTTATGGATGGATTAACCGCTTAATGGTTGAGTGCATTCTAGCGTGAACCGAGGACGCGTGCTCGCCAGGCAACAGGAGTCGCACAAAACGGCACCCCCGAAACGCTGCGGAAACATTGGAAATATGCTCGCTACAAACGGAACTCCGTAACAAATTGTCAACGTTTGCGCCATAAGGTTTGCCCCGTACCGCAAGACGGCCGCACTGCGGCCAGCGAAAAAAGGGGACACCATGTTCAACATCAACAGCACGCTCAGCCGTAGGAACTTTCTCGCCGGCGCCGCGGCGCTCGGCAGCACCGCCGCATTCGCTGGTTGCTCGTCGGGTGGCTCGGACGGCGGCTCCGCCGATGACGGCAAGACCTTCAAGATCGGTGTCATCGGCCCTCTGACCGGCGCCGCGGCAACCTATGGCGTTTCGGCCGAGAAGGGTGCCAAGCTCGCCGCCAAGGATTTCTCGACCAAGGACCTCAAACTCACGCTTAAGTCCGAGGATGACGTCGCCGACGGCGAGAAGGCTATCAACGCCTTCAACACCCTGTGCGACTGGGGAATGCAGGCTCTCGTCGGCCCCGTCACGACCGGTGCCGCCGTCGCCGTCTCGGGCGAGATCGCCGACGATATGCTCATGGTCACGCCTTCGGCCTCGTCGCTCGACGTCACCAAGGATAAGACCACGGTCTTTCAGGTTTGCTTCACCGATCCCACCATGGGCGCCAGCGCCGCGAAGTTCTTGGCCGAGAAGTACGCGGATGCCCAGATCGCCCTGTTCTACAACTCCGGCGATACGTACAGCTCGGGTGTTGCCGACGCCTTTGCCGAGCAGGCCAAGGCGTCCAAGCTCGATATCGTCGATACCGAGACCTTTAAGGACGATTCTTCCACGAGCTTTACCAACCAGCTGACCAAGGCCAAGCAGGCTGGCGCCACCATGATCTTTGCTCCGATCTACTACACGCCGGCGTCCGTTCTGCTCAAGAACGCCAAGGACATGGGCTACGACATGACGCTTATGGGCACCGACGGCATGGACGGCCTGCTCTCCGTTGAGGGCTTCGACACCTCTCTTGCCGAGGGTCTGCTGCTCATGACCCCGTTCTCCGCCGACGACGAGAAGAACGCCGACTTCGTCAAGGCATATAAGGACGCCTACGACGAGACGCCCAACCAGTTCGCTGCCGATGCCTATGACTGCATCCACGCGATTGTCGAGGCAATCGATAAGGCAGACATCGACATTACGGCCGACGGCGCCGACATTGCCGGCGACCTTGCCAAGGCCATGCGCAAGATCAAGATCGAGGGCCTGACGGGCGAGCTGACGTGGAATGACAAGGGTCAGGTTGAAAAGCCCGCTACGGCCTATGTGATTCAGGACGGCAAGTACATCGCCGCCTAGGTGCGCACAAAACGCGACCGGTGAGTCTGTTTTAATCAGGGCAGAGGCGCTTGTAACAGAATAGAAATATTACTTTCACATAATAAAGTGGTGTTTATGCATAAATGAATTGAAATACGCATATTTATGGATAAATGAACAAGGTCAAAGAAAAGTTGGAATAATCGCCACTTTTCCTAACTAAAGCGTCTACTATTTTGCGAACGCCGAACACGGCGAAGGATGGCCTGTCGGGTAACCGAAACCCGACGAGATTTGAGAGGAGAGCCGCATGTCGAGCCTCACCGGTAAGTCATTGAACCCTGTTATGAATCGCAGGAGCGTTATCGCGAGCGCAGCAGGTCTGGGGGCGATGTCCATTCTAGCTGGCTGCTCCTCCAACGGCGGCGACAGCGGTTCCGCTTCGAGCGACGCTTCGTTTAAGATCGGCACCATCGGCCCGCTGACCGGCGCCAACGCGTCCTACGGCAAGTCCGTTACCCAGGGTGTCGAGCTTGGCTGCAAGGATTTTTCGACCAAGGAGCTGCCGCTTGCCAGCAAGGCCGAGGACGACCAGGCCGACGGCGAGAAGGCCGTCAACGCCTTCAACACCCTGCTCGACTGGGGCATGCAGGCCCTCGTCGGTCCGACCACCACGGGTGCGTCGGTTGCCGTTGCAGCAGAGTGCGGTAACGACCCCAAGACGTTCATGATCACCCCGTCCGCGTCCTCCGAGGACGTTACCAAGGGCAAGGATTGCGTCTTCCAGGTTTGCTTCACCGATCCCAACCAGGGTGTCAACGCTGCCAAGTTCCTGGCGCAGAAGTATGCGGACGAGAAGTTCGTGCTGTTCTATAACTCCGGCGACGCCTATTCTTCGGGCATCGCGGATTCCTTTAAGGCCCAGGCCGCTGAGTCCAAGCTCGAGATTGTTGACGAGGAGACCTTTAAGGACGACTCCGCCACGAGCTTTACCAACCAGCTGACCAAGGCCAAGCAGGCTGGCGCCACCATGATCTTTGCTCCGATCTACTACACGCCGGCGTCCGTTCTGCTCAAGAACGCCAAGGACATGGGCTACGACGTCAAGATGATGGGCTGCGACGGCATGGACGGCATCCTGGG
>NZ_CAAKNY010000040.1:0-37129 GCF_901212495.1 Collinsella aerofaciens | reverse complement strand
CGACGACGAGAAGAACGCCGACTTCGTCAACGCTTACAAGGATAAGTACGGCGATACCCCCGACCAGTTTGCCGCCGACGCCTACGACGGCGTGCACGCGGTGGCCGAGGCCCTCAAGGAGGCCGGTCTTGGTGTCGACGCCGACCCGACCGAGGTCGCCGAGAAGCTGCCCAAGGCTATGCTCAAGATTACCGTCGACGGTCTGACCGGTAAGCTCACCTGGAACGATAAGGGCCAGGTCCAGAAGGACCCCACGGCGTACGTCATCACCGATGGCAAGTACGTACAGGCCTAATTGGCCGCCTTACATAGAGCGGTTTTGATCCCAAGCAGGGGAGGTTTTGGCCTTCCCTGCTTGCTTGGTATCTAGGGACAGTGTAACGTCCCTGTTTCATACATTTACTGGAAACCTATTCGAAAGGGGGATGTGGAACATGACGGTCTTTATCCAATACCTGGTCAACGGCCTGTCCATGGGCAGCGTCTACGCCATCATCGCGTTGGGCTACACCATGGTCTACGGTATCGCCAAGATGCTCAACTTCGCTCACGGCGACGTCATCATGGTCGGTGCCTATGTCTCGTTCTGCGCCACGTCGTATCTCGGCCTCCCGGGCTGGGCATCTGTAGTTCTCTCTTGCGTGGTCTGCACGGTTCTCGGTGTTCTCATTGAGGGCCTGGCCTATAAGCCGCTGCGCCAAGCAGGCCCGCTGGCCGTTCTGATCACGGCCATCGGTGTGTCGTACTTCCTGCAGAATGCCGCACAGCTTCTGTGGGGCGCCACACCCAAGAACTTCACTTCGCTCGTCGCCTTCCCGGTACCGGAGTTCTTGGCCAAGTTCAACGTGAGCGCCGTCTCGCTTGTCACCATCGTCGCCTGTCTGGTTATCATGGCCGGTTTGGTGTTCTTTACGGGCAAGACCAAGATGGGTAAGGCCATGCGTGCCGTGTCCGAGGACAAGGCCGCCGCTCAGCTCATGGGCATCAATGTCAACCGCACCATCTCGATGACGTTTGCCATCGGCTCGGCGCTTGCCGCCTCGCCGGCGTGCTGCTGTGCTCCTACTCGCCGGTGCTGCAGCCCACGACGGGCGCCATGCCTGGCATCAAGGCCTTCGATGCCGCCGTTTTCGGCGGCATCGGTTCCATTCCCGGTGCCTTTGTCGGCGGTATTCTCATCGGCATCATCGAGGCGATGGCGCAGGCTTACATTTCCACGAGCCTTGCCAACTCTATCGTCTTTGGTGTTTTGATCATCGTCCTGCTCGTCAAGCCTGCCGGCCTCTTGGGCAAGTACGTCCCCGAGAAGGTGTAGGTGAGCGTTATGAAGTTTCTTAAAGACAAGCAGACGCGTCACGACTTTGTCACGTACGCCATGTGCATTGTGGCGTTCGCTATCGTGTTCTTTATGCAGTCTAACCACATGATCCCGCGCATGATCGCCGGTCAGCTGGTCCCCATCACGGCCTATATCGTCATGGCCATCTCCCTTAACCTCGTCGTCGGCATCGCGGGCGACCTGTCGCTGGGCCATGCGGGCTTTATGAGTGTCGGTGCCTACACGGGCATCGTCACCGCGGTCGCCCTCGAGAGTGCCGTTCCCTCCGATCCGGTGCGCCTTATCATCAGCATCGTGGTCGGCGCCATCGCTGCCGCCATCCTGGGCTTCTTGATCGGCATCCCGGTCCTTCGACTGAGCGGCGATTACCTGGCTATCGTGACGCTGGCCTTTGGCGAGATCATCAAAGAGATCGTCACCTGCCTTATCGTGGGTGTCGACTCGCGCGGCCTGCACGTGATCTTTAACATTACGGGCAACTCCACGATCGACGACCTGCATCTGCTCGAGGACGGCACCGCCATCATCAAGGGTGCCCAGGGCGCCTCGGGCGTGTCGACGTACTCGACCTTCCTCGCCGGCGCCATCCTGGTCATGGTCGCACTCGTGATCGTGCTCAACCTGGTTCGCAGCCGTACCGGCCGTGCCATCATGGCCGTGCGCGACAACAAGATCGCTGCCGAGTCCGTGGGCATCTCCGTCACCCAGTACCGCATGATCGCCTTCGTGGTTTCCGCTGCCCTCGCCGGCGCTGCCGGAGCCCTCTTCGGCGGTAACTTCTCGCAGCTCTCCGCCACCAAGTTTGACTTCAACACGTCGATTCTCATTCTGGTGTTCGTGGTCCTGGGCGGTCTGGGCAACATGCGCGGCTCCGTCATCGCGGCGGCGCTGCTCACGGTGCTTCCCGAGCTGCTCCGTCAGTTCTCGGACTACCGCATGCTCATCTACGCCATCGTGCTGATCCTGGTCATGATCTTTACCAACAACCCGCAGCTCAAGGCGTTCTTCGGTCGCGTCAAGGACCGCCTTGCTCCCAAGAAGGAGGTGGCAGCCGATGTCCAGTAAATTTGAGTTCAACAAGGGCAAGATGGTCCCGTATCCTTCTGGCGCCATCGTTCCCGATCGCGACCTGGGCGAGCGCCCGGCACTCGAGTGCATCCACCTGGGCATTGAATTCGGCGGCCTTAAGGCGGTCGACGACTTTAGCCTAACCATCGGCAAGACCGAGATCGCCGGTCTCATCGGTCCCAACGGTGCCGGTAAGACCACGGTCTTCAACCTGCTCACCAAGGTGTATCAGCCCACGCACGGCACCATCCTGCTCGACGGCGAGGACACCTCGGGCAAGTCGGTCTATCAGGTCAACCGCATGGGTATTGCCCGTACCTTCCAGAACATTCGCCTGTTCAACACCATGACGGTGGAGGATAACGTTAAGGTCGGCCTGCACAACCAGGAGCGCTACTCCGGCTTTGAGGGCGTGCTGCGCCTGCCGACGTACTGGAAGCACGAGAAAGCTGCTCACGAGCGCGCCATGGAGCTGCTGTCCATCTTTGATATGGAGCACCTGGCTAACGAGCAGGCCGGCTCGCTACCTTATGGCGCCCAGCGTCGTCTGGAGATTGTCCGTGCGCTTGCCACCAACCCCAAGCTACTGCTGCTCGACGAGCCTGCCGCCGGCATGAACCCGTCCGAGACTGCGGAGCTCATGGAGAACATCGTCAAGATTCGCGACACCTTCGGCATCGCCATCATGCTTATCGAGCATGATATGTCGCTCGTTATGAACATCTGTGAGGGCATCTGCGTGCTTAACTTTGGCAAGGTCATCGCCAAGGGCACGGCCGAGGAGATCCAGAACAACGACGCTGTTATCGAGGCGTATCTGGGCAAGCAGGATAAGGGGGAGAACTAAATGGCAGAGCCGATGCTTTCCGTCTACAACATCAACGTCTGGTACGGCGCCATCCACGCCATCAAGGACATCTCCTTCAACGTCAACGAGGGCGAGATCGTCGCCCTGATCGGTGCCAACGGCGCCGGCAAGTCCACGACGCTAAAAACCGTTTCGGGCCTGCTGCGCTCCAAGACCGGCTCCATCAAGTTTATGGGCGAGGACATTACCCATACGCCTGCCGACAAGCTGGTTGGCAAGGGCCTGGCCCAGGTCCCCGAGGGACGTCGCGCCTTTTTGCAGATGACGGTCGAGGAGAACCTGGAGATGGGCGCCTACACGCAGCCCAAGTCCACGGTGGCCCCGGGCCTTGAGCGCGTCTACGAGCAGTTCCCGCGCCTGAAGGAGCGCCGTCGTCAGGTCGCCGGCACCCTTTCGGGCGGCGAGCAGCAGATGCTCGTTATGGGCCGCGCCCTTATGAGCAACCCCAAGCTGCTCATGCTCGACGAGCCTTCCATGGGCCTGGCGCCGATTCTGATCGAGCAGATCTTCCAGATTGTCGAGGACCTGCACAAGGCCGGCACCACGGTGCTTCTGGTCGAGCAGAACGCGCAGATGGCGCTCTCGATCGCCACGCGCGGCTACGTGCTCGAGACCGGCAAGATCACCATGACCGGCACGGGCCAGGAGCTCCTGCACGACGATAACGTCCGCAAAGCCTACTTGGGCGGTTAACTAGTTACGCGGTTTTACCAAACCGCGTAACGGATCGACGCTGCAAGCCCGCCAGAGCGGCAATCTGCCTTTCAACTTCGGCGGCATGACCAGAAGGTCTATGCCGCCTTGTTTCAAGGCACCTTGCCCGCTTTGGCGGGCTTTCGCTGTCGTTGCCAAAATATCGGCGTTGTGGCAGCTATCAAGAGGTGGTCGTTGGGGGTAGTCGTTGGGGACGTTCTTGAATGACTAGTCGTTTAAGAACGTCCCCAACGACTATTCCTTTTCAGTTGCGGTGAAATAGGGACTGAAAGAGGGCATCAGGGGCAAAACCAGTCCCTATTCCACCGCAACTTCATGGGGATGTGTGACAATGCCCGTCGGAAAACAGCTGCTGTCTTTGGGGGTCTATCTATGCTGTACGAGTTTTGTGCCGAGAACTTTGAGCGGGTGCCGGCGGCCATCGAGGCCGGTGCGAGGCGCATTGAGCTGTGTGACAACCTCGCCGTCGGTGGCACCACGCCGTCCGCCGGCGTTATTAGCGCTACAGTCAGCTATGCTCACGAGCATGACGCGCGAGTGATGTGCATGATTCGTCCGCGTGGTGGCGACTTTCATTACAACCAGGACGAGCTACGCATGATGGAGATAGACCTGGGCCTTGCTGTGAGCGCCGGCGTTGACGGCCTGGTCTTTGGCTGCTGCAAGCCCTGTGCCGGCGGCTGGGCGCTCGACGAGCTCACTCTCGGCGCCCTCGTTATGGCTACGGGCTGCGCGACCGAGGAGTGCAAGCGCGAGCCCCTTGACATCACCTTCCACATGGCATTTGACCAGCTCTCGCCCGAGGCTCAGCTCGATGCGATTGATACTCTTGCCGACTGCGGCGTTACGCGCATCCTCACGCATGGCGGCGCGGCGGGTACGTCGATCGAGGATAATTTCGATCACCTGGCTCGTTTAATCGAGTATGCGGGCGATCGTTTGACCATCCTTCCCGGTGGCGGCATCACTACGGCAAATCGCGGCGCGGTCGCGGCGGCGCTCGGCATCTCCGAGCTCCACGGCACCAAGATCGTGCCGCTGGAGGTGTAGTCTGTGGCGCTCGTATTTGACGTTCAACAGGCGAACGGTAAACCCGACGACAACCGTCGTCCCGGCATCGCGTGCCCCTTTTGCGACACGGAGGGGCTTGCCAACATCATCGAGCGCGATGGTGACTGCATCTGGCTCGAGAATAAGTTCAAGACCTTGCGGGCCACCCGTCAGACCGTGTTGATCGAGTCGGCCAATCACGACGCCGACCTGGTGACCTATGAACCGGATGAGCTGCATCATGTGATGCGGTTTGCCCTGGGCTGTTGGCAGCGGATGATCGATTCCCAACAGTACCGCAGTGTGCTCATGTACAAGAATAAAGGCCCGCTTTCGGGCGGCAGCCTCGTCCATCCACACATGCAGATTGTGGGCTTGGAACAGGAGGACGGCTATGCGGCGCTGACCTCAGCCAACTTTGAAGGCATCGATGTCTGGCGGCGGGGGAGGGTCGCGATCACTATCTCGGCCGAACCGATCATGGGGTTCTTTGAGGTCAACGTCTCGGCTCCACAGGGAATCGCCGCCAGCGATGATGCCCGCGACCAAGTCGAAGTGGACCTGTTTGCCGATGCGATTCAGGTGGCCCTGCGCTATATCCTGCACGAGCACCACGGCGGTCGCGCGGAGTCGTACAACTTGTTCTTCTACCACATGGACGGCCGGACCATTGCCAAGGCTCTGCCACGTTGGGTGGTATCGCCCTACTTTGTGGGCTATCGTTTGGCCCAGGTCAATGCCGAGACCACGCTCGATATCGATGCTGAGCTCCTACGCGCGCGTCTGGAAACGCTCGTATAGCAAGACTAACACCCGCGTCATGCGGACGGTCTAGCGTGCCATCGTGTCGCGGCCGGCCTCGACACGATGGCGCTGTTTGGCGCGCTCCTCACCGGTTAGGCGCTCAAAGAGATGCCCGATAATCGAGGCCAGCACTTGCTGAAACAGCGTTCCGCACATGACGGGGAACACGACCTCGCCGGGAAAATACTGTGTGGCGATGACGGCGCCCGAAGAGATATTGCGCATACCGCAGGTAAAGCACATGGTGGTCGTCTCGCTATACGGCAGGTGCAGGGCCCGGGCGATCAGGACGCCGATGATAAAGCCGCTGATGGCGAACACCAGGATAAAGAGGGCGACTTCCAAGCGCTCAACATTCATGTGCAGCACGTACTCGCTCATGGCGGTGGAGTTGGACGCGATGACACTCATCATCATGAACTTGCAGGCGGGCGAGAGCGCGGGGGAGAGTTTCTCGTGGCCCCAGCCACGCGTGAGTTCGTTCATGACGATACCGAGCACGGCGGGTATGGCGATCATAAAGGCCATATTCTGCATCATGCTCGGCACGTCGATCGAGACGGTGGCGCTCAGCAGGAGCTTGAGCGTAAGAGGAATCGTCACAGGTGAGATGACCGAGGACGTCAGGATGATGGTGAGCGCGAGCGGGCCGTTGCCGCCGAACATGCTGATCCACATAAAGGCAGTGACTGCCACGGGTACGCTGTACTCGAGCACGATGCCGCAGACCAGGTTGGGATCGGAGCCGAAGAATAACGACCCCATGGCATAGGCTGCGATAGGGATAAGCACCGCCGAGACGAGCAACGCCAAGAACAGGTGCAGCGGGCGATGGAACACATCAGCCACCTGGTGAAAGGTGTTGCTCAGCGCGCCCTGAAACGTCATAAAGGCAAACAAGGCGGGAACGATGGGCCTGAGAACGCCGATCTGCTGGGGAAAGAGCACGCCGAGCGCCACGCAAATCGGAACGATGATCTGCATGTGCCCCGCGAGAAACTTGCCCAGTCCAATCCATTGCTTCATATGCGCTTGTGACTCCCTTTGCTCGTGAATCCGTTTTGAATGGATATGCTAGACGCTCGCATGCGTCCGCGCGTCAGAAACGCTCGAATATTTCGAGGCTATTACCGGCATCGTCTACCGAAACCGCGGCGTGCCGAGGCGATTTGCGTCCGCGCTGCACGGTATAATAAATTCGTTCAACAGATCTGCCTGCCGAAGCGGGCATACACAGAGGACTCATCGCTATGAACCGTGAGAGGTATCGCGGCGACCTGCCCCTATCGGGGGTGGGCGCCTATGTCATCGCTTAAGACGACGCATCGCTGGGCGGTCGCTCGGCAAAACCCCGAGCTCGAAAAGGAGCTTTCGGCTGGCCTGGGCATACCCGGGCTGGTGGCGCGCATTATGGTTGCGCACGGCATTACATCCATCGAGGAAGGCCAGCTGTTTTTGACGCCTTCGCTCGATCGCGACTGGGCCGACCCACTCATTATCCCGGGCATGTCGGTCGTTGCCGACCGCGTCGAGCGTGCTATTCGCAACCACGAGCGCATTGCGGTCTTTGGCGATTTTGACGTTGACGGCATTACGTCGACCTGCCTGTTGACCGAGGCGCTGCGCACGTTTGGCGCCGATGTCACACCGTTTATTCCTCATCGCTTTGACGAGGGCTACGGCCTGTCGCGTGCGGCGCTCGACCGCGTTAACGAGCTCGCCCAACCCAACCTGATCGTGACCGTCGATAACGGTATTGCCGCCAAGGAAGAGGTTTCCTATCTGGAGAGCCTGGGGATCGATTTGGTGGTCACGGACCATCACGAGCCCTCCGATCAGGTGCCGCAGGGCGTGCCTCTGACCGACCCCAAGCTCGAGGACGGGGGTCCCTCGCGCGAGCTTGCCGGTGCCGGCGTGGCGCTCAAGCTGGTGCAGGTTTTGGGTGAGCGTTTGGGCAAGCCGTCGTATTGGCGTTCGCTGATCGAGGTCGCGGCGCTGGGCACCGTGTCCGACATGATGCCGCTCACGCCCGAGAATCGCGCACTGGTTGCCGAGGGCATCCAGCAGATGCGCGTGACGGCCCGTTCCGGCTATATCGCGCTGGCCGCGCTCGCCAAGGCCGACCTCTCTAGCATTACGGCCGATGGCCTGTCGTTTTCGCTCATTCCCCGTTTGAACGCCGCTGGCCGCATGGCCGATCCAAAATTGGCACTTGACCTGCTGCTTGCCCGCGATCCTATCGAGGCAAGCGCGCTGGCGGCTGAGCTCGAGGAAATCAACCGCCAGCGCCGCGAGATCGAGGCGGAACTCACGCGCGATGCCATGGCAAAGGTCGAGGAGACCTATGATGGTGGACGCGCGATCGTCGTGGGCGGCGAGGGCTGGCACGAGGGCGTCAAGGGTATCGTGGCGAGCCGCCTGACCAACCGTTATCATGTGCCGGCGCTGCTGTTCTCGATCGAAGACGGTATCGCTCGCGGTTCGGGTCGCTCGGTGGGCAAAGTCAACCTGTTCGACGCCGTAGAACGCTGCTCCGATCTGCTGATTCGTCGCGGCGGGCATGCGGGTGCGGTAGGAGTGACCATCGAGGCGTCTAAGCTCGACGAGTTCCGTCGCCGCCTTTCCGCCGTGCTGTCCGAGCTTCCCGCCGAGGACTTTGAGGACACCGACGAGGTTGCTGCCACCGTCGACCTCTCCGAGCTGAATATTGAGACCATCGAGCAGATCTCCCGTCTTGAGCCGTTTGGCCAGGGCAACAAGGTGCCGCTGTTGGCGGCCGAGGGCGTGACAATGTGCGATCGCGCCGTGGTGGGCAAAACCGGCGAGCACATGCGCTTCGTGGCGACCGATGGTGCCGCGAGTGTGCCGGCCATTATGTTCCGCGTGCCACAGATCGATAGGCTCATCAATTGCGATAGCGCCGTCGACTTGGTGTTCGAGGCTGTGGCCGAGCATTGGCAAGGTCGCGTAAAGCCCAAGCTCATGATCAAGGATGTCTTGGTTCGCGATACCACGGCGCCCAGCGTTGACGACCCGGCATGTGAGCTTCGTCGCGGCGTGGAGCCTGCGGACGCCGGTCTTCGTCTGGAGTCCCACAAGCGCCAAACGCTCGCCCAGCTTTCCTATACCGAGCTCACACGCTCGCTCATTCACAGTTTTATCGGAGCGAACCAGCCGCACCGCGCGCAGGTCGAGGCACTCGACGCCCTGGCCGATCACCAAAGCGTTCTGGCCGTTATGGGAACGGGGCGCGGCAAGTCTCTTATCTTCCATGTGCACGCCGCGTGCGAGGCGGTCCTTCGCGGGCGTGCGAGCATCTTTGTCTATCCACTGCGTGCGCTCGTTGCCGACCAGGCCTATCACCTCTCGTCGACGATGGCTGCGCTCGGCATTGGCGTCGGCGTGCTGACCGGCGAGACCGTGGAGGCGGCGCGCGATGACGTGTTTGCCGGCTTGGCTTCGGGCCGCACCGGCATCGTGCTCACGACGCCCGAGTTCCTGTCCATTCACCGCGACCGCTTTGCGCGTTCGGGGCGTATCGGGTTTGTCGTTATTGATGAGGCGCATCATGCCGGTCTTGCCAAGGGCGGCGACCGCAGCGCCTATCTCGACATGCCCGATATCCTCAAGACTCTGGGCGACCCGGTCGTTCTGGCGGCGACTGCCACCGCAACGGCTCCGGTTGTGGCCGAGCTCGCCCGCGTGCTACCGATTACCCGTACGGTGGTCGACGAGACGGTGCGCGAAAACTTGCAGCTCGAGGATGACCGAGACCTTACGAGCCGCGAGAACCGCCTGGTGTCAATCGTGGCGACGGGGGAGAAGACCGTCATCTACGTCAACTCGCGCGATCAGTCCGTGGCGCTTGCCAAGACGCTGCGCAAGCGGGTACCCGATTGCGCGACCCGCATCGCGTTCTATAACGCGGGGCTTGCACGCTCCGATCGTCGCCGTGTCGAGGAAGCGTTTCGTGACGGAAGCCTCAGTTGCATCGTTTCGACCTCTGCCTTTGGTGAGGGCGTGAACCTGCCCGATATCCGTCATGTCGTGCTCTACCATATGCCGTTTGGCGCCATCGAGTTCAACCAGATGAGCGGACGCGCCGGTCGCGACGGCCTACCTGCCGTGATTCACCTGCTCTATTCGTCGCGTGACGCTCGCATTAACGAGCGCCTGCTCGACTGCTATGCGCCCGAGCGCGACGAGCTCGTCACGCTCTATCGCGCGCTGCAGACTATGTGGCGCTCCAACCGCGGCAAGACCGGAGACGACTCGTTTAGCGCGAGCGATATCGACATCGCGCAGATGTGCCTTGCCATCGATGCCCGCACGCCGGTCGACGAGCGCTCGGTGGAAAGCGGCCTGGGCATCTTCGAAGAGCTTGGTTTCTGTCGCGTTTCGGGGTTTGACGACACCCGTCGCATCGCGATGGCCGAAAACCCCGGCCGCGTGCAACTGAGCAGGTCAATCCGCTATTTGGAGGGCCTGCGCTCGCGCATGGAGTTCTCGGCTTTCCGGAGCTGGGCGCTCGATTCGTGCGCTTCTGATATGCTAGCCAAAGTTAACCGCCCGATCGTACCACGGGCCTAGGGGAAGGGGACCTCGATGGATGCCGCAGCCCGTACCGCCCATGATTCCACCCTCCAGCCGTTTTCGGAGATGGAGCACTATAAGCATGCCGATGAGCTGCCGCCCGAGATTATGGCGGACAGCTACGACAAGCTGGAGCGCCTGTGCCTCAAATATATGAATGAGGACGACTTCTCCAAGGTGGAGCAGGCCTATTGCTTTGCAGCCGAGAAGCACTGCAACCAAAAGCGGCGCTCGGGTGAGATGTACATCAACCATCCCGTCGAGGTGGCTATCATTTTGGCCGATCTCAAGATGGACTGTGACGTGGTGTGCGCCGCGCTGCTGCACGATACCGTTGAGGATACCGAGACCTCGCTTGCCGATGTTGCCGGCCTGTTTGGCGATACGGTGGCCGAGCTCGTCGATGGCGTGACCAAGCTTACCAACATCGAAGTCGACAGCATGGACGAGAAGCAGGCGCTTACGCTGCGCAAGATGTTTCTCGCCATGTCCAAGGACATCCGCGTTATCATCGTCAAACTTGCCGACCGCCTGCATAACATGCGTACGCTGGCGGCCCTTCGCGAGGACCGTCGCCTGTTTAAGGCCCGCGAGACCATGGACGTGTATGCGCCCCTGGCCGACCGTCTGGGCATGAGCTCCATTAAGTGGGAGCTCGAGGACCTGTCCTTCTTCTACCTGGAGCCCGATGCCTACCAACGCATCGCGCGCATGGTAGCCGAGTCGCGCGAGGTTCGCGAGCGCTATCTGGCCGAGACCATCAAGACGCTCACCGACGAGCTCAACCGCATTGGCCTGGAGGGCTTCCAGATTAATGGCCGTTCCAAGCACTATTGGTCCATCTATCAAAAGATGAAGCGCAAGGGCAAGGAATTCTCCGAGATCTACGACCTGGTGGCACTGCGCGTCATCACGCATTCGGTGCGCGATTGCTATTCCACGCTCGGCGCGGTGCATACGCTGTGGCACCCCATGCCCGGTCGCTTTAAAGACTATATCGCCATGCCCAAGGTCAATAACTACCAGTCGCTCCACACGACGGTTATCGGCCCCACGGCTCGTCCGCTCGAGATTCAGATTCGAACCTACGAGATGCATGAGCAGGCCGAGTACGGCATTGCCGCCCACTGGCTCTATAAGAAGTCGGGCGGATCGTCTGCCTCCAAGACCAATGATGCGCAGCGTCTGGACGATCAGATTAACTGGCTCAAACATTCGCTCGATTGGGCTGCGTCTGATGAGATCACCGATGCCAAGGAATACCTGCACTCGCTGAAGGTCGACCTCTTCGATCAAGAGATCTTCGTCTTTACGCCCAAGGGCGAGGTCATGGCGCTTCGTGCCGGCTCCACGCCGCTCGACTTTGCCTACGCCGTTCACACCGAGGTGGGCAACCACTGCGTCGGCGCTAAGATCAACGGTGCGGTGGCCCCGCTCACGCACGAGATCAAGACGGGCGACCGTGTCGAGATCCTGACCAACAAGAGTTCCAAGCCGTCGCGTGATTGGCTCAAGATCGTTAAGACCCCTTCGGCCAAGTCAAAGATCCGCCGCTATTTTGCCGCCGCGACCAAAGACGATGACGCTGCCGCCGGCCGCGATATACTGGCCAAGGACCTGCGCAAGCGCGGGTATGGCATCTCTACGCCGCGATCCACGCGTGCGCTCAACGCCGTGGCGGAGCAGTTTAACTACAAGCAGCTCGAGGACCTGTTTGCCGCCGTCGGCGCCGGCAAGGTTGCCCCGCGCGCTGTGGGTAACAAGGTCGAGCAAATCTTGGACCCCAAGCCCGAGGAGCAGCTCACCAAGACCGAAGCCATCGCCGAGGTCGTCAAGCAGCCTGCCCGCGGCTCCAACCGCAAGCCGCAAAAGCGCGGCAAGAGTGCCAGCAACGGCATTATCGTCAAGGGCGAGAGCAACAGCGGTCTGCTGGTCCGTCTGGCTCATTGCTGCAATCCGGTGACGGGCGACGATATCGTCGGCTTCATCACGCGCGGCCGCGGTGTCTCGGTACATCGCGCCAACTGCCCCAACGTCAAGGGTCTTATGGAGCATCCTGAGCGCATGATCGAAGTGGAGTGGGACGGCGCTGCCGACACCCTCTTCCAGGTCGAGATCGTGGTCGAGTGCCTGGACCGCATGGGCCTGCTCAAGGACGTTACCATCGCCATCGGCGATGCGGGCGGCAACATCCTTTCGGCTGCCACCTCGACCAACCGCGAGGGCATCGCAACCCTGCGCTTTATGGTCGAGATTTCTGACGCGAGCGGTCTGGATCCGCTGCTGGCTTCCATCAGCAGCGTCGACTCGGTCTACGACGCGCGCCGCCTGATGCCCGGCGAGGGCGGAGCGCAACTCAAGCGCCGCGTGTAGATTCATTCCGCCGTTTTACCAAACGGCGGAATGGCTTGACGCTGCGCGCCCACCAGAGCAACAATCTGACGTTCAATTTCGGGGGCATGATAAAAAGCAGAAGGCCGACGGGGCAATTCCGTCGGCCTTCTTTTATAGGCTCACGTTATTCTTCGGTCCAAAGGCTGTCGCCGTTGGTGGCGCAAACTTCCTTAAACCAATCGAAGCTCTTCTTTTTGCTGCGCTCGAGCGTTCCGTTGCCCTTGTCATCCATATCCACGTAGACAAAGCCGTAGCGCTTGGCCATCTCGCCGGTGGAAAGCGAAACGAGGTCGGTGCAGCCCCACATGGTGTAGCCCAGGCAATCCACTCCGTCGATGCAAATGGCCTTGGCCATTTCGCGCAGGTGGTCACGGAGGTAGTCGATGCGGTACTGGTCATCGACGGTGCCATCGGGAAGCAGCTCGTCTATTGCGCCCAGGCCGTTTTCGACGATAAAGATTGGCTTATGGTAACGGTCGTAGATTTCGTTCATCACAAAGCGTAGGCCAACCGGATCAATCTGCCAACCCCAGGGCGTTACCGGCAGATAGGGATTGGTGGGGGAGCCGCCCATTCGCTTGAGCTCATCGGATGCTTCGATGAGTGCGCTGCGGTAGTAGCTAAACGTTACGTAGTCGAGCGTGCCGGCGGCAAGAGTTTCGGCATCCCCGGCCTCCACAAACTCGTTCATGTTTACGCCCAAGCGGCGGAACATCGCACGCGAATAATAGGGGTAGACGCCATTTGCCATGACATCGCTAAAGAATTGCGTCATATGGCGGAACTGCATGCGACGGAACTCGTCCTCGGGCTTGCAGGTGGCGGCATAGACTTCCGAGCTTGCGTACATGGTGCCGAACATGGCCTCGGGCATCATTTCGTGCCCCATCTGAACGGCCTTGGCGCTCGCCAGGAACATATGGTGGATACAGCGATAATGCGTTTGCTGATCGGTGCGGTGCGAGCCGGTGGCAATATAGCCCGCAATGGCGTTGATCTCGTTGAAGGTGAGCCAATACTTGCACTTGGTGCCGATTCGCTCAAAGAGAGCACGGCAAAGGTTGAGATAGCAGTCGATTACGTGTCGGTCCTCCCAGCCGTTGTATTTCTCGGCCAGATAGGCGGGCAGCTCGTCGTGGCAGATGGTAATGAGCGGCTGGATATTGTGCGCCAGCAGCTCGTCGACCACGTCCTCATAGAATTTGAGGCCTGCCTCGTTGGGCTCGGCTTCGTCGCCTGTGGGGAAGATGCGGCTCCAGGTAATGGAGAATCTAAAGACGCCAAAGCCCATTTCGGCCATGAGCGCGATGTCCTCGCGCCAGTGATGATAAAAATCGACCGCCTGATGGCTCGGATAGTACTGGTCATCGTAAATGTAGGGCACTGCTCCCTCGGGGAAGGGCTGACACTGGAAGAAGCTGCTGTTAACCGAGGTACGGCTGCCATCGGGCATTTTGAGCGTGAGCTGACGCGGCGTGGTCACATTGCCGTCGGTCTCAAAGTCACGCGTGAGAAGGCCGCGACCGTCTTCGCCAAAACCGCCTTCGTACTGAAAATCGGAAGTGGCGCCGCCCCAGAGGAACGTGTCGGGGATATGCAGCTTGTCGGTCATGGGGTTTCCTTTCGTGCGAGGATCGGCCAAATTTTGGTTAGATTCATTTAACGCGGCGCACGCATGCTTTACCGTTAGGTTGTATGCTCTAATAAAGGGAAAATAACCTGTACGAACGAAGTGCTGGTTCGAAAGGCGGAGGCCCGTGCTCACGCAGCGTCAGATTAGATTGCTCATGCTTTTGGGAAGTTGCGATTCGTGGATGACGAGCGGTGAGCTTTCCGAGCGCCTGAGTATCAGCGCCAAGCTTGTCAAGCAAGAGGTTGCGGCGATTCGCGAGCAGCTGGGAAGCGCTGCGGGCATTGAATCCCTGCCGCGCTATGGGTATCGGTTGCTATATTTGGACACGGCTCTGCGTGAAAAGCTGGCGGCGGATTTTGATGCACACGAGGGACATCACAGCATCAAGCGCCGATATGCCCAGGTGTTCCTTATGCTCGTGCTGGCGCCTCGGCCGCTTTCGATGTCACAGGTCGCTGAGCGGCTGTTCGTCTCTAAAGCGACTGTTGCCGAGCAAGTCCAGGTTATGCGCTACCGCATGACACGCCTGCCTAATTTAAGCTTCGGAGTGGGAAGCCGCGATGGAATGCGTATTGAGGGGGCGGAATCGGAGCGGCGCTATGAGGCCTCCAAGTGGATTGAGGCCGATCGCATCGATGCAATGTTTGATGATCCGGGCACGGCGGAACGTTTTAGGACGGTGTATGTTCAGGTCTTGCCCACTGTCATTGAGCGGTCGAGTGACTTGCTTGCTGTGGGAAGGATTTCGGGCGATGACGTGAAGCGCGTTGCCGGATGGTGTGCCCTCTCGCTCGTTCGGCCTGTTGCATGTGAGCAGCTTGGGGAGCGGCAAGAGGCGTGCCGGGCAACGGAGGAGGCAATTGTTCTTGCGGAGGCCATTGCGGGCGACCTTTCGGGCCAAGGAGTAGGCGAGTTTGCGGTAACAGACCGGACCCATCTTGCCCTGCTGCTGAGTGAGCTCATCGTGCCCGTGCGTCCGTCTGATTTGGCGGTCATCCATGCCGTGCGCTTGTTGGACGAGGCGGCGCGGGCAACGCGATGCGACTCACTTCGAACGTCCTCGGAAGCGCGCATGGGGCTTGCGATTCGCATAGACGGCGTCTTGCGACGCTGTGCGGCAGGGCATGGCCTGCTCAACTACCATGCGTCCGAAACGGTGGCGCGCTATCCGCTTGCCAGCTGTCTAGCGTCATCGTATCTGGAGCGCACTATGCCCGGTCACGTTTCTAAGGCCGAGGCCACGCTTATCACCTTGGGCCTCGCTGGGGCTATAGAACGTGCGACGCCCGCTCGCCCCGTGGTGCTCTATACCGATGAAAACACGGTGGTTATAGCTCACCTTCGCGCGTTGATTGAAGGTACGTGGAACCGTAGGGCGTATCTCGAGGAAGTGCATCCCACGGGCTGGCGGGAGCCTGCGCCACGCCGTGCAATCGAGCTCGCTACCGACCCGTCGAGTGCCATTCTTCATCCCCGGGCAATTGTGCTGCCGGCTTTGCCGAGTAATGACGACCTTAGGCATGTTGAGCATCTCTTGGCACGCCGTGCGCAAGAGGATTTGGCACGGCTGTGGGAAGAGGCCGTTGAGCTTGGTGATGGCGCGGCGAAAACTGCGGTCATGGCATGCACCGGGCGCGATCGCCGGCGGGTGGTGCTCACCGTCTACCGAACGGTTTGCGTGGTGGAACGGATGGACAGCGTGGTATCGAGAATCGTTGTGAGCGACCTGTCCGAGCCACTCCGGTATCGCGGAAAGGCGTATCGGAGGGCCGTGAGCGTTGCATGGTCGGCGACGGAGCAGAGCCCGCTTGAGCTTTTCGAGGTGGTGTCGCAGCTGTTGCTCGAGGAAATCAAGGACATGCGCTGATTGAACAGCTGGATATGCGCGCGGTGCCGCTGGGATAAGCGTCGTGAATGGGGGCAATCGCCGATGAACGGTCGAAAAATCGCCGCGAACGGTATTTTTCTTCAAATAACTTCACAATTCGATGCAGAGGGTGTTAAGGTTCGTCTCGACGTTTCGGTTGTTACTCCTTTTCGAGGCAACGCGGACGCAGCCACATATAGTCCGAACTTGGATTGTTGAGTGAAAGCTGTCGGCCACGATTGTATCGAGAGGAGTTTTCTTATGCTTATCACGAAAAGAATCAATAACAACGTTGCCATGGCACAGGATAGCGATGGCAATGAGCTGGTTGTCTTTGGCAAGGGCCTTGGCTTTCGAAAGCCGCCCTACGAGCTCGAGGAAACCTCTCAGATTCACCGCGTGTTCCGCAACGTCAATGACGACCTGCTTAAGAGTATTAACTCCATTTCGGGCGAGGTTATCGGCGTTGCAATGGATATCGTGCGCCTGGCCGAGGTCGAGCTCGATTGCAGGCTCAATCCCAATCTTTATCTCACGCTTGCCGACCACTTGCAGTTTGCAGCGGAGCGCTTTGCCGACGGCATCGTTATGGAAAATCCACTCGCTGCGGATATCCCGCTGGTGTACCCCGATGAGTTTGAGCTGGGCAAAACGGGTCTAGCCTTTATGCGCAACGTGACCGGCCTGGAGCTTCCCGAGTCCGAGGCATGCTCGATTGCTCTGCATATCCTCAATGCCGAGGGCCGTGGCGCCAAGCGTGCCAACAGCGCGCGCATGGTTCAAAAGACCCTAAAGATCGTTGACGACGTTACCGAGATCGTCAACGCCAAGATGTTTCCCTGCGGGAGGGGGCTCGACAAGACCTCCCATGCATACGTGCGCTTTGTTACGCACCTTAAGTTTCTCGTAAAACGCCTGGAGGGTGTCGATGAGCATCAGGAAGCCAAGCTTCCGCTGCTCATGGATGTTGCGAAAGGCTATCCGAGGGCTATGAGCTGCTCAAAGGCCATTTCCCGCTATTTTAGGCGTGAACATGGGTGGAAACTCACCGATGAGGAGCGCTTCTATCTGTTGATGTATCTCATCAAGCTCGAGAACTAGCGCTTCTCGCAATATGACGGCAGGTGCATGCAGCGCCGCCGTTCACATATCCGGCCAAGCCGGCGATTTCCCCAACGGATTCGTTACGGAGCGACCACCTCATACAACCTTTGGTAATAGGCGCGACGGGCCAATGGCGCCGGGCCTCGCGTCTATATACAGCACTGTCCCTAAAGCCAATGCTCAGTTAGGAAAAGGAGACATTATGGCAAGTAAGTATGATGGTCTCGCCCACATCATCATCCAAAACGTGGGTGGTAAGGACAACGTCAAGAGTCTCGCGCACTGCGTTACCCGCCTGCGCTTTAAGCTCAAGGACGAGTCCCTTGCAAACGACGAAGTGCTCGAGAGCACCGACGGTGTCATCAAAATCATGCATGCTGGTGGCCAGTATCAGGTCGTGATCGGCCCGCATGTCACCGACGTCTACGATACCGTGCTTGCAATCGGTAAGTTCCAGGCCGGTGGCCTCGTTGACGAAGAGGGCAATACGATTGAGGAGGACGAGGGCGAGAAGGCCCCCATGAAGCCGCTCGACGCCTTCATCGATATGGTGTCCGGCATTCTCCAGCCGGTTCTTCCCGTGCTGGCCGCCGCCGGCATGACTAAGGGCCTGCTGTCGCTGTGCACCTTCCTGGGCGTGATGACCGCCGATTCCGGTGCCTACCAGACCATCTATTCCTTCGCCGATGGCTTCTTCTACTTCCTGCCCATTTTCCTGGGCTTCACTTCGGCAAAGAAGTTTGGCATCAACCAGTTTGTCGGTGCTGCCCTGGGCGCTTCGCTCTGCTATCCGGCTATGGTTGCCATGAAAGGCGCCGATCCCATCGGTTCTGTCTTCGCCGGTACGTTCATGCAGATGAACTACTCGGATACGTTCTTTGGCCTGCCCATCGTGTTCCCGAGCTCCGGTTACACCAGTTCCGTCATACCCATCATCATCGCGGTGTTCTGCGCTTCCAAGTTCTGGAAGGCAATCGATCAGAAGATTCCTTCGGCCGTGCGCTTCTTCCTTACCCCGATGCTCACGCTTGTGATCTTCACCCCGCTTACTTACCTGGTCATTGGCCCCATTGCCGGCGTTCTCACCAACCTGCTCGCCCTCTTCTTTAAGACTGTCTACGAGATTCCCGTTATCGGCGGCATTGCCTGCGGCGCCCTGCTCGGCGGTTTGTGGCAGGTCCTCGTGGTCTTCGGCCTGCATTGGTCCGTCGTCCCCATGTATCTCAACAACCTTGCCGTGCTGGGCTATGACGCCGTTTTCGGCGGTCGTCAGGTCTGCAGCCACGCTCAGGTTGCCTCTGTCCTCGCGGTGTTCTTTAAGACCAATGATAAGGCCCTCAAGGAGGTCTGCATCCCTGCAGCCATCACCGGCGTCTTTGGCACTACCGAGCCTGCTATCTACGGCGTGACCCTGCCCAAGAAGACCCCGTTCGTTATGTCCTGCATCGCCTCTGCCATCGGTGGCGCATTTGTCTGCGGTATGGGTGCCAAGCAGTTTATGGCGGGTTATTCCGGTATTCTGGGCCTGCCGGTCTACATTGATCCTACGGGTGCCGAGGGCATCAACAACCTCATCATTATGGTTATCGGTATCCTCATTTCCATGGTTGCCTCCTTCATCCTCACCTACATCACGTACAAGGATGAGCCCAAGAAGGCCAACGCCTAGTTTTCGGTTGGGCATCGGTGCTGCGCGTCGATGCCCAACGACGGCCGCGTGCCCCTGGCACGAACGGCCGGCTTTGGGGCCGCCCGAGTCCGCACGGCGCGGGCGGCCAACTTTTTGCTAGGGTAAATTGGGACACAGCCTTTTTCGTTGCCGCGGCGTCCCTCCAGACGTCGACCCAGTCCCTTTTCGGTTGCGCAAAAAGGCTCTGTCCCCATTTATCGGCATATGCCGATCACATATTCGAATCCCGCCTGTAAGGAGATGCGCACCCATGCAGCTGAGTCTGGCTTCGACCATGCCCCTCATGCTCAACCAGATCATTGCCATGTTCCTCATGATGGGGGTGGGCGCCATCTGCTTTAAGGCAGGATTCATCACCAAGGACGGCTCCAAGGTGTTCACCAACCTTGCTTGCTATGTGTCCACGCCCGCCGTGGTGCTCCGGGCACTTGCTAGCAAATTTGATCCGGAGGTGGCTGCCAACGTTGCATGGGTGGTCGGTGTCACCTGTATCCTTATGGTGGTCTGTATCGTTTGCGCACGCCTTGCTTATGGCTCGAACGGAAACCGGGCGGCACAGGTAGGTATCATTGTCTCTAACATGGGCTTTGTGGGCATTCCTCTTGTCGAGGGCGTGATTGGCGAGGAATACGTCATTTACATCTCCGCCACCATCGCGGCTCAGACCGTCTTTATTTGGACCTATTGTGTATGGATGTATACGCGTGACCGTTCCACCGTGAGCGTCAAAAAGGTTTTCACGAATCCAGTGATTATATCGGTCATCGTGGGATTTGCCATGTTCTTCTTGAGCTATGAGCCCCAGGGCGTAGTCAAGGTGTTCGTGGACGGCATGGCGAACCTTAACACCGGTCTCGGCATGCTGATCGTGGGCATTTTTCTGGCACAGTCCGATCTCCGCGCGCTCCTGCGCACCCGCTCGATTTACAAGGCGAGCGCGCTTCGCCTGCTGGTTACGGCGGGCATTGCTGCCCTCATCTTGGCAGTGACGCCCATGCCCCAGGCCTGTAAGGCAGTCCTGCTTATCGCGTTTTCATGTCCATGCGGTGCCATGTCGTCCATGATGCCGCAGCTCTTTGGTGGAGACTACCGTTTTGGTGCCGGGCTCGTAACCATATCAACGCTTCTTTCTATTGTCACCATGCCCGCCTTGCTCTCGGCGGGCCTCATGTTGTTTTAGTTCCTGGGGCGGTGGCACGTCGCCCAAATCGACCGAAAGGAAGATACCATGTCCGTAACCCCCGCTTTTCCGCAAGGCTTCCTCTGGGGTGGCGCCACTGCCGCCAACCAATTAGAGGGCGCTTGGGATGTCGAAGGCAAAGGTGTCTCGGTGGCCGATGTGGTTACCGGCGGCGATGTCAATACGCCGCGCCTGATTGATCCTTCGCTCGATCCGGACAAGTATTATCCCAACCATGACGGAATCGACTTCTATCACACTTATGAGGACGATATCGCGCTTATGGCCGAGATGGGCTTCAAGACGTTTCGCATGTCTATCGCCTGGACGCGCATCTTCCCCACGGGCATGGAGGATGAACCCAACGAGGCTGGCCTTGCTTTCTACGATCGCGTTTTTGATTGTCTGCGCGCCCACGGTATCGAGCCGCTTGTGACCATTAGCCACTACGAAATGCCCTATGCCTTGGTCGATAAGCTCAATGGTTGGGAGAGCCGCGAGTGCATCGATTATTTTATGCGCTATGCGACCTGTGTCCTCGACCGGTTCCACGACAAGGTTACCTACTGGCTCACGTTCAACGAGATTAACTGCGGTCTTGCACGTGGCGGCGCCTCGACGTCCACGGGTACGTTCAAGGGCTATACCGGTCCGCGCACCGGGCTGCCGTTCGATCTCTCGGTTCGCTATACCGCCGTCCACAACCAGTTTGTGGCGAGTGCCAAGACAGTTATCTATGCGCACGCGCACTATCCCGAGCTCAAGATCGGCGACATGTGCATTTACATCCCGTATTACTACCGCACGTGCGACCCCGATGACGTCCTGCTTTCGCAGCAGGTTATGCAGCGTGTCAACTACTTTACGTCCGACGTTCACGTGCGCGGCTACTATCCCGGCTACATCAAGCGCTATTTCGCCGACAACGACATCACCGTCCGGATGGAGCCGGGCGACGACGAGTTGCTGCGCGCCGGCACTGTTGATTTTTGCACCTTTAGCTACTACATGAGCAACTGCGTGAGCTGTGACCCCACGCTCGAGACCACGGGCGGCAACCTCTTCGGCGGTGTCAAGAACCCCTATCTCAAGGCAAGCGATTGGGGTTGGCAGATCGACCCTAAGGGTCTGCGCTGGGCACTTAACGAGATGTGGGACCGCTACCAAAAGCCGCTGATGGTGGTCGAAAACGGCATGGGTGCTTTCGACAAGCCCGGCGAGGACGGTGTCGTGCACGATGACTATCGCATCGAGTACCTTCGCCAGCATATCGAGCAGATGCGCGAGGCCGTGGCGGACGGCGTGGGCCTCATGGGCTACACCATGTGGGGCTGCATCGATCTGGTGAGTGCTTCGACGGGCGAGATGGCCAAACGCTACGGCTTTATCTACGTCGACGAGCACGACGACGGCACCGGCACCGGCGCGCGGAGCCGCAAAGATAGCTTCCACTGGTACAAGAAGGTTATCGAGTCCAACGGCTCGGACCTGAGCTAAACGAAAGGAACAATCATGGCAGCTTTTCCCCAAGGTTTTCTCTGGGGCGGCGCTCTTGCCGCCAATCAGTGCGAGGGCGCGTATCTCGAGGACGGCAAAGGCCTCTCTGTTCCCGACATGATTAAGGGCGGCACTGTCGATACCCCGCGCATGATCACCTCGACTGTCCACGAGGGCGAGTACTATCCCAGCCACGAGGCCATCGACTTCTACCACCACTACAAGGAGGACATCGCCCTCTTTGGCGAGATGGGATTTAAGTGCCTCCGCGTCTCCATCAACTGGGGCCGCATCTTCCCCACGGGTGAGGATGCCGAGCCCAACCAAGCGGGTATCGAGTTCTACCGTTCTATGTTCGAGGAGATGCACAAAAACGGCATCGAGCCGCTCGTGACGCTCAGCCACTATGAGCTGCCCTATGCGCTTGCCAAAAAGTACGGCGGTTGGTCGAGCCGCGAACTCGTGGAGCCGTTTGTGCGCTACGCGCGTCTGTGCTTTGAGGAGTACAAGGGCCTCGTCAAGCTGTGGATTACGTTCAACGAGATTAACTGCCTGTGTGCTCCTTTTGGCAATATCATGGGCGGCGGCATCTTGCCTCCTGGCGACAACGTGGCTCTCGACTACAGCACCAAGGTCGAGTGGGACGACGAGCAGCGCCGTTACCAGGCCCTTCATCACCAGTTTGTGGCAAGTGCGCTCGCGGTCAAGGCCGCGCACGAGATCGACCCCGACAATAAGGTCGCCTGCATGATTGCAAGCCGCGCCACCTATCCGTACAGCTGCCGTCCCGAGGACGTGCTCTTCGCCCAAAAGATGGAGCGCATGGCCAATCATTACTGTGGTGATGTTCAGGTGCGCGGCGCCTATCCCAGCTGGGCCGACCGTCTCTGGCGCGAAAAGGGCGTGCACGTCGAGCAGGAGCCGGGCGATGCCGAGCTGCTGCGCGAGGGCAAGGTCGATTTCTATACCTTTAGCTACTACAAGAGCTCGACGGTTTCGACCGACCCCACCGTGCCTGTGGGTACAGGCAACGTCTTCTACGATGACGCCGTCAACCCCTATCTCGAGACGTCCGATTGGGGCTGGACGATCGACCCCAAGGGCCTGCGCTGGTATCTCAACGACATGTACGATCGCTATCAGGTACCCATGATGATCGTTGAAAACGGCCTTGGCGCTATCGATGTGGTTGAAGAGGACGGCTCTATCCACGACCAGTACCGCATCAACTACATGCGCGACCATATCGAGCAGATGGCAGAGGCTATCGACGATGGCGTCGACCTGATCGGCTACACCATGTGGGGCCCGATCGACATCGTCTCCGCCGGCACCGGCGAGATGAAGAAGCGCTACGGCTTCGTGTACGTCGACAAGCACAACGACGGCTCGGGCGACCTTCACCGCGCACGCAAGGACAGCTTCTTCTGGTATCAGAAGGTCTGTAACACCAACGGTGAGGTGCTAGGCTAGAGAATGACCATGGGCGGCCAAAATGCGCTTGCGCACTTGGCCGCCTTTCCGAATGCAAAAGGAGTGCCTATGTCCCTCGATACCACGCCACGCGGTTCTGTTTCCATTGAATGTTTGGCCAACGGACCTATCGAAACCAACAGCTACTTTGTGGGCTCGGCGGGGGAGTGGGTTGTCGTCGATCCCGCATGGGACGGTGCGGCCTTGGTCGAGCGCTTTTATGCCGAGCATCCGGACGAGACGCTGCTCGGCGCCGTCTGCACGCATGGGCATGCGGACCATGTGGGCGGCGTGGCGGGCGTGCGCGCGGCGTTGGGTGAGGCATGCTTGTACGCGTTGCCTGCTAAAGATGCCGAGCTTCCTGCTCAAAACATCGCTGAGCAACGTGCCATGTGGGGAATCGACACGCCCGATCCGGGTGAGCCTACGCGACTGATCGCCGAGGGCGATACGCTTGTAGTGGGAGAAGCAGCACTCCAGGTTATGGAAGTGCCGGGGCATACGCCGGGCGGAATCGTGCTGTTCGTGGCGACGCAGGAGGGCAATGTCGCTTTCGTAGGGGATACGCTATTTCCGGGCAGCCACGGTCGCACCGATCTTGCGGGCGGCGACGAGGCGACCATCTGCCACTCGCTCAAAAAGATGGCCCGCGAGCTACCCTCCGACACCGTCTGCCTTACCGGTCATGGTTCCGCAACGACGATGCAAGCGGAGCTCGCCCGTAACCCGTTTATGAGCCGTTGATAAGCGCAGCGGGCATGCCCAACTCGGAGCCTGCCATGCCCGCCGTGGCTCTGTTTTCGTACGTTCCATCCACCCTGCTTCCAACTAATGCGGAAATCGCAATCGTGGAACCCTCTCCATAATCCAGATATCTTAATCAATGTCGAGAGAAGGCAAGGAGGTGTGGCGCATGATCGATTCGCAGGTTCGCAAGGTTCTCTTTTATATCGAAGAGCACGAGGGTGTGATGCCCCAGCTCCTTGCCGGTGTATTCGATGTAAGCGACCGTACGATCCGCACCTATGTCAAGAAACTTAACGGGCAGCTCGAACCCGCCGCGCATATCCATAAGGCGCGCGGTGGCGGGTATTCGCTCGTTGTCACTGATCGCGATGCTTTCGATAGACTTGTCCAAGCGTCCTCGGAGGGCGGCATCCGCGCCCTGCCCTCGACGCCTGGGGGAAGGGTCTCCTATCTCCTGAGTGATCTTCTTTGCCGTACGGGCTGGATCACGCTCGACGATCTCTCCGAGATTCTCTTTGTGTCCCGCAACGCCATCTCGGGGGACCTCAAACAGGTCGAGGAGCAGCTCGGGCGGTTCGACCTCTCGCTTGAGCGTCGCCCTCACTATGGGATTCGCGTCCGCGGCAGCGAGATGTCTCGCAGACTTTGTCTCGCCAACAATACGCTCGATAGCCTCATGGATGTTCATGCAGACGTTGACGCCAATCGTGCGTCCCTTGACGCGATCGCCCGCTGCGTGGACGAGGTTATCGCCGAAGAGGGATTCCAAATCAACTCTGCGGCATATCAGAACCTTATGGTTCATATCGCCATCGCCGTCCGTCGCATCCGTGAAGGCTGCTATGTGCCTATGGATGCCGAGCATCTGGAGCATCTTCGCTCCTCGCGTGAGTTTGCCGTCGCCGGGCGCATCGCGAGTGGTATTGGGGAGGCGTTCTCAATCGATCTTCCTCAAGAGGAGGTTGCCTACATTGCCATCCATCTGGCTGGCAAGCAGTCTCTCTATGTGGGACCCGACGATGAGGATAAAGGTCTCGTCATCTCCGATGAGGTCTGGAATGTCGTGTCCGAGATGCTTGAGCTCGTTTGGGATTCCTATCACTTTGACCTTCGCAGCGATCTTGAATTGCGCATGAATCTGGCGCGTCATATCGTGCCGCTCACGGTGCGCCTCAAGTATCGCATGCATATCGATAATCCACTGCTCGCCGATATCAAGGAGCGTTTCACTCTTGCCTATTCTATGGCCTTGGATTCCTCCACGATTCTGGCGGAGAAGTACGGAAACCGTCTTTCCGACGACGAGGTCGGCTACATCGCGCTTGCCTTCGCGCTCGCTCTCGAGCGTCAGAAGGGCGAAGCCCCACGCAAGAACATCCTCGTCGTGTGCGCGAGCGGGCAGGGTAGCGCCAAGCTGCTTGAGTACCGTTATCGCCAGGAGTTCGGCTCGCTGGTCGACAGGGTAGTGACGTGCGACGCCAGCCATGTGGACAGCGTCGACATGACGGGCATCGACTACGTTTTCACTACCGTTCCGTTGCGCTGCTCGCTTCTCGTACCGGTACGTCAGGTGAGTTTCTTTCTCGATGACGAGGATATGAAAGACCTCAGGGACCTTTTGAGCGATGTCGGCCTGTCGGGCAGTCTTGCTCCCTTTTTTGCGCCCGAGCTGTTCGTGACCGACCTTGACGTATCTGATAAACGAGAGGTGATCGAGGGGCTCTGCGAGCGCGTAGCTGAGTGTCGAAAGGTACCCAGCGATTTTTGCGAGCTGGTCCTTCGTCGCGAGGAGCTTGCCCAGACAAGCTTTGGCAACCAGGTTGCCATGCCACATCCGGTGCAAGCCGTGAGCGACGGCACGTTTGTGTGCGTGGGACTGCTCCGCCATGCCATCGAATGGAACGGGCAAGCGGTGCGCGCGGTCTTTCTTGTCTCGGTATCCAAGGCCAAGAATAAAAAGCTCGAGTCTTTCTACCGCAGTATGGCCAAGCTGCTCACCAATAAAGAGGCTATCCAGAAGCTCGTCGGCAACCAGGAATGGGGCACGCTTGTCGAGCTTTTGAATACATTTGGAATGTAAGACGACAACTGTAAGAGGAGACACAGATGGACGAGAGCAAGTACGAAAACGCCCTCCAGATCATCCTTCATGCGGGCAACGCCAAGTCGGCCGCCTTGATGGCGATCGACGCTGCCCATGACGGTGATTTCGAGGGGGCAGAAAAGCAGCTCGCCGAGGCGCAGGCCGAGATGAGCGCCGCCCACAAGAAGCAGTTCGAGCTCACCCAGGCTGAAGCTAACGGCGAAGAGGTCGATATCAACATTATCCTGATCCACGCTGAGGACCATCTGACAATGGCGATTATGGCAAGCGATTTTGCTGAGCGCTTCGTTGAGCTGTATCGCGATAAGTATGAAGGTAAATAGCCTCGACTTTTACGTTTTGGTCATCTAAGCGCCCTGGAAGAGCGCTTTATGAAAGGAGTTTGTAATGAACATCATGTTGGCTTGCTGCGCTGGTATGAGCACCTCTCTTGTCGTAAGCAGGATGGAGGAGGCTGCAAAAGCCCAGGGCAAGGAAGACTACAAAATCTGGGCCGTTGAACAGGGCCAGGTTGCTGAGGAGCTTGGTAATTTCGACGTGCTGCTGCTCGGGCCGCAGGTCCGTCATCTTCAGCGCAAGCTCACCAAAGTCGTCGACGGCAAAGCTCCCGTTGCCGTGATCGATCCGGTTGCCTATGGCAGCTGTGACGGCGCCAAGGTCCTCAAACAGGCTGAGGACCTCGTCGCCAACGCATAAGGGCCTACGCCCTCATCAGGCGCCGCCGCGCATATTCCACCTTGCGTGGCGGCTTGCCACCGAAAGCACTGGTACATTACTTTCGAAAGCAGGTACATCATATGGCTTTCTCCGAGAAATTCGAAGATGTAATGATGGTTGTCGCAGAAAAAGTGGGCGACAACGTCTACCTTTCTGCTATTAAGGACGCCTTCACCGCGTTCATGCCCTTCGTTATTGTCGGTTCCATGGGCACCCTTCTCAAGACCCTGGTCTCCTCGACCACGACCGGTCTTGCCCAATGGATTCCGGCTCTAGCCGGCCTTGAGCCCGCATTTACGGCTATCAACTACTGCACCATGTCCTTTATGACGGTGCCCATCACGTTTCTGATCGGCCTGTATCTGGCGCGTGCCAAGAAGGCCCCCGAGTATCCGACGGCCCTCGTTTCCGTTGCCGCCTACATCTCTATGATCTGCAGCTCGATCAAGGTTGATGGCGCCGGCAACGCACTCGAGATGCCGGTCTCCGGCCTGCTCACCACCCAGATGGGCGCGCAGGGCCTTTTCGTCGGTATGCTCACTGCTGTTGTCTTCGGCTCGCTGTTCTGCTGGCTTTCCAAGATCGACCAGATTAAGATCAAGATGCCCCCCTCGGTCCCTTCTGGCATCGCTCAGTCCTTTAACGTAATGATTCCGGTTTTCATCGTTTTGGTCGCTAGTGCAGTTTTCGGCCTTGGCTTCCAGGCACTCACTGGTTCTTACATCAACGATTGGATTTACGGCCTCATGCAGGCTCCGCTGGAGGCAGCCTTTAAGACCCCTGCCGGCGTTATCGTCATCGTTGTTGTTTCTCAGCTCTTCTGGGTTCTCGGTATTCACGGCGGCCTTATCGTTTCTCCGGTCCGAAATCCCATGTTCAACGCCGCCATCGCCGCCAACACTGCCGCCCTTGCCGCCGGCACCATGCCCGATTCCCCGTTTACCATGGGATTCTGGAATTGCTTTGTCGCTCCTGGCGGTGCGGGCATGACCCTGTGTCTCATTATTGCCATCTTCCTCTTCTCTAAGCGCGACGAGGAGAAGGCTATCGCTAAGCTTGGTTTCCTGCCCGGCCTTTGCGGAATCTCCGAGCCTGTCGTCTTCGGTATCCCTCTGGTTCTGAATCCGATTTATGCTGTCCCGTTCGCCCTCGGTAGCGGTGTCTGCGTTGCTATTGCCATGTTTGCGACCTCCATTGGCTTCCTGCCCTGCAATACCGTTGACGTTCCCTTCGGTGTGCCCATCCTACTCAATGCTTTTGTCGGTCATGGTTGGCAGGGCATCGTGGTCCAGGCCATTGAGCTTGTCGTCGGCACGCTTATCTGGATTCCCTTCGTGGCCGCTAACTCCAAGCTCGCAAAAAAGGAGCAGGAGGAGGACGCAGCCTAAGACCACCAAGCTGATCGCAGATGCGATTACTAGCCTGTAGCTATGAGGGGCGCGGTGCACGGGAGCGCCGCGCCCCTATTTTATAAGAATAGGAGCATCCATGAGCGAATTTACCAAGACGTCCGTGTTCCCCGAAGACTTCCTTTGGGGCGGAGCCACTGCCGCCAATCAGTGCGAGGGTGCCTGGGATGTCGATGGCAAGGGTCTTTCTGTTGCCGACTGCACAACGTATAGGCCCAACGTCGACAAAAAGAACTATGCTGCCTTGCACGGCATCACCGACGATCAGATCCGCGCTGCCATGGAGTCCGATGATATCCATGAGTACCCCAAGCGTCATGGCATCGATTTCTTTCATCGCTACAAGGAAGACATCGCGCTTTTTGCCGAGATGGGCTTCAAAACGCTGCGCGTCTCTATCCAGTGGACGCGCCTGTTTCCCACGGGCACCGAGGAGCAACCGCTCCAGGCGGGCATCGACTTCTACCGCGATCTCTTTAAGACGATGAAGGAAGCCGGCATCGAGCCACTCGTGACGCTTCATCACTACGAGATGCCGCTCTACCTCGCCAACCACTATGACGGCTGGGGAAAGCGTGAGGTCATCGACTTCTTCGTGCGTTACTGCGAGGTGTGCTTCCGCGAGTTTGGCGAGTATGTGAAATACTGGCTCACCTTCAACGAGATTGACTCCGTGTTCCGTCACCCCTGGACCACGATCGGCGTCTGCACCGACCGCTATCCCGCAGACAAGTGCGAGGAGCTCATCTACCAGTGTGTGCACAACCAGTTCGTGGCGAGTGCCCTTGCCACCAAGATGCTCCACGAGATGGTGCCGGGCGCGCAGATGGGCTGTATGGTGACGCGCACGCTCACCTATCCCGAGAACTGCAACCCCAAGAACATGCTGCTCGCGCAGAAGACGAATCGCGATAACTATTTCTATAGCGACGTCCAGGTTCTAGGCGAGTATCCCAAGCATGTCCTTAAATACTGGGAACGCCACGGCATCCACGTCGAGTTCGGCATGGGTGACGAGGCCATCCTCAAGCAGTACTCAGTGGACTTCGTATCCTTCTCTTACTACATGAGCATGGTTGACTCCATCGATGCCGACAAGCGCGAAAAAGTGGGGGGTAACCTCGCCACGGGTGTCAAGAACCCGTTCCTGCCCATCTCCGATTGGGGCTGGCAGGTTGACCCCGATGGCCTCACCTATGCGCTCATCGACATGGATGACCGCTACCACAAGCCGCTGTTTATCGTCGAGAACGGCCTGGGAGCCTACGACAAGGTCGAGGAGGACGGCTCGATCAACGATGACTACCGCATCGACTACTTCCGCGAGCACATCAAGGCCATCGGTGCCGCGATCGAAGAGGGCGTCGACGTCATGGGCTACACGCCTTGGGGCTGCATTGACCTCGTGAGTATGTCCACCTGCGAGATGGATAAGCGCTACGGCTTTATTTATGTTGACCTGGACAACGAGGGCAACGGAACCTATGCCCGCTCCAAAAAGAAGAGTTTTGGCTGGTACAAGAAGGTCATTGCTTCCAACGGCGCTGATCTCGACTAGTTGCTGAACACCCTTAGCACGGCCGGCATTCTTTATCCGGCCGTGCCATTACATAAGAAAGGAATAGACCGATGAGCGTTTTCCCCAAAGACTTCCTGTGGGGCGGTGCCACTGCGGCCAACCAGTTCGAAGGTGCTTGGGATGTCGATGGCAAGGGCCCGAGCTGCATGGACATGGCCACCAATGGCAACCATCATCACCCGCGCGAGATCACGCCGGTGCTCGACCCTGATAAACTCTATCCTTGCCATGACGGTGTCGATTTCTATCATCACTACAAGGAAGACATCGCGCTTCTCGCCGAGATGGGCTTCAAGGTTTTCCGCTTCTCGATGAACTGGCCGCGCATCTTCCCGACGGGATTTGAGGACGAGCCCAATGAGGCTGGCCTTGCGTTTTATGACCGTGTCATGGACGAATGTGCAAAGTACGACATCGAGCCGCTCGTCACCCTCAGCCACTATGAGATGCCCTTCGCCATGTGCCAGAAGATAGATGGTTGGGCATCGCGCGAGGCCATCGACTGCTATGTTAAGTACGCCAAGACCGTCATGGAACACTACAAGGGCAAGTGCCACTATTGGCTTACCTTCAACGAAATCAACTGCGGCATGATATCGCTCGGCAACTACATGAGCCTCGGTATCCTCAACCCGGGCTCGTTCGACTTGCGCCATCAGAATGACGACCCGCAAAAGCGCCTGCAGGCCCTGCACCATCAGTTCGTCGCAAGCGCGCTCGCCGTCAAAGCGGGCCACGAGATTGACTCCGACAACAAGATGGGCTGCATGATCGCCTATATGCTCGCGTATCCCCTTACGCCCAACCCCGATGACGTTGAGCTCGCCCGCGAGCGCAACCAGTATCGCAATTACTACTGTTCCGATGTCATGGTGCGCGGCGAGTATCCCTATTTCGCCCCGCGTCTGTGGGACGAGGAGGGCGTTTCGCTCGATATCACCGACGAGGACCGTAGGATCCTCAAGGAGGGCACGGTCGACTTCTACACGCACAGCTACTACCAGAGTCAGTGTGCGAGCGCCGATCCGGCCGAGGAGACGAGCGGAAACCTGTTCGGCGGCGCCAAGAACCCCTATCTTAAGGAGACTGCGTGGGAGTGGCCGATTGACCCGGCTGGTCTGCGCATCATGCTCAACCAGGTCTATGAGCGCTATCAGATTCCCATCATGGTCGTGGAGAACGGCTTGGGGTGCCGAGACGAGGTTAACCCCGACGGTACGATCGATGACGACTATCGTATCGAGTACCTGCGCGATCACATCAAGGCCCTCGGCGAGGCCATCAAGGACGGCGTCGAGGTCTGGGGTTACACGCCTTGGGGCTGCATCGACCTTGTGAGCAACGCCGATGGCGAGATGGCAAAACGCTACGGTTTCGTTTACGTCGACAAGCGCGATGACGGATCGGGCACCCTCGAGCGCTCGCGCAAGAAGAGCTTCTACTGGTACAAGAAGGTCATCGAGACGAACGGTGAGGAGCTGTAATGGGGGGTGCGGTTTCCGCGCTCGTGAATCAGATCGTCATCATGTTTATCTTGATGGCGATCGGATTTGCCCTTTACAAGGCCAAGATTATCGATCGTGCGGGGGCAAGTCAGATGGCAAGCGCTGTCATCTATATAGCCTATCCCTGCATCACACTCAAGACCCTGATGGTCGATTTCGATTTCGACAAGATTGTCGATGCGTTGTTCTGCACCGGGGTCACTATTGCGATCTTGACAATAACGGCTCTGATAACTAAGACGTTTTTTAAAAAGGAAGACGGCGTTGCCCGATACGCTGTTATCTTTTCAAACAGCGGTTTCATTGGCGTGCCAATTATTATGGGCGTTTTGGGGTCTGACTACATCTTCTATATGTCAATTACGAGCGCGGTCATGACTGCCATTATTTGGACATATGGTGTTTGGCTGGTCTCCAGTGATCGTTCTCAGGTTTCACTTAAAAAGTGTGTGGCCAACCCCAACATGATCATGATCGCAGCCGGCTTCGTTTGTTTCGTGTGCTCGATTCATCCTCCGGCACTGATGGCGTCGGTGCTGGACGACTTGGGGGCGCTCAACACCGGTCTCGTTATGATCGTGCTTGGTGCATATCTGGCACAGAGCGACTTGCGTGCGATTGCAACGAGCCGAAAGGCCTACCTCGTCAGTTTGCTCAGGCTGATTATCGTTCCGGCCGTGACGATTTTCGTCTTAGCTTTATTTCCCTTCGTAGACCTTAACGTTAGGCTAACCGTGCTGATTGCAATGGCCTCACCGGTCGCGTCGTTCGCTGCGATCCTGTCGGATAAGTATGGTGGCAACTATAAGTTTGGCATTGGCCTTGTTGCATTATCGACTTTGCTGTCGCTCATCAGTATGCCGCTGGTGCTTCAGATGGCATCAATGCTATTGACTTAGGTTTGTTCTTAGGATGCTTTGCGCATTCGGGGGTTGGTGGTTTCGTCAACCCCCGAATGCGCCAACGGAATGTTTGAGTGGGGCGAACGGTCGAAATTTGGCCAATTTGCGTCATATTCGTGAATAAACGAACGTTTACGCAGCGGCTTACCGTGGTAAAATCACAGGCGTTATCGGAGCAACCTTACAGGAGGTTCTTTTATGCTCGTCAACGCAGCAGACATGCTCAAGAAGGCCGAGGCCGGCAAGTACGGTCTCGGTGCCTTCAACACCAACAACCTCGAGTGGACCCTGGCTATTCTCCAGGCCGCCGAGGAGGCCAAGTCTCCGCTGATCCTTCAGTGCACCGCTGGTGCCGCTAAGTGGATGGGCGGTTTCAAGGTCTGCGCCGACATGGTCAAGGCTGCCGTCGAGGCCACGGGCGTTACCGTTCCCGTCGCCCTTCACCTCGATCACGGTTCTTACGAGGACTGCTTCAAGTGCATCGAGGCCGGCTTCACGTCCATCATGTATGACGGCTCTCACGAGGAGACCTTCCAGCTTAACCTCGACCGCACCAAGGAGCTCGTTGAGCTTGCCCACTCCAAGGGCATGTCCATCGAGGCCGAGGTCGGCGGCATCGGCGGCACCGAGGACGGCGTGACCTCCAGCGGCGAGCTCGCTGATCCTGCTGAGTGCAAGCAGATCGCTGACCTGGGCGTCGACTTCCTCGCCTGCGGCATCGGCAACATCCACGGCGTGTACCCCGCCGACTGGGCTGGCCTTTCCTTCGAGCGCCTGGGCGAGATTAAGGCCCAGACCGGCGATCTGCCCCTCGTCCTGCACGGTGGCACCGGCATCCCCGAGGATCAGATCAAGAAGGCCATCTCCCTGGGCATCTCCAAGATCAACGTCAACACCGACCTGCAGCTCGTCTTCGCCAAGGGCGTTCGCGAGTACATCGAGGCTGGCAAGGATCAGCAGGGCAAGGGCTTTGACCCCCGCAAGCTCCTCAAGCCTGGTCGCGACAACATCGTTGCCCGCACCAAGGAGCTCATGGAGGAGTTTGGCTCCGTCAACAAGGCGTAAGTAGCGGTTTAACTTCCCGCCGGAGGCCCCGTTTCCCCTACGCTGTTTCCCTCGCGCTCACCTGGCTTCGCCAGAAGTCGCGCGACGGAATCAGCTCCGGGGAAACGGGGCCTCCTTTGTTAACTCGCTACAGGGTTACTGGGCTGAATTAAGATGGCTACTGGCTTTGCCAGAAGTCGCGCCAAGGAAACAGTTCCGGGGGACGGGGCTTCCTTCGTTTAACGCCCCAGGGTTACAAGACTGAATTGTTTCTTTGACTATCGTTCAGCGGTGTTGGGGCTCCTTGGTTGGGGCTTTGTTTTTATGTCGGTACAATGGGGACAGTCTGTCGTTTGATGTGGGAGTGGTTATGGCTGTTATTGATGTGCTGCCTTCGGATGGGAAGGTTATTGACGAGGGTCCTGTTGGTTGCTCTGTTGATGTCTGCTGTGATGACTTTCGTCATCTCGATATTGGACTGCCGCCCGAGATTCTTCGTCTCAAGGATGCCGGGTATTTAACGCAGGCTGTTGCTGCCTGCGATCGCCTTTTGGAGCAGAACCCTGAGCCTTCGCTGGCTGCTTGTGTTCGTGCTGAGCGGTATCGTATGCTCGAGACGCCGCTTCATTTTTCGGTGTCGCGTGATCGGGCCATTGCGATGATTCGCGAGGAGTGGCCTGAGTTTACCGAAGAGCAGTTTGATGACCTGATTAATCGTAAGCGTATTGACTGGCGCTTTGTCGATGGCGAGCTGTTTGTTCTCGATAACTTCCTCGATTCGCTTCGCGTGTACCCCAAGGAGGTTCCGGGCCTGCGTCCCGATTCTACGGACGGCATGGCGCTGCGTAACCAGATGCTCAGGGAGATGGAGTCGCAAAACGGGCTGACTCGCGTCATCACGCTTAAGGCATCCGTGTCTGTCCCCGGGGCTCTGGAGGGAGAGACCGTTCGCGCGTGGCTGCCCGTTGCCGCCGCCTGTCGTCAACAGTCTCATATCGAGGTTCTCGATATGACGTCGGAGGGGTCCATTGCTCCTGCGAATGCTTCGGCGCGTGCTGCCTCGTGGGTCTCCTCGACCGACCGATCGTTCTCGGTGACCTATCGTTACCAAATCGATGCCGCCTATTGCGATATCTATGGTGGCGCGCTCCCATCGCATCCTTGTATGGATGCACCGCTGCCCGAGGACGCTTCCGAGGACCGTCCGCACATCGCGTTTACGCCGTATCTGCGTCAACTGACGGCGCGTATCATTGACGGGCTCAAGGATCCGCTCGATCGCGCTCGTGCTATCTACGATTACCTGACACAGCATGTCGACTATCGCTATCAGCCACCGTACCTGCTTTTGGGATCTATTGCCGACGACTGCGCACATTCGCTCCGCGGCGATTGCGGCGTTATGGCGCTCACGTTTATCACCATGTGCCGCATCGCTGGCGTGCCTGCCCGTTGGCAGAGCGGCCTGTATGTTGCACCCGATTCGGTGGGGCCGCACGATTGGGCTGAGTTCTACACACCCCAGACCGGTTGGCTTAACGCCGACGTATCGTTTGGTTCCTCGGCACGCAGGATGGGGGAGGAATGGCGTCGTCGCCACTACTTTGGCAATCTCGACCCGTGGCGTATGGTGGCCAACGATCGATTCCAGGCTGAGTTTGTGCCTGTTTTCGATGGCATGCGCGAGGATCCCTATGACAACCAGATGGGCGAAGCCTCGGTTAACGGTCGCGGATGCCGTCGGCGCGAGATGCTTCGTTCGGTCGAACTCATCGAAATGCTCGAAGTTCCATTTTCGGACTAATCAACTGAAAGCTGTGATAAACTAACTCACGCATTGCGTGCCCGAGTGGCGGAATTGGCAGACGCAGTGGACTCAAAATCCACCGTTGGCAACAACGTGCGAGTTCGAGTCTCGCCTCGGGCACCATACATGCAAGCGAGCGTTCAAGGGGGTCGAGGCCCCCTTTTTCGTGCCGAACTCGCGTGAGCGCGCGGAGCGTTAAGCAAACAGGCCTGTGGCCTGTTTGTAGCGGAGCGTGGCGAGGGCGCCATGCGCCCGAAGCCCGGGGCTTCGCGAAGCGAAGGCCCTTCGAGTCTCGCCTCGGGCACCATACATGCAAGCGAGCGTTCAAGGGGGTCGAGGCCCCCTTTTCGTGTACGAAATGTGATAGCGCGCTGTACGTGTTATTATCGCGAAGGCGTTGTTCCCGCAATGCCCTAAAGAGGAACCCGAGGGTTCCCACCTTTTGGCGCCAATGAGCAGCTGACTGGTCATACAACTTAGATTCCCTTCCTCACATTGAGGATGTCTATGTGTACGACCTGGTTGCTGAAAAGCGCCGGGTTATTTTTTTACGAATGGAGGTAGGGAAAATAGCTAAGTCTGATGACACCCGCATCAACGACGAGATCACTGCATCTTCGTGCCGTTTGATTGGCGTCGATGGCTCTCAGCTCGGTCTGTTCGCCATCCGCGATGCCCAGCGCGTCGCCGACGATCAGGGTCTCGACCTGGTCGAGATCGCTCCCAACGCGGAGCCGCCGGTCTGCAAGGTCATGGACTACGGTAAGTTCAAGTACCAGCAGGCCATGAAGGCCAAGGCCGCTCGTAAGAACCAGTCCAAGGTCGAGGTCAAGGAAATGAAGTTCCGACCCAAGATTGACGTTGGCGACTACGAGACCAAGAAGGGCCACGTTCTGCGTTTCCTCAAGAAGGGCGCACGCGTTAAGATCACCATCATGTTCCGCGGCCGTGAGATGGCTCACCCGGAGCAGGGCCTTAACGTTCTCGAGCGTCTCGCCGAGGATCTCAAGCCTTACGCTACGGTCGAGTCCAAGCCTAAGATGGAAGGCCGTAACATGCTTATGCTGCTCGCCCCGATTAAGGGCGCCTTCGATGAGGATAAGGCGGCAAGCGATACCAAGTAACTAGTGTTCTGTAACCGATTAAGGAGTATTTCATGCCTAAGATGAAGTCCCACAGCGGCACCAAGAAGCGTTTCCGCAAGACTGGTACCGGCAAGCTTATGCGCGCCAAGGCTTTCAAGAGCCACATCCTGAGCAAGAAGTCCACCAAGCGTAAGCGTGGCTTCCGTCAGGAGACCGAGATCGCCGCTGCCGACCGCAAGGTCATCAAGTCGCGTCTCGCCTAAGTTCGCGTTCCCGTTTTTCGTTTTACCGTCTAGGAGTTGATAGAACATGGCACGTATTAAGCGCGCTGTTGCCGCCAAGAAGAAGCGCCGTACCGTTATGCACCGTGCGAAGGGTTACTACGGTGCCGCTTCGCGTACTTACAAGCATGCTAAAGAGCAGGTCCAGCACTCCCTGCAGTATCAGTATCGTGATCGCCGCAACAAGAAGCGCGAGATTCGCTCTCTTTGGATCACCCGTATCAACGCTGCTGCTCGTCTGAACGACATCTCTTACTCTCAGTTCATGCACGGCCTGAAGGTTGCCGGCATCGAGCTCGACCGCAAGGTCCTGGCTCAGATGGCTTACGAGGACATCGAGTCCTTCAACGAGCTGGCTACCATCGCCAAGAAGGCCCTCGAGGCCTAATTGATTCTGTTGAATCGCTAGGGGAGTGTCGCGCTGTGCGCGACACTCCCTCTTTTTTATCGAAAGCGCTGGTTTGCATAGCTAAAAGCGTGGGTAGATAAGCACTTACAGGTGACCGATCTTTATATATCTCTTAACCGAAGGGTCATCATCTGATACGTGCGGTCTTGCTGCACTCGACTTTCTACTTCCTATATAGAAAGCCATAGATTGTGTAGGACTTGTGAAGAGTGGAATTGACGTCCCACACGGCTTCGCGGTCTGGCAATATATCTCCTTGCCGCGCG
>NZ_CAAKNY010000039.1 GCF_901212495.1 Collinsella aerofaciens | reverse complement strand
GCATGCCCTTCTGGCGCGAGGACCTCTAAGTCTTTCCGTTTCCGGTGCGGTCCCCCTACAACCGCACCGGTTTCGCCCGTCAAACGGGCAACACTAATACTTACGTAATTCATTTCTTCGAAAGGAATCAAACCATGGGTGTTAACCTCTCCGGTCGTAGCTTCCTCAAGCTCCTCGACCTCACCACCGAGGAGATCGAGTACCTGCTCAAGCTCTCCAAGAACTTCAAGGACATGAAGCGCGCTGGCGTTCCGCACCGCTATCTCGAGGGCAAGAACATCGTTCTGCTCTTCCAGAAGACCTCCACTCGTACTCGCTGCGCCTTCGAGGTCGGCGGCATGGACCTGGGCATGGGCGTGACCTACCTCGATCCCGGTTCGTCGCAGATGGGCAAGAAGGAGTCCATCGAGGACACCGCTCGCGTCCTCGGCCGCATGTATGACGGCATCGAGTTCCGTGGCTTTGCCCAGGACGACGTCGAGGAGCTCGCCGCTAAGTCCGGCGTGCCCGTGTGGAACGGCCTGACCACCGAGTGGCATCCCACTCAGATGCTCGCCGACATTCTGACCGTCCAGGAGAACTTCAATTACGACATCAAGGGCAAGACCCTCGTCTTCATGGGCGACTGCAAGAACAACGTTGCTCGCTCCCTCATGGTCGTCTGCTCCAAGCTCGGTATGAACTTCGTGGCCTGTGGCCCCGAGGAGTGCATGCCCGCTGACGACGTCATCGAGGCCTGCAAGCCCATCGCCAAGGCCAACGGCTGCACCATCAAGCTCACCACCGACGTCAAGGACGGCGTCACCGGTGCCGACGTTATCTACACCGACGTGTGGGTCTCCATGGGCGAGCCCGACGAGGTCTGGGCCGAGCGCATCGCTCAGCTCACCCCGTATCGTGTTACCTCCGAGGTCATGGCTATGGCCAACCCGGGTGCCATCTTCCTGCACTGCCTGCCCAGCTTCCACGACACCAACACCACGATTGGCGCCGAGAAGTGCGAGCAGTTCGGCATCACCGAGCAGGAGGTCACCGACGAGGTCTTCGAGAGCCCCGCTTCCAAGGTCTTCGACGAGGCCGAGAACCGCATGCACACCATCAAGGCCGTCATGTACGCAACCCTCAAGTAAGAGCTCTAGCATCTCGCTCGGGGTGTATTGCTGCACACCCCGAGCGGCTTTGTCTGGTAAATATCTCGCTTTGGGCGGTGGGCACGGCACGGAAGATCCGCTTCGCGCGAGAAAGTGAAATGATTTATGAAGGGGGGATGAGAACCATGACTGAGACCGCTAAGAAAAAGCGCGGTATGCCTTCATCGTTCACCATTCTTCTAGCTCTGCTGGCAATTGTCGCAGTGATTACCGTTATCGTCTCCGGCGCGTCCGGCGGCGCGGTTACTGCAGCCCGCCTGAGCGATTTCTGCACCGCTCCGATTCTGGGCTTCGCTGACGCTTTGCCCGTCTGCCTCTTCGTTATGATCCTGGGCGGCTTCCTCGGCATGATGACCGAGACTGGCGCTCTGGACAACGGCATTGCCGTTCTGGTGCAGAAGCTTAAGGGCAACGAGATCATGCTCATTCCTGTCCTTATGTTCATCTTCTCCCTCGGCGGTACCACCTATGGTATGTGCGAGGAGACCGTTCCCTTCTACGCCCTGCTCGCCGCTACCATGATGGCCGCTGGCTTCGACCCTATGGTCGGCGCCGCCACCGTCCTGCTCGGTGCTGGCTGCGGCTGCCTGGGTTCCACGGTTAACCCGTTTGCCGTCGGCGCTGCCGTCGACGCCCTGACCGGCGTTGGCATTCAGGTCAACCAGACCATCATCATCGGCCTCGGTGCCGTCCTGTGGGTCGTCACCACCGCCATGTCCATCGTCTTCGTGATGAGCTACGCCAAGAAGGTCAAGGCCGACAAGGGCTCCACCATCCTGTCGATGCAGGAGCTTAAGGACGCCGAAGAGGCTCACGGCAAGGCTGCTTCCGAGGTTAACAAGGAGGTCAAGCTCACCGGTCGTCAGAAGGGTGTTCTGATCGCCTTCGCCTTCACCTTCGTCGTTATGATCGTCGGCTTCATCCCGCTGGCTGACCTCAACAAGGGCGTTGCCGACTTCTTCGACGCTGGCGCCGTCTACGACGCTGATGGTAACGCTGTCGTCCAGGGCTGGTCTGCCCTGATCACCGGTCTGCCTATTGGCCAGTGGTACTTCAACGAGGCTTCCACCTGGTTCTTCCTCATGGCTATCCTGATCGGTATCATCGGCGGCCTGTCCGAGAAGCAGATCGTTAACACCTTCATCGCCGGCGCTGCCGACATGATGTCCGTTGTTCTCGTCATCGCTCTCGCCCGTGGTATTTCCGTCCTCATGGCTAACACCGGTCTTGACAAGTATGTCCTTAACGCTGCCGCCAATGCCCTGGCTGGCCTGTCCGGTGTGATCTTCGCTCCCATGAGCTTCCTGGTCTACTTCGGCCTGTCCTTCCTGATCCCCTCGACCTCCGGTATGGCCACCGTCTCCATGCCCATCATGGGACCGCTGGCTGTTAAGCTCGGCTTCTCGCCCGAGGTCATGGTCATGATCTTCTCCGCTGCCATCGGTGTCGTGAACCTGTTCACCCCGACCTCCGGTGCCATCATGGGCGGTCTCGCTCTGGCCAAGATCGAGTGGACGACCTGGCTCAAGTTTGCCCTTAAGCTCATCGTCGCTCTCTCCGTCGTCTGTGCCATCATCCTGACCGTCGCCTGCGTGTTGATCTAAGAGCCCAACGGGTGCCCCACGGAAACCTTGACGATCCTGTAAAGGATCACCTGGTCATCGTCTGTCCGGTGGGGTCAGCCCGCCGGTAGACTCCTACCTTTAGCCCCCTCCTGTTCCGTGCGCGGGAGGGGGCGACTTGCGTTCCGGCGTTTTGCCAAACGCCGGAACCGGTCGACGCTGCGCGCTGTTCGTCCTTTGCTTGCGGCGCTTTCTATTGCTGGTGCAGGGGGCGCATAGCCTACTCTGATGGGCTTTCGCTGACTTATGCTCAACCTGCGATGTTGCCGATGTTGGTGGAGGGGAAGTGCGTTGGGGGGTAGCTAATTTGGGACGGGGCTTTTTT
>NZ_CAAKNY010000038.1:6653-19084 GCF_901212495.1 Collinsella aerofaciens | reverse complement strand
GAGGTGTTCGGATAAAGTTGATAATCAAGGGTGCCAACATTAATGAACATATTTGCTGTTGTGTCGGTTATCTTGTAAGCTCGATATGATACTACGCCAGCAACAGTACTCATATTTGCCATTTTTTGTCCGCGGGGTATGCCGCAGAAGATCCAACTTGCTCCAGCATGCCGTACGCCGGCCCTCCCCTTCCGGCGAGTGCCGACATTTTCCCAGATAAAACCGACCAAAATAAACCTGTCCCCTTTCGGCAGGTTTCGGGGTGACGAGGGCTTGCACTTTAGCGTGCGACAGCGGATAATGCCGTGCATTCGACAATTCACGCTTTGACTTATTTGATTGAGGAGGCCCCTATGTCCATGGAATTCAAACGCAGGCTGCCGATCCCTATGGAGATTCGCGAGGAAATGCCGCTTTCGGCCGAGCTTACCGCCAAAAAGCAGGCATTTGACGCCGAGGTCGCCAAAGTCTTTACCGGCGAGGACGCACGCAAGGTGCTTATCATCGGCCCGTGCTCTGCCGACCGTGAGGATTCGGTGCTTGAGTACATGAACCGACTGGCCAAGACCGCCGAGGAGGTCAAGGACAAGCTCATCATCATTCCGCGCGTCTATACCAATAAGCCGCGTACCAAGGGCACCGGTTACAAGGGCCTGTTGCACAACCCCAACCCCGAGGCTCCCGACGACCTGCTCGAGGGCGTCAAGGCCATCCGCCATATGCACCTGCGCGTTATTGAGGAAACGGGCTTCTTCACCGCCGACGAGATGCTCTACCCGTCCAACTACCAGTACCTCGTTGACCTGCTGAGCTATGTTGCCGTGGGCGCACGCTCGGTCGAAAACCAGGAGCATCGCCTGGTGTCGAGCGGCATTTCGGTACCCGTCGGCATGAAGAATCCCACTGCTGGCTCTACCACCGTTATGCTCAACTCCATTTACGCCGCGCAGGCGCACCAGAGCTTCATCTTCCGCAACTGGGAGGTCGAGTGCGACGGCAATCCGCTCGCGCACGCCGTTATGCGTGGCTACATCGGTCTCGACGGTCGCACCTATCCCAATTACCACTACGAGCACCTAGAGCGCCTGGCCGAGCGCTATACCGAGCACGCCGGCTATGCCAATCCGGCAGCGGTCATCGACTGCAACCACGACAACTCGGGCAAGCGTCCGCTGGAGCAGTATCGCATTTGCAAGGAGGTGCTCGACAGCTGTCGCCGCAACGAGTCCATCTCCAAGCTGGTCAAGGGCTTTATGATCGAGTCCTACCTGGAGGACGGCAACCAGCCGGTCGACGGCGGCGTCTTTGGCAAGTCGATCACCGACCCATGCCTGGGCTGGGAAAAGACCGACTACCTCATCCACGAGATCGCGGAACGGGTGTAGGTTACGGCGTTTTACCAAACGCCGTAAGCGGCCGACGCTACAAACCCGCCAGAGCGGCAATCTGCCTTTCAGCTTCGACGGCATGACCAAAAGGTCAATGCCGCCTCACTTCAAGGCACCTTGCTCGCTCTGGCGGGTTTTCGCTGACGTTTTTCTACCAGCGTCGTTACCAAAGCTGGCACTTGGGGACGCTCCTTTTGGGGTAGTCGTTGGGGACGCTCTTGTTTGACTAGTCGTTTAAGAACGTCCCCAACGACAACCCACAATGAGAGTGGATTATCTCCCATTTTTGACCTATACCAGCGCTAAAAGTGGGAGATTATCCACTCTCATCGAGCAAGTGTCCGAAAATCCGCCCTCATTCCTTCTTAGGACCCTCCGTCCCCGAGGGATCGAGGGTCGTCTGCCGAATGGTCGATGCGGCACCCCTGCGTCCATGTCACACTCATAGATGGCCTGACCCAACTTGGAAGGAGCCTCCATGAGCCTTGAGAACGTAGCCCTGCGCGCCGCCACGCTCGATGACCTGACCGGCATCGCCGCCATTTACAACCAGCTGTGGTGCAACACACTACGCAACCGCGGCGACGTCGAAGCCGCCGATTTCTGCGCGCGCTTTAACATCACCATGCAGCTGCAGCGCTCCCCCATCGCGCTCGTCGCCGAGGCCGAGGGCCGCATTATCGCCGCCTGCTGCATCGGCATCTTCGAGGACGGAAGGCCGCGCACCAATCCCATGTGGGAGCCCTGCTACGACGAGATGCTCGCCCAGGCAACCGAGATGGCAAAGACCGCCGATGCCAAGCTCGAGGGCTCGCTCTTTGGCGACAGTCGTGAAAAGGCCACGGCCGACCGCTTTGCCGCCACGGGCAACGAGTATGCCCAGGGCCAGCTCAACCTGATCATCATCGTGCCCGAGTGGCAGGGCAAGGGACTCGGCCGCGCGCTCATCGACCTTGCGCGCGCCGAACTCGCCAAAGCCGGGTGCACCAAATTCTTCCTGATGAGCGACTGCAACTCCGATTGGCAGTTCTACGAGCACCTCAACATGAAGCGCATCCTGGAGGATCACAGCCAGGACACCGGCGACGGATTTATCGTCTATATGTACGGAGGCACGCTCTAAGTACCCCTTCAATCAAGGCGAGTCGGGCACCCGGCCCTTGGCCTCTGCCCAGGAATAACCCAGGGGGCCGGACCGCCCGTCCCTAAACCTGCCCGACAGCGCGATATCTCGTCGCCCGAGCGCGCCCCTCTTTAACGAGTGCGCCTTCCTCAAGCAAACCGTTGATAACCCGCAGCGTCACGTCGCGCCCAGTTCCCAGAGCGTCCGAAGCATCCTGGCGCGTAAAACCGCGGGGCCGCTCAAGGGCAAAGCGAATCAAGGTGCGAGCGTATCCACCACGTCGCTCGTCCGAGACATCCTGTAGCATCGCGGACGCCTTGCACGCAACATCAAAGCCAAGCTCCTCCACGAGCTTGGCACGCACCTCGTGGCCGCAGTCGCCATTCATCGACACGTGCCTTTCTCGCTGCGCTCGCACGGATGCAAACGCCTGCGAAACATCGGGCGGCAGCGCCCCTTCCCGCTCGAGCTGCTCATAATCGCTGTAATCCCCACGCAAGTTGGGACCGCTATTGCCACGAGGCGTCAGATAGGAATTGCGCACGGCGTTGACGTTGGGCAGCGACAACCTAAACATTGCAGGGTAGGCGCAGACCTCGGGTTCCAACCCTTCCGCCTCATAGAGCGCACGGATCCCCTTGAGGCCCGTTCCAAACGCCTCAACCATCCCCAGGCGCAAAAAGAGCAGTTGCAGCTTTGGATTCCGAGCGTCCGAGCCGCCCGCAAGCGCCTCCTCGACGCTGATGTGCTGCGGCCCTCCCGCATTGGTAAATTCAAGCGCCGTACGGCTCATCTTGATAAGAGACGCCACCGAAGATTCGTAGTCGCGATGGATAAACAGGTTCAGAATTCCCTCTCGAACAGCCTCGCGGGGATAGTCGTCCTTATCTATGCGATCGAGCCTTCCCGGCACAAAGTACATACGCGTTGCGTTCGATATATTGAGGAACCGTTCGATATCCTCTATCTGCCTGAAGATCGAGCCCTCGCCATCCTGACGGTCGATAAACTCGGTATACGCATCGTCGTTGAAGAGGCCAGCGCGGACTGCAAAGGGGTTTTGGTCAGAGACCAGCAGTGCCAAATTGGTGTAAAAGCCCAGCTCATCGATAAGGCCGAGATTCTTTTGAGAGGTTTGGTCAAACGTAATCTCCGCACGCCTAAAGACCCGCTCGGCTTCAAAAAACGTCAAGCTCTGTTCATGAGAGCGCGCGGTCTCAAAATAATCGCCGTCGGTGCGCTTGATCATCGAGCGGATCTGGGCCATCTCGATGGGCACGTTGGCAGGACCTAGGCGCCGATATACCCCGGCGGGAACAAATCCCTTCGAGCACAGGCAGTACGGCTTGTGAGGACCCGCTTCCACCTCGATTTTCACCAACGCTGCGCCATCGATATCCAATGCGGAGACCGTCGTGATTTCAGAAACGTCGGGATACACGCCATCGGTTATTGCATTAGAGCATTGAAGCATGGTGGCATCGATATCGTCCACGCCGACGATGCTGCCAAAATCGTCGATTCCGATATACAAGGTACCGCCATTCGAATTGGCAAACGCCACCACAGCTTTGAGCAGTTTAGGGGTAAATGTGCACTTGAACTCCACGGTCTCACTTTCAACAAGCTGCATGCTACCCCCTATCATCGACTATCGACGATTCTAGACCAACTATCGACGATAAGCAAGGCCCCTGGTACCCTCGCTTAGACCCGAGTGCCCGCGTGCAACGCTGCCCGCCGCACGCAAAAGGGCCCGCCAGCGTGTGCGCCAGCGGGCCCCAGGTCATATCGACACTACCCCGTGTGCCTGCAACCGCCTCTACTTGCAGCGCGCCTTGGGCTGCTGCTGGGTGATGCAGTGGATGTTGCCGCCACCATAGATGACCTCGCGAGTCATGATACCGATGACTTCACGGTCCGGATAAGCAGCCTGGATATCCTTGAGCGCCTGGGCGTCATTGGGATCGCCGAACTGCGGTACAAGCACTGCACCGTTGATGGGCAGGAAGTTGAGGTAGCTCGGCTCGAAAGCGTCCTCGGGGGTACGCGGCAGCACGCCCTCGACGGGGTCAATCGTGCTGGCCTCCTCCTCGGTCATATACACCGAGGTCGCAGGCATAATGACCTTGTACACCTTAAGCTTGCGGCCCTTGGCATCGGTCGCCTCGGAGAGCGTCTTGAAGGCCTCCTGGCACTCCTTGTAGAACTTATGGTTGGGATCGTCGGTCCACATGCAGCAGACCTCGCCGGGCGCACTAAAGCATGCAACATCGTCCACGTGCCCGTTGGTCTCAAACGGGTCGATGCCGTCCTTGATCCAAATGACCTTCTCGATGCCCAGGTACTCGGCAAGCTTCTCCTCGATCTGCTCCTTGGTGTACTGGGGGTTGCGGTCCTCATTGAGCAGGCACATCTCGGTGGTCACCACGGTGCCCTGGCCGTCGCAGTTAAACGAGCCGCCCTCGAGGATGTAGTCCTCGGGACGATAGCGGTTGACCTGCTCGAGCTGCGCCACCTGCAAGCCGATGCTCGCATCCTTGTCCCACGGGAAATACAGACCGTCGATAAAGCCGCCATACGCGTTAAAGTGGAAGTGCGAGAGTGCCACGTCGCCCTTGTCGTTGACAAGAAACGCCGGGCCGGGGTCGCGGATCCAGGAGTCGTTGTACTCCATATGAATCACGCGCACGTTCTCAACGCCATCGAAAATCTCGCACACCGCAGGGAAATCCTCGGCATTGACACCAACGGTGATGGGCTGGAAGCGTGCAACGGTCTTAATAATCTCGGTAAAGACCTTTTGCGCCGGCTTGGCGCCGCAGCGCCACACGTCGGAGCGGTGCGGCCACAGAATCCAGGTACGCTCCTGCTCCTCATACTCGCCGGGCATATAGAACCCGTCCTTCTTAGGCGTGGATTCACTCTCATAGATGGTCTTCATTTCAAGCTCCTAAATCTCGGTGCTTTTGCCTGACGAGACCATGATGCGGCCGCACCGAGATGTTCTCAATGGTCCCTCGAGCCCCTTTCAGCGACCGACGGTATACCATTCGCTGACCTAAAGTTCTATTCAGGCCGAGAACATGACATACTGGGTTCCACAATGGAAAGGACGCCCTATGCCCCCATGCAATAAACAGCAGACTATTGAGTTGGACAGTACGACCTGGACCGCTCTCAACGAGCTCGCGCTTGCAATCCATGCATCACACGGTGTCGATAAGCTGCAAAAGGAGACCTTCGAGGGAACGACAGGGCTCGTGCCCCATCGGATCGCCATGTTCGACCTGATCGAGGCGGCGGGCAGTGATGCCCCACGCTACGTCCACCCCGCAAGCAGCGGAATGGACGACGCGCACTGAGCGACTACTACAACCGCTACGCCGCGATGGACTATACAACATGGAGCTTTGACTTACATAAGGTCGGCGTCTACCGCGACCTCGACCTCGTCGACGTCGAGCGACGCGATGCCACGCCCATCTATCGCAAATGGATGGAACCGCAGGGCGTCTACTTTGGCTGTACGGCCACGCTCGCGCACAACGACAGCCCGCTAGGAAGCATCACCCTGTTTCGCGAACGCACAGCCGGAGACTTCACCGACACCGAGCTCGCAATCCTGCTCGAAATCGCTCGGCACGCGAGCCTCGCGCTCGCCAACCTCTATCCTCGGGGCATTAAACTCACCCAGACAGAAGACACAAACCAGCTGAATGCTTTCATTACAGAACACAATATCCAACCGCGCGAAGCCGAAGTCATGCGACTCATGCTCGACGGCAAAACGAACAAACAGATGGCAAACGAGCTATTCATAAGCGAGTCAACCGTCAAGAAGCATGTCAACGCCATCTATCGCAAGCTCGGCGTCAGCAACCGCCTGGGCCTCATGACTGCCACGCGAAACATCCCGCGATAAAAAGGGCGCCCTCCATACGGAGAACGCCCTTTGATTTCGCCATTTGAATTAGTGTCGGCTCTGGCTCAAAGAGTAGACGGGTTTATTTTGGTAGGTTTTATCTGGGCAAACGCCAGCCGCCTCGAGGGAGCTGCCTTCCCTCGCGGCGGTCTTCTAGCAGAAAAACCAAGTGAGTAGGCTTTTTGCAGGAGGCCCAGCACGCCCCAAAACGCCACAGCTCTGACCTGCGGTTTTATTGAGTATTTGTCGCGATGTGCTCGGTAAGTTCAAAAAAGTCTACTCACTTGCATCTGCCCATCACCTTTGTGGTGGTTTGAAGCTCTCCGCGGCGGGATGCTAGACTTGCGGCGTATACATTCACGCCAAAACACGGGTCGCATGAAGAAAAGGAGATGCCATGACACCGATCGCTCCGCTCAAGATACTCGTCGCGCCCGCCGCCAAGGCCATCACCCGACTCGGTTCTTCCATGACCTATGACAACGTTCCCTGCGTCGTCGAATCACGCGAGGACAGCTGCCCCTACCTGGGCCACGTCCCCTTCTTTGCGCCCAAGCTTGATTCCGATTCCAAACACCGCGAACAATAATCCAAGCTGCAGCAGACACCGCGCAGGTCGCGGCGTTACTGCTTTGGCGCAACGTAACCTGACCCCCTTGCACCAACACCGGGATTGTCGACACTCCGGCCGCAGCGCGATATCATGCGCGAGACCTCGCCCAGCAACACGCCGATCACCACACCCATGAGGATCGGCAACTTTGACATCTCGGCGGGCGAGCTGTTAAGCGGCACGATTGTCGCAACAATCGAAAGCACGAGTTCTACCACCGGCACCGCAAGCGCTACCGCAAGCACCTTGCCCTCGAAGGGTGCGCGGAACACACGCGGGCGGTCGTCGTATTTACGCAGGCGCCAAAACGCTGGGAACATCGGGATATAACTCATGAGCAGAAAGACGACGTTCATCGAGAAGAAGACCCAAAAGACGTCGGAGCCCTCGCCCAGCGGAATCTGGAGCAGCAGCACCAAGCTGGCGAAACAACCGTTAATGAGCGCCGAGCCGTCTGGCATGCCGGTCTTTTTGGACACCAACGCAAAGGGACGCGGCATGTTGCCATGGCGCGCGGCATAGCTCGCCACGTTGTTGACGCCAAAGCTCCAGCAGATCATGTTGGCGAACAGCGTTACCAAAAAGGCCATGCCCACAGTCATCGTTAACGGGTGGCTTCGCCCCACCATGGCGGCGACGGCGTCCACAATGCCCGAATCGAGCGAAAGCTGCTCGGTGGGAACCGCAGCCCCAATGCCAATACCGCAAATAATATAGATTGCCGCAATGGCCACGCCACCGGCGATAACCGCCTTGGGGATATCGCGCGACGGGTTTTTCATCGTGCTGGCAAAGGTCGCGACCACTTCGAAGCCCATAAAGTTGAAGAGGATGATCGACAGGTACGTCAGCGAGTTGTTATCGCCCAGATCGGGGATGAAGGTCTTGAACGACATGTCGTTGGCAAAGCCGTTATTGCAGGCAAACCAGATGCCGACGATTCCCACCACAGCGGTAATGAGCACCTTGATGACGGCACCGCCGTCCATAACCCAATCGGCCTCGGCCACCGGCTGCATCGCCATGACCGTGACGCCCCACACAAAGGCAAGCTCGATGGCGATTCGGACCCCAAGCGAAAATTCGATACCCCATACAGCATTGATGACACTGGGAAACATGCAGGCGATACTTGCCACCCACAGTGGAAAGTTGACCCAGTAGCACCAGGAGCAGCGGGCGCCCCAACGGTCGCCCAGGCCCAAGCGAACCCAGTCGTACAGGCCGCCCTCGGAATCGAACGCCGTACCCAGCTCGGCCACCACCAGGCCATAGGGAAGCAAAAACGTAATGATGAGGAAGATCCACCAGAAGAACTGCACGTTACCCATGGCAGATGCCGGAGCCGCCGCCTCGATGGTAAAGACAACGCAGATAACCGAAAGGATGACCTCGATCAGGGAGAACTTTTTACCTGCCATGGCACGCTCCCCTCACAGCAAAAAGGATGGCATCTGTACCGAAGGCGCAGCCCAAGGTAGGGTTGCAGGCCGCGTCACCGGTACAGGTGCCATCCCAAAGAGAAGAGAGGATGCAATTGTTGGACCAGCGCTCGCGGAACAGGCGCGTGTAGATGACGATACGCTGGTACATAGATACTCCGATCAAAACGGCCGCGTTTGCGACCGGAAACTTTCGACAATTGGGTACGCGTCTGACCTGAGATATTCAAGCGAACAATTGGCCTAACCCGCAAAAAATCCCAGGCCAGACGCGTACTCGATCAAAGAAAAGGGCACTCCGATGTGGAGGCAACGGAGTGCCCAAAGAAAAACCCAGTCGACCAATCAGGTAGCCCCTGTCCGCTTGACCGGCTGGGTTTCTGAGGTGCGGCAGATTCCCGTGAAAGAGGAGCGCCGCGTACTTTGGTATGCAAGCGACGAATGAACGGGAAGGTGCCGTGCCGCGGAAAGCCAGACGATTAAGCGGACGGCTCCTGCTGGGTAATGCAGTGAATATTGCCGCCGCCGAAGACGACCTGCTCGGACTGAACGCCGACGCACTTGTAGACGCCCTCGCCCCAGACCTCGTCGTAGATCTTCTGGAGCGTGTCGACGGCCAGCTGGTCGTTCTCGTCGCCGTACTGCGGGACGATAACGCCGTGGTTGGTCACGAGGTAGTTCATGTAGGAGGCGATCAGCGGCTCGTCGGGGACGCGCGGCTCGGCGTTCTCGTCGGCGTCGATGGTGTCGCAGGAGGCCTGGTCCATGAACAGCGGGTTCACGGGCATGCAGAGCTTGTAGACCTTCATCTTGCGGCCCTTGGCGTCGACGGCGTTGGAGAGGGTCTCGTAGGCGGCGTGGCACTGCTCGTAGAACGGGTACTCGGGATCGTCGGTCCAGATGCAGGCCATGACGCCCGGGGCGATGAACGTGGCGACGTCGTCGATGTGGCCGTTGGTCTCCTCGGGGTCGATGCCCTCCTTGACCCAGATGACCTTCTCGACACCCAGGTAATCCTTGAGGTGCTCGTCCATGTAGGCGCGGAGCTCCTCGCTCCAGGGCTCGAACTTCTTGTGGTACTTGGGCCAGATGGACTCGGGATCCTCTTCCTCCTCGAGCACCGCAGAGCAGGTGCGGCCCGGGGAGAGCAGGCACTGATCGGTCACGACAAGGGTGCCCTCGCCGTCGACGGTGATGGAGCCGCCCTCGAGGATCATGTCGTCGGGACGGTAGCGGCGGCAGCCGGAGAGCTCGGCCATCTTGAGGGCGATCTGCTCGTCCTTGTCCCACGGGAAATAGAGTCCGTCGACGAGGCCGCCGTAGGCGTTGAAGTGCCAGTGGTTGGCGCGCTTCTCGCCCTTGCCATCGATGACGTAGGTGGCGGCGGTGTCGCGGAACCAGGCGTCGTCGGTGGTCATCTCGATGACGGTGACGTTCTCGTCGTTCTCGAAGACGGCCTTGCAGTTGGCGTAGTCGACCTGGTTGGCGCACATATAGACCGGGGTGAACTCGGCGATGGCGCGGGCGATGGCGGCATACTGCTTCTGGGCCGGCTTGGCGCCGTGGGCCCAGGTGTCGGTGCGGTGGGGCCAGCCCATCCACACGCGATCCTGCGGGGCGAACTCGGCGGGCATAAAGAAGCCGTCGGCCTTGGGGGTGGACTCGGACTCGGTGATCGTACGCATAAGATTTCCTCCAAATCGAACGATCGCTTGCCGCGGGCGGGTTACCCGCAGCCTAAAACCAAGAGATGGTAGGCGCCCGTTCCCCGGCAAAGGTCGGGGCGCCCGGCGCCGGTTTTCACGGAGTCGCACCGGCAAGCGACGACGTAACCAAGTGCGCGGAGACAAAACGCACGAAGGATACGGAAGAGAGATTGGGGTGGGCGGTGGTTACCGGAGCTATCGCTCACACCCACCCCGGGGAATGGTTAGCAAACCTGTCGCTTGGGCACGCCCCCCGAAGAGGCTAGAGTGCCCGGAGTCGGGAGCGACAAGCCCGACGAAGCGCACGTTGGTACGCGAGGAGGGTTGGAGCCCCAGAACCGGGTGCTCTAGTTCTCCTCGGCCTCGGCGGCCTCCTCAGCGAGACGCTGAGCTGCCAGCTCGGGAGTGAGGCCCTTGTACTCGGTCTCGCGGCCCCTAGCGGAGACGACGCGGACGACCTCGCCGATGAGCACGAGCACGATGAAGATGACGATCATCGGGGCCTTGTCGCCAATTTCGGCGGCGGAGAACGGGATCAGCGTTGCAACGATGGCCAGGACCAGCTCGATGCAGGGGATGGCCAGCATGACCTTCATCATGGCGCCCTTAAACGGGAACGTGAAGATACGCTCGCGGTCGGGGTCGTTCTTGCGAAGGTTGAGGAACGCCGGGAACATCGGGATGTAGGTCAGCAGCAGGAAGACGACGGAGGTGCCGAAGAGCATCCAGAAGACACCGTTGGAGATGGCCTCGATGGGAACGAGCTGCAGGCACAGCACCAGGGAGGCAACGACGGCGTTGACCAGGTTGGCGCCGTTGGGCATGTCGTCATTCGAGATCATCGAGGCGAAGACCTTGGGCATGTTGCCGTGCTCGGCGGCGTAGCGGGCGACGGAGTTGACGCCGAAGGACCAGGCGGCCATGTTGGCGAACAGGGTGATCAGGAAGGCGATGCAGATGACCTTGAAGATCATAGAGTCGCCCACCATGGTCTGGACTGCGACGATCATGCCGTAGTCGGGGTCGATGGAGTCGGCCGGCACGGCGGCGCCGATGCCGAAGCCGGCGAACAGGTAGATGACGGCGATAGCCACGCCGCCGACGATGATGGCCTTGGGAATATCGCGAGCGGGATCGGCCATGTCGTCGGTCATGGTGCAGATGACCTCGAAGCCCATGAAGTTGAAGATGATGATGGACAGGTAGCCGAGGGCGTTGGTGTTGGTGAGCTCGGGCAGGAAGGTGGCAGCGGACATGTCGTTCGCAAAACCGTTCTCCATGGCATACCAGATGCCCAAGGCGCCGACGATAACGGCAACGGCGACCTTGATGATAGCGCCTCCGTTGAGGACCCACTCGGAGTCGGCCGCCTTGGAGCGGCCCATGAGATACACGATCCACACAAAGGCAAGTTCGATACCCATCTTGGCGATCAGGTTGAACTCGACGCCAAAGACCATGCCCAGGATGTCGGGGAACATGGTGGCCAGCGAGGCGATCCACAGGGGGTAGTTGACCCAGTAGGAATACGAAATGCGGGCGCCCCACTTGTCGCCCAGGCCATCGCGTACCCAGTCGTAAATGCCGCCCTCGCCGTCATAGGTGGTGCCGAGCTCGGCGACAACCATGCCGTAAGGGAGCAGGAAGGTCAGGATTAGGAAGATCCACCAGAAGAACTGCTGGTTGCCAATGGCGGCAGCAGGTGCGGCGGCCTCGCAAACGAAGACGACGCAGATGATGGTCGAAATGACCGTCAAGAAGGAAAGCTTTTTCTTTCCGTCGCTCATGATGAGCTCCTTCGCTCAGTCTTGGACAGATCCGGGGCCTAAGGTATTAAGGCAATTGCTTGGGCCTCGGTGAGCGGGCGACAGGAGACGAGCATCCGCCGCCCGCAAACGTGCTTTTAGAAGCCTTGAGCTTAGAGCTGCTCGAGAGCCTCGAGAGCGGCGTGGAGCTCAGCCTTGGCGGAGTACTCGACACCCTCGTCGTTGAGCGGGGTGCGCTTGCCCAGGGCGGCAAGGAGAGCACGAATGGAGTGCTTGCGGTTCTCGGCCTCGACCCAGCACAGGGAGCGCTCGGGATCGTCCATGACCTCGTCGACGACCTCCTCGTTGCGGGTGGCCGGCAGGCAGTGCATGAACTTGGAGTCTGCGCCGGCGAAGTTCATCATGTCCATGGTGACCTGATACTTGGGATAGAACACGTCCATGTAGTTCTCGCCCGAAACCTCCTCG
>NZ_CAAKNY010000038.1:27-6643 GCF_901212495.1 Collinsella aerofaciens | reverse complement strand
TAGATGAAGTCGGCGCCCTTGATGCACTCGATGTCGTCGGAGATGACGACCGAGCCGCCGGAGACCTTGCAGTTCTCCTCGGCGATGGCCATCATCTGCTTACCGAACTCGGCGCGCTCCTCGACGGTGCCGACGTGCAGGCCGCCGTCGGGGATCTGGTGGCCCTTAGGTCCAAACTGGACAAACTTCATGCCGACCTTGGAGGCGATGAACATGAGGGAGACGCAGACCTGGGTGGCGTCGCCGATGAAGGCCAGGGTGCAGTCCTCGATCTTCTTGCCCTCGGGGAGGTTCTCGAGCATGGTCATGAGGTCGCCCATCTCCTGCGTGGGATGGTTGAACTCGGACATGCCGTTGATGACGGGCACAGCGGAGCCCTCGGCGAGGCCGACGACGTCCTTGTGACGGTCAACGCGAGCCATCATGATGTCGAGCAGCGAGCCCATAACGCGAGCGGTGTCGCCCAAGGACTCGTGACCGCCGAGCTGGATGGTGCCAGGGCCATAGAACTGAGCATGACCGCCGAGGTCGGTCATAGCGGTCTCGAAGGAAAGACGGGTGCGGGTGGAGACCTGCTGGAAGATCATGCCAAGGCTCTTGTTGCGGAGCAGGTGCGGATAATAACCGTCAACCTTGATGGCCTTCTTCATTGCCAGGCCAAGATCCTCGATAGCCATGATCTGCTCTTTGGTGAAGTCGTTGGTGTCGATGAAATCCTTAGGCAGTGCCATGTCGATTTCCTTTCCGCCGGTCTTGCCGACTATTACTATGAGGCGCTCGAACATCACGCCTCGTGTTGACAAGACCATCATTCACCCGTATGCAATTTTCACCTAGTTTATTCGGGATTAAAGACCGTTCACGGAGTTACATCCCCTCTAAACCAATATAAACCCGCAGGCAGCTGGCTTGTAGGGGGTTTACCGTCTGGAACCGCGAACGGTATACGGCTATGCTGTATCTCGGTGTTTAATCCGCAATGGAACGCAATGGAACGACCGGCGGAGGCATGTATACCGGGGGGATATAGCGGGCTCCATAAGAGATCAAATGAGACAGGACGGTGACATATGGACACGCTCATGTTCTTCTATACCCTAGCGATACTCGTAATCTGTATTGTGACGGCAGTGCTTTCGCTTGCCGCCTACGCCTCGTCTCGTCGACAGTTCTTTATCTATGGCAGCGGCGTTTTTATTTGCTATGCCATCGAGATGACCGAGATCTTCTTTTTTGAATACACGTTGCAAAACCGAAGTTTTCCGGCCAATGACTATTACTCAATTACCATGCCTGTAATGCGGACCCTTGTGGCGACCGCTTCACAGGCTTTTATTTGGGCCATTGCCATGGACTTACTTGATAAGCATTCCAAGAAGTTGTTCGCCATCCCCGTTTTAACGTTTTTGCTGTGCGAGTCGCTGATTATCGTCGCTGTCCCCTCCGGCCCCATGCATCAGTGGCTCTACTACACGATGCGTCAGGTATTCCTTGTCTTTATGGGACTGTATATCTTTTGGACGGCTCATAAGAGTACAAAGGTTGAGCTGAAGACACGCGTTAACAACCAACGAAAACACCTGATTATCGGCGCTATTCTGGTCGGTTGCATCGTTGCCGAGGATTTCTACAACATCCTTGTCGTCCCCATGAGTCTGGCGCCCTCTTGGCTGCAGCTATATCTGTCCGAGCGCAACTTTAGCGAAAACGTCTTTGCGTGCTACTTTGCGATTCTGCTGATCATCTACTCCTACCACGTGCTTTCAATCCGCATGCAGGAGGCGCCCGAGGAAAAGAACGTCAGCGATCTTGATCGGCACATAGAAGAGCAGATGCCCTTCTATCGCAACGCCTACAAACTCTCCAACCGCGAGACCGAAGTCATGCGTCTGGTTGTGCTGGGCAAGTCGAACCAAGAGATTGCTGACGAGCTATTCCTTGCCGTGGGCACCGTCAAGACACACATCCACAACATCCTGGTCAAAACCGAGCAGCAAAACCGCACCACGCTGATCCTCCACTTCTGGAAGCGATAACCCACTAAAAAGGGACAGGTTTATTTTGGCAGGTTTTATCTGGGCAAACGCCAACCGCCGCAAGGGAGCTGCTTTCCCTCGCGGCGGTTTTCTGGCTCACGCTTTCTTTCGTCTCAATCTGTAACATATGGAGACCAAATCGCCGTCTTACTGTTACAGATCGAGACGAGCTACAGAACGCGCGTCGAATAATCTCAATCTGCAACAGGTAGAAGCGTTTTTGCCAGTCAGATGTTACAGATTGAGATAAACGCAGGAGCGGCAGCGTTAGATCAATCCTCCGCAAAGTAATTCGGAGAGAATCTGGTCCTAGGGTTATCTACCAGGTACGATATGTGCACTTATATTTCGTCTCAAACCCAGGCATTCCGTTCCCGCGTGGGCTTAACGCTGCACCTGTATAGAGGATCGTTTGCCCCGTACGAGAATAAGAGGTTTTGAAAGACAACCTCTTGTATGTCTGGTCGAAGCAATCAACATTCTCGCTCGGGTAGCTCGCGGTGGAGAACGATTTGTAGGTGTCCAAGACATCCGCCGTCACAAGACGACAAGGTGCAACAGAACCCGTATCTGGCTGCGCCGTCGCATAATTGGGAATTGCGCCCATCGACAGTGCAAGCATAAAACATGCGGCCAATGCCTTCACCAAGTTCTTCGATATATGTCGTTTCATGGTTGTCTTCCTCTCCTAGTTTTTGCTGTCGTTCGTCTTGAAAAGCTGCGCGTACACATTACCGATCCATTTCGAATCACCTCCCATTTCTCTGGTAACGACACGCGAGTCATCCCCTGTGAGCAATACGGAGGCATCGCAGAGCGATTCGAGGTTTCCGATAAGATGAGAAGAGATAATGACATGTGCTCCTCTACCCGCTTCATCTCTAAGAGCATTCGAAACGATTGCGACATGTCCCACATCAAGCGCATTCATGGGCTCATCCAAAAGGACGACTTCGCAATAAGACATATAGGCCATCGCAACATTAAGCAATTGTCTATTTCCATCAGACAACCTAGATACGGGCATATTCTTCAACTCAGTCAAGTCAAAGAGATTAAGCACTTGATCCAAGGTACGAGGCGAATGCCAAATTTTCTTGCATCGATCGAGATGGAAAGCAACGGTCATGTGCCGAATCAATAGAGGCGGCCCGTTCGGAACTAAGAAGAAAACCTTTCTCATTTGCTCACAGTCAACGCACGCTTTCGCATGAAAACAGAGAGAACCTGACACGCGCACTGATGGCCCAGCATCTCCCCAAAGAGTATTCAGTAGCGTAGTCTTGCCATGTCCATTTGGCGCGACAAGACCCCATATCTGGCCAGCGGGCATATCAAACTGCAATCCCTTTACCAGCTGGTTTTTTCCAACCGTCAACGCATCCAGCGACAGAGAGAGCAAGCTTTTCTCGCCCAAACTATCCGGGCGAATATGGTTCCAGGCCCAGCGATTCTTGCTTTTTAGACACGAAAACGAAATGACCCCCAACGCGCAAACAGCAAACGCGCCCATCACGGCAAAGAGGCAGTGCGATGCACTGGCTTCAGGAACGAGAGATACCTCCGCTCCATTGGCGTAAGATGCGCCGCCGAGCGCAAACGAAAAGGCAGAATAGCTCGACACCATATACGGCAGCAACGCATGCCATGGAGCATCTTTGCTCGCATAAAACGGAAGCTGGCTTATGCCCCCCACAAGAGCGATCACCATGGACGAAATGGCCCTGTTTCTGCTTCCGGCGTACACGCACACGCCCAAGCAAGCAAACATCATCGACAGCACAGCTTCAAAGACGGCAAATAGCCCTAGCTGAACTAACACAGTTCTTTCGACTACGTCACCATACTGAATGAATACGACTGGGTACTCTGTCTGACCTACACCGTTAAACACCGTTGCCAATACAAAACAGGGAGCCAACGCCAGAACCAAAACCAGCATCGATGCAATACCAGAGACGAGAACGCGGCATGCATTCATCTCTAACTTTGACAACAACGCTCGATCGTAGAACCGCTTTCCGTCCCCCTCAAGCGACATATAGAGGACGAGGACCGGGACCAAAAGCCACGCTATTGCAGGAACAGCGCCGCAATAATATGCGAGAAGAATCATCCCGGGCATTTTTGTTGTTGAGTCGTACGATTCCGGATGGGCCAGCATCGATATGGCTCGGGGAAGACGTTCTTGGGCTTCAAGCGATAACTCCGAATCAACACCATTCAAATAACCGAGTCGGTATTCCTTGAGCAATAGATTGTCGTAATCGGCAATCGCATCGTAATACTCTCTGGAGCCCGCCTTGCTTTCAAGCGCCCGATCAAGGCACGCCCTTTCGTCGGCAATGATGCTGTTGAGCTCCTGTGGGGCAGTGTCATAAACGCCGTCAGAGACTTGAGAGACCAAAAGGGCTCTCTGGTCTTCGATGGAAGCTCTACCATATAGATAATCTGCTCCCGTTGGAACGGATAGAAATACCGGGATGCAGAATACGAGCGCGAGCAGCGCCGTCAGCAACATAATTCCCCGGTTGCGCGCAAGAACTTCTAAATTAAGCCGTACATATGTGAGGCAATCACAGGTCTTCACAGCAAGCACCTCCGGTTCGCAACACACGAGTCGTCGGACCCGTTGTCCGGAAGTATCGCCTTCATCGTCAGAACTGTCTGTAGACGTGTAGGATGGATTTACAATCTTATTTGTCTACAGGCTTCTACCTGCTATTTTCTATAACATCTGCCATAAGACTAAAAACCCTATCTCTAAGTTCACGCTCCGAGTGAACTCCAAGCAAGGCATAGCTCTTGCTCTTGGCCTCTTTGACGGTTCCCCGAGCAACGTTAAGATGCGCGCAAATCTCGGTGGTTCTATTGCCATCAAAAACGCATGTCATGATATCGGCATAAAGCGGCGTGAAACCAAGCCTCAAGAAGGCCTCACGCACGGTATCGCGTCGATCACCCACCCGAACCGTATCTTTCGAACGCAAGAATAGCAGCGAATTACCCATAAGGATAAGTACGACAAGGAACGCAGTCACGCGTAAGGCAGGCATAAGGCCGCCAACGGCCTCACCGCTCCCAACGGACTCAAAGAAAATGTACAGTCGACTTACCACATCGTGAACCCAGAACGCTGCTCCAGCACCCACAGACACCGAAGAAAGGGTGAGTTCAGGCGAAAGGCACAAGTGCATTTCAGACATCCACCGTATAGCCGCACGGCAACACAGGGCCACAAGCACTATAGCTATCGATAGGATTATCGCATCATGCTCAAAGCCGAAGCATACGAGGATTTCCTCGATGCCCATTCCAGACGCATACATAAACAGGAAGCAGACGAAGACTATCCTGCAGTCCTGATTGAACGATGAGGACTCCAGCGATTCTGAACGGTGATCATGGCCTTTTATTGCGTCAAGATGCCACGCATCCTTTGACAAGAGAAGTCCAGCCGTCGCCTCTGAAATGCTTTTATATCCGGTTTTAGTCAAGGCCCGCGACAAATAGGTACGGGCAGTAGACGGGGAAATGTCCAAGGCAGAAGCAATCTCCTCGTACGTTTTTCCCTCTATCCTCATAGAGAAAACCGCGGACTCCCTTTGAGAAAAACCCGAAGCCGTAGGGATATCGGCAACTGCAGAGTGTTTTCCTCCTAATTTGGCGGCCGCAGAAAAAGCGCTCGTTAAGTCGGGGAAAAATCGCGTTATGGCCCTGGCAAGGATACTGCCCAAAACGGTAACCAGAAGCAATACGATCTCTTGATGCCCACCAAAGCTCAGGAGCACAGCTCCGATGTTTATATTGCGCGAAAACAAACAATCCGTATCGAGAATAACGGCGGCATTACCAAACGCAAGAGGTTCGACGAGCAAGGCAGCAACCCCCATCTCGGCGTTAACGGAAAGGAAAGAACCGATGGAGTCCATCAACGGGACGAGAAGAAACTGAAGGCCAACAAGCAAAGCAATCAAGAGTACAACGGGGCTGTAAAGTGCGAGCTCAGGATACCCGTGGAGAGCAGAGCCATCGGCCACATGTTTCCCCTTTAATCCCGCACGTATGTTTGCGAATTCACCGCCAAGCGCCCAAGAACAGCAAGCGACAAGCAAGGGGGCTAGTAACAACAAAATGAACGCGAGCGCCGAAACCACAACATGAAATTGATGAAAGACATTAAGAGATATCGTGTACATCACAAGAAGTGCAATGTCTACGAGCATAAGTCCAAAAAGCCTTTTGGAAATACCCTGTCTCACAGGGCGAGAGATGAGGCCCACACAGAAGCCCGAAAGCAGATGCAGACCGATAAGAACGGTGCCAGAAAGGCCCGTATAAATACTTGGCGCAACACAATACAGACCAGCCGCCCCTATAAACAACATAATTGAATGCCAGAGGAACGAGCGCGTCACGTTTTGCAGGGTAGCTGCCTCGGTTGCCATAAAATCAAAGCTCCTAGATAGCATTTTGGTTATTTTAACATCGTTCCCGGCGTTAAAAAACTGTTACCCGAATTAATCAATATCCCCCCTCCACCAAAAGGCACCACGCTGATCCTCCACTTTTGGAAGCGA
>NZ_CAAKNY010000037.1 GCF_901212495.1 Collinsella aerofaciens | reverse complement strand
ACCAAGTGAGTAGGCTTTTTGCAGGAGGCCAAGCACGCCCCAAAACGCCACAGCCCTGACCTGCTGTTTTATTGGGCGCCACCCGCGATGTGCTCGACAGATCCAAAAAAGTCTACTCACTTGGTCTTGAGACTCATCAGTCAGGCAAAAAACGCCGCGAAGGGGGGCTGGACTCCCTTCGCGGCGGTTGTTCGCACTGGTTTTGCAACGGTTTTGCCCGCTTGTTACTCGCTGTAGCGGGTGGCGATGGCGGCTCGCACTATGCCAGTGCTCATGAGGTAAGTTACCAAGAAGTAGCCGCCGTAGGATGCCAAGAAGATCGCGCAGGTGAGGCCCACGGTGCCGCCGATGCTCATATGACCGAACGTGCTCACCAGGTCGATAATCACCTTGAGCGCCACAAAGGAGTGCGCCAGGCCTACTGCCAGCGGGAACAGGAAGAACACCGCTTGCTGTGCCATCACCGAATGGCGGATCTGGCGGTCGTCACAGCCGATCTGCGCCAGCACACGATAGCTGCGGCTGCCATCGGCCACATTGGAGAGCTGCTGGATCGACAGAATCGCCGCGCATGCAACGACCAATACAAAGCCGATGTAGATGGCTAGGTAGCTAATAAGACCGTTCATTTGCGCTGCTTGCGTGTACATCTCGGAGCGTGTGATGAAGAGTCCCCACGACCCCGGCTCCTTGCCGTCAACGAGTAGATTGTCGAGCGCAGTGTATTTAATGCTCTCGTCTGCCTCGGTCGCATCCATCCCCTGTTTGTAGTTAACGAGCAGGCTACTGGAATACGGTTGCAGATTAAGTTGGGACAACAGCTCGTCGGCAACGACGACGGTACCCGGATTACTGCCCATCGCCGAGTTGGCGATGGCAGCCGTATCCTCGTCCGACTTGTCGCCAGCGGGCTTGAGCGTATGCCCGCCCAAGGTAAGGGCATGGCCGCCAGCCATATACTTGGTGTACATGTCGACCAGCTCGCCGCCCATATCACACGTGAGCAAGTACTGGTCGCGACCAATGCTCACCGGCTCCTTGCCCATCATCTGACGCAATTTGTTGTACTGACTTGCCGGCGTCACAGACAGGCCTGTCGTGTCGGCGTTGCTACCCTCGAGCGCCTTGGGGAGCTTTTCGCCCATGATCTTGCACATCTCACTTGGAGTCACCGAAGGATCCGAGCCGCCAAGCGGATAACTCAGATACGAATCGATCTGCACATGCTCACCGGCAACATCGGCGATATTGACCTTCTTGCCGGTCTCGAGGTTGTTGTCCGCCGACTTACCATAAATACTCTCCGTATCATTGTCCGGATCGACAAGCTCACCATGCCATGCAGAGTACAAGTCGACCGTTGCGTCGGCCGGCACCATACGATCGGCCTCAGACGGGTCAGCATACTCTTTGTAATGGTCGAGATCATCGGGCGTGTAATAGATATACGTCTGCGACATATCGACCGGCGTATAGCGCTCCAGATTCTCGTTCATCACGTTGGCGATCGACATACCGCACGTCACCGAGGTAATGGCGAGGAACAGGATCATCGCGATGACGCCCATCGAAAAGCACACCGTGTTGACCTTGGCCGCAAGCTGGCGCACGGTAAACATGTTGAGACCGCGCCAATACACACCGCGCAGGCTCTGCAGCAGCTTGATGAGCATGCCCGAGAGTCCCCAGAACAGGGCAAAGGTGCCCACTGTAACCATAGCGGTCGTGATGCCAAACTGGTTCATGGCCTCTTGCATCTTGCTGTCCGTATCGGTGAGCGGGATCCCATCACGTAGCAGACGGTAATAGGCCACGCCCACCAGCACCACGCCCACGGCAAAGATGGCAATCGCGATCCAGGGGTTGCGTGTCTTGATGCTCTCGTTGCGACGCTCGGCACCCATGAGCTCGATGAGTTTGGTACGACGCACGGCGAGAAGGTTCAGCAGCAACGTGAGCACAAACATTACGAGCATGCAGGCAAGGGTCAGGTTGAACGCATGCACCGAGAAAAAGAAGTGGAAATTGGCGATCTGTGTCTTAAAGAGCGAGGCCGTAAAGAATACCATGAGCTGAGAGAGCCCCACGCCCAGCACGATGCCGGCGATAAAGGCGCCGACCGAAACGATCACGGTCTCGAGCGCCATGATCGTGGCGACGCGCCCACGCCCCATGCCGAGTACCTGGTACAGGCCAAACTCCTTTTTGCGGCGTTTCATGATGAAGTTATTGGCGTACACCATCAAAAAGGCCATGACGCCGGCCAAAAAGTACGTGAGGTAGCCGAGCATGATACCCATGACCTCGGACAAGCCCGCTTCCTTGATGCCGGCGATGTCGACCTGCATCGAGACGGTGTTAAAGGCATAGAAGACCGTGACGCCCAGGGTGAGCGTCAACAAGTAAACGAGGTAGTCGCGGCCGGCGCGGCGGACGTTGCCCCAAGCGAGTTTACAGAGCATCGGAGCCCTCACCGCCCATCATGGCAACGACCTCCATAATGCGGTCGAAGAACTCTCGGCGGTCGGTGTCGCCGCGGCGCAGCTCGGTGAAGATCTTGCCGTCACGAATAAACAGCACACGGCTCGTGTAGCTGGCGGCAAAGCTGTCGTGCGTGACCATGAGCACGGTGGCGCGCAGGCGGCGATTGAGGGCCTCCAGGCTCTCGAGCAGCAGGCGAGCGCTCTTGGAATCGAGGGCACCGGTGGGCTCGTCGGCCATGATCATGGTGGGGTCGGTGACAAGCGCGCGACAGGCGGCAACGCGCTGCTGCTGGCCGCCGGACATCTGGTAGGGATATTTGTCGAGCACCTGGCTCACGGACAGACGCGCGGCCACATCCTGCACGCGGGTCGAGATCTCTGCCGAGTTTGTGCGGGCGATGGTGAGCGGCAGGGCGATGTTCTCGCGTGCCGTGAGCGTATCGAGCAGGTTGGAGTCCTGGAAGATAAAGCCGAGCTCCTCGCGGCGGAACTGCGAAAGCTTAGCCTGCTTCATGCGCGTAACGTCCTGCCCGTTGATGCGGATGGTGCCGCTCGTGGCGCTATCGATGGTCGAGACGCAGTTGAGCAACGTCGACTTGCCCGAGCCCGAGGCGCCCATGATGCCAACAAATTCGCCGCGGTTGACGGTAAAGCTGACGTCGTTGAGCGCGCGGGTCACGTTGCCCAGCGCTCCATATACTTTTTCGAGATTCGCGACCTCCAGTACCGGGGTCGCCATGTGCGTGGTTTGCATTCCGAGTCCTTTCTTGCGATTAGTCTACGGCATCTATAGTCGCAAGAAGCCGAGTCGGCTACCATCGATATGGCTTACGGTTGCCTTACCGTTGTGTAAGGTAGCGCTGGGTAGCTAATTTGGGACGGGGCTATTTTAGCTACCCTTTGTCTACCGACGACCTATTTGGGGTTGGGACAAATATCAGCTGCCGTATGGGGGTAGCTAAAATAGCCCCGTCCCAAATTAGCTACCCCACGTATCGATGTTGAGGAAGGACTCCTGTTGAAGACCGTTCATGTTGCTGCTGGGATCATTCGCAAGGAAGGATCCGACGAACTACTGGCCGTGCAGCGCGGCTACGGCGACATGCAGGGACTTTGGGAGTTCCCCGGCGGCAAGCTCATGCCCGGCGAAACACCCGAAGACGCTGTGCGCCGCGAGCTCATGGAAGAGCTACAGGTAAAAGTCACCAACCTGCGCGATTTCTATACCGTTGAATATGACTACCCCGATTTTCATCTCTCCATGGAGTGCTACTACTGCTCGCTCGCCGATGAATCCGATGAGCCCCAGAAGCATGACCGTCAGCTCGATATCCGCTGGATTCCGCGCGCCTCACTTGCCACGGTGGAATGGATGCCCGCCGACAAGGGGCTCATTGATGCCCTGATTGAGCTGAAGGAAGACCGGCTTGAGGCCAACGGCAGCACCAACGACGCCGAGACCGCCACGGCTGACGAGCCTGCCGCCAAATCCAAGCGCGCACCTAAGCGCCGCAGCAAGAAGCGTCCCAAGCCCGGCCTACTCGACGGCATCGATACCTCGGATCTTTCCGCCGACGAGCGTGAACTCGTGCGCCGTCGCGCCGCCATCAAAAAGTCCATGAAGGGCAACAAGCGCGCCAACACCAAGCCCGAGCTGCTCGTTCGCCAGCGTCTGCGCGCCGCGGGCCTTACGGGCTATCGCTTGGAATGGAAGGTTCCCGGCAAGCCCGACATCGCCTTCCCCGGCCGCAAGATCGCCATCTTCGTCAACGGCTGTTTTTGGCACCGCTGCCCCAAGTGCAACCCGAGCCAGCCCAAGCGCAACGTTGAGTTTTGGGAGGCAAAGTTCCGTCGCAACATCGAGCGCGACCGCGCTGCCGTGGCAGCACTCACTCAAATGGGCTGGACACCCATAACCATCTGGGAATGCGAGCTCAAAAAAGACCGCATCGACGCCACGATGGAAAAGGTCATCGAGCAGGTGCGCGCCGCAGAGCCGCAGCGCTAACAGCGAGCATTCACACGCTCCGCACGTCCGCGCCATATTCACGTCACAAACCTTAGAAAGTCCTTAAGCTCAAAACCTTTCAAGAGTGTTATTCAATACCTCTGACCTGCAGTTTCATCGTAACACCAAACCAGGTTAAGCCTTTCTTTAGCGCTTCTTTGCAGCAGCCGCGGCATAATACTGCCAGCGCACGGGACCTAGCAGCATACCCCGAGCGCAATCTTTTGGTGGACATCGAGGAGGCCGCATAAGCATGCATTCTTCCAATGACGCAGCACAGCAGCCATCCCTAAATCATGCAAACCTTTTCTCCTTCCCCCCGACACAGAGAAACGGCCTCCTCGACTCCCCAACCCCAAAATCCAAACGCTCAACCGACCAGAGCCTCAACTTGCGAGCGTCGTTCGAAAAACTCCAAGCATCCCTAGACAAGGCGTTCCCCGAACAGGCAAGAGCAATCTAAGCCCATCGCGCTTTATACTGATGCCATGCGAAACATGGATCACATAGAATTGCACCGCGGAGGACGCGAGGAAGCGTTTCCCGAGACCGCCGAAGACTGGCCCTATATTGCCGAACGCGCAGAATTCGCTCGCTATCCGGGCAATTCCGTCCCCTGGCACTGGCATTCCGAAGTTGAGCTTTTCTACATGGAGCAGGGAGCGATTGACTATCGAACGCGCGCGGCTCATGAGCACGTACGCTTTGAGGAAGGGTCCGCCGGCTTTATCAACGGCGGCGTTTTGCACAGCACGCTGCAATCACCCAATTCGGCACCAGCCATTCAAATGTTGCATATCTTTCAGCCGTCGATGCTCGGCGATCCCGCGGGACGCCTTCAAAAGCGCTATATCAATCCTTTGCTGCAATGTCGAGGCGTCGATGTGCTCAAATGGTCGCCCACCAACCCCGACGATATGCCTTTTATCGATTTGCTAAAGAGTTCCTTTAACCACGACCTTCAACGGCCGCAGAACGAGATGGCGCTTCGGAATAGCTTGTCAGAGCTCTGGATTCAGATTTACGCCAAGGCCGAACCGCTCTTTTCCTCCGACAACGCCTCTTGGATGACCAACCGCGACGTACAGTTCAAGGCAATCCTGGACTATATCCGCGCAAACTATGCAGCCGCTATAGATGTGCCCCAGATGGCATCTGCAGCCGGCGTAAGCGAAAGAGAGTGTTACCGCATTATCGAAGCTTGCGCAGGAACGACCCCAGCGGCATATCTGCGCGCATACCGCGTAAACCGTGCTTGCGAACTTTTGGCACACACCACGCGAACGGTCCAGACAGTCGCGCGCCAATGCGGCTTTGCGACAGCAAGCCATCTTGGCCAGGTATTTAAAGAACAAATGGGATGCACTCCTTCGAGCTATCGAGCAGCGAGGCAGAATCTCGATAGTACCAGGCAGAAATCCCGCTAGCCCTTCTTCTGTCACTGCATCAAACTTGCAGGCAAACAATGGATAGGAGCTACTATATGAAGTACTTTGACTATATCGTGTTTGACGTTGATGGGACATTGGCAGATACAGAAGAAAGCGTGCTGTCATCGCTTGGCCAGATTATCCAAGAAGAAACCGGCAAAACGCTTCCCCGACACGAGCTTGACTTTGCCCTCGGCATACCCGGCAAGGATGCCCTTGAGAAACTTGGGATCTACTCACAGGCAACGCTGGATCGCTGGTGCCAAGTTGCCGCCAGCTTCAAAAGCACCATCAGCGTGTTTCCCGGCTTGCACGAAGTTATCGCAACACTCTCCGACAACGGCTGCAAACTTGGCATCGTCTCCTCACGTGCGCGCGACGAATACGCAGAAGAAATTGCACCCCTTGGCTTCGATAAGTATTTTGAGCACATCATCCTTGTCGAAGACACAACCGAACATAAACCCGCACCCGCTCCCATGCTCGAATATCTCCGGCGTACGGGCGCGAATCCTGGCAACGTCATCTACGTTGGCGACACCGTCTACGACGAACAATGCGCAACTTCGGCAGGGGTCAGTTTTGCCCGAGCAGCATGGGGATCACACCAAGACATCCCAAACGCCACCTACAACCTCAAAACCCCCAACGACCTACTAACCCTAACAACCAAATAACCCACGCGTCCCACCCTTTCAGCCCCAACACCACAAGGGCGATTGAGCAGGACGGTTTGGGCGGGTCCCGTACTTAGTTTCCAAAATCATTCCGCAGCGCGAAGGCCCCCGTTGTCAACGCTTCGAAGAAGCGAGACAACGGGGGCCTTCATGCGCGAGGACGTTTTGGAAACTAAGTACGGGACCCGCCCAAACCGTCCGGTGGGATCAGAGTACCCTTGTTGTTACTCTGCTTTGCCCACGGAGTTGAGGTTGGTCATGCGGATCTTAACCAGCTCGGTGATCTCACGCATACCCTCCTTGGCCGGCTTCTTGGGATCGAAGCAGGCGGGATTCTCGGCCATGTAGGCCATGAAGCCCTTGGTGTAGGCCTGACGTAGCTCGGTGGCGTAGTTAACCTTGCAGATGCCGTTCTTCACAGCCTCGGCAACCTGCTCATCGGGCACACCGGAGGTGCCGTGCAGAACCAGCGGCACGTCGACGGCGTCGCGGATGGCCTTGACCACGGACTGCTCGATGTGAGGATCGCTCGTGTACACGCCGTGGCTGGTGCCAACGCCAATGGCCAGCGAGGTGCAGCCGGTGCGCTCGACGAACTCCTTGGCCTCGACAGGATCGGTGTAAGGGCTCTCGCCCTCAACCGCGGGACCATCGTCCTCCTTGCCGCCAACCTTGCCGAGCTCAGCCTCGACAGGCACACCCATGGCGCGGCCAGCATCGGCGACGGACTTGGTCAGGGCAATGTTGTCCTCGAAGGACTCGTGCGAACCGTCGATCATGACAGAGGTGTAGCCCGTGCGGAAAGCCTGCATGCAGCGGTCATAGCCATCGCCGTGATCGAGGTGCAGAGCGACGGGCACGGAAGCGCGCTCGGCGGCGGCCTTCACCATGCCGTAGAAGTAGTCCAGACCAGCGGTCTTGATGGTGCCCGGGGTGGTCTGCATGATGACGGGGGACTTGGTCTCCTCGGCAGCGGCCAGAATGGCCATAACAAACTCGAGGTTCTCGACGTTGAACGCGCCGACGGCGTAGTGGCCGGCCTGAGCGTCCTTGAGCATCTTTTCGGTGGTAACAAGTGCCATGAGCGTTTGCTCCTCTCCCTCGCCCGCATCTGGACATCGGGCGTAGTTGTTCACAAGGCGTTTTACCTTGTGTTTTGCTGCGTTTATTGTATGAAATTCAGCGGCTTTGCGCGTGCGAGATATTGAGCCCATGCAGGTCAATACAGTCGTTTTTGAAAAGTAAACGGAAGGAATTGGAGCCGAGTGGGCGTGTTCGATATTGAATTTTGGGCGTTATGCGCCTTTCTTTTATAGAAAAGATAAGTAATCGAAAGGTGTTTTCTTACAAAAAAAGAAAATGAACGAAAATAGACTCAACACAATTCCTGCAAATTTCGGTCAAGAATGGAGCAGCCATGGCCCCCGTAGCAAACCGTGCATTTGCCGATGAACGTCGCGCCGCCATCATGGAAATGCTCGAGCACAACGCCTCGGTACAGGTAGCCGAAATCGCCCAGACCTTTGGCGTGTCCTCCGTCACCGCTCGCGCCGACCTGGACGCGCTCGCCGAATCCGGCAAGCTGCGCCGCACACATGGTGGCGCCGTATCGCTCCACAAGCGCTTGACCGTTTCCACGCAGGATCGCCGTATTAACGTTAACGTTGCCGCCAAGCAAGCTATCGCTCAAAGTGCCATGGAACTCGTCAATGACGGCGATACGCTGCTCGTTGACTCGGGCACCACCGCTCTTGAGTTTGTCCGGCTCCTCGACCAGCGCGACGGCATCACCGTTATCACGGCCGACATCACCATTGCCGATTACATCGACGAGAGCATGCCCTCGGTCGATGTTGTCATGCTGGGAGGCGCGCTGCGCAAGGGTCATCGCTATCTGTACGGCCCTCTTACCATGCAGGCGCTCCAAATGGTCCACGCCGACCTTGCCGTCATGTGCCCTGGCGCTTTTGTTCCAGACTGCGGCTTTACCACGGACTTTCCGCAGATGGCCGAGACCAAGGCCGCCATGATTGGAGCCGCCCGCAAAAGCGTGGTGCTTATGGATGCCAGCAAGGTCGACGGGCGCGGTATGTATCGTTTTGCGCAGCTTGCCGACGTGGATGCCATCGTCATGGACAACGACCCCAACGGCATCGTCGAATCTTCCCTCGTCGCAATCTCGGACCGCACCAACCCCAACCTCATCATCGCCGCCGCCTAATTCCAGCACAAAGGGGACGGTGCACCTTCGTGATGGTTTCAACCAAAACGTCGATAGCAACGAGGCAATTGGGCCTCAAAGCAAAAACCGCCGCAAAGGTGCCTGCCCCCTTTGCAGCGGAACATGAGGCGTCGCATAGGGATAGGCCCCCTATGCGACGCCGTCATGGCTGGATTGCGACTACAGGATGCTTTCAATACTGTCTAGGATACTTTTTGCATTCTGCGTGGCGTAATCCTCGGTGGTGATAACGCGAACGTTTTTGGCACCGGCTTCCTCAAAAGCCTCTTTGGCAAAACCGACCTGCGGCCCCAGCAAAACGGCATCGGCGTCACTGATATGATCGGCGGCGGTGGAAATCGGCGATGCTTCGATCTCGATCTCGAGACCACGAGTCTCGGCGACGGCCTTAATCTTTGCGACCAGCAGGCTGGTGGTCACACCGGTGTTGCAACAGACGAGGACCTTTTTCATAAGGAAACCCTGCCTCCCTCTTTAATCTTGTCCGCAAGACAAGACGGCTATCAACTTGGAATACGAGCATAGCGACCGAGTCTTGCGCCACACTCGTCAATCCCAAATAACTACAAGCTGCACCCCACGCCTTTAAAAAAGGGGGCCGGAGGATGGCAGCCGGCTCCCCTTTTATATCACGCGGAGATGCGAAGATCGCTATTTCTTCTGGACGTACTTGAGGCAGTCGAGCGTAACGGCGACGAGAATGATCAGGCCGGAGAACACGAACTGTAGGTTAGTATCAATACCCAGAATGGTCAGTGCATAGGTAAGAGCGGTGAAGATCAGCACGCCGACGGTGACGCCGGAAATCTTGCCGATACCGCCGGTGAAGGAAACGCCACCGACAACGCACGCGGCGATAGCGTCCATTTCCCAGCCCTGGCCGTAAGCAGCGGAGCCAGAACCGACCATGCGGATGCACTCGAGCCAAGAACCAAAGCCGTACAGGATGCCGGCGAGAATGAAGGCGCCAATGGAAACAGCGAAGACGTTGATGCCAGAGACGGAAGCAGCCTCGGGGTTGCCGCCGACGGCGAACATGTTCTTACCGAAGGTGGTCTTGTTCCAAATGAACCACACGACCACGATAGCAGCGACAGCCCACAGGATGATCGTCGGGAAGCTGCCAATACGCGGAGTGACCATGGCGGGAATCAGAGGATTGATCGAACCGAAGGACACACCCTTGGTGGCATAGGTGACGAGGCCGAAGATGATGAGCATGTTGGCCATCGTCGAGATGAACCAGTGCATCTTAAACTTAGCGGTAAAGAAGCCAGCAATGGCAGAAAATGCGGTGCACAGGACAACACAGACAACAAGTGCCAGGATAATCTGGCCCACGACGGGCATGGTGGAGAAGTCGAAAGCGATGCCAAACACGGTACCGGTGTTAGGGCCGGCGTGCATGATGATGGTAGACGCCACCATACTCATACCGACCATACGGCCAATCGACAGGTCGGTACCGGTCTGGAGAATCAGTCCGGCAACACCAAGCGCCAAGAACATACGGGGCGAAGCCTGCTGGAAAATGTTCAGCACGTTCTGAGTCGTGAGCAGCTGCGTGCCCTTAACAACCGGCGTGATGGCGCACAGCGCGATGAAGATGAGCGCAATGGCGATGTACAGGCCGTTGTTAAGCAAGAACGTACGCGTGTTGAATGTGTACTTGTAGTTCTCCCAGCGCTGAGCCATATTCTCGGCAAACGTAAACTTGCCGATGCGCAGCAGGTCGATCAGGTGATAACGATAGGCAAAAGCCTCATGCTCACGATCCTTAATCTGCTGAAGCTCCTGCTGGTAAGTCACCTTGGCGTCGAACTGCTTGTTCTTGTAGACGTACTTTTCTTCCTTGATCTCGGCCTGGTCGGTGATACCGGCGATGCCCTCCTGGTGCTCTTTCTCGAGCTTGGCGAGCTGCTTTTGATAGGCAGCCTTGGCAGCCTCGCGCTCGGCGGCACAGCTGGCCTTAACGGAAGCGAGATACTCGGACTCATAATGAGCCTTCAGGTAATTCTCGGCGTCGGCAACGAGCGAGTTGATCTGACCCTTGTTCTGAGACTCGACCTGCTTGGCCTTCTCCATCTGGGCCTTGAATTTGTTAATGGCCTCGTCGCGCTCGGCCTTGGTGAGCACGCGGTCGTTCTTGGTGGCGTCAATGCTGCTCTGCAGCTCCACGATGCGCGTGGTGCCGTCGGCTCGCAGGTCATCGACCTTTTTCTGAATCTCGTTAACATAGCTGTCGATCGGTTGGAGGAGTTTGGTCTCCTCTTCGACCGACAGAATCTTACCGGATACGGTAGGCATGTGTTCCATCCCCTTCATCTACAGATACTTGGCACTCAAACGGAGCAGCTCTTCCTGGTTTGTCTCCTTGGTGTTGACAATGCCCGAAAGGTGTCCGTTCGACATGACGCCAATGCGGTTGGTGATGCCGAGAATCTCGGGCATCTCGGAGGAAACCACGATGACCGTAGTGCCCTTCTTAGCCATGTCGATAATGAGCTGGTAAATCTCATACTTAGCGCCAACATCGATACCACGGGTGGGCTCGTCCATCAGGAACACCTGCGGATAGCGCTCAAGCCACTTACCAAAAATGACCTTTTGCTGGTTGCCGCCAGAGAGGCTCGAAATCAGATCATCGGGACCCATGCACTTGGTATGCATGGTCTTGATCTCTTTGTTCGTCGCGCGAACCATCTTGTCGTTGGACAGCGCGGGGCCGCTCTTGTACTGATCAAGGTTAGCGATGGTGGTGTTAAACGTCAGGTCGCCCTTCAGGAACAGGCCGTTTGCCTTGCGCTCCTCGGTAATCAGAGCAAAGCCGTGCTCCATGGCGTCACGCGCCGAGGAAAAGTTCATCAGGCGGTCACGGAAGTACACACGGCCTGCCGCACGGGTACGAATACCAAAGATCGTCTCGAGCAGCTCGGTACGTCCGGCACCGACCAGACCGTACAGACCAAAGATCTCGCCCTTGCGCACGTCGAAGGTGATGTCCACCAGGTGCGGATCGAATTTCGTGGACAGGTGTTGCACCGAAAGAACGTTGTCGCCGGGAATGTTATCCACGGGCGGGAAACGGTTGTCCAGCGAACGGCCGACCATGGCGCTTACGAGCTCATTCATGTTGGTGTCACTCGTGCGCTTGGTCATAACCAGATTACCGTCACGCAGAACCGACACGTCGTCGCAGATCTCGAAGATCTCGTCCATCTTGTGCGAGATGTAGATCAGAGCGATGCCCTGCTCCTTGAGCTTACGCATCATCTCGAACAGCTTATCGACCTCCTGCGCCATCAGCGAACTGGTAGGCTCGTCCAAAACGATAACTTTGGCGTTATAGGACATAGCCTTGGCGATCTCGACCATCTGGCGCTGAGAGACACTCATGTTTTTCATGGGCTGGGTCAGGTTGACGGTCATACCCAGACGACGGAACAGGTCCGAAGCCTCTTTGCGCATGCGCGCCTCGTCGATCACGCCGCCCTTAACCGGATAGCGGCCCAAGAACAGGTTATCGACCACGTTACGCTCGAGGCACTGGTTGAGCTCCTGGTGGACCATGGCGATGCCGTTTTCGAGAGCATCCTTAGGACCGGAGAAGCTCACCTCCTTGCCATCGAGGAAAATGGAACCCTCGTCCTTTTGATAAGTGCCGAACAGGCATTTCATCATCGTGGACTTGCCTGCGCCGTTCTCACCCATCAGGCCCATGACGGTGCCGCGGCGGACGTCGAGGTCGATGTGATCGAGTACGCGGTTGCGCCCGAACGTCTTGCTCATCCCTCGGATCGACAGGACGATGTCGTCTTGCTTGTCTGACATGTATTCACCCCTCGTTTCCCTCGATATCCTCCCCGTGCAACCTTATTTGCGCAGCTACGATAGGGAGAACGTCCTGATATGAGACCATAACGAAATGTTTACGTACTCATAGTCTCTGATAAAGCAAGGGGGAGCAGCCTCCTGATCCCCCTTGCCAACATACTTGCATGCTCTCGCGAGCAATCACAGCCTACTGGCCAAGAATCGACGTGTAAGAAGCGCCGTTGTCAGTCTTAACCATGTTAATGGCAAAGGCATCGAAGTCGGCCGGGTTACCAAGCTTGTTAGTAATGGAGGACTCGTTCTGGCCGTCGCCCTGGACAACTTCGAGATCGAGGTTGAGCAGCGGAGCATACTTCTCGAGCAGCGGCTTGTAAGTTGAACCCAGGAAGTTGTCGGCGGAGTTGTAAATGCTCAGCCAGACCTTCTTCTTGGCGCTATCGCCCTCATCGAGCTGGGCCTGAGCCGTCTCGTACAGGGTGTTCGCCGGGTCCATGAAGTCCTTGTAGTTGTCTGCCGTAACCTCGAGGTTCATCGCGTAGAAGGAGCGATCCTCCTCGCTGTACTTAAAGTCGTCCTTGGCGATGACGTTACCGGCATCGTCAGCCTTTCCCACGCCGGTGTTGACGTCGACGCCGTCAAGAGAGTTGCGGAGCAGACGCAGGGTGAGGTAAGCCTGGACAGCGGGGTTCTGGGAAATGGTGCCACCATAGGGGAAGTCGGTGTCGCCCAGGGCGGCAACGGCATCGGAGTTGGCGTCGTAACCAAAGACGGGGACCTTGTTCTCCTTGGCCCAGTTGGAGTACATGGACATGCCCATGCCGTCGTTGTTAGAGACGACGATATCAATCTGCTCACCGAAAGCGGAAGCCCAGGTGCCAGACAGAGCGTTACCGGCGGTCGGGGCGTCCCAAGTAGCGCCGGCAGAGGTCTTCATCTCCTGGCTGGCAAGCTCACGAATCTTGAACTTCTTGCCGTCGACCTCGATCTCGCCGTCCTTGACCTTGTCCGACTTACCATCCGTGTTAGTGCCGACGGGGTCGGAAACAATCTGGCCGTCCTTCTCGACAGCGGTGCCCAGGGCCTTGCGGCAGCCACGAGTACGAGCGATGGAGTCGTTGTGTCCCACATCACCGATGGCGAGGACGTAACCGATGACGCCGTCACCGTTGCGGTCGATATCGGCAGCGTGGGCCTTGATGTACTCGACGACCATCTGGCCCTCGAGCTCGCCACCCTGCTTGGCGTCAAATCCGACGTAGTAGGTGTCATCGTTCCACTTGAGCGTAGTCATGTCCAACTCGCCGGTGGAAGAGTTAGAAGGCTGGCGGTTGTAGAAAACGACCGGCTTCTTAGCGTTCGCGCTTCCGCCGGCGGCTGCACCGCCATCGCTACCAGAGCCACCGCAGCCCGCAAGGGAGCCGGCAGTAGCGACGCTCATCACGCCGAGTCCGCAAGCCTGAAGGAATTGACGACGAGAAAGTGCCATGAGGAATTCCCCTTTCTTAGCGCATACCTTAATGCGCTTTGACTACCAAATACGAGCGCCGGGAGATGTTAGATGTTTGCGCTAACATCCTTCGCCCCTCGGCGGGCTCTTGCTCCCTGCCATAGCGCAACAGCAGGGACGAGTCGTTACTGAGTACGTTAACAGCCTGTGGAATAAAGACTACCCAGAGTTTTATCGAAGACGCCGAACGGTCGAAACAGCCACGCGAACGGTATGTGAGAGATTGAAAAAATCAAGGTAAAGCAGGGTGCTTTACAAATAAATACCGTGCCGTCACCGCAGGTAACGACACGGTCAAGCGTTTTATCATCGGCATCTGCCCTTAAACAAAAACCACCACAAAGGTGCCTGTCCCCTTTGTGGTGGTTGTAGTGGTTTATCGCGACGAAAGCGAAAGTGTCGCTATTTAGAAAGCTCGTCGGCGAGGGCCTCGATCTGAGCACGCGAAGCGTCGTTGAGCGAGCCCAAGACGGTCACCTTGTTTTGCGTCAGTGTAATGTCCTTCATGCCCTCGAGCTCCTTGGTCATAACCTTGGCAGCGGCGGGCGCCCAAGAGCCGGCCTCGACAAGCGCTACCGTACGGTTCTGATAGGCGTGCTCGGCAAGCGTGTGGATAAAGGTGCTCATGAACGGGAAGATATCACCCTGATAGGTAACGGAAGCGAGCACCAGGCGGTCATAGCGGAACGCATCCTCGACGGCCTCGGACATGTCGTCGCGAGCCAGGTCAAAGATGAAAACCTTCTGGTCGCGAGCCTCGAGCGCAGACGCAAGCTCTTTGACCGCAGTCTTCAGATGGCCGTACACACTCGCATAGGCAATCGTGACGCCCTCGTCCTCGGGCTGATAGCTCGACCAGGTGTTGTAGGCGTCGATATAGTAGCCCAGGTTCTCGGTGAGCACGGGACCGTGGAGCGGGCAGATAATCTGAATATCCAGATCGGCGGTTTTTTTGAGCACAGCCTGCACAAACTTGCCGAATTTACCGACGATACCAAAGTAGTAACGACGTGCCTCGCAGGCCCAACCCTCGGGGTCCTCGATATCGTTGGCACCAAACTTGCCAAAGCCGTCGGCACTAAAGAGCACCTTGTCGGTGGTCTCGTAGGAGAAGATCACCTCGGGCCAGTGCACATTGGGGGCACCGACAAACGTTAGGGCGTGGCCACCCAGATCCAAAATATCGCCCTCTTTGACGACCATCTTGCGCTCGGGGTAGTCGGTGCCAAAGTAGTTGAGCATCATACGAAAGGCGCCCATGCTTGCCACAATCTGTGCTTGGGGATAGCGCTCCATAAAGGCGGCGATACCAGCGGAGTGATCGGGCTCCATGTGATGGATGACCAAGTAGTCGGGCGTGCGACCGTCCAGCACAGATTCGAGATTGCCGAGCCACTCATCAACAAAATCGCCATCGACCGAATCTGCGACGGCGATTTTCTCGCCCAGGATGACGTAGCTGTTGTATGCCATGCCGTTCTTGGACACGTCGTACTGGCCCTCGAACAGATCGCTGTCGTGATCATCGACGCCGATGTAGCGGATATCCTTGGTGATCTCCATCAGGCAAAGCCTCCTAGATAGCTAGATAGACAAAAGAACCCGTTTATCATAACACTCGGTCACATGCCAGCAGCTATTTGGCAGTATCCTTACCGTTTGTTATTGGTGCGGAATATACCACTATCGACCCGCCAAAACTATGCGCGCGGAGCCGCCGTGGTATGTCGAACGATGAGCTGGCCCGGAATACGAATGGCGACGGCTTTGTCCAACATCCCCGTTTTGGGGACTGCATGCTCAACCACCTCGCGCCCACGCTGATGTAGATCGAATCGTACGGTTGTGAGCTCGTTGTGCGCGACAAAGTCGTCAAGCGAATCATCGACGCCCACCACGCTCACGTCCTCGGGCACGCGTAAGCCGCTATCACGAAGCGCGGCAATTGCACCGTTTGCCATCTGGTCATTCGCCGCATAAATCGCCGTCATAGTACGGTCGTGCTCCGCCAGATACCTGCCGGCCTCATAACCGCTGTTGGCAGACCAGTCGCCCTCGAGCGGCTTCACCGGTTTGATACGTTTACGCTCGAGTGCGTCTTTCCAACCCGCCCGGCGAAACCGTTCATCCACCGAAAAAGACGGACCGCCGATAAAGCGAATCTGCTCATGGCCCAGCTCAAACAGGTGGTTCATAAGCAGCAGTGAGCAGCCATAGTGGTCAGAGTCGACCGTGGCCACACGCGGATGCGCATACATGGTAACGATGACCGTGCCAATGCCCGGCAGAGGCTCAAAGGTCTCAAAGTCGGGAGCCAAGCGGCTCATGCCGATAATGATGCCGTCCACCGGAAGTGCAGCCATGCGCCGAGTGGCTTCGGCAAGCGAAAACTCCTCGGTCTTGGACATCTCGACCAGCGTGATGGCGCACCCGCGCTCGCGGGCAGCACTTGCAATGCCATCGATCATTGTAAGATTGCCGAACTTGGTAACGTCGTTAACGCACAAGCCGACCGAATAGTAGCGGCCATCGCGCAGCGAACGACCAGCATAACTCGGACGGAAACCGAGGTCCCTCATGGCCGCCTGCACGCGCTGGCGCGTCTGTTCGTTGACATTGGGCAGTCCGTTGGCAACGCGCGAAACCGTCTGCTGCGAAACGCCGGCAGCACGGGCAACATCGGCCATGGAGACCGGCCGCGAAGCCGTATCGTTGGAAGGGCGCCTTGCCACAAAATCACCTTCGATTCTGCACGAGAAACCAAATGCCCCTCCTCAACGAAAATGCAGGTTGCGCTGGGAGGGCTTGTCATCTTTCGGTAATGTTAACGTACTCCACTATACCCATCAGCGGTTATACGGTGACGACAACGCTCCCTGAATACCGTTCACGGCCCATTTTCGACCGATTGCAGGAATCCGAAGAAGTCCATGGCACTCGCGTATGAGTACGTTAACATAAGGGACAAGCACTTCGATACCATGGCGCTTGCGCTCCGTGCCGCGCAAGCGATGGCGTCGTACTCGAAAGGACGCTCATGATCAATACAACTCTGTTCGGCGCCGCCCCCGACGGCGCGCCGGTAACGGTATATGACCTTGTCTGCGCAGGCGCTCACGTGCGCGTCATGGACTACGGCGCGACGATCCTCGGCATCGAGGTTCCCGATACCTTGGGCAACGTGGCAGACATCGTGCTTGGTTTCGACCATCTGGATGGCTACTTTGACAATCCGGCGTGCTACGGCGGAACCATCGGGCCTTCGGCCAACCGCACGGATAATGGGCAGGTCGAGATTGACGGCACGGTCTATCAGATGACCCGCAACGACGGTCCCAAAAAGACCAACAATCTTCACACCGACCTTGAACACGGCCTCCACAAGCGTGTGTGGGACGCCAATGTCGACGAGATCACCAACACGGTAAGCTTTACTTGCAAGCTGCGCGATGGCGAACTGGGGCTTCCGGGCAACCGCTGCTTTACCGTGACCTATTCCCTGCAAGCCGGTCCGACCGGTGCCGCCGAGCTCACCTGCACGCAACATTGCGTCACCGATGCCGACACGTTTGTCAACATGACCAATCACAGCTACTTCAATCTTGCCGGGCACGATTCCGGCACGATTCTGGACCAGGTTGCGATGATCGATGCCGAGGCGTTTCTCCCCCAGCGCGAGGATAACGTCTCTTCTGGCGAGGTTCGCCCGGTAGCGGGCACCCCGTTCGATTTCCGCGTACCCAAAAAACTCGGTCGTGACATCGATGCGAACGATGAACAACTCAAGATCGCACACGGTTTTGACCATTGCTTCTGCCTTGATGGCTTCGCGCCCGACGCCGGTCCACGTCACGCCCTGTGCCTTCAGGATTTAAGTTCGGGCCGCACACTCGACATCTTCGTCACTGCGCCCGGCGCGCACCTGTACACCGGCAACTGGCTCGACGATACAAACGCCAAAAACGGGGCCGACTACAAACCGCGCGACGGCGTTGCATTTGAGCCCGAGTTTTGGCCCGACAACAACCATCACGCAGATTGGGCACACCCTGTCTGCTCACCTGACCGCCCGTTTAGCTCGACAATCGTTTATCGATTCTCAACCGTCCGTTAACCCACTCTCTTCGAAGTGCGGGGGAGCAGCGATTTGACTCCCGTCTACTCCCCCGTATCTTTTAATTCCTTTTCACTTAACACGGCAACCCCAGCTCACGCGGGATAAACAAGAAAGGAAGACTCCATGACTACCCCCGACGAGAAGACACTTGCCACGCTCACCAAGCTGTTTGAGGAGGAGTTTGGCCCCATCGGCGACCGCCAGGTGCTCTATGTACACGCGCCCGGCCGTTCCGAGATCAGCGGCAATCACACCGATCACGAGGGCGGCCATGTTATCGCCGGCTCGCTCGATGTCGCCGTCGACGGCATCGCTGTGGCAACCGACACCAACAAGGTCCGTGTTGCCGACGAGGGCTATCCCACCTTCGAGATTACGCTCGACACGCTAGATGTTCAGGAGCCCGAAAAGGGCACGTCCGCGAGCCTCGTGCGCGGTATGGCCCACGAGATCGCAGCGCTGGGCGTTGAGCCCCATGGCTTCGACTTCGCCTTTACCTGCTCCGTCCCCTCGGGCGGCGGCCTTTCGAGCTCCGCTGCCGTCGAGGCTGCGTACGGTCGCGCCATGGGGACGCTTTGGGGCGCTCCCGCCATTGAGCCCGTCGCGCTCGCCCAGATGAGCCAGCGCACCGAGAACAACTACTATGGCAAGCCCTGTGGTCTGATGGACCAGGCCGCCGTGTGCCTGGGTGGCCTTGCCTACATGGACTTTGAGGACCAGGCTCAGCCTAAGACCCAGAAGCTCGAGCTCAACTTTGAGGATCACGGCTATGCGCTCGTGCTTGTTAAGGTCGGTGCCGACCACGTGGCCGCCACTGACGACTACGCCGCCGTTCCACGCGAGATGCAAGACGTCGCCGCCGAGTTTGGCAAGGCACGCCTGTGCGAGGTCGACGTTGCCGACTTTGACGCCAAGCTCCCCGAGCTGCGCGCCAAGCTGGGCGACCGCGCCTGCCTGCGCGCCGTTCACTACTGGTACGAGAACGGCCTGGTCGACAAGCGCTGGGCAGCTCTGAACGCCGGCGACATCGACCAGTTCCTGGTCCTCACGCGCGAGTCCGGCGCCAGCTCTGCCATGTACCTGCAGAATGTCGTTGCCAAGCTGGGCTCCGAGCAACCCTCGATGTATGCCTTGGCACTGGCCGAGCACGTGCTCGACGGCCGCGGCGCCGTCCGTATCCACGGCGGCGGCTTTGGTGGCACCATCCAGGCCTTCGTGCCGCTCGACCTGGTCGACACCTTTATCGCCAAGATGAACGGCTGGCTGGGCGAAGGCTCTGCCCGTCATTACGCTATCTCTGACAAGGGGGCTTACGCGGCATGGCTGTAATGACCGACGTGCGCGAGGCTGCGCAGGGCCTCATCGAATATGCCATCCACCGGTCGATGATCGGACAGGACGACCGCATCTGGGCCTACAACACCATTCTGGAGTGCATCGGCGCCACGGGTCCCGCGCTCGACATGACCTGGGCACTCAAGACCGAGAAGATTTCGTTCTTGCACCCCGATACCCTGCCCGACTTTGACCTTGAAGGCACGCTCGCCGCGCTCTCCGAGGCCGCCGTTGCCAACGGTGCCGCCGAGGACACGGCATCGGGCCGCGACCGCATCGCCATGCGCATCATGGGTGTGCTCATGCCAAGGCCTTCGGTTGTAAACGAGGAATTCAGCGGCCGCATGGGCGTCAACGAACCTCGCGCCGCGACCGACTGGTTCTACGGCCTGTGCTGTGACGCCGGTTACGTGCGCCGCGCCGCCATCGCGCGCAACATCAAGTGGAGCACCCCCACCAACTGGGGTGACCTGGAGATCACTATCAACCTGTCCAAGCCCGAGAAGGACCCGCGCGACATTGCCGCGGCCGGTGCCGCCAAAAACACGGGCGAGAAGTATCCCGCCTGTCAGCTGTGCATCGAGAACGAGGGCTACCCTGGACGCTCCGCTGCGGCAGACGGCGGCGCTCATCCCGCTCGCCAGAACCTGCGCATTATCCCCATCCAGCTCGACGGCGAGCGCTGGGGCTTCCAGTACAGCCCGTACGCGTACTTTAACGAGCACTGCATTGCCATGAGCTCCGAGCATCGCCCGATGCACGTCGACCGCAAGGGCCTGACCTGCCTGCTCGATTTTGTGGACCTGTTCCCGCATTACTTCATCGGTTCCAACGCCGACCTGCCCATCGTGGGCGGCTCGATTCTGTCGCACGACCACTTCCAGGGCGGCGCACACGAGTTCCCCATGATGCACGCCGCCGAGGTCTCGCAGTTTAGCGTGCCCGGTTTTGACCAGGTCAGCGGTACCGTGCTGCAGTGGCCGCTCTCAGTGCTGCGCCTGCGCTCGCATGACCGCGGCGCGCTGCTCGATGCCGCCGAGAAGATTATCCTGGCATGGCGCGAGTGGACCGATGAATCGGTGGGCGTCATCGCGCACACAGCCGACGGCGTGGCGCACAACACCGTAACACCCGTCATCCGCCGCGTCGACTCCCGCGGCAATGCCGGTGGCGAAATCTACGAAGCCTATCTGGCGCTTCGCTGCAATATCACGACCGACGAGCACCCGCTGGGCGTTTTCCACCCGCATGCCGAGTACCACCACATTAAGAAGGAGAACATCGGCCTGATCGAGGTCATGGGCCTGGCCATTCTACCGCCGCGCTTGGTTCCAGAGCTCGGTGCTGTTCGAGAGCATCTGCTGGCGGCCAAGGCCGATGCCAGTTACGATCTTGCCGCTGCGCTCGAGGGCGACGATCTTTGCCGCAGCCACGCCGCCTGGGCCGAGGACGTCTTTGCCCGCCGCGCCGATGAGCTTGCGGCCGATAACGCCATCGATATCCTGCACGAGGAGGTCGGCGTGGTGTTTGGCCGCGTACTCGACAACGCCGGCGTCTTTAAGTGGGACGAAGCCGGCCGCGCCGCCCAACAGCGCTTTATCGACTCGCTGTAGAGCACGGGCCCGAACGCTCAACAGCAGCCCGCACGACAACGGCGCCCGTCGGCAACATCGCCGGCGGGCGCCGTTTTTTAAGTAGTCATTGGGGACGTTCTTGTTCGACTAGTCGTTGGGGACGTTCTTAAACGACTAGTCATTAAAGAACGTCCCCAATGACTATAACTGCCGCATCCGGAGCAAGCCAACGCCGCAAGTAGAAGACGGGCAGCGAGCGGGCCGCATTTGAGACAAGGTGACGTGAAACGAAAGGGCGCTGACCTTCTGGTCGCGCCCTTGAAGTTGAACGTCAGATTGTCCAAATGCGGCCCGCGCAGCGTCGGCCGGTCCGCCGTTCGGTAGAACGGCGGAACCCGAGGTGCAGCGTCGGCTGGTTACGCGGTTTGGTAAAACCGCGTAACCCTAAAGCTCCGTCACCTCAACGCTGTTGTAGATCTCGTCCCAGCGGTCCATGACCAGGTGGCCGGTCTTGGGATCCATGGCGTTGAGCTTGCCGCAGGTATTGGCGGTCTTGAGGACCGTGACGTCGTCGGCACCAGCAGCAATGGCATGCGCAAAGCCGGCGATGGTCGAGTCGCCGGAACCCGTCGCGTTCACCGCCGCAATCGCGGGCGTCTTGGCACGGAACGCGTGGCCCTCATGGAAGCCCACCGAACCGGCAGCGCCCATCGAGACGACAACCCAGGGGATACCGGCAAAGCGGCCGTCGGCGGCCAGCGCCTCGCGCAGGGCATCGACATCATCGGTCGTAAAGGACGTACCCAGCAGGCCGTTAATCTCGGTCAGGTTGGGCTTTACGAGCTCAGGCTTAGCGTCGGACTCCAGCGCAGCCTCCAGCGATGCACCCGAGGTGTCGAGCAGCACCTTGGCGCCCGCCTCCTCGGCGATCTTGACGAGCTCGGCATAGTAGCCGGCATCGACGCCACGCGGCAGCGAGCCCGAAAGCGTCACAACGTCCGCCTTCGCTGCAAGCTCGGCGAACTTGGCCGTAAAGGCCTCAAGCTCGGCCGGGGCGATCTGCGGGCCGCTCTCCAGCAGCTCGGTCTGATTACCCTCGTGCAGAATATTCAGGCAAATGCGCGTCTCACCGGCGATGGGCACAAAGTCGTTCTTGACGCCATCGGCATCCATGAGCTCGGCCATATAGGCACCCATGTGACCGCCAAGCAGGCCGGTCGCGAGCACGTCGTCGCCCAGCTGCAGCAGCACGCGACTCACGTTGAGGCCCTTACCGCCAGCGGTCTTTTCGGGCGTCACGCGGTTAACATCGTCGATAATCAGTTTATCGAGCTGATAGCGCGTATCAATCGACGGGTTCATGGTAACGGTCAAAATCATATTGAACTCCTATTCCGGGGCGGCATGACCCGCCCCAAGCATACGATACTCGTTAAAGGATCTCGATCTCAAAGCCGCGGGTGACGGTCTCCCCCGGTTTGGCCACCAGGCAGCCACGCTTGTGCTCCAGAATATCGTCCTCGTCGGAGCAGGTGGACAGGCCGCCCCACGGTTCCACGGCCACAAAGTCGCCCTCGGGCTTGCTCCACACAATCAGGTATGGCATGTCGGGGAACGTCAGGCGCACACCCTTGTCCTCGGTTTTCTTGGTCAGGGTAACCACGCGGCTCTCGAGCACGTCAAAGATGGTCTCCGCGAAGTCGAAGAGTTCGTGGGTAAGCGGCAGGTTCTGGCCGATCATAGGGTTCTTACTGCGATGCTCAACATCAATCAGGCCCGTCGAGGGAACGGCAGTACAGAGCTCGGCGGCCTCACGCTGCTCAAAACGGAGTTCGTAATCGTCATAGGACTCGCCCTCGTCGAGCGGGCACTTAAAGCCGGGATGACCGCCCACAAAGAACGGCATGTCCTCGGTGCCCTCATTGGACACCTCGTACGACACGGCCACCTTTTCCGAATCGATCGTGTAACGAGCAACGATTTTAAACGGATACGGATACTGCTCGAGCAGCTCGGCGTGGTCGGCAGAGCTTAGGCTCAGCGCAACCATGCTGTCGCCCTGCTCCTCGAGCTTCCACTCCTGCTTGCGGGCAAAGCCGTGACGGGCAAGCTTAACCTCGCGGCCGCCCATGGTCATCGCGCGGCCGTCACGAAGGCCGCCGCAAATCGGAAAGCAAATGGGTGCCTGGCCCGACCAGACCGAAGGATCGCCCTGCCACAGGTACTCGCGACCGTTGGCTTTAATCGAAGTGAACGATCCGCCAGCCGTGCTCAGTGCCACGCGAACAGAACCGTTATCAAGAACAAACTCCATAGGAGCCTTCCCTTTCTTACGACAGCCCGCCAAGTCAATAGGGCTGATAGAAAACCGGCCCGCGCCCCCTCACAGAAACGCGAGCCGTCATTTAAGATACTGCAGAATGCCCGGGACCGCCAAAATCAAAGCACACAAGCTCAGCAAGCAAAAGTGTTATCGGAGCAGCTCGTCCGCCAGATCGCCTCACAACAAGGACAGCCCCACAGCTCGCCTCAATGTCAGCGAGAAGCCAGCTGGCGAGGCAAGGTGCCGTGAAGCAAGGCGGCATTGACCTTTTGGTCATGCCGCCGAAGCTGAGCGGCAGATTGCCCGCCAGATGGCTTCGCAGCGTCGACAGGTCCGGCGTTCGGTAGAACGCCGGAACCTCCTTAGTCGTGGTATTCGCCGCGGTCCCACTTCTCCAGGAACTCGTCAAAGAAGTGCGGGTCAGCCTGAGCCTCGGCGTCGGCCTTGTTGCAGGCATCGATCTTGGCAATCAGGGCATCGTGCTCGGGGGTCTTCTCGTAGGGCTCCTCCAGGAAGGCGAGCATGATGTCGGCCATCAGGAACTCGCCGGTGATCTTGCCGCCAAAGCCCACGATGTTGGCGTTGAGCTCGCGACGGGCATACAGGGCAGAGGTCATGTCGCGAACCAGGGCGCAGCGGGCGCCGGGGACCTTGTTGACGGCGTTGGTGATGCCGATGCCGGTGCCGCACAGGGCCACGCCAAAGTCGGCCTTGCCGCTGGCAACGGCCTCGCCCACGGCCTTGCCGTAGATGGGGTAGTGCGTACGGGTGTGGCTGTAGGTGCCGCAGTCGAGCACCTTGTAGCCAGCCTGCTCCAGGCGGTCGGCCAGATAGATCTTCTCGTCCGTAACGATATGGTCGCAACCGATTGCGATGGTCTTCTTCATCAGAACGTCCTTTCGTCTGAATTCACAAGTTGAGGTAGAAGTTCGAGTTCTCGGTGGCTCTCGTTAGGCCATCTTGTTGAGCATGTCGACACGGATCTGGTGACGGCCACCGGCGTACTGGGCGCGCAGGAACTCGCGGGCGATCTTCTTGGCGACCTCGGTGCCCACAACGCCCGGGCCCATGGTGACCATGCGCGAGCCGTTGTGCTCGCGGGTCATGTAGGCGGAACGCTCGTCGGAAATGTTGGCGACGACCATGCCCTTGATCTTGACGGCGGCCATATAGGAGCCGACGCCGTACTTATCGAATGCGAAGCCCTGGGAATCCTTGTGCTCCAGCAGGTCCTTGGCAACGGCGGTCGCGGAATCGACAAAGTCCGCGGCAGGGGTCTCGGAATAGTCGACGACCTCGTGGCCATCGGCGATGAGCATCTCCTTGATGGACTCCTTCATCGACATACCGTCGGCATCGGAAGCGATTACAACCCTCATGACATCCTCCTTGAGAGATACGCAGGTGCGTAGTTTCTGTTTGGAAGTGTTGAATCGCGTTCAGGTCCGGGCATCTGAATGCGCGGTTCTTCACTGTTCATGTTTATTTGAACACATTCGAACATCGACTGCAACAATTATTTGTTTATCTTTGTTCTTTTTTGAACAAATACCGTTCACGGATGATTGCTGGCCGTTTGGACCCGGCGTGGACGGAGTGACCACGTATTCAACAAACAAAAGGGCGGCCGAAAACGCATCTCGGCCGCCCTTCTTACGGTTGATCTTCCAAAGATCGCTTTGCCGCCTACTCAGACTGCCCACTCTTCTTGGCATGTTTGGACGGAGCACCCAAGAAACGACCCGTCAGATAGTTCGCGGGACCGGAGACATCAATCCCCAGCAGCACGTGTCCCAGCCACAGGAATGCCGCAAGAACCAGCAGCGGGACCACACACGAGGTGACGATCATCACGATGACGCCTTCGATCAGGTCGGTCACCTGCTGCACGATCTCGTCGGTCATCTGCTTGGCACCGCTGGTTACCGACGTGACCAGGCTCGAGGCCCCATCAGTCAACTGCTCGAGCACGTTTTTAGACTCCGTGGCCTCGGACTTTTTCTTACTTGATTTTGAGCTGGTGTCGCCGGACTTCTCCGTAGCTTCAGCCGTCTTTGCAGCATCGGTCGCTTTTTCCTCGGCCTGTTTGATACTTACGCGATACGTTTCATCGACCTTCTGTGACACCCATACGCTCGCGGGCACCAACGCCATGCCGATCACGGCAACCACCAGCACGCGCGTCGCCACGCGGCGCAGGACGGCGCTCGTGCTCCAGCGCCCGTGAATACCAAGCGACACCGCAAAGAGTACGAGCGAGAACGGAATCAAGATGCCCAGGCCGACCGACCACAGAATAGTCAAAAGATATTTCTCTAGGTATAGCACGGCAAGCACGATGCCCAAGTTGCCCGAAAGCTGCGCGAGCTGCTCGGCAACCGGCGTCCCCGTATCACCAGGCAGCGCGGTAATGCCCGCAGACAGCGCTACGCACGAGGTCGTGAGCGCCAGTACGTTGCCTTTCTTTTGATCTATGACCTCGATGGTGGAGTCCCAAGTTTTGGTATCGGCGAAATGCGGGCGCGCGACAAAGCCCGACAGGAGCGCCAGTACCACGAGCGCAACGATAAAGCCAATCTGCAGCTTTTTGTTTGCGCACACCACATCGGACAGGCTGGGCTGCAGCTCGGTTACCGTCGTGTGCTCAGTTATCTGGACAGGACGCCCATGAGCCATCTCATGCGCGTCTCTTTTTTGAATTGATCCGTTGTCCGGCATTTGGATACCTCCTCAGTCCGGCGTTTAATGCGAAAGGAAGTATACCCACCGAGCAAAAATCGAACGGGTGGACGAACGGAGCGCACCAAGACTGTCCCCAATGACTAGTCGTTTAAGAACGTCCCCAATGACTATCTCGGGATAAGTTGCGATGGAATAGAGATTGTTTTGCGCCCGCCGGCCCCTATTCAGTCCCTATTTCACCGCAACTTGGAGGAGGACAGGAAAAGCCCTGCTGCGGGTAGCGGCAGGGCTTTTGGAAGGGGACTTGGTTGTGAGGGCTCGTTAGGCAAGTTTGGCCTCGAGCTCGGCGATGCGCCTGTAGGCATCGATGGTAAAGCGAGTCTGCTTCTCCAGGATCATGGTGGTCATGAGAGTATCCTGAGCATGGGCCATGATGAAGGTCATCTCCATCTCGCCACCGCCGGCCTCCTGCGAAAGCAGCTTGGTCTGCGTGTCGTGAGCGCCGATGAGCGCATCGCTCGCATCCTTGTGCAGCTGCTCGGCCTTCTCAAAATCGCCCTCGCGAGCAGCATCGAGCGCTGCAAGCAGATCAGTCTGGGCGTCGCCCGCATATGCGACAATCTCGAATCCAACCATCGAGATTTCTTCTTTGGTTGCCATATTGCGTTCCTTTCACACATGAACCAACGGAAAGCATCGCGTCCGGGCATACGCGCTGCGCTGTGTATGCCCGAAACAATAACATTCAAACAAAAAAGAACAATGCATAACGTTATTTCAAGCCGTGAACGGTATTTTTTTACCCGTGAACGGTTTTTAAACTGTTGTGAACAATATCGAACATCTCGATTGACAAGCCAAACAGATCCGCCCACCAACGAAAGTTTCTCGCTGCTCTAATCATGTCAAAGCGAGAGGGCGAGCAACGGCTTCTATGTTCACGCCCGTAGGTCTTTCACGCTGGAACGCTCGATCAGCACGCCCGACACAAGTGTGCGACTTCTTGAGCTCGGGGTCTCAAGGCCTGCAACGACTTCGTTGAGCGCACGAACGCCCAACTCGCGATGGCGAAACTTTACAGAGGTCAAAATCGAATTAGGTATCGTCTTGTATAGCTCGTCATCAAAGCCGATCACGGACACATCATCGGGCACACTCAGACCCTTATCACGCAGAGCCATCATTACGCCGTTAGCCATGCAATCGTTGGCGGCTAGAACCGCCGTGCAGTCGGGTTTATCGGCAAGCACAAGGCCTGCAGCATACCCGCTATCCGCGTTCCAATCGCCTTGCAGAGGCTCGGGCGGCTCAATGCCGCGCGCTTTGAGCGCCGCAAGCCAGCCTTTCATACGACATTGACTCGACAGCGACTCTTTCTTACCAGAGACAAAGTACACGTTCTTGTGCCCGCGATTCAAAAAGTACTCACACGCCATGCGCGCACCACCTTCCTGGTCGTCACTAACCGTAGAACACGTGGGATGCTCTATAGACGTAATAATCACCGTCTTGAGGTCTCTCGGCGCCTCAAAGGCATCAAAGTCATCGACCATCTGACGCAGATTGAAGATCATGCCATCAACAGGCAGCTGCGACATCCTGCGCGCCGCATCGGCAAGGGTCATCTTCTCCCCTGCGCACTTCTTAATCATCGTGAGCGCAAAGCCGCGTTCTTCGGCGGCATCGGCGATACCGTCAATCATGTCCACGGCACCGCCCGACAAGTGAAACAGCACGACGCCGATGCACCCGTAACGGCCTAACTTGAGCGAACGCGCGGCAAAGTTAGTTCGAAACCCGAGCGTCTCCATTGCCGAATGGACCTTATCGCGTGTCGACTCTCGCACGCTATCGGGCTCGTTGATCACGCGCGACACCGTCTTGAGAGAAACACCCGCGGCAATCGCCACATCGTTCATCGAGACATTTTTCTTGTCCATCGTTGTCACCGCTTCTCCAGTCGGCTTTGTATCACTTGTTTTTTGTGTTCTAGCATACACTACCTGCTCGACTGACAAATCAGCCGTTTACCGGACAATATCGACCGTTCACCCGTAAATCCTTGTTGCCCCTTCTACAATGTCTTACGTTGTCATCAACGAAATGACAACTTTGTCATTTCAGAACACCTTCCTTACCCAGGGAGGTTCCGGGCAGTCCTGACCATCCATCGACGACCAGTTCCATCCACATGCATCGCGCATCAAGTAGCAAAGGAGCTCTATGGACGCCATCGTAAAGATGCTCGAAAAGCATCAACCGTTCTTTGAGAAAATCTCGAGGAACATCTACCTCCAGGCCATCAAAGACGGATTTCTTGGGTGCATGCCCATCGTCCTCACCTCTTCGATCTTCCTGCTGATCGCCACCCTTCCCGGCGTCGTCGGCATCACGTTGCCCCAGCCGCTCACCGACTGGTGCAACAAGCTGTACAACTTCACCATGGGCGTCATGGGCATCATGGTTGCCGGCACTACGGCCAAAAACTTCACGGCTTCCATGAACCGCCGCATGCCCGCCGGTAAGGTGCTCAACGACGGCTCCACCATGGTTGCCGCCCAGTGCAGCATGCTGTTGCTCGCTGTTACGCAGTTCACCACCAAGCTCGACGGCTCCGAGCTTTCGGTCTTCGATTGCACCAGCATGGGTACACGCGGCTTGTTCTCCGCCTATATCGCAGCGTTCATTACCGTTTGGGTTTATAAATTCTGCGTCTCGCGCGATCTGACCATTAAACTGCCCAAGGAAGTCCCGGGCGCCATCGCTCAGAACTTCCGCGACATCATCCCCTTTGGCGGCGCTGTCATCATCTGCGGCATCATCGATGTTGTCGTGCGCAACCTCATGGGCGTTCCGTTCTCCGAGCTGCTTATCAAACTGCTCTCCCCGCTCTTTACCGCTGCAGAAACCTATCCCGGCCTTATCCTTATCCAGGCAGCCACCGCGTTCTTCTGGTTCATCGGCGTTCACGGCCCCTCGATTGTCCAGCCGGGCATCGACCCCATCCGTCTTGCCAACCAGGCCGAGAACCTGCAGGTTCTGCTGGCCGGTGGCCACCCCGCCCACTCCCTCACCTTTAACATGTCGCTCGTAGGTGAGTTCGGCGGCACCGGCGCCACGTTCATCGTGCCGCTTCTGCTGATTCTCTTTATGAAGTCCAAGCAGCTCAAAGCCGTCGGTAAGGCCTCGATTGTTCCTGTTGCCTTTGCTGTCAACGAGCCGCTGCTCTTTGGCGCGCCGATGATTCTTAACCCCTACATGCTCATCCCCTTTGTTGCCGCCGGCTGCGTCAACGTGAGTGTTGCCAAGTTCTTTATCGATAACGTGGGCATGAACGGTTTCTCCTTCGTGGTGCCTTGGGCCACCCCCGCCCCCATCGGCATTTTCATCACCACGAACTTCCAGCTTATCGCCCTGGTATTTGTTGCGATCATCATCTTGCTGGACGCCATCATCTACCTGCCGTTCTTGAAGGCATACGATAAGCTGCTCTGCGACCAGGAGGCCGAGCGCGCCGCCGAGCTGGGTCTCGAGTCCAATGGTGCCGCTGCCATCGCCGCCGACGCCTCTGCGCCCGCTGTCGAGCAGGCGACCGCTTCCGTCGAGACGACTGTTGCCGCCGCCGACAGCAAACCTGTCGCCGATCAGCCCGAGCCCGCCGCCGACGCATCCACTAAGAAGAATGTCGACGGTCTGAAGGTCCTCGTCCTGTGCGCCGGCGCCGGCACCTCTGCCATGCTTGCCAACGCCATCAAGGAAGGTGCCGCGCAGACTGGCGAGAACATCGCTTCCTCTGCAGGTGCCTACGGACAGCACACTGCCATCATGGATCAGTACGACGTCATCGTGCTCGCCCCGCAGGTTCGTAGCTACTACAACGACATGAAGGCCGACACCGATCGTCTGGGTATTAAGCTGCTCGCCCCGCGCGGCAAGGAATATATCGACCTTACCCGCGACCCTGCCGGCGCCATCAAGTGGCTCCGCGAGAACCTCGACTAGTTTCCTCCCTCTGTTGGTGCCCGGACCCCCAGTTCGGGCACCTCTCCCCATTCGTATCCCACAGAAAGGATGACTCATGAACAACCCCATGCAGTTCCCCGACGGCTTTGTATTTGGCGGCGCCACCGCCGCTTACCAGGTTGAGGGTGAGACCCGCACGCACGGCAAGGGCAAAGTGCCCTGGGACGATTTCCTGGCTGCTCAGGGTCGCTTCTCCCCCGACCCCGCAAGCGATTTCTACAACAAGTACCCGGTCGATATCGACCTGTGCCAGCGCTTCGGTATCAACGGTATCCGCGTCTCCATCGCTTGGAGCCGTATCTTCCCCAACGGCACTGGTGAGATGAACCCCGAGGGTGTTGCCTTCTATCACGAGCTCTTTGCCACCTGCAATAAAGCCGGCGTTATCCCCTATGTCACGCTCGATCACTTTGATACGCCCGAGGCCTTTTACCAGAACGGCGGCGAGGGCTTCCTGACGCGCACGACGATCGACGCCTTTGTCGAGTACGCCAAGTTCTGCTTTGCCGAGTTCACTGAGGTCAAGCACTGGTTTACCTTTAACGAGATTCCCGCGACCGCCGAGGGCAGCTTTATCGTCGGCAACTGGCCGCACGGCGAGAAGTATCGCCTGGACAAAGCCTTCCAGCTCATGCACAACATGATGGTTGCCCACGCCAAGGCTGTCGTCGCCTTCCATGAGGGCGGCTTTGAGGGCGAGATCGGCATTGTCCAGAACCTGGAGCCCAAGTATCCCCTCGATCCCAACAGCGCCGCCGACTGCGAGGCCGCTCGCATGGCCGACGTCATCAACAACCGCTGGGTGCTCGACGCCACCTTCCGCGGCCACTATGCAGCCGACACCATGGAGGCTGCGACCAAGCTGGCCCATATCGCCGGCGGCGAGCTCGACGTTCGCGACGAGGACATCGCCGCGCTGACCGCCGCGCTCCCCTACAACGATTGTCTGGGCGTCAACACGTACAAGTGCCAGTTCCTGCGTGCCGCCGAGGGCGAAAACGACATCAACCACAATGGCACCGGCGACAAGGGCTCCTCGCGCTGGTTCCTCAAGGGCGTTGGCGAGGCATGCGTGCGCGAAGGCGTTCCCACCACCGATTGGGACTGGATCATCTATCCCGAGGGCCTGTACGACCTGCTGCTGCGCATTAAGAACGATTACCCCAACTACAAGAAGATCTACATCACCGAGAACGGCATGGGCTATAAGGACGACTTTGAGGACGGCTTTATCGACGATGCCCCTCGCATCGACTACATGCGCCAGCATCTCGCGTGGATCCTCAAGGCGATCGACGGCGGCGTGAACGTCGACGGCTACTTTGTGTGGTCGCTGCAGGACCAGTTCTCCTGGACCAACGGCTATAACAAGCGCTATGGCCTGTTCTACATCGACTTTGAGACCCAGAAGCGCTATCCCAAGGCGAGCGCGTACTGGTACAAGAACGTCGCGGAGACCGGCCTGCTCATGGCCTAGTTTAAGCCGCGTACCCCCTGTCGGCCGCATACGAATCCCAAACCGGTTCGTATGCGGCCTTTTTGTTTTAGCTCGGTCCGAGCATGCCGTTTGTCTCGATCTGTAACATCTAGCTGAGTTTTTTCGGTCCTACCTGTTACAGATCAAGACAAACGAACGGCCCGAACTTGAAGATCTCGATCTGTAACATCTAGCTGAGTTTTTCGGTCCTACCTGTTACAGATCAAGACAAACGGGTAGCCCGAAGCAGAATATCTCGATCTGTAACATCTAACTCGGTTTTCTACTCCCAACTGTTACAGATTGAGATAATTCGACGACGCCGACGTTTTAATATACCGTGGTACAATTGTGTCCCAACGCAAAGGAGGTACCCATGTCAGCTTGTGTGCCCGTCCGAGATATGAAGGACACTGCTGCATTCACCACGCTTGTTGAGTCTGAGCGCGACGTCACCGTAACTAAGAACGGCTACGAGGCCATGCACTGCATCAGCAGCGACCAGTATCGCCTCATGCAAGAAGAAATCGCCAAGGCAAAACTGCTGTCTCGTATGATGTTGGCAGAAGACGAAATATCGCAAGGCGACTACAGCGACTACGAATCCTTCGCGGCTTCGATACGAGACAAATATGACCTGTAACGTCGTAATCCTCAAAAGCGCGCGGTATGAGTACGAGAGTATTGTCGGATACCTTGCTCAAATCCTCAAGAATCCGCGTGCAGCAGGCAATTTTGTCACTGAGTTTGAATATCAGCTGGACCTGCTTCGCGAGCAGCCGCTTTTACGTCCCCTCTCGCACATGCAAGAGCTGGCGGCACGTAATTACCGATCGTTCACCGTCAACAACTACGTGTGTCTATACAAGTTTGAGCACGAAACAATCTATATCGCCTACATCTTTCATCAGTCACAGGACTACGCCCGCCTGGTCTAGCCCACAAGCTGAATATTTGTTTTGAATCAATGCGTTGAGAAGGCGCACCTTGATCAAAAACTCTTTGATGCATGCACCACGAGCAAATCGAGTTCTATCTTCGCGGGATTTGACAAGGGCGAGCCAACGTCCCGCTCGGACCCAAAGGAAGCAGAGCCATTTGCATCGTCGACCTAGCGGAGATGACCTTTGGGTCACATAGATGGAAGACAGTTTGTCGGTGATTCGGAGAGCGCCAATGCGATCTCACGACGGTTGCACTCATTGTCTCAATTAGACACTCAACGAAATACGGCCCCGCAGCTCAATAAACTGCGGGGCCGTTTTATACACCGACGAATCAACGACGAAGTGCATCCACTATTTGGCCAGCTCCTGAACGATCCAGTCAATTGCACCTTCGGGATCGTTGGTAAGGTCGATATACTGCTTGCCCCTTGTGGTGAGCAGTTTAATTCCAAGGCGATCAGTATCGGCCTTCATAGCGTCATAGTACATGCGTGCCTGGGGCGCCAGAACAATCACGTTGTACTGATCCATCGTCTCATAGTGGCTTCCGTACGCACCGGACTGAGAAACCAGATTAATACCCTTAGCAGCGGCACCTTCGCGAAGAGCATTTGCCAAGAGAGTCGAAGTGCCGGCACCCTGGCAAAGCACAAGCACGCGGATCTGCTCCGCCTTGCTCTTTACTGCCTCGATAGCTTTTGCGGCGTTTTCTTGTGCGGCAATAGCATCTACATCCGAGGTTCCTGCAGCCTCCTTTGCGGACTCTTCCAAACAAAGCTGATGGTCGTATGCCTTGCAGAACGGATAGTAAATTACAAAGTCAACGACCAACAGCACTGCAATCAATACAAGAGAACGTAGATCAAGACCTGTGGTGAGAAATGCACCGATTGGACCGGGAAGCGCCCACGGCATGGTATACATGGGGGCGTTCATTCCAATTACGTCAATGAAAAACTTACCGATTATGGCGTTGACCATAGGAGCCGCTAGGAAGGGCACGAACATATAGGGATTGAGAACAATCGGCATACCGAAGAGAACGGGCTCGTTGACTCCAAAAATCACCGGGATAATCGATGCCTTGCCCATGGCTTTAAGCTGCTTGGAACGCATAAACATGATCAGGATAATAGGAACGATGAACGTGCAACCAGAGCCGCCCAGACCGCCGATGAAGCTTGTAAAGTCCTGCGTGAGAGCAATTGACGGGTGTCCACCTGCTTGGAAAACCTCAAGATTGGTAACGGTATTGCCGTAGAGCGCTGCATTGATCGGACTCATGACAACCGAAGCACCGTGAATACCCATAAATTGGAAAAGTGCGACTGCACCCTCGATAAGCGCCATGCCAGGGTAGGTGTCGACCGCGGAGAACAGCGGCGAGATGAGAGCGGATACCAAATTGGCGAACGGCACGGCAAGCAGCGTACGGCTCGCGAGATCGATAACGGCGCACGCAAGGATTGAAAACCCAAACGCAAAGATATCGCGAAAACTCTGCGCAATAGCGCCAGGGACCTCTTTGGGGAGCTTGATCGTCACGTTATGGCTAATGCACACCTTATATATATTAACGGTCAAGAATGCGGATACGAACGCAGCAAGAAAACCCTTGGTTCCCATATAGCCGGTTTCAAAAACAGATGTATCTGCGCCGCCAATCGAGACAACATCGTTCGTCACCGATAGCAAGAACATGCCGCACATGGCACAAACCATACACGAAGTTGGGTTAAGAGATTTGCCCGAAGGCATGCGGCGGTTCATCGACATGGCAAGTGAGCTCGCCGTGGTGCCGGCAACCATAATGCCAAGAAGCCCCATGGTATATGCATAGATTTTATTAAAGAAATCCAGCACCTCAGACGGAAGCGTGATGCCTACATAGGCAGGAAGTGTCGAAAGAAGAAGAAACAGGCTCGAGAACAGCACGATTGGCATGTTCGAGAGAAAGCCATCCTTAATCGCCACCAGATAAATGTTCTTTGAGATTTTGTCGAAGAGGGCCTGGTGTTTTTCAAGGAATTTGACGATAGCGTCCATAACACATCCTTTCATGATTGCCGGGCACACAACGATTTATCCGGACTCAACCGTCGTCGTCCCAGTTTGTATCCACGTATGTATGTGAATACGTTCTCGTGCGAAATGTAATATCATTTGCGCGATTTGTCATAACCAATTCTTTTTCCGCTTTGTCGACATGTCAAGAATTCAAAAAGATATTCGGTGAACGGCAGTTGATAAAAGAAAGATTTTCCCAGCTCAAGGCTATTTTTTCTGAGCTGCACAATAAGTTTGCAACCGTTTACCGATTGGATATAACATATTGAACATATTGTTGTAACAATATTAGAGACAGTGTCACAAGCCTATCGTTCTAGTCAAAGGAAGTAACAATGCCCAAACGATTGCTGAACATGTCCGCATCCGATTTTGCCACCACGTCACCCATGGATCTAAAGCAGGCAATTCTGGCTTCCGAGGGACGTACCATCATGACGGAAAACGTACCTTCTTCCCAATTTCTCGGCGGCGTTACTAATGCCGAAATCGAACGCGCCGCAGGTGCCGACTTACTTCTGTTTAACGCACTCGATGTGTTCAATCCGGTGATTGCCGGCATTCCAGATGATCTCGATGAAAACCCGGTCACTTGGGTGAAGCGAGCATGCGGAAGGCCCATTGGCGTCAATCTGGAACCAGTTGATAATGATGCTGAAATGTCTGAAAACCGTACAGAAATCCCTATGGGTCGACGCGTCTCTCCCAAGACCCTAGAAAAGGCCAACGAACTCGGATTTGACTTTATTTGCCTCACAGGCAACCCTGGAACTGGCGTCTCCAACGATGCAATCGCCCATTCGATTAAACTCTCCAAAGAGCATTTCAATGGCCTGATCATAGCCGGGAAAATGCATGGAGCGGGCGTTGCGGAACCTGTCATGACGCTCGAAATAGCGCGTCAGTTTGTTGACCTCGGCGTCGATATCCTTCTCGTGCCAGCCCCCTACACTGTCCCCTGCTTCCAAGAAGCAGACCTGCGCGCCATCGTAGACTATGTACGCTCCCACAACGTAGGCAAGTCAATTGAAGATAAGGTTCTCGTCATGGCGGCCAACGGGACGAGTCAAGACTCCTGCGACAGCGAGACCATTAAGAAAATAGGCCTTGCAGCAAAAGCAGCCGGTGCAGACCTCCAACATATCGGGGACTCCATGAACGGTATTTGCCTGCCCCAGAATATCTTCACGCTCGGACAAGCCCTTCGTGGCTACAGGCATCAGATCGTCATGCTGAGCCGCTCTGTGATACGTTAAAGTTACCTCGCTCACGCTATATCCCGACCGAGGCAACCATCAGATACCACCAACATGCAAACTGAGGCTCCAATGCTCGATACACACGAAAAACGGCCACTCTATTTACAGCTCACCGACGCGCTGCTCAAGCAGATCGTCGATGTATACCAAGCAGACGATAAACTTCCAACAGAAATGGAACTCTGCGACGAATACGCTGTAAGCAGGACAACCGTCCGACTTGCAATGAGCGAGCTGGAGCGTCGTGGAAATATCTATCGAATCCAAGGTAAAGGATCATTTGTTGCACCGAAACGCGTCGGTGAGCTCAATTCACTTTTAGACTTTGACTTTGCAAGCCATTGCGATGGTGTTGATCCGGATACCATCACTAAACATTTCGGCGGCCTCACATCAAGTCGTTCAATTTCCGTAATGATGCTCCAGCAATTTGGATGCCAAAGTCGTGATGAGATTCAGCGTCTTGAATTGATCTACGAACTTGAAGGCAGCTTCATAGGCGCTGATACGTTCTTTATATCAAAGTCGCACGTTCCGAGTAATCAGTTAGATTTTCAGTCATTTAGCAGAATCATGGACGACTTGTCCAAGTCTATCCAATCTGTTCGAGAGAGCTATAGAGCACGTCAGCTTAGCGATTCCGAGGCCAGCAATTATGGTGTTGCAAAACTTCCGGTACTCGATTTAGCTCATTATGCTTATAACTCCGAAGGTAAACTAATTGCAATTGTCTGCCGCACCGTTATAACTGGGCGAATCCCTTATCAAAACTATATTTTCAAGTCCTAATGTTCTTTTTCTTTTGTCTCGATCTGTAACACGTAGCTGAGTTTTTAAGTCCTAACTGTTACAGATCAAGACAAACAGGGTAGACCCTGCCGAATTGTCTCAATCTGTAACACTAAGACCAGTTTTGGACGTCTAGATGTTACAGATTGAGATGAATGCACAGGCTAATCCTCTCAATCTCAATCTGTAACATCTGGTTGGTAATTTCACCCCTATCTGTTACAGATCGAGACAATTTGATTGTGGAGTCCTCATTTACGCGTCATATCGCGTAGCGCTGACGCGCTGGTTCCCACAATGGCAGGCGGTAAAAGTCCTCCCGCATCGCCTGTTGGCGATCCTGCAGCGTTAGCTAGCAGATGACCTGCGTGTGTTCCTCGATGGCGGCACGATACTCGGCGGTAATACCCGGCTCGCACACCACGGCGTCCAAATTGTCCAGGCGGCAGAAGGTGTAGAAGTCGCGCTTGCCAATCTTGCTGGAGTCGGCGATCAGATAGCGCGAGTCTGCCTTGCTAAAGGCGAGCTGCTGGATACGGCCCTCATCCATATTGGATGTAGACACGTCACCATCCAGAATGCCGTTGGCGCCGATAAACGCCGCATCGATGCCCAGCGCACGCAGGGTATCCTCGGCCGTTGGTCCCACAAAAGCGGCGGTGCGGCGACGGTACATACCGCCTACCAGGCACAGGTCGCAGTCTTCGCGCGCCTCGAGCAGGTTAAACACCGAAAGCGAATTGGTCACAATGCGCAGGCGGCACGCCGGTAGCATCGAGGCCATCTGCTCGGCCGTAGTGCCCGTACCCAAAAAGATGGTCGAACCCTCCTCGATAAGCTCCACGGCGCGGCGCGCGATCTGCAGCTTTTCCTCGGCATGCTTAGTGCGCTTTTCGCTGTGCGAATACTCATGGCGCAACATAGCGTGCGGGCGACTCTGCGCACTACGGGCGCCGCCGTGCACGCGCTCGATCTCGCCTAGGCTCGCAAGCTCCTCAAGATCGCGGCGGATCGTCATATCCGAGACACCCAACGCATCAGAAATCTCTTTAACCGAGACCGTGCCCTGCTCCTCGAGCAGCTGCCGAACCTTATCCTGACGCTCCGCCTTAATCACGATGAATCCTCGCCGTTCTCTGCGCGCATATCATTCAAACAATAACGAACAAATTGTATCAGACTCGTACGTGTCAAAAATGAACGCCCACACAGCTTCAATCATCACTTTTTTGAGAAAAATATTCCCTGCTTTAGTAGGGTGTAGTGATAATTTGGCCTGTTCGCGCTACAGTTTGTGCGAAATACCTCGATGTTAGGAACCAAATGATCACTTCCGAGCTTTTCGGCACCGCGCCGTGCGGTACCCCCGTTCATCGTTACACCCTCAACGGGCCCGAGATCTGCGTTCGCATTATGGACTATGGCGCCACCGTGCTTGGTATCGACGTGCCCGACATCCCTGGCAACGTGCGTGATGTGGTGCTGGGCTTCGATAAGCTCGAGGATTACTTTGACAACCCCGCCTGCTTTGGCGCGACCATTGGCCCCGTGGCCAACCGCACTGCGGGTGCCACGATCACCATCGCCGGCACGGATTGGCATATGCCGGCCAACGAAGGCACCAACAACCTGCACAGTGACCTTGAACACGGCCTGCATAAGCGCGTGTGGGACGTTGAGCTCGACGAGGACCACAATGCCGTACGCATGACCGCCTCGCTTGAGGACGGCGAGCTCGGCCTCCCCGGCTACCGCACCTTTACGGCCGTGTTTACCGTGACGCGCACCGGCGTCTTTCGTATCGAGTATGGCTGCGAGAGCGACCGCGCCACCTACGTGTCCATGACCAACCACACGTACTTTAACCTTGCCGGTCATAACGCCGGCATGGACTGTGAGCACTTCTTTATTGCTAACGCCACTCACTACCTGCCCATTAACGAGCAGAACATCCCCACCGGCGAGATTGCTCCGGTCGAGGGGACACCGTTTGACTTTCGCGAGCTGCGCCCCGTCGCTCCCGGCATGGAGGCCGACGACCCGCAGATCAAGCAGGCACGCGGCTACGATCACTGCCTGTGCATCGATGGCTATCAGTACGGCCGTAATCTGCGCCGTGCGATGCATGTCGAGGAGATGTGGACCGGCCGCGAGCTGGACTACTACACCACCGCTCCGGGCGTGCAGCTCTACACCGGCAACTGGCTGGGCGACGAACATGCCAAGGATGATGCGAACTATGGCTGGGGCGCCGGCTTTGCCCTCGAGGCAGAGATGTACCCCGACACGCCGCACCAGCCGCTGTTCCCGCAGGGCATTGTGGGCCCGGGTCACCCCTACAGCAATGTGATCGAATACCACTTTATGAGGCCCTAAGCCCGCAACGTTACATACCGCACAAAAATGCCCGCCGATGTTTTCATCGACGGGCATTTGCATTACCACAACCATGGACCGCTTCGAACTCGGAACGCCGTAATCAGTCGCTTCCGGCTTGCTATCCAGTTTCGGTGACAATACGCCCCGTTCCTCTCGGGTTCTTGCGTTGGCGGCTACTCGGCAAACGCGTTGCCGACGCTGTTGCCGCCCACATACGTCTCGACCAGGGTAAGGTCGGGATTGAACACGACAAAATCGGCATCGCGGCCAGGCATAATGCTGCCACATTTATCCTCGACGTGAGCAGAGCGCGCGGGCACCTCGGTCGCCATGCGAATGGCGATATCGGCGCTCGCAAGACCCCAGTCGACGATGTTCTTGACGCCCTGTGCGAGCGTGAGCACCGAGCCGGCGATAGCAGAGCCATCGGCAAGCCAGCAAAGGTTGTCCTTCATGATGACGTCCATGCCGCCGCTGGTGTAGCTGCCCTCGGGCATGCCGCCGCA
>NZ_CAAKNY010000036.1 GCF_901212495.1 Collinsella aerofaciens | reverse complement strand
AAAATAAACCTGTCCCTTTTTGGCAGGTTACAGCGATCCCTTGGTGCTGGGGATGCCCTGCACGCGGGGGTCCAGCTCGCAGGCGTGGCGCATCGTGCGGCCCACGGCCTTAAAGGCGGCCTCGATAATGTGGTGCGAATTGCCACCCGCCAGCTCGCGCACATGCAGCGTGAGCTTGGCGTCGCGCGCAAAGGCGTAGAAGAACTCGACGGCCAGCTCGGTATCGAAGCTGCCCACGCGCTCAGTCGGCACGGGCAGCTCGCAGTAGGCCTGCCCACGACCCGAGATGTCCACAGCGGCCATCACGAGTGTCTCGTCCATGGCAATCGCCGCGTCGGCAAAGCGCGTGATGCCCGCCTTATCGCCCAGCGCCCGGCAAAACGCCTCGCCCAGCACAATGCCCGTGTCCTCGACGGTGTGATGCGCGTCGACCTCCACGTCGCCCACCGCGTGCACCGTCAGATCGAACAGACCATGGCGGCCAAAGGCGTTGAGCATGTGATCGAAAAACGGCACGCCGGTCGAGATATCGCACACGCCGGATCCATCCAGGTCGAGCTTGACGACAATGTCGGTCTCGCCCGTCTTACGGGTCACCTCGGCATAACGACCCATCTACATCTCCTCCTTCACCAGCGCGGCAAACGCGTCCAGCACTTCTTCGTTTTCCTGCGGCGTGCCCACGGTAATGCGCAGGCAGTCAGCGAGCCCCGGCGCGTAGCTAAAGTCGCGCACCAAAATGGAATACTCGTCGCGCAGGCGCTCGCGCACGCGCGTGGCGTGCGGAGTGCGCACGAGCACAAAGTTCGCCGCACTCAGCCATGCCTCCACCGGCAGGCCCGCGGCACCCATCGCGTGCAGGGAAGCCAGTTCGCGGTCGCGCTCGTTCGCAACCAGCGCCACCACGGGCGCATACGCATCGCGGGCACGTACGCAGGCAAGTGCCGCCGCCTGGCTCAGCACGTTGACCGAGTAGATCTGGCGAATCGCCGCGAACACCTCGATAACCTCGGGCACTGCGATCACATAACCCAGACGCGTGCCGGCGGCGCCAAACGCCTTGGACAGCGTGTGCAGAATCACCAGGTTGGGATGCTCGGCGATAAGTCCCTGCGCCGTAGTTGCCGCGCCAAACGAATCGTCGGCAAACTCAACGTAGGCCTCGTCGACCATCACCATGCCGGGACAGGCGTCGCACAGCGCCGCGACAAAGTCGAGCGGAGCCACGTCGCCCGTGGGATTGTTGGGCGAGGTCACGATGGCCAGATTGCACTCGGGCGCCGCCGCAAGCACGGCCGCCTGGTCGAGCTCAAAGCTCGCCGGGTCGCGCCACACGTCACGCACCTCGGTCTGGCACAGAGACGCAAAGAAGGCATACTCGCTAAAGCACGGCGGGCAGTTGAGCAGGGTCCTCCCCGCGCCGCCAAACGCCAGCAGATAGTTGTAGAGCAGCTCGTCACCGCCGTTGCCCACGCAGATGTTCTCGCGCGTCACGCCATGCCAGACAGCCAGCTCGTCGCGCAGGTCGTTCGACATGGGATCGGGATAGCGGTTGAGCGGTGTGGCGGCGAGCGCCGCATCGACCGCCTCGCGTACGCCGGCCGGCACGGGATAGGTGTTCTCGTTGGCCGAAAGATTGATGCGCGTGGGCGTAAAGTTGGGATCGTAGGGCTCAATACCGGCCAGGTAAGGCTGGACGAGCTCCTTCATGCGGGGCGTCAGCTCGGCCATATTAGGCCTCCCCGCCGGTCGTGCCAGCGCCATCCGCGCCTGCAGCCGCCAGATCTACACCCTCGGCAACCGTCGCCACGGCGTCGCCCGGCCAGGCGACCTTGGTCAGGTCGGCCGCGGCGAGCGACTCGGCGCTCACGGCATCCTCGCCCTGCTCCAGCGCGCGACGGCGCAGGGCGGCGGAAAGCGCGTGTGCCCACAGACCCTCGGCCTCGGCGAGGCGCTGTGTGGCGGGAGCGTCGGAGAGCAGGCCCTCGGGTGTATAGCAAATAACGCTCGAGCGCTTAACGAACTCTTCAACCGAAAGCGGGTTGGAGAACATGGCCGTGCCGCCGGTCGGCAGCGTGTGGTTGGGGCCGGCAACATAATCGCCGAGCGGCTCGGAGCTCCAAGCGCCCACAAAGATGGCGCCGGCGTTGCGAATACCGCCGAGCAGGCCCATCGCGTCCTTGCAGTGCAGCTCAAGGTGCTCGGGCGCCACGGTGTTCACGGCCTCGACGGCGGCAGCCATGTCGGCGGCAACCACGATGGTGCCCTCGTTATCGAGCGAGGCGCGTGTGATCTCGGCGCGCGGGGACTGCGCGACCAAGATATCGATACCCGCCTCGACTTCGCGCGCAAACTGCTCGTCACAGGTCACCAGGTAGCAGGCTGCCAGCGGATCGTGCTCGGCCTGGGCCATCAGGTCGGCCGCGACCACCATGGGCTTGGCCGTAGCATCGGCCAGCACGCAGACCTCGGACGGACCGGCGACCATGTCGATACCCACATCGCCCGACACGATCTGCTTGGCCGCGGCGACAAAGGCGTTGCCCGGGCCGGTGATCTTATCGACGCGCGGAATGGTCTCGGTACCGTACGCCAGCGCGGCCACGGCCTGGGCGCCGCCCACCATATAGATCTCGTCCACGCCGCCAAGCTTGGCAGCCGCGAGCGTATAGGGGCTGATCAGGCCGTCTTTTTGCGGCGGGGTCACCATGACC
>NZ_CAAKNY010000035.1 GCF_901212495.1 Collinsella aerofaciens | reverse complement strand
GTCGAGATCAGGAAGCTGCTGCCCAAGGGCCGCGGCCTCAGGTTCGACCGGCTGGTCCCGGCGGACCTGGCGCTCGCGATGTCGCACGTGAACTCCGAGCCCCGCGGCGCGCTCGGCTTCGCGACGCCCGCCCGCGCCTTCCGGGCGATGCTGGGCGCCGACGCGGAGGCGCTGCTGGAGGCGTACGGCGTGGAGGACGTGCCCCTCGACGGGCTCGACCTGACGCCGGGCCTCATCGGGCGGGCGCGCGCAGAGAGGGGCGATGCCCCGCTGTCCTAGCCTAAGGGAAAACGGAATAGACTGACCGACCGTCCGGCTGAGTCTGGGAAGAGGTGCCGGGCGGCGGGCGGAGCATGGCCACCGGACCCATCGAAACACATCTCCACCGTTCCTTCAACTGGGAAAACGGCGCCCCCGGGCCCCGGGAGGGGCAGCGGGGGCGTTCGGCTAGGTGCGGGAACGGCCTATTTGCTCAATGTGTTCGGCTGAGATCGGAAATCAACCAAATTCGTGGGAGCAAACCGCACTGTTTCAACCCAGTCAGCCAACAAAACCGCAGCTAAACCACCATTTACCGCTTTATCCACGAGGTCTCGGGACGGCAGATAAGTCGCGCGTTGTTGTAAGCCATGTCGAGCGTGAGACAGGTACGCGCGGCGTAGAAACCGTCCTCGCGCTGGATGGTCAGCGCCAGTTCGGGCTTGTCGCCGGTTAGGCACAGCGGCAGCAGCAGCTGGATCCGGCCGCCGTAGAACTGCGGCACGGCGAGCGTGTAGTTGGCGGCGGCGCGGCGGGCGGCCTCGACGACAGCTCCCTCAAAGGCACGGCGGCGCAGCAGCGAGTTGCCCTCCCCCATCAGGCTTGCGGGAATACGCGTAAGGTTCTCCTCATCGCCCAGAATGTGGTCGATGTTGGAACGGATGGGCAGTCGATAGTCAAAGACCAGCTCGGAGGGGTCCTCGGCAAAGCGCACGCGGCACGGCAGGTACTCAAACGAAACCAGCATGGGGTCGCTTTCCTTAAAGAAGCCCTTTAAAAACCAGCGTTGGCGCGCGTCGGGCTTGGCGTTGGGCTCAAACAGGCCGTAGATGGTCTCGTAGCGGCGCGTGTACAGGCCGGTGTTGAATAGGCAGCGGTCGTCGTCGAACACCAGCGGCAAGTTGGACGGAGCGGCCTGGTCCACGTCGCGCTCGGTCAGGAACACCGCGCGGCTAAACGAGAACGACAGGTAGTTCTTGAGGATGCGGTTGCCGGGACCCCAGTCTTCGGGGTCGGCGAGGTCGGCCAGGCGTTCGTAGCAGGGCTCGGGGCAAAACGCAAAGTCGTACACATTGCTGCACAGGGTGCTAGGGAGTTCCATGTGGCGTCCATTCCATTCAATAACCGGCGTGCGGATGCTTAGATTTTATACGCGCGATGTAATCCCGGGGAGCACAACACAGTGGCATTAGGAGTCGTACTTTACAGCGATCGGTTGCCAGACTAGGTCTTCGATGCTGCAGTGTAAGGTTTTTGCGAGCGCCAATGCCGAGGAAACCGAGGCGCGGCGTAGGTCGAGCTGGTTCTGCTCGTAGAGTTGTATGGCGCGAAGCTTAACCCCCGATTGGGCGGCGAGCTGTTTTTGCGTTAGTCCGGCAGCCTTTCGTGCCGCTTTGAGGCCCTTTTTGTCTGCCTGGGCGTTGTTCCATTTTTCGATGACAATCTGGGCGAATTTATCTTCGGAGGCCTCGTGAAGCGGATGGTACGAGCCGATAATCCAATCGAGCGGAGCGACTTCGAGTAGCTTATTAAAGCCCAAGCTGCTCATCCATTGCGTATAGGCCATAACCCACCCCGCCCAATACTGAGGCGAACGGTCGAACGGATAGGTCTCCCTACACCTGACGGGGGTCAGTCCCGCATGAGCGATAATATCGCGCGCGAGCTCGTCGCCCGCCATGCCGCAGACGACGCGAGGCATACCGCGCTCAAACTGTTTCATCTCAAGAGCGTTCGACATGATCGCCGTCAACTCGGCTGGAGTCAGCCCTTGGTCACAGAGAGCAAAATCGACCGCCTCGCCCAGCGTTCTCATTGCATCCTCGAGATACATCTCACTGTAGGCGTGGGTCATCGCCCGTCATCCCCTCTCGAATGATATCGACGATACGTATTCCCTCAAACGGGTTTTCGGCAAGGAGCTCCCGATACTGCGCCCTTGCCGCTTCATCTCGTTCCTTGGCCAATGGACCATACAGAGCTTGCTGCGCACGTTCAAATCCAGCAAAACGAATGCTCTTAAACGCACGCTCGCTTTTGAGCACAATCTGCTCCCCCAGGTTACCGAGCCTCATAGATCGTCCAAGCTGATCGACGGTGATCGTATTGTTTACAAAAGCTCTGGCATAGCTAAAGTACGAGTCGTCCGCACGCCACCCCCTTATTACGTCGCAAGTGCTCGTCTGAGGTAGAAAGTGATCATGGAGATATTCGCACGCCCCCGCGGCAATGGCGGTATCTTTGCGAAAAGAACGATACTCAACGAGCAACGCTATCCAATGCAGGACGCAATATTGCGGCGATAGCAAGTCGAGAACTTTGAGATCGGCTATATCGAGTTCATAGCGATTCGCAAAGCCATCGGCATCGCGCGAGCATGCCCATTCCCTTGCAAGGTCGAGGCTCTCTGTGCAATAGAATCCCTGTCCATAGTCGTTATGGATTTTCCCCAGGCCAAGCTGGGGAGTCTCAATGATTTTCTGAGAACCATGCCACAGTTCCACGCGAGTCTCCTAACAGGTATCGCTCTAGCGATAGTATAACATACTATCGCTAGAGCGATACCTGTATTCAAATAGCAAGAGGGTGTCTGGAACCGAGTTTGAGTTCAATACTGGCTTCTAAGGCTCGCCGAGTCCGGAAGTATGCGACAAAATTCAGACTTGCTGATCACGCCGGAGCACACTAACGCTTCGTCCTGCTTACAGAGCTTCATAGACAAGCACCTCATCTTGCTCGATGCTTTTGCGGAAGGCCGGGCGCATGTGCTCTGGTGGGTTGGTGACGATATCAACCTTTCGCCCAAGTTCCCTCTCGAGCTCATGGGAGAGTTCATAAAGCGTGCCGAACGTCATGGTGTTGCCGCAGACTAGGCGCAAGTCAATATCGCTATCGGGCGTTTGTTCGCCTCGGGCAAACGAGCCAAATAAATATGCTTTGCTGACGTCGTATTGAGCAAGCACGCGAGAGACGGAGGTGGATATGTCGGTAGGCGAAATCATGGGTTATTTGCCGTTCAACAGTAGAACGTCAGGGGGCCAGCGTCGAAACCACCGGTCCGGCTTTTTGGCGTTCGGCGAGCTCGAAGATAAACGGGGCGTTAAATCTAATAAAGTCTGTCAAGAAATTGAGGTCATCAGCAGTAAATCCTTCGACGTTGAACCATTTGACCGCAGGCAAGAAGCAATCCGCATGGTCAAAGCCAAAGTCAACCGGGCGTTCGACGGCTACGCGAACGGTTCCGTCTTCTCTTGTCTCTGAGTAGGCAAACTGAGTGCCGTCATCAAGCTGAACATAGCTCCAAAGCATGTTTGCCTCCTTAGTGTTAACAGCCGAGTATAAAGAACAGATTAGATGCAGCGTGATGTGAATTGAATTATTCCCATAAGACCTGAACTGCTGATTATTTGTTTTGTTGAGATTTGAGCTATCTCACACTTCAGTGTCTTTTTGGCATGAAAACCGTAGCTGTGCGATGGTCGGGCTTTATGTCATGGATCGTACTCAGATTCAAGCGCCTGCATGCTCAGCTGCTTGCAGGCGCTTGAATCCTATAGATTACCCAAATGCTGCTCAACAGCCTCCATGCCAACCTCCACATATTTAAGGAGGCCTTGTATATCGTTGTAGTTCTTGGGCAAGCGATCTTTTTCAATACCAGTAATTTTGGCTAACAATTCGATTGTCACATCGAGTGCGAAGTCGATTAGTTTTTGAATTTCGCCGTAAGTTAAAGGAAGTCGCCTAACAAGCTCATCATAATTCAGTGCTTCCATGTCGCTATGGGCGAAAACCTTATTTCGCTGATCGCGAAGCATGGCAGTTAGTTTGTTGAGACCGGTAAGTCGTTTTTTCCATAAATTGGAAAGGTCATGAGTGGTTATACACACAGTAACCATTTCGTAATGATTTCCGAACAGTTTTTCATCTGAGCGTTGAGACTCAACTTCTTTGGGGTAGAAACGCTCCTCGTCCTTTGCCAATGGATGAACGATTGGTTTAAGCCTGTCAAAGTTTGGTCGATCATTAAATAAGGAGATTGCAAGCGCGTCGATTTCAGCAGAATGAGACTTGAAGTCTTCTATCAAGTTCCCAATACTGACGTCGCTTTTGGCATCAAATAACCGTGCGCAATTCATGAAACATGATTCGGTTAATGCAAGTTGTGTAAAGCTGAAGAAGCAGCCAGCGCAAATTACCTCATTCTCATAGTCGGAAGATGCTTTAGACAGTTCGCGAAGGATTGCTAGTTTCGTGTTGGCATAAAATGCCTCGTTGTATAGATAGCTGCAACGCTCAAGCAGCTCAAGAAGGCCGGCGTTTAATTCTTTCTTGGCAGCGTCAACTGTATGATCCGATTCGTGGTACATGTTAGATAAATCCTGAGCAATTGTTGTAATAAATTAATCTACTAATGCGTCGTTAAGAATATGGCCTTCTACATAGTCTATCGAAATGGGTGCTTCAGCACCCACATGCGGCAGCCATGAGCACTGTCCCAAGCAGCGAAAGCGCCAAAGAAGCGGCTATCCAGTTGTTGTCGCCGGTCTTGGGGAGTGCCACAGTTGTTGCGGTGGCAGGCTTGGGCTTGACCGTCTTGGCGACCGTGGTCTTGGTTGTCGCGGCCGCGGGTTTCAGCGAGGGATTTGCCGTGGGCCCCGGGGTGGGCTCTCCAGCAGCGGGGCTTGAATCGGCGGGAGACTTTTCCGCCCCACCGCCCGGTACCTCGCCCCTGTCCGTCTCCCCCGCCGGAGACGTGGCTACATCGGGCTCAATCACCACATGCGGTGCCACCGCACCGGTGGCATCCACCACGCCACCAGCTCCAAATGCCCCACCAGCAGGCGCCATAAACCGCGCGGAAACAAGCGACCCGCCCGTGCACGCAACGCCGCCGTCGGCACCGGCCGCATCGAGCCACGAGGCAGCGACGGAAAGCCGGCAGCCAGCCGCGCCAGCACCAATGCCCAGATCCTGCAGATACACGCCGTAGGCGCGCACGCCCGCTCCGGACCCGGCTCCCGCGGCGACGACGCGCCCGCGGCCGCGCACGGCCATGTCGCCGGCGATCACGCCGGCCACGGCCTCGTCCGTGACGTCGGCCCCGTCCGCCCGGGCATCGACGGCGCAGCCGTCCACCACGAGCGCCCGCGAGACGTGGATCGCGCACTGCGAGCCCGATGCCGCCAGGGACCCGGTGCCGCGAAGCGTCAGGCTGCCCCACACCTCCATGCCGCACTGCGTGATGTCCGCATCGGGCGCATTCGACTCCGTCACCGAGTTTTGCCCGGCGAGCGTCACGACCAGGTCGCCGTCGGCGGCGGTGGCGTCGCCCGCGTAGCCGTCAAGCTCCAGATGGCCGGCATCGGTCCAGGCCCAGCCGGGGCCCGACACGCCCGGCTCGCAGTACGTCGCGCCCGCGATAAACAGGCTCTCCGCGCCCGCGGCACAAGAAGGCCCGCCCAGCAAAACGCATAGGCAGGCCATGGCAGCGATCGCGATGTGATGACGGCCGGTGTGGGACTCGGCGGCAAACATAGCCGCTCCGATCTTCGCAGGAGCCAATAGAATATGCACCAGAAAAATGCCCTGGTAGCAGCACCTATTAGTTTAGCGAGATCGATGCGGGAGCAAAGAGAAATCGCGTGGGCAATGTCCACAATTAGGTGTAAATCGTTTTGCCAGCCGGTGAAAGGGAGAATCAGCTTCCGAATTCGCCCTTCACGTTTCTGATGATGTTGTTTGATAAATGGTTCCGATAGTCCATAAAAGATGGTTCATAATAGATTTAGATGAAAAACCTTCGGATTTGTAAGGCGGGGTCGCTGAGACGGTACCGCCTAGTTTTATCAGCGTGCGCCTAACGATCGAGATCACATTCACCCTCGCGCGCGAAGAAGTCTTGCCCTGCGAAGACTATGATCGGTTGGACAGGCCCGGCGTATATCGCGTACTTCCGTAGTTTTTCTTCGGAATATCCGTATTAAAAATACGGGCAAATTGACCAATTTGCTAAGCTACTTTATCCTGTGTTTCAAATAGACTCAGAAAGCAGAGGAGCCGTGCCATGCTCAAGAAGTTTTCGGTTTCAAATTTCAAGTGCTTCAATAAGCGAATTACATTTGATCTATCCGATCCCGCCAACTATTCATTCAATCAACAGGTAATTCAGGATGGCATTAAGGCAAAGGGCATCATATATGGTGCGAATGGCAGTGGAAAGTCCAATTTCGCCCTCGCGATATTCGACATTGTTCTGCATCTGACCGACAAGGAAAAGCTGCTCAAAAAATACTCGCCATACCGGTGCCTTAATTCAAAGAGTTCAATTACAGAGTTTCAATACGATTTTGTCTTCGACAATATCGAGGTCGTATACCGCTACGGGAAAACCGACCCACAGACGCTTGTATACGAGAGTCTGTACATTGCTGGCGTGGAGGTCTTGAGCTACAGGTTCGACGCTCAAACGGGCCATGTTGACCTGCCGGGCGCCGAGTCCCTCTCGCTTTCTACCGATCTCCCCACTGAGTCCGACAGGCTGTCGCGTGTCAAATATGTCAAGAGCAATGCAATACTGCGAGATGAGCCGTCTGCCAGGGCGTTTAGAGCCTTCACCTCCTTTGTCGACAACATGCTCATGTTCTACTCGCTCGATGAGCGTGGATATCAGGGGCTTTCGGTTGGCTCGGATATCTTTACCCAGGGCATTATTCGCGAAGGAAAGATGGAGGACTTCCAAGAATTCTTGCGCCAGCAGGGAATCTCCCTGAACCTCGTATCCGTGGACGTGAATGGAGTTCCCGAGCTTTATTGCAGGTTCGAGGGCGGTACCGTTCCGTTTGCGTCGGTCGCCTCGACAGGCACCATGTCACTTGCTCTGTACTACTACTGGTATATCAAGATGAGCAAGGCTTCCTTGGTCTTTATCGATGAATTCGATGCCTTTTATCACTTTGAATTGTCCCGGTCGATCGTGGAGATGCTACGGGACCTTGAGGGTGTCCAGGTTTTCATTACGACGCACAACACGGACCTTTTGACGAACGACCTCATGCGTCCCGATGTCTATTTCATTCTCAAGGAGGGGGAGATTCGCTCGCTGGAAAAGCTAACACCCAAGGAGCTCAGATTGGCGCATAACCTCCAGAAGATGTTTAAGGCCGGTGCTTTCGATGGCTAGCCCGGTCACGCTCTTCATCGTTGAAGGAGAGTCGCGTGACCTGCGCTTTGCGGAGAAGATGAAGGATCTTTTTCTGAAAGGGAGAGATGACCTGAGGGTGATCTGTCTGCCAGCGGCGCAGAACATCTACATGCTTTACGAGCGGCTTGCAGAGGAGGACTTCGATCTGGATGTTGTGGAGGTACTGAGAGAAACGGTGCCTTCTGCTGCAAAATGTCTAGAGGGCGTGGAGAGGGATTCTGTTGATGAGGTCTTTCTCTTCTTTGACTACGACTCTCATCAGAACAATGCGCCTGGATGCGAGTCCGATGCCCTTGTGGAGGCGATGCTCCTCGCATTCGATAACGAGCACGAGAGCGGAAAGCTCTATATAAGCTACCCGATGGTCGAGGCACTGTACGATTATCGCGCAGGGCAGTGCCAGGCGCATTCAGGCTGTTTTGTTGACAACTCGGAAATCGCTCAATATAAAAATAAGTCGGGAGAGGGAAACGTTAACGTGGGGAAGCACATGGAGCTTCCCCAATGGAAAGATGCAATCGCTGCCTTCGTATTGAGATGCAAGTGCCTGCTCGGTCTCGATGAGGTTTCATTTGAGACGTATCGAGAGCTGGTTACGGTCGATGCGATCTTCCGCGAGGAGAAAAGGATGCGGATCGAGGACGGTTCGGTGTTTGTGCTATCGGCTTTTCCAGAGTTTCTGCTCGACTATTTCGGTGATAAGTTCTTTAATTCCATGGCTCCGATGCGCCACCTTAAGTTCGATGATTGCCCCCGAGGAAATGGATGAGACGCAATTAATCTCGCGGGTACAGGTTCTCCTGTCTAAATTGTGAACTCGGCATAAGAGACGTTGTTGGCCATGCCCCGGACAGCATCCAGTCGATGATGTTCTCTTGCCTGATGCCGCCGCGACCTCCCACGTCAACGCGGTCGAGCGTGAGCGGGGTCTTCGGATAGTTGTTCCGAATCGCCTGCAGCGGCGCGAGCTCGGGAAAGTACCTCACTATCAGCTTCCCCCACTCCGACTTCGGGTTCACGCAGGTGATGTGGAACCCGTTAAGCCCAGCTTGGACAAGCTGTTAGGAGACTGGCATTTCGCCTGCGTCGATCTCGAGAGGATCGGCGACAAGGTTGCGAACAAGGACTGGAAAGGTCATTATGAGGGGTAAGTAAGATGACAGACAACACGTATTCGGGAACTCTAAAATTCAAAGATGTTGATTTTGTCTTTGTGTTCGATGGCTCTGAGCTTGTTCTCATCCCGCCCAAAGAACGCAAGAATGACATTATGTGGGGTTGGCTAAAAAAAGAAATTTGCCCCGGTGTGTATACATCCGGCGACCCTTTGACTGTTGATGTGCCTTATCTTGACGGCTTCTGCAACGAGACAAGCAAGCGATTGATCTTTTTGACCAGGGAGGAATCGACTGTCGGAAGTCGAAATTCGACTCTGTATATCAACGTTGCTGGGTATCTGGAATGTAGCCCGAATACCAATGGTTTTTGCAGGATGACTCTATCCGGCAGGGCCTTGAATTACATTCATCCGGTTAATAGGGCATTCTCGCAGGTATTTGATTCTGACGACCTTACAGAAAAGGGAATCATCTCTATCAGGACAAATGGATTCGACAGAACTTCGACCGTGAAGAGAGCATTTCGCTTTGAGGGCAGAGATATCGCGGCGTATTTCTCAGTTGGGTGGACATGCAGTATGAAAATTAGTACTCCACCCATCACCCTTAATTCCAGCATGATTTTCGAGTTTGATGAAACGGACGATTACTGGTTTTTCTATCGCCTGTGGCATGCAGCAGAAGACTTCCTCAAATATCTGACATTCAGCAAAAACACACTAATTGAGGATTGCAGCCTGCAGGCTATGTACGACGACTCGCATTACCCCAGCACAGCTGAATTCAAGCTAGCGAGATTCTCAGAGCCATTTGATACCAAGCCTCTTGAAAAAGGTCGATATATTCAGCTGTCTTTGCTGGACCCGTATGAGATTAAAATGTTTGGAGCGATTGCAGACGGAGAAATCTACCTAAGGCATATTCCTGAAACATACGAAAAGGGACATACGCTCGATGCATCGGACTTCGTGCTGACTTCCGCAGCATTTGAATGGGAATTTGACCAAGCGTATCCAAGCGGAGTTGTCAAATCAGAAGCTCGAGTGGCTGCTGAGCAACGAGCATCAGCTCAGATGGATGAATGCATTAACCAAAGCTCCGGAAAAGCTAAAAAGATATTGAAATATGCAAAGAAGAGCATCGGCTTTAGCAATCTGGAATCGAAGATAGTACAGGCTGGTCGAGATTTTCATGAAATGATTGGGGTATTTGGGGAAGGTCTATACAAAAGGAATGATGAGGAATTTTCCTACGAAGTCATTGGAAGCAGGCTGGCTGAGCAAAGAAATGACTTTGCCCATGGAAACATTGACAAGGATTTCAAAGGTGCTGCCATTCTTGATTTGCTGCTTCTACGCTATCTTGTCTATGCAATGCAGCTGAAGCGCATCGGTGTCTCAGCTGCAAATACTCGCAGAGCGATAAATGAGCTATTTGGCTTAATGTATTACCTCCCTGCAGAAGACGGTGACACAGAGACGGTGGCCAAGAACACTGAGATAAATGAGCCGAACAACGAAACCGAAGGCAATGCAGACGAAATCGTAGAGGCGGAATAGAATGGTTCCCGACTGCTGCGGAATGTACGGATTGCTGCCGTATCCTTAGTAATTAAAACTGTCCGTTCAGTAGTAGGGGCGCGCCGGCGTTAGCCGGT
>NZ_CAAKNY010000034.1 GCF_901212495.1 Collinsella aerofaciens | reverse complement strand
TCAATTTGGGACGGGGCTATTTTAGCTACCACGGCCGGTGGCACACCGGTTAGGTTGGTCGACGGCGTGGGTAGCTAAAATAGCCCCGTCCCAAATTGACTACTCGCCAACTGCACGCATGACAGGATGATTTTTTAATCCCCGTCCCAGAAAAATCATTATGCATAGAAAGTCATAATTATCATTTCGTAAACATTTCGATGAAATTAACGCAATGGCGCATGCTTGCGGTTACAATACCGCAAGGCCTAACTACCAACCTTTAAGCCGGTCCAGAGAGACCGGGAAGGAGAATTATGGCGAACAACCATACTGCGGGCATTGCTGCCCGCACCTTCGCGCCCAGCGAGCTTTGCCAGCGCATGCTGGCCAAAACCAGCAAGGGCACCTGTGGTCCCTGCATCCTGTACCTTGAGGATGGGACCATTTTTTATGGCCGTGCATGCGGTGCCGAGGGTACCGCGACCGGCGAGGTCTGCTTCAACACCTCGCTTGAGGGCTACTTTGAGGTCATGACCGACCCGAGCTATGCCGGCCAAATTGTAACCATGACCTATCCGCAGATCGGTAACTACGGCATCGACGAGACCGACGTCCAGTCGGCCTTCCCCGGCGATACCGATCGCCCCGCGAACGCTCCCGCCATGCGCGGCATGATCGTCCGCGACATGTGCGCCACGCCTTCCAACTGGCGCTCGGCCGTCAGCGTGTCGGAGTACCTGCGTGCCCACGGCATCGTCGCCATCGAGGGCGTCGACACCCGCGCTCTTGTGCGCCACCTGCGCGACAACGGCTCCAAGATGGGTATTATCTCGACGGAAATCTTTGACGTCGCCGAGCTTGCCGAGCGTCTGGCCGCAGCGCCGACGCTGGTGGGCGAGAACCTGGTCAAGACCGTGAGTTGCTCTGAGCCCCACGCTTTTGCCGCGATCGATCTGCCCGCTACGCATGGCTTTGCGCTTGCCCCTGCCGCTCCTGCCCGCCACAACGTGGTCGCCTACGACTGCGGCGTGAAGCGCGGCATCCTGGAGGGCCTCGTCCGCGCTGGCTGCGACCTTACCGTCGTGCCGTGGGATACGCCCGCCCAGCAGGTGCTCGACATGAATCCCGACGGCGTCTTTTTATCCAACGGCCCCGGCGACCCCGATGCCGTGGTGGAGACCTACGAGCAGGTGCAGCAGCTGATCGGCAAGGTGCCGGTCTTTGGCATTTGCCTTGGCCACCAGATGATCAGCTTGGCGTGCGGCGCCCAAATGGAAAAGCTTAAATTCGGTCACCGTGGCGGTAACCAGCCGGTTATGAACCTGGTGAGCCGTCGCGTGGAGATCACCGCGCAAAACCACGGCTTTGGCCTACTGTTCCCCAGTCTGGGCAAACTGATCCCGGAGCTTTCCGGCGGCGAGACCGAGCATGCGGCCGATGGCGACCTGCGCGCCTGGGTGCGTCGCGGCATCGCGCCGGTTGTGATGAACGAGCGCTTCGGCCGCATTCGCCTGACGCACGTGAACCTCAACGACGGCACCGCCGAGGGCATCCAGCTGCTCGACGCCCCGTGCTTCTCGGTCCAGTACCACCCCGAGGCCTCGCCCGGCCCCACCGATGCCCACTATCTCTTTACCGCCTTTATGCGACTCATGGACGGCGAGGAGAACTATCTGGCCATCGACACCGCGAAGGACCGCCTTGCCGGCTGGAATTTCGCCGAGTCCGAGAACGCTGCGACCGAGGAGAACTAACATGCCGAAACGTACTGACATCAAGCGCATCCTCGTCATTGGTTCGGGCCCCATCGTTATTGGCCAGGCCTGTGAGTTCGACTACTCCGGCGCCCAGGCCTGCAAGGTGCTCAAAGAGGATGGCTTTGAGGTCATCCTGGTCAACTCCAACCCGGCGACCATCATGACCGACCCGGGTCTTGCCGACCGCACCTATGTCGAGCCCATCACCGCCGAGTTTATCGAGCGCGTAATCAAGAAAGAGCGCCCGGACGCGCTGCTGCCCACGCTGGGCGGCCAGACCGGTCTGAACGCCGCCGTCGAGCTGGCGCAAGACGGCACGCTGGACAAGTACGGCGTCGAGATGATCGGCTGCGACCTGGCCGCTATCGAGCGCGGCGAGGACCGAAAGCTCTTTAACGAGGCCATGGCCGAGATTGGCCTGGAGGTCGCGCGCTCGGGCTATGCCTATAGCGTCGCCGACGCCGAGGCCATCGCCGAGCGCCTGGGATATCCCTGCGTGCTGCGCCCGAGCTTTACCCTCGGCGGTGCCGGCGGCGGCATCGCACACACCCACGAGGAGCTCGTCTCCATCGTGAGCCAGGGCCTGGAGCTCTCGCCCGCCCACGAGGTGCTGGTCGAGGAGTCCATCGAGGGCTGGAAAGAGTATGAGATGGAGGTCATGCGCGACCACGCCGGCAACGGCATCATCGTGTGCTCCATCGAGAATCTCGACCCCATGGGCGTGCACACCGGCGACTCCATCACCGTGGCTCCGGCGCAGACGCTCTCCGACCTTGAGTATCAGCGCATGCGCGTGGCCTCGCTCGCCATTCTGGAGAAGATCGGCGTTGAGACCGGTGGCTCCAACGTGCAGTTTGCCGTGAACCCCAACACCGGTCGCTTGATCGTCATCGAGATGAACCCGCGCGTGAGCCGTTCGTCCGCGCTGGCCTCCAAAGCCACGGGCTTCCCCATCGCTAAGGCTGCCGCGCGCCTGGCTGTGGGCTATACGCTCGACGAGATCGTCAACGACATCACCAAGGCCACACCCGCCTGCTTTGAGCCCACGATCGACTACTGCGTCGTTAAGGTGCCGCGCTTTGCCTTCGAGAAGTTCAAGGGGACCGACCCCACGCTCACCACGCGCATGAAGGCCGTGGGCGAGATCATGGCGATTGGCCGCACCTTTGAGGAGGCCTTCGGCAAGGCCATGCGCTCACTGGAGGACGGTCACCAGGGTATCTGCGCCGGTGGCAAGGAGGGCGCCGACAAGCTGAGCGACGACGAGCTCGCTCAGGCCGTGGCAACGCCGACCGAGCATCGCATTTTCTTTGTGGTCGAGGCCCTGCGCCGCGGCTGGGATGTCGCGCACATCCATGCCATCTGCGGCATCGATCCGTGGTACCTCAACCGCATCAACGATATGGTGCAGGTTCAGGAGAGCATCCGCGGCCTGCGTGTGGAGGACATTGACGCCGACGCGATGCGCCTGCTCAAGCAGTATGGCACGAGTGACGCCGAGATTGCCACGCTGACCGGCTCCGATGAGCGCTTTGTGCGTGCCTACCGCAAGGGTCTGGGCGTGGTCCCCAGCATGAAGACGGTCGATACCTGCGCTGCGGAGTTCTCGAGCGCCACGGAGTACCACTACAAGACGTACGAGAACATCTACCGCACGAGCCCGGATGCCAAGAAGCGCGTGGCTCCCGACGAGACCACGCCGGCGGACAAGCCCAAGGCGATGATCTTGGGCGCCGGTCCCAACCGCATTGGCCAGGGTATCGAGTTCGATTACTGCTGCGTGCACGCGAGCTACGCGCTGGCGGCCCGCGGCTTCGAGACCATCATGGTCAACTGCAACCCCGAGACCGTTTCGACCGACTACGACACGTCCGACCGCCTGTACTTTGAGCCGCTCACCTACGAGGACGTCATGGATGTCATCGATGTTGAGCGACCCGACGGCGTCGTGGTGACGCTCGGCGGCCAGACTCCGCTTAAGCTGGCGCGCATGCTCGAGGAGAGCGGCGTGAACATTATGGGCACCAAGCCCGATGCCATCGACTTTGCCGAGGATCGCGAGCGCTTCGCCGCCCTGCTCGATAAGCTGGGCATCATGTACCCGCCGGCGGGCCAGGCCACCTCGTTTGAGGAGGCCGAGGCCGTGGCCGCGCACATCGGCTACCCGCTGCTGGTGCGTCCGAGCTACGTGCTGGGCGGCCGCGGCATGATGATCGCCTACGATGCCGAGCATCTGCGCGATTACATGGCCGAGGCTGCGCGCATTAGTCCCGACTACCCGGTGTACCTGGACCGCTTCCTGGAGGGTGCGATCGAGTCCGACGTCGACGCTCTGTGCGACGGCGAAGCGGTCTACATCGGCGGTATCCTGGAGCATATCGAGGAGGCCGGTATTCACTCCGGCGACTCCGCGACCTGCATCCCGCCGTTCAGCTTTAGTGAGAGTCTGCAGGCGAAGCTCCGCGAGACCACGCGCCGCATCGCGATGGCGCTGGGCGTACGCGGCCTGGTTAACGTACAGTACGCCATCAAGGGCGAGACCGTCTACGTGATCGAGGCCAACCCGCGCGCGAGCCGTACCGTGCCGTTTATCTCCAAGGCCACCGGCGTGCCGCTGGCCAAATGTGCCGCACGTATCATGGCAGGCGATTCCATCGCGAGCCTGGGCCTGCCGAGCGACGAGCGTCAGCTTGACTGGTTCTGCATGAAGGAAGCCGTTATGCCCTGGGGCCGTTTCCCGGGAGCCGATGTTATCCTTGGGCCCGAGATGAAGTCGACGGGCGAGGTCATGGGCATTGCCAAGAGCTATCCCGAGGCATACGCCAAGACGCAGCTGGCGATCGACTACAAGCTGCCCGACCCCAGCGCCGGCAAGGTATTCGTCAGCGTGTGCGACCGCGACAAGCGTCACATCCTTTCGGTCGCGCGTATCCTGCGCTACCTGGACTTTGATATCTGTTCCACCGAGGGCACGGCGCGCGTGCTGCGCGGCGGCAATGTGACGTGCGAAGTCGTGGAGAAGATCAGCGGGCCGCACGACGGCGAGTGCCCCAACATCGGCGACCTCATCGCCGATGGCAAGATTGCGGTAATCATCAACACGCCGTACGGTCCGGGCTCGCGTGGCGATGGCTACCTGCTGCGTACCGAGGCCGTGCGTCGCGGCGTGACCTGCGTGACGGCGATGTCTGCGGCCAACACGTACGTGAGTGCCATCGAGGCCGTGCGCGAGGACCAGCGGGGTCACGGCAGCGCCAACGACATGGGCATGGACGTCATCGCCCTGCAGGACCTGCCACAGCACACGGTGTAGTGTGACCTGGTCGGCCGGGGCGGGGGCCGAGTTTCCCCCTTCGCTCCGGCTGCAAGCAGAGTCGCTCAGTGGGAAACTCGGCCCCCGCCCCGGCCTGCGGCGACTTGGGTGCACCGTGTGCGGCCGAAGGGGCTTTGTGCGATGACTAAGGCTAAATAGAAAATGAGAGTGGGCCCTGCCGTTCGTTCGAGCGGCAGGGCCCACTCTTTGTATGGAGGCCTTTTTACTGTTAGTCGAGGACGCCTCTGGACAGTTAGTTCAAATTCGTATTTTCTAGAGAGTAGGAGAAGGCTGATTTGGACTCATTCGGCCTACTTTTGGCAATCTGAATCGATCAAGATGCTCAGCCAAGCCGGGAACGGCCCAATACTGGGTCCGCGTCGGCTTCCAAGCGGCAATTTCGTGCCCAAGGCCACGGCCAAATTATACGTATCTGAACTAACTGCCCATCACTCTCCGTCAACCTTTTCATCCAAACCAAATCAGCCAACGTACGTCATGGCAACCCCCGGTAGGTCCCCGGGTGCCCCGCGGCGGGCTGGGTTTATTGTCTGAGCGACTTTGCGAAGCAGCCGGAACTCATTTATTTCAGCCAACGTACGTCATGGCAATATCCGGTAGGTCGCAGGGCGCTTCGCGGACGGGCCAGGCTTTATCTGAACGACTTTGCGAAGCAACCGGAGTGAAGATAAAGCCTGGCCCGTCCGCGAAGCGCCACAAAGACCGCAGGGACGGGAGCAGCTATACTACTCTCAGTAGTTAAGGGTCGCGGATCCGCCGCGTCACCGCTCTCAACAGGAGGTCTTTGTTTATGGCAGATCAGAAGCCGGTTGTCGGGATCATCATGGGTTCCAAGTCCGATCTGGGCGTTATGGAAGGTTGCACCGCCGAGCTCGAGGCACTGGGCGTGCCCTACGAGCTCGTGATCGCGAGCGCGCACCGCACGCCGGCGAAGGTCCATGAGTGGGCCTCGACTGCTGCCGACCGCGGCATCAAGGTGATTATCGCCGCTGCCGGCAAGGCTGCTCACCTGGGCGGTGTCGTGGCCGCGTTTACGCCGCTGCCGGTTATTGGCGTGCCCATGAAGACGAGCGACCTGGGTGGTATGGACTCGCTGCTGTCGATGGTGCAGATGCCTTCGGGCGTGCCCGTGGCCTGTGTTGCCATCAACGGTGCCAAGAACGCTGCCATCTATGCCACACAGATTCTGGGTGCCTGTGACCCCGAGTACCGCAAGGTTATCGAGAAGATGAAGCAGGAGATGGCCGATGCCTAAGCGGCTTGCCATTCCGTTGTAATCATAGGGAGAGTCATGTCCGACTATCAGGGAAAACGTTTCTCGGCTTCTCAGATCCCCGATCCGGCCAAGTCGGGGTCGGCCCGCTCCATGCGGCAGGGTCGGGCATCTTCTCCTCAGCAGGCTCGTGCGCCGCGTCCTGTAACGCCGGCGAAGCATTGCCGTCCGGATACACCTGCTGCATATCGCCCTTCGTCATACAGTGCGGCCAAGAAGTCGCCTCGCTCTTCGGCGTATGCCGCACCATCGAGCTATACCGAGCCGCCACGCAAAAAGCGGTGCTCCGTCGTCCCCATTCTGCTCATCATCATCGGCATTGGCCTGATCGTTGCTGCGGCCGCCATCTTTATCAACGCGCAGATTGGCTACAAGCAGGCGAGCGAGTCGTATCAAAAAATCGAAAAGCAATATGTGAGCGACAAGGACGCCAGCGGCGTGCCGATCATTGACTTCAACGCGCTTGCCCAGACAAATCCCGAGGTTGTGGGTTGGATTTACGTGCCTGGCACCAACATCAACTACCCCGTGGTGCAGACCAACAACAACTCCAAGTACCTCAACACGCTGTTTGACGGTACGGCCAATGCGTCTGGTGCCATCTTTTTGGATAGCGACGATACCGCGCCGGGCATGGTGGATCAGCAGACCACGATCTACGGCCATCACATGAACGACGGCTCAATGTTCAACGTGATTTCGGACACGACCGATCAGGCGACATTCGACAGCATGGAATACGTGTACTACATCACGCGCGATGCGACGTATAAGTTGCGCCCGCTGGCGACCAAGGTGGTCGAGGACACGTATGCCAAGGCGCGCACGCCCAACTTTGAGGGCGCTGACGGACTGAAGAATTACCTGTCTGAGATGCTCGACGGTGCCTCTGCCGTGGCGAGCGATGCTACCGACCGCGCTGCTTCGGCAACCAAGATCGTTACGCTTGTGACCTGCCGTTCGCTGTCGCTGAGCAACACCCGTGCCGTCATGGTGCTCACACCGGTCGAAGAATAAGGTGCTCGAGAGTAGCTAAAAGAGCCCCGTCCCAAATTAGCTATTCGACGACGGTAAGGGAGAAATGATGTTCGAGAACGGCAAAACGATGCCTTCGATTGATGCCTGGCTGCGCGAGGCCAAGGCCGATGCTTCGGCGGCTGGCTGCGGCATGTACCTGACACACAACGGCGTGGTGCGCGCAACGCCAAAATCCGAGGTACGCGGCATCGAGACCGGTGGCGTGGCACCTGGACACAGGGTGGGCGGCATGGTGTTTGGCTTCGATGCCGAAAAGGTGCAGGCCGCTATCGAGGCAACGCACGCGATGCCGGGTATCGGCTATGTGCGCGTGTGGCTGGCGAGCGGAGAGCTTGCCGTGGGCGACGACATCATGCTCGTGCTCATTGGCGGGGACATTCGCCCGCATGTGGTCGATGCGCTGCAGGAACTCGTTGGCACCATCAAGAATGAATGCGTGAGTGAGGTCGAGCGCGAGGCGTAGGGCCGGCAGCAGCACTCGCCAAAAAAGCCCGCTGGCAGTTCAAATCAGTCTGCCAGCGGGCTTTTCCGTGCGTTGGAAAATCTCGGCATTGCGTGGCGCTACACGCGCGTTGCATCCTTGGGGCTCATGGTCATGCTCTGGAAGCGATTCTCCATGTACTCGTTATCGAAATACTGTCCGTAGAACTGCGCGACGGGAATATGCGGCTCCGTGCCGTTGACGCGCTGGTACCAATAATCGAGCGACTGCAGCGTCATAACGCCATCGACCAGCATAATGACGGTGAAGAGGACGGTAGCCGAGTAGCGACTCTTCCACGGAATCATGTTGATGAGCTTGAGCAGCCTCGGCAGCAGCAGCTTGATCCAGATAAGGCCACCAAGGCCCCACAGGCAGGCAAAGCCCGTGCAGGTGCGTCCGCCCGTAAGGACGGCGAGTGGGTCGGGCATGCCGAACAACTTCATGTGCGAGTAGCTCCACGAGACCACGCCAAATGAGGTCTGCATAAACCAGCCCACGAACACCTCAAAGCTCGCGCCGAGCACAGCACTTACCAGGAAAATGATGATGGGGCTCTTTTTGTAGAAGCGGTTGAGCACCATGGTCATGAGCACGGCGCCAAATCCGTAGATGGGGCTGAAGGGGCCAAACAGCATGCCGGCGCGGTTCTGGTAGACGCCCGGGTCGTCGACCGTCATATGCCAGATGTCCTCGGCGACCAGGCCGAGCACGCAGCAGACAAAGAATACCCAGAACAGGTTGAAGTAGTTGAGCTTGATGTAGCCTTCGCCGGTCTCATCGCGTCCGAGCATACCCTCGGCGGCGGCGTCGCGGTCGAGCATCTCCTGCAGGCGGCGCTGCAGTTCGCGCTCCTGACGAAGCGTGGGGTCGACGGTGGCCGAAAGCGCGACGAGGATGCCGAGCTGGATGGCGGGGCGCAGCAAGAACGGCCCGATACCCTGGAGCATCACGTCGACCAAAAGCTCAACGACGGTAAATGCGATAAGGATATAGGAGAGGCGCGCGGCGTTACGGCGCTGGTTCTTGATAAGGTCCAGGCCAAAGATGATCAGGATGACGGCACTTGCCGCAGAGAGCATGATGCCGGCGACGATGAGTCCAACCGCGAGCAGCATATTGTCGCCGAGCTTTTCGGCGGCGTTGCCGTTAATGAGCGCGGTGATGACCTGCCACATAAAGGCGGCGACCGACGGGAGTGTGCTCACGCCGGACAGGATGCACAGGACGGCGTACACCTTAATGATGAGCGGGATCTTCTTGACCTCCGTGGCGCTGGGGACGCTGGGGTCGAGTTCGTTTCGATTCATACAGAACCTTTCTCGCTTTGTTTCAGGTTATAAGGATACGCCGCCGACCTGCCAAAAGACAGGACGAACGTCCCAATTACAACTTTGTAATCCCCAACGGTGGACGCGGCGGCCATCTGGGGGCGTGGGCGCTTGCGCTAGACAGACCGATAAAATGTTTGGCCGCAAAACTGATTATAAGCTCGGTGGGCTTTTAAAAAGCGCTGCTCATGCGCGGGAGTGCCTGTCTTGCCGTGCGTATAATAGGGCGGGTAACGCCAAATAACGAGGCTCTGAGGGGATGCCATGTCTCAAGAAACCATCCGCGCGGCCGAGCGTGCCACGGGACAGGTGGCGACCATGTCGACGTATGATCCGGACTCCGACCAGCTGCATGAGGAATGCGGTGTTTTTGGTGTGTGGGCACCCGATCGCGATGTGGCTCGACTGACATACTTTGGTCTGCGCGCGCTGCAGCATCGCGGTCAGGAATCGGCGGGAATCGCCGTGGGCGATGGCGGCACGGTTATGGTTCGTAAAGACCTGGGACTGCTCGATCGCGTGTTCTCCAACGCCGACCTGTCGACGCTCTCCGGCCAGCTGGCCGTGGGCCACGTGCGCTATGGCACCGCCGGCGCCAAGAGCTGGGAAGCCTCGCAGCCGCATCTTTCTACCATCAATAGCGTCATCATCGCGCTTGCTCACAACGGCACTCTGGTTAATACCGACGAGCTACGCCGTCAGCTGATCGAGCTGGGCGTACCGTTCCTCTCCAATTCGGATTCCGAGGTCGCGACCAAGCTTATCGGCTACTTTACCCAGCGTACGGGCCACCTGCGCGAGGGCATTCGCAAGACCATGGAGCTCGTGCGCGGCGGCTACGCCATGACGCTCATCAACGAGCAGGCGCTCTACGCTTTCCGCGACCCGCATGGCATTCGCCCACTGGTGCTGGGCAAGCTCGTGGACGAGGGTCTGGATCAGGCCGACACCGCTTCTGTTTCGCAGCTGCCCTCGCAAGACGGTGCCTCGACGGTCGACTCCGCCGTCCATGTCACGCACGCCGGCGGCTGGGTCGTTGCCTCCGAGACTTGTGCGCTCGACATTGTGGGCGCCGAGTACGTGCGTGATGTTCGTCCTGGCGAGATTTTGCGCATCAGCGCCGAGGGCCTGGTATCCGAGCAGGGCGTGCCCGCAGCCGAAGAGTCCGCCAACTGCATCTTTGAGCAGGTCTACTTTGCCCGCCCCGATTCCATCATGAACGGTAAGAGCGTCTACGCCTGCCGTTATGACATGGGTCGTCAGCTGGCACACGAGGAGCCCGTCGATGCCGACCTGGTCATTGGCGTGCCCGACTCCGGCCTGCCGCCCGCGGAGGGCTATTCGCACGAGAGCGGCATTCCCTTTGGCGAGGGACTCATCAAGAATCGCTATGTGGGCCGTACGTTTATCGAACCCACGCAGGAGCTGCGCGCCATGGGCGTGCGTATGAAACTCAACCCGCTGCGCGACAACATCGAGGGCAAGCGCCTGGTCGTCATCGACGACTCCATCGTCCGCGGCACCACCATGGTGCAGCTCGTCAAGATGCTGCGCAACGCCGGCGCCAAGGAGATTCATATCCGCATCAACTCGCCCGAGGTCATCTGGCCGTGCTTCTACGGCATCGATACCGACGTGCAGTCGCAGCTTATCAGCGCCAACAAGACGGTCGATGAGATTTGCGAGTATATCGGCGCCGATTCGCTTGCCTTCCTTTCGGTCGAGGGCCTGCTTAAGGTCATGCCCAAGGGCGGTTACTGCGATGCGTGCTTTACCGGACGCTATCCCGTGGCGATTCCCGAGAGCTTTGGCCGCGACAAGTTCATGGAGGGCTTTAAGCCCCGTAACCTGGACAAGCCGCTGCACTTTGACGACGACGCCGTGGTCGAGAAATATGTCGATCGCAGCTGGGAAGAGGAGCACAGTGAGGCCTAAAACCTGCCATTTAGGGACAGGTTTATTTTGGCAGGTTTTATCTGCTGTTTTGTTGATATGACGGCGCGTGTTGTTATGACGCGCGCCGAAATGAACGCAACTATGAGCACCGTTTGGCGCCCGCGCGGCGCCACGGTAGTGGGAGAGGAAGGCTCAGATGAGCGACAGCAAGCATGTGACGTACGAGGACGCCGGCGTCGATACCGCCGAGGGCGGCCGCGCCGTCGACGCTATTAAGCAGATGGTCAAGGACACCAACCGCCCCGAGGTTATCGGCGGCATCGGCGGCTTTGGCGGCCTGTTCTCGGCCGCCGCGCTTAAGGATATGGAAGACCCGATCCTGATCAGCGGCACCGACGGCGTGGGTACCAAGCTCGTGCTCGCCCAGATCATGGACCGTCACGAGACGGTGGGCCAGGACCTGGTTGCCATGTGCGTCAATGACATTTTGGCTTCGGGCGCCGAGCCGCTGTTCTTCCTGGACTACGTTGCCATCGGTCACATTGAGGCCGAGCACATGGCAAAGATCATCAAGGGCGTGGCTGACGGCTGCAAGCTCGCGGGCTGCGCGCTCGTGGGCGGCGAGATGGCCGAGCACCCGGGCGTCATGGCTCCCGCCGACTACGATCTCGCCGGCTTTACCGTGGGCGTCATCGACCGTCCCAAGATGCTCGACCCCGCAAACGTCCGCCCCGGCGACGTGATTTTGGGCCTGCCTTCCACCGGCGTGCACTCCAACGGCTACTCGCTCGTGCGTAAGGTCATCGGCGTCGACGGAATCAAGCCGGGCACGCCCGAGGCCGCCGCTAAGGCCGAGGAGCTAAGCCGTCCGCTCGAGGAGCTCGGCGGCGCATCGCTGGCCGATGCCCTGCTGGCCCCCACGCGCATCTACGTCAAGCCGATTCTGGAGTTGCTCCGCGGCGGCGCCAACGTTCACGCCATTGCCCATATCACCGGTGGCGGTATCACCGAGAACCTCAACCGCGCACTTGCCGACGATGTCGATGCCGTGGTCACCCGCAACGGCGCCGAGATGGGCTGGGACGTTCCGCCCGTCATCACCTACGTGTCGCGCCAGGCCGAGCTCGCGCCCAACGAGGCATGCAAGACCTTCAACATGGGCGTTGGCCTGTGCCTGATCGTCGCCCCCGAGGACGAGGCCGCCGTGACCGAGGCCCTGGTCGCGCTGGGCGAGAAGCCGTTCCGCGTGGGCGAGTGCGTCGAGGGTTCCGGTAAGGTCGTGTACTCTGATGAGCGCTAACGAGCAGATGGCTGCTGCCGAGGGCCTGGGCTTTGTGCCCTACACCCGTCCGACCGGCACCGATACGGACGAGCCGCTCAAGATCGGCGTGCTTATCAGCGGTTCGGGTACCAACCTGCAGGCGCTGATCGATCTGATCGCCGGCGGCAAGCTCAACGCCTCGATTGAGCTGGTGGTGTCCAGCCGTCCTTCGGCCAAGGGCTTGCAACGCGCCGAACGCGCGGGCATCCAGACACTCACGCTGTCCAAGGATGTCTATGCCGACCCCATCGCCGCCGACGAGATCATCGCGCATGAGCTGCTCGAGCGCGGCTGCGAGTACGTGGTGATGGCCGGTTACATGCGCATGGTGCACACGCCGCTGCTGGCGGCGTTCCCCAACCGCGTGGTCAACCTGCATCCGGCGCTGCTGCCGAGCTTTACCGGTGCCCATGCGATCGACGATGCGTTTGCTCGCGGCGTCAAGGTGACCGGTGTGACCGTACACTTTGCCAACGAGATCTACGACAACGGCCCCATCATCGCCCAGCGTGCGCTGGCTGTTGAGGAGGGCTGGGACGTCGACACGCTCGAGGAGCACATCCACGCGATCGAGCACGTGCTGTACCCCGAGGTCGTGCAGATGCTCGCCGACGGGCGCGTCCACGTGCTGGAGAGCGGCAAGGTCGCCGTGGATCCTGCGAAATAATGACTCGCTGTAAAGGCGGTTGGGCGTAGCGAATACGTCTAACCGCCTTTTTTATTGCGCTATGTGCCGCCCGGCTTAGTTGAATTGAGCAGTTAGCTCTTCTTGCCTGTCAATTACGGTAGTCGACTCTTTCGCAGAGAACGAAGCTTTCCGCCTTGAGATTAACTGGGAAAACGACCAGAAAACTTGGTCTCCAGCTTCAAATTGCGCATAATTCTATTTATCATCTATTTATCATTTTGTTATCAAAATGAGCGCAAGGAGGCAGGCTCAATGGGTGAAGCAGATGACATGGAGCTGATTTATTCACTTATCGGCTATCCTGATGAAACCGAGTGGCTTGAGTTCAAAGAGGGTAATAGCGACCCCGTTAGAACGGGGCGTGACATCTCGGCGCTTGCCAACGCTGCCGCTTACTACGGCCGTGCATATGCCTATAAGATCTGGGGTGTGAACAACGATACTCATGAGCTTGTGGGCACCCAGTTCAACCCATATCACGCAAAGGGTAAGGGAAACCAAGAGCTTTTGATGTGGCTCAAGCTTGCGCTCTCAAACAATGCGAATTACGAGTTTGCGGTTATTGATCATGAGACAAAGCAATTTGTGGTGCTGAAAGTGCACGCCGCGAACGCTCAGCCGGTCTATTTTGATAAGACCGCCTACATCCGAGAGGGATCTTCGACGGCAGAACTGCTTCCTGGTAGTGCGCGAGAGGCGGAGCTGTGGCGGCGCTTGCAGGCGGGGAACGCGGAGCTCGCTGTAGTTGAGAGCGATCTGACGCCTCAAGAGGTCGCCGAGATTCTGGATATTGATGCATATTTTGAACTGTGCAGATTGAGGAGACCCGTCGATCTGGACGGAGTAATTCTTGCTCTCTGTGAACAAGAGCTGATTCATCGCCAAGACAACGGCCGTTATAACATGACGCGCTTGGGGGTGCTTCTGGTGGGAAAGAGGCTCTCTCGCTATCCGGAGCTCAGAAAACGCATGCTGCGAATTGTGCGATATGCGGGAAAAGGCAGCTTTGACATTATTGGTGATACTGAAATCGATAAGGGTTACGCTTTAGCGCTCCCGCAGGCTGAGCAACTGATCATGTCGATGATTCCGGCTGTTGAGACGTTGGATGGCGCATTTCGACGCATCCAGACGGCCTACCCCCAAAGGGCGATTCGCGAACTGCTATCAAATGCCGTGATCCATCAAGACATTGCTGACAACACGGCGGGGCCTCTTGTTGCGATTTACGACAATCGCATCGAGTTTTCTAATCCCGGGACAACGCTTATTCCGGCAGAACGCGTGCTCAACGCGCAGCCGAAAACGCGCAATTCGATGATGGCGTCCCTCATGCGCCAAATGGATCTTTGCGAAGAAGGCGGTACGGGCTGGGATTTAATCGTAGATTCGCTCGAAAAAGCCGGCATGCCTTCACCGGTTATCAAGAGTGAGGGCGGGCTGGGAACACTCGTGACGCTCTATTGCGATTGCCCATATACTCGAATGAAAAAAAGCGAACGAAAAAATGCTGTGTACTGGCATGCTTGTCTTTTGTACGCCCAAGGCGAGTCGATGAGCAATCAGTCACTGCGAGAGCGTTTTGGACTTTCCGATGAAAAGAAAAACACGGTGGCGATGTCTCGTCTAATCAGAGAGTGCCTAGAAGAGGCATTGATAAAGGAAGAGGACGAGGATGCGGGCGTCAAATATCGAAGGTATATTCCGTATTGGGCCTAAAGGGCAGAAGTGGGAAAATGAGACAGCTTGTGTTTGTTAATGACGAAGCGCTGTTGTGACTTAACTATCGAAAAAGCTGAGGGGGCTTATGGAATCACATGTGCCCCAATCGGCTTTTACTATCTCTTTGATTTCGGGCTCCTGATAACGTGGCGGGTGTCATTTCCATCCCAAGAAATCCGATAGGGCCTCGTCCGTGTGTGGGCGGGGCCCTTTGTGCGGACTTTCATGTTTGCTATACTGCTAGCAAGTAGGAAGGAGCCGCTATGGGAACGACAATGGTGCAGCTCAACACGCGAATTGATCCTATGCTCAAGGCTGGTGGCGATGCGGTCCTGACTCGCAATGGATTGGGGCCGAGTGATGCCATTCGCGCGCTTTGGGCCTATCTTGTCGAGCATCAAGCGTTGCCGGGATTTATGCTGGCGGATAAGCGTGAGCTGCCCCGTGCAGAGAGCCTGGCCGAGCAGGGGTGTGGCCTGGCTTTTTCCTCGTTGGGGTTAAGCGCGTCGGATTTTGCACCGGCTGAATCTTCGGCGGAAGACTGGGACGCCGTACGGGATGATATGTATGATGCGATGATTGCCGACATCGAGGCGAATTGCCGATGATTGAGGCAAAGCATCTCTTGGTAGATACGAACGTTTGGCTCGATTATTACCTGCAAGAGGGGGCGTTCGACGAAGCGAGAAGATTGGTTGAACTGGCCGAGCCAGGCAAGATCGACCTTCTGTATGCGCCAACGACGGCAAAGGATGTATTCTATATTTTGCCTCGGCGTCTAGCCCGGCGGAACGTGAATGGGATGAACGTGTCGTTTGCCTCGGCGTCATGGGCCTGCATTGAGCACATGATGCAGGTGGCAACCGCCTCTCCGCTTTCGTTGGCAGAGTGCGAGATGGCGCGCATGCTTGGCAAGCGCATGCCGGATCTTGAAGACAATCTCATCATCGCTTCGGGCGAGACGGCAGACGTTGACTACGTAGTCACGAGCGACCGGCGCATGCTGGAGGAGATGTCCGAAGTTTGCCTGACGCCTGCCCGCGCACTCGATATGATTGGGATCCTAAACTGACCTTGCCTGTCTCGTTTCGCTATCATATGGGGCATTGTGAACCTCATACAACTTTGGAGGACGGTATGGCGGATAACGCCGAGATGCTATTCTCGCCTGAGCTGGTGTTTTTTGATTGGGAGTGCGCGACGCCGGGTGAGGTGTTTGCGCGCCTCGAGGGTGAGCTTGCCCCGCGCGGCTACATTGCATCCGGTTGGCTCGATGCCGTCCGCGCGCGCGAGGATGCCTATCCCACGGGCCTTGCCATGCCGGCGGCCAACATCGCCATCCCGCACACCGATCCGGGGTTTGTTGCTAAGCCCTACATCGCGGTGGTGAAGCCCGCATCGACCGTGACGTTCAGTGCTATGGCAGGCATGGGTTCTCCCGTGCCGGCGCAGGTCATCATCAATCTGGGCATTGCCGAGCCGGGCGGCCAGGTCGAGGCCCTGCAAGCGCTTATGAATATCTTTATGGATGCCGACGCCGCAGCCGATGTGCTCGGCCAGACCACGTGCCAAGGCATGGTCGATGCCATCCGCCGCCGCTTTTAGGGTCGGCACTTGGGGACTGTCCCAAACTGCCGGCAGAAAAGGAACGTCCCTACTTGCCGTCTGCCAGAGCGGTCCCCTTTGCACCAAAATGGTGCAGATTAACCTGTCCCCCATGCACCAGGTGTGCTGCGGGGGCTGCGTTGTGACACAATGGCGTTTGTTCGATTCGTGATGCGAAAGGCCAAACATGGCAAATAAGAAAAAGAACCCCGAGGCCGCACCGACGCCCGAGCAACAGGCTCGCGCCGCCTCCAGCTCTCGTCAGAAGCAGCGCAAGACCTATGTGTCCAAGACCGTCAAGATCGTCCTGGTGGTCATCGGCGTGCTGGCAATGCTGCTTTCCGTCTCGGCCATGGCGTGCTCCGGCCTGATGTCACAGACTGAAAGCGCCAGCTCGGGCTATAAGCTCACTGGTGGCGTGGCTGCTACCATCAATGGCACCAACCTCACCGAGGACACCGTGACCAAGCAGATCATGAGCATGCGCACGTCCCATGGCTACACCAAGGACAAGGACTGGGCGCAGTATCTGGTCAACAACGATCTCACGCCCAAAAAGTACCGCAAGCAGCTCATCGACTCCTACACGCAGCAGATTCTGCTTCAACAGGCGCAGAAGGAAAACGGCGTGACCGTCTCGGACGAGGAGGTCGAGAAGGCCTGGAAGGACGCCTGCAAGAGGTCCGGTGGCGCCAAGGCCTTTAAGAAGACGCTTAAGACCTATGGCTACACCGAGGACACTTACAAGGACTCGCTCAAGGAGAGCCTGGCGCAGCAGAAACTCAAGGATGCAGTAGCACCCACAAGCAAGCCCAAGGACAGCGAGATTGTCGATTACATCAACGAGAACCTGTCCAAATACAATGGCGCCCGTCGCTCGTCGAATATTCTGATCAAGGTCGATTCTGACGCATCTGACGAGGACAAGGCTGCCGCCAAGGCCAAGGCGCAGGAGTGCCTGGACAAGATTAACTCCGGCGAGCTGAGCTTTGAGGACGCTGTGAAGCAGTACTCCGACGATACCGGCTCCAAGGATAAGAAGGGCGATGTGGGCTGGGACAAGCTCACCACCTTCGTCGACAGCTACCAGAAGGCGCTCGAGGGGCTCAACAAGGGCGGTGTGAGCGACGTCGTCGAGTCGACCTATGGTTACCACATCATCAAGTGCACCGACTACTTCCATGTCGATAGTCAAGTCGATGACATCAAGCAGGTACCCAAGGACATCAAGAAGTACGTCTCCAACGTGGTGAAGACGCAGGCAGAGAGCGCTGCGTACAGCGAGTGGCTGGAGCAGTACAAGAAGGACGCCGACATCACCGTTAACCCCATGCCCAAGGATGTGCCGTACAACGTCAGCCTGAAGGGCATCACCAAGAGTTCGGCCGACGATTCGTCGAAGACTGAGTAATCATGGGGCGGTGCTCGTGCGAGTGCCGCCCGCACTATTGAGGAGGATTTGCAGATGACCAACGAAGAGCTGCAGAAGGAAATGATTGCGGCTATGAAGGCTAAGGACAAGGTTCGCCTGTCCATCATTCGCCAGGTCAAGGCCGAGGTGAAGAATATCGAGGTCAACGAGCGCCGCGATGTGACCGAGGAAGACGTCAACAGTATGATCAAGCGTCTGATTAAGCAGACGAGCGAGACGCTGGAGATGTCCATCAAGGCCGGCACCGACCAAGAGCGTACCGACAATCTGACCGAGCAGGTCAAGATTCTGGAGAGCCTGCTGCCCGCGCAGGTTTCGGGCGAGGAGCTCGAAACCCTGATTGATCAGGTTATCGCCGAGCTGGGCGCCACGTCCAAGAAGCAGATGGGCCAGGTCATGGGCGCGCTCGGCAAGGCCACCGGCGGCAACTTCGACAAGCCGGCCGCGGCAAGGATCGTGGGCGCAAAGCTTGCGTAATTTGTTACGCGGTTTTACCAAACCGCGTGACGGCTCGACGCTGCAAGCCCGTACACGCGGCAATCTGACGTTCAATTTCAAGGGCG
>NZ_CAAKNY010000033.1:5441-10749 GCF_901212495.1 Collinsella aerofaciens | reverse complement strand
GCACCCGCCCTGCCGGGGCTCCCGGGTTCCCGCTTACGAGAGCGACGTTCTCAGCAACTCGTTGAAGAGCTTCGGGTTACCCTTGCCGCGGCTTGCCTTCATGCACTGGCCCACCAAAAAGCCGATGACCTTCTGGTTTCCGTCGCGGTACTGCTGCGCCTGCTCGGCACAGTTTGCCAGCACCTCGTCCACGATCGGCTGCAGCGCGCCGGCATCGCTCACCTGACGCATACCGCGCTCGTCGACGATCTTGTTGGGATCGTCACCGGTCTGGGCCATGGCCTCAAAAACCTCGTGCGCTTGGTTGGAGCTGATGGCATCGGTCGCCAGCAGCTTGGCGAGTGCCGCCACCTGAGCCGGCGCGATGCCGGACTCGGCGAGCGACACGCCTGCTCCTTTAAGATAGGCGATCATCTCGTTGACCAGCAAGTTTGCGACCGTCTGGGCCTCCTTGCCGGCCATACCGGCAGCGGCGGCCTCAAAGAAGTCGGCAAACTCGGGGTCGCCGGCAATCTGCTCGGCGTCGGCCGTCTTAATACCGAAGTCAGCCTCAAAACGAACGCGCTTGGCATCGGGCAGCTCGGGGATCTCGCCACGGCAGCGGTCGATAAACTCATCGTCCAGATCGAACGGCGCCAGATCGGGATCGGGGAACAGACGATAGTCGTCGGCCGTTTCCTTCACACGCATGACCACGGTGCGCTTGCGGCTGGGCTCCCAGTGACGGGTCTCCTGGTAGATAATGCCGCCCTCCTCGAGCACCTCGGCTTGGCGGCAAATCTCGTAGGCAAGGCCGTCATGCAGGCTCTTAAACGAGTTGAGGTTCTTGAGCTCGGTCTTGGTGCCCAGCTTGGTCTCGCCGCGACGGCGCAGCGACACGTTGCCGTCGCAGCGCATGGAACCCTTCTCCATGGAGCAGTCCGAAATGCCCAGCGTCACAAAGATGCGACGGAGCTTCTCCATAAACAGGCGAGCCTCCTCGGGCGTGCGCAGGTCGGGCTCGGTGACGAGCTCGATGAGCGGCGTGCCGCAGCGGTTGTAGTCGACGAGCGACTCGGCCGCGGCGGTAATGCGGCCCTCGGCGCCGCCCACGTGCACCATCTTGGCGGCATCTTCCTCCATGTGGATACGCAAGATGCGGATGGGCACCGTGTAGGAACCGTCCTTGCGACGCTCGGGCATCTGCAGGTTGGACGCGTCATAGCTGGCCAGATGGCCGGCACGCTGATTGCCCTCGCGCATGGTCGACGTCATGGACGTGGACAGGCCCTCGGCATTGGCCGAAGCGCTCGCCAGGCTCTGAGCCTCGGCCTCGCCAAACGCGCAGTCGGGGCGCTCGGCGGCGCCACGACCGGTCACGTCCAGGTCCAGGTGACCGTACATGGCAAAGGCGACCGGACCCTGCGTGGTCTGGAAGTTCTTGGCCATATCGGGATAGAAGTAGTGCTTGCGGTAGAACATCGAGTGACGCTGAATCTCGCAGTTGGTGGCAAGACCGGCCTTGACGATGCTCTCGATGGCGCGCTTGTTGGGCACCGGCAGGGCGCCGGGCAGGCCCAGGCACACCGGGCACACGTTGGCGTTGGGCTCGTCATCGTGGCTGAGCTTGCAGTTGCAGAACATCTTGGTATCGAGTGCGGTGAGCTCGGTATGGATCTCCAGGCCGATCACGGCCTCCCAATCCTGCAGGACCTCGGAAAGCTCCTTCATTACAGCTCGCCTCCCTTCCCGGCAAAATCGGGCGCGACGGAAAGCGCGGGCGCACCCGTGGCGGTATCGGCAAAGCCGCGCTCCAGGGCGCGGGCAAACGTGAGCAGCTGACGGTCCTTAAAGGCCGGACCCACCAGCTGGGCAGAAACGGGCAGTTGCGTATCCTCGCCCAGGCCCAGCGGCACCGAGATACCACCGTTGCCGCAAATGTTGAGCGAAATGGTGTACAGGTCGGAGAGGTACATCTGCGTGGGGTCGCTAATCTCGCCAAACTTAAAGGCCGTGCGAGGCGAGGTGGGCATGAGGATGGTGTCCACCTGAGCATACGCGGTGTCGTAGTCCTGCGTGATGAGCGTGCGGGCCTTTTGCGCGGCGTAGTAGTACTTGTCGTACACGCCCGAGCTCAGCAGGTAGGCGCCGAGCATCTGACGGCGCTTGGCCTCGGCGCCAAAGCCGTGGGCGCGCGACAGCGAGCTCTGGTCGGACAGGTTGGCGCAGCCCTCCTCCTGATAGCCGTAACGGATGCCGTCGAAGCGAGCCAGGTTGGAGAACGCCTCGGCCGGGCCGATGACGTAGTAGGCGGCGATGGCGGCATCCAGGTGCGGCAGGTCCACCTCGACCAGCTCGGCACCCTGGTTCTGCAGCTCCTGGGCGGCGCGCTGAACAGCGGCCTTGACCTCGGGCGTCAGGCCCTCGGCCTCCATAAACGCGGTGATGATGCCCACGCGCTTGCCCCCGATGCTGTCGTTGAGATGCTCGGTAAAGTCGACGGCGCAATCCTGGCTGGTGCAATCGTACGGATCGTGGCCCGCACCGGTGAGCGCGTTCATGGCCAGCGCGACATCCTCGACCGTGCGGCCAAAGGGGCCCACCTGGTCGAGCGACGAGCCAAAGGCCACCACGCCGTAGCGGCTCACGGCGCCATACGTGGGCTTAAAGCCCACCACGCCGCAGAGGCTCGCCGGCTGGCGAATGGAGCCGCCGGTGTCCGAGCCCAGCGAGAGCGCGACCTCGCCCGCGGCGACGGCGGCAGCGGAGCCGCCCGAGGAGCCGCCGGGCACGCGCTCGGTATCCCAGGGGTTGTTGGTGCGGTGGAACGCCGAGCTCTCGGTGGAGCTGCCAAAGGCGAACTCGTCCATGTTTGCCTTGCCCATGGGCAGGCAGCCGGCATCGAGCATGCGCTGGACGCAGGTGGCGGTGTAGACGCTCTGGTAGTCCCCGAGCATGCGGGAAGCGCAGGTGGTGCGCGTGCCCACGAGGTTCATGTTGTCCTTGATGGCCAGCGGCACGCCCGCGAGCGGGGGCAGCGGCTTGCCTGCGGCACGGTCGGCATCCACGCGCGCGGCGGCCTCAAGCGCAAGCTCGGGCGCCACCTGCAGGAATGCCTGGAGCCCTCCCTCGCGCGCCTCGATGGCGGCAAGGGAGGCCTGAGCCACCTCGGTAGCGGTAAAGTCGCCGGCGGCAACGCCCGCGGCGATCTGGGCGGCAGTAAAGGAATCGAAGCTCTGCGCCATTACTCGCTCTCCCCCTCTCCCAAAATGGACGGCACGCGGAAGTAGCGGTCGCGCGCGCTGCCAGCGTTTTCCAGCGCGACGTCGAGCGGCAGGTCGCGCTCGGGCTCGCGCAGGTCGTCGCCCATCACGTTGGACAGGCTTCCGATAGGATGGAATGTGGGCTCCACGTCGGGCAAGTCATATTGCAAGACGGGCTCGAGCATCTGGACGGCATCGTTCATGTAGGACGTCATCTGGGCGAGCTCGTCATCGGTCAGTGCGATCTTTGCGTACTCGGCGATGCCGCGCACGTCTTTCTCGCTGAGTGCCATAGGCGCTCCCTTCCGCATAACAGTTAAACCGCTCTAGTATACAGGGCAACGCCGACTTGGAGCAGGCACTTTACCCAAATGCAGCGAAAACGTAACGAGGGTGGCGGTTGGCAGGGCGTGGTCCGGCGGTTCTACAGCGAAACCGCACCATCCATAGCGAAAACCGTCCCGTCCACAACGCAAACCGCGCCGTCCACAACGAAGATCATCACAACATTCGACGCTTTTCGCCAAAATCGAGATTTTCATCGAATGTTGTGACGGTTTTACTGCCGTGAGGAACGATCAAAATGCCGGCGTCCAAACAACAGCAACGCCGCGGGAACAGCCGTCACGGCCACGCCCGCCCCTACGAGCGTCTGCTGCACGCCAAATGTCGCCGCCAGCCACGGGGCAATCGCCAGCGGCGCCACGCCGGCGAACATATTGCCAAAGCCCATGACCGAGTTCACGCGACCGAGCTGCTCGAGCGGAGCCGTCGTTTGCACGATGGTGTTATGAAGCGGGTTGACGACGCCCCAGGCCACGCCCAGGGCAATCTGGCCGATAAGGGCCACGCCCACGTACGGAGTCCCCACGTAAATCAGGCTTCCCAGGCCCACGGACAGAAGCGCCACAAGCAGCGTTTTTAGGTTGATCAGGTGCGGCGGCAAATGGAGCGCGACCACGGCGCCCAGCACCGCGCCCACGCCGCAAGCAGACGAGAGCCAGCCCATCCACTCGACACCGACATGCAGAACATCACGGTAGAAGAATGACTCCAGTGGATCGAAGGCGCCATAGCCAAAGTTCGAAAGGAAAATAATGCAGAACAGCAGGGCGAGGACGCTGTTGGTAAAGACCGTCTTGATGCTGGTCGCGAAGGTTGCGCGGGTGGATTTACTGGAATCGGAGCTTTGACTGGCAGTACTTGCCGTTGTGCTGCTATCCGCGGGAGCACTTTCGCGCGCGACGGCGCGACCTGCTTGCGGCCTAAAGTCCCAACCGGCGGCGAGCGCCAGTACGGTAAAGAGCATCATGAGCAAAAACACCGCACGCGACGACGCAGCCGCCGCGACAAAGCCGCCCAGCGTGGGGCCAACGACGATACTCACGTTTGAGAACATGGCGATGGCGGAGTTGATGTCTTTGAGCTCGACAGGATCGTCGGTGAGATACGCCGGATAGGACGTGGCGATGGGCTGGGCAAACCCCATCACAAAGCCCAGGAGCACCGCGCCGGCAAGGACTGTTCCGGTCGCGCTTCCAAAGGCGAGGATTGCCGCGCCGGTTGCCAACGTGCCGACGATACTCGCCCGGAAATGCCGGCACGGACCCCAAGCGTCGAGCACCGCGCCGCCCGCAAAGGACCCCAGGATCACGAAGACGTTCATAAAGAGGACGGCCAGCGATGTCGCGACGACCGAAGCGTCGTCCGCATAGGTGAGCGTTCCGATGACGCCGATAAAGTAGCTGGTCTGAAAACCGGTGTAGATGAGAAAGCGCATCGCCACCAGGCGCTTGGCCTGCACGGACAGCGATGATTGAGGCTTTGAAAAAAGAGATGCGAGCATGGAGACTCCTTGTTTCATACGAATACGGGCGGTGGGCATTCGCCACCGTCTGTCAAATCAATCTATCCGCATGAAACATTAAGGACGCATCAGGACCCTTCTCTCCGTTTTTCGCTCAGTATGAACTACTTGGTAGATTGTAAGGCATCTCACAAAAATCTACCAAAGCAAAGACCACCACAAAGGTGCCTGGCCCCTCTGTGGTGGAAGTGACGTTTGT
>NZ_CAAKNY010000033.1:0-5431 GCF_901212495.1 Collinsella aerofaciens | reverse complement strand
AAATAAACCTGTCCCTTTTTGGCAGGTTAGCCCCGGCTAGGCCAGGTCGGCGCCGTTGGACTCGATGACCTTCTTGTACCAGAAGAAGCTGTCCTTTCGGCTGCGGGCGAGCGTACCGTTGCCGTCGTTGTCCTTGTCGACGTAGATAAAGCCGTAACGCTTCTTCATCTCGCCAGTCGAGGCGCTCACCAAATCGATGCAGCCCCACATGGTGTAGCCCATCAGGTCCACGCCGTCCTCGATGGCAATCTCCATCTGCTTGATATGCTCGCGCAGGTAATCGATACGGTAGCCGTCGTGAATCGAACCGTCCGCCTCGACCTCGTCCACCGCGCCCAGGCCGTTCTCGACAATCATCAGCGGCACCTGGTAGCGGTCGTAGACCTCCTCCAGGTAGTAGAGCAGGCCCACGGGGTCGATCGCCCAACCCCAATCGCTCTTCTTGAGATACTCGTTGCCGGCGCCACCAAAGATGTTGCCCTGCTCCAGCAGCACCGGGTCGGCCGTGGCCGTGGCGCTCATATAGTAGCTAAAGCTGTAGAAGTCGACCTTGCCGGCGGCCAGCGTGGCGGCGTCCTCGGGCGAGACCTCCACGTGCACGCCTTCGCGGCGCCACAGGCTGCGTGCCCACGCCGGATACGCGCCACGGACCTGAACGTCGCCGCAGTAGAAGTTCATCTCGCGCTGTTGCTTTTGTGCCGCCAGGACGTCGGCCGGATTGCACGTGTGCGGGTAGCAGGCGTTGCCGGCGATCATGCAGCCGATCTTGTTCTGAGGATCGATCTGATGACCCAAGGTGACACACTTGGCGCTCGCCAAGAACTGATGGTGCAGGGCATCGAAGCGCGCCTGCGGGTCGTCCCAGTCGCAGTTGCCAAAGGTCATGGGCGTGTCAGTTGCCTCGGGCACCATACCGCCGCCCATCACGCCGCCAAAGCCGCCCATGAGCAGGCAATTGATCTCGTTAAAGGTGAGCCAGTAGCGCACCAGGCCCTTGTACTCGGTCATGACAGTGCGGGCGTAGTTGAGATAGAAATCGATGAGCTTGAGGTTCTTCCAGCCGCCGTAGTTTTTGGACAGGCCATAGGGCAGCTCGTAGTGGCTGAGGGTGACCATGGGCTCGATGCCCTGCTCCTGACAGGCCTGGAACACGCGGCGGTAGAACTCGATGCCGGCCTGGTTGGGCTCGGCCTCGTCGCCGTTGGGGAAGATACGGCTCCAGTTGATGGACATGCGGTAGCACTTAAAGCCCATCTCGCCAAAAAGCTTGATATCGTCGAGGTAGTGATGGTACATGTCCACGGCCTCGTGGCTGGGATAGTGGTACTGGGGCAGAATGCCGTCGGTAATGTGGCGCGGCTCGGAGACCGTGCCGCCGGTCATGATGTCGGGAACACTGAGGCCCTTGCCGTCCTCGTTGTATCCGCCTTCGCACTGATTGGCGGCAGTGGCGCCGCCCCACAGAAATCCATCGGGAAAAGCCATATTGGCTCCTTTCGTACGTGTTGGGAGGGTTCCACGGACGCTGGGGCGGCGTCCGCGGGGTAATTTGCGCCCCGCTCGGGGTCCGCACAAGGACCGCCGCCACGAAACCTGCCTATCTACTACGTTTTGCCGCGAACCCCCGACCACGCCGCAATTGGCAAAAATAAAACCGCAGGTAGATGGCTTGACGGTTCTCGGAAAACCACCGTGTGGTTGGCCCTTGCCACATAAACGTAGTAGATGGGCCGGTTTCGTGGCGAGGCATGTACTGGATGCCCCGCGCGAGGCCCGTTCGATCAAAACCATGTCGGTTTACTACGATGGATCGATGGCTCTCGAGCACACTGGAAATTGCAAAACTAAAAACGCAGGTAGGAGGCTTGACCATTTCCGAAAAATCACGGTGCGGTCGGCCCCTGTAGATTCATCGTAGTAAACCGGCATAGTCTTGATTTGGGCAGTTGCCCAAACGGGCGCATGCGCAGAGCATCTCGCCCATTTGGAAAAAGCCGGCGGGGCGCTCCCCCCGCCGGCTTGATACCGAGTCTTTGTCGTTTGGGCTACTTGGCAGCCTCGGGCTTGAAGGTGACAAACTCGATTGCGAAGCCCACGACGGCACCCACGAGCGAAGCAACGATCGCCCAGATCATGTGGTTGATGCCGTTAACACCGGAGGGGTCGATGAAGGACAGCCAGTTGAAGACGCCCAGACCACCGGACATGTACACCACGGCGCCGGAGATACCGATGATGAGGCCGCCCACGGCAGAACCGATGCTGGCGTTGATGAAGGCCTTCTTATCGGGCAGGGCGACACCGTAGATAGCGGGCTCAGTGACACCAAAGAAGAAGGCGGAGATCATGGCCGGCAGCGCGATGCCGCGGAACTTCTCGTCCTTGTTCTTGAGATACATGGCAAAGAGCACGGCGCCCAGCGAGAAGGAGTGGGCGATAACGGAGCCCAGGATGTAGTCGTGGCCCAGAGTGGACAGGTTGACCAGCGCGATAGGCACGAGCGACCAGTGGAAGCCAAAGATGACCAGGCACATCCAGAAGGCACCGACGAGGGTGCAGCCCAGGAGGGAGCCGATCATGGGCAGGCCAAACAGCAGTGCGAAGAACTCACCGAGCAGGTTGGTGATGAGCGTGGCGATGGGGCCAATGACCAGGTAGCCAAGGGTGACGGTGACGGTGACGACGATCAGCGGGGTGAAGAACATCTTCATAGAAGCGGGCATCCACTTCTTAACCCAGTGCTCGAGGGTAGAACCGAACCAGATCATGAGAAGGATGGGGATAACGGAGCTGGTGTAACCCGAGGCAGGCATGATGAGCGGCAGGCCCAGGAACGTGGGGTACCAAGAGAAGGGGCCGGCAAAGCCGAGCTGCACGGAACCGACAACCTCGCCCGAGGTCAGGGCAACCATGGTGGGATAGACCAGAGCAAAGGCGATGGCCATGCCGTTGAACTCGCTCATCTTGAACTTCTTGGCCGCAGTAAAGCCAAGCACCACGGGCAGGAAGTAGAACATGCCGTCAGCGACGGTGTAGAGCAGCGTATAGGCGCCGTCGTTGGCAAAGCTCGGGACCAGGAAGGTAGCGAGCGCCAGCAGGCCCTTCATGATACCGGCAGCGGCGAAGGTGCCGAGCATGGGGGCGAAGATGCCCGAGATGAGGTCGATGATCACATCGGTAACGCCCTTGGGAGCGGCATCGTCGTCATCGGCGTCGACGGCGCCGCCGTCGCTAAAACCGCCGGCCTTGAGAACGGCGTCGTAGACGTCCTCGACGATGTTGCCCACAACAACCTGGTACTGACCGTTGGCGTGCATGACCTTGATGACGTTGGGCAGCTCGGAGATTGCCTCGTCATTGGCCTTCGACTCGTCCTTCAGCTTAAAACGAACACGGGTAATGCAGTGTGCGACGCATTTGACGTTGGACTTACCGCCAACCAGCTCTACGATCTGGGCAGCAAGATCGTCGTATTTACCTGCCATGATCTGTCCTCTCTTTTCCAAATTTCGACAAAAATATCCCCTACCGCGAGCCGGTACCTTGCCCGCAGTTAGAAACCAAAAAGAAATGTTGCGATTGCCGCCAGACTGGCGGCTTTACTCACTCGGTCTGCGAAGCCGATCGCAGACGGTTGATATGCATCATCAGATACAGAAGCTCCTCGTCCGAGCAGCTCTGCCTGAACTCTTTCTCGAACACGCGGTTGATGGCGTATGCGCACTGGTAGGCCTCGGGAAAATCGCGGGCGGCCTGCATAAACAGCGAGGAGTTCTCGGTCTGCGTGCACTTGCCCTTGCAGAGGCGACGAACCAAAAAACGCAGGTGCGCAAGAAAGCGAATATAGCTATACGACGCCGTGTCGAGCGAGCAGCCAAGCTGCTTTTCCACGGAATGAGTCACCTCGTCGAGCACGCGGGTGCTCTTCATGATGAAGTCCATGTCCTTGGCGCGGCCCATGCCGTCGACCTCGGCGTTAACGATGTGGAGCGCGACGCTCGTGGCCTCGTTCTGACCCAGCTTGACGCCGGTGTGCTTTTGCACGATAGCGAGCGCGGCCTGGCCGATCTCCAGCTCGCGCGGGTAGATGAAGGCCACCTCGTGCTCGAGCGGGTTGGGAGCGCTGAGCTGGTCGTCGTCGCGCTGAACGGCAAACTGCAGGTGATCTGCCAGAATAAAGGGCAGGCCACCGGAAAGCTTACAGCCAAGCTGCTGCGACGCGAAGCAGGCAATGTCGCTCGCGGCGAGCAGGACGTCGTCGGGAAGGGTGCCCACCATATCTTGCAGGCTTTCGGGAACGTTATAGAATTTGCGCTGGATGAGGGACTCATCGGCAAGTTGGTACGGCATCTCGTGAAAACCGATGCCCTTGCCAAAGACAACAACCTCTCGACCGTCATCGCTGGCGGCAAGAGCAACGTTATTGTTGATCTTCTTTAAAATGAGCATGAAAAAACTCCTCGGACATCGGCGCTAGACGACGGGGCGATATTCCTCGTCTTCTATTATGCGCAAGTGATGCCTCCCGAGGAGTAACAAACTTGTGAGCACGTGGGCGATTGTAGGATGAAACTTGCATGCGGCGTAAGCCCCATTGGCGCGAAAGTCCGCCGAACGGTAGGAAATCGCCTGTAAACGGCAAAACCATCACAAAGGTGCCTGGCCCCTTTGTGATGGTTTTGGCTGATGTCCTGATGCTACTCGCGCGGGGTGCCGTAGGGGTTGTACAGATCTGCGAGAGCGAATGTGCTGGTGGCGGGATTAAAGTCGAGTTCGAGCACGCAGCAGTTGCCGATGCGGTTCTTCATCTTGAGCGGTTCCACGCCCACGCCGCGCATGACCTGAGCCGCTGCGGCGCCATGGCTCACGCACAACACGCTCTCATGTCCAGGGCGCTGCACGAGCTCGGTGATGGTCGCCATGATGCGCTCGCAAAACTCGTCTTCGCCCTCGCCGTCATACTGCTTGTAAAAATCGCCGTACGGCAGGCGCGGATTCAAATCCTCGCTCGCACCCTCAAACTTGCCAAAGTTCCACTCCTTAAGGCCCTTGACGCGCTCGTAAGGCTGATCAGGAAACGCAAGCTCAAGCGTGTCGCACGCACGCTCGGACGTGGAACTGTACGCATGGTCGAACGCAAGGCCACGCTCTCGCAGGGTCGCGCCGACAGTTTTAGCCTGCTCGATTCCCAGCTCGGTGAGCGGCGAGTCACACCAGCCCTGCTTGCGACGAAGCAAGTTAAAGAGCGTTTGGCCGTGACGCATAAAGTACAGTTTTGGCATAAGACCTCCGTAATCGCAATCGTTTGTCAGCGATTATTACACCTAGAGGTAGGTTTAAGTCAAAGCCTCTTTGGCCAAAACCACCACAAAGGTGCCTGGCCCCTTTGTGGCGGAAATGACGTTTGCCCAGATAAAACCTGCCAAAATAA
>NZ_CAAKNY010000032.1 GCF_901212495.1 Collinsella aerofaciens | reverse complement strand
GGGTAGCTAAAATAGCCCCGTCCCAAATTGGCTACCCTGCTGGGCATACAATGGATATCGTTGTGTTGAGCTTACCGGGAGGTTGCTATGTGGGCATACGAGACGACGTTCTATCAGATCTATCCGCTGGGCTTTTGCGGAGCTCCGTGCGAAAACGCCGCCCCCGTTACCGAGGATGAGCTCACCCAGGCCGCCGATGCCACAGCTAGCCCCGATGTCCCCATCATGAAAATCGCCCAATGGGCCGACTACCTGCAAGAGCTCGGCATCGGTGCTGTGCTCATTAACCCGCCGCTCGAGTCTGATGGCCACGGTTACGACACACGCAGTCTGCGCCACATCGACCGCCGCCTGGGTGGGGACGCCGACTTTGCCGCCGTGTGCGAGACGCTGCACGCCCACGGCATCCGCGTGGTGCTCGACGCCGTCTTCAACCATGTGGGCCGCGGCTTTTGGGCCTTCCGCGATGTGCAAGAGCGCAAGTGGGACTCGCCCTACAAGGACTGGTTCCACATTAGCTTTGACGGCGATTCCTGCTATGGCGACGGCTTTTGGTACGAGGGCTGGGAGGGCCATTTTGAGCTCGTGAAGCTCAACCTGCAAAATCCCGCCGTGGTTGATTACCTGCTCGAGTCCGTGCGCCGTTGGGCCGATGTCTTTGGCATTGACGGTCTGCGCTTGGACGTCGCCTATATGCTCGATCGCGATTTTATGCGCTGCCTGCATACTTTTACCCGTGGGCTCAAGCCCGACTTTGTGCTGATTGGTGAGACGCTCCACGGCGACTACAACCAGATCGTCAACGACGAGATGCTTGACTCCTGCACCAACTACGAGTGCTACAAGGGCCTGTATTCCAGCTTTAACTCGGTCAACATGTTCGAGATCGCCCATTCGCTGCATCGCCAGTTTGGCGGTGACCCGTGGTGCATTTATCGCGGCAAGCATCTGCTGTCGTTTGTCGACAACCACGATGTGCCGCGCCTGGCAAGCATCCTCACCGACAAGTCCTGCCTGCGTCCCGCTTATGGCATGCTGTTTGGCATGCCGGGTATCCCATGTGTCTATTATGGCAGCGAGTGGGGGATTGCCGGCGAAAAGGGCGGCCCTGATGGCGATTGGGCGCTGCGGCCTGCGCTCGATGAGCCTGCGCCTAACGAGCTGACGGCCTTCATCAAGCAGCTCGCGCACCTGCGTTCGACAGACGGTGCGGCGGCACGCGCTCTCAACTACGGCGCGTACCGCAACGTGGTGATTCAGAACAAGCAGCTGCTGTTCGAGCGCGCCTGCGACGACGCGACAGTGTTCGTGGCAGTCAATGCCGTGAACGAGCCCTATACCTTTGGAGCCGGCGAACTCAACGGCTCCTTCGTCGACCTGCTTGCCGACGATGCGCCCACGGTCGAGCTGACGGGTACTCTTGAGCTTGCGCCCTACGAGGTGCGCTATCTGTTGAGGGCCTAGGCCATGGCTGCATCCGACGAGGGCTATCAACATATTGAGCATGGGTTTGAGCCTGTGTTTGACGAGCGCTCGCGCATTTTGGTGCTGGGGTCGTTTCCCTCGGTGCTCTCGCGTGCCAATGCCTTCTACTATGGCAATCCGCAGAACCGCTTTTGGCGCGTGATGGCCGCGTGCCTCGGTGTGCCCGTGCCGCCCAACGAGGGCGACCCTTTGGCAGGCAGTGAGCCTGCGACGCTCGACGCCTCGATTGCCGCCAAGCGATCCATGCTGCTGAACGGCGGCGTGGCCCTGTGGGATGTGATCGAGAGCTGCGACATCAAGGGCTCGAGTGACGCCAGCATCAAAAACGTTGTGCCGGCGCGCATCGAGCTCATCACGAGCAACGCGTCCATTGAGCAAGTGATATGCAACGGCGGTACGGCGGGGCGCCTCTACAAGCGCTATCTGCAGGAGCGGACGGGCCTGCCCGCTGTCGTATTGCCGTCAACAAGTCCCGCTAACGCGGCATGGCGCCTGGAGCGCCTTGTTGAGCGCTGGGGTAGCGCCACGACCTGGACCCTCTGACTTCCTCCCATGGGGATGGGCTCGTTTCGCGAGATTTTTTCTTTCCCGGGGCAGGTTCGAGGTTCGATTTTATTGCGGTGAGAACGGGGGGCGAGACGCGCCCCCGGCCTTTTTGTGCGTAATGGTTTCCGGTTGATAGTTGCGTACGTTGCCAACGTCAAATTGCCCTATCGGACGGTTGAAGATGCCATTTTCTACGAACCAAGGCTACACAGAGTTTTGCAATTGTATATCGAGATTAAGCAATGGCGGAATTAGTTAAATTGCAATTCACCTTCGGGACTCGATTTGCTCTATGTTGCAAGCTGTCTTGTCAGATTTGTCTCTCGGGATATGCCGAGAGCCGTCCGATAGTCAGCTGGCGTCAGCCCCGTGTCTTCTTTGAACTTGCGATAGAAGAATGACATGTTGTCGTATCCGACCTGCTTTCCTATTGCCGTCACGGCAAGGTCGGTATTTGCGAGCAGCGCCTTGGCAATGGAGATTCTTTGCCTCTGTTGTAACTTGTTGAAGCTGTCTCCCGTTTCGCGCTTGAGCATGCGTGAGAGGCTGTCGGGCGCCATGCCAAAATGTTCTGCGGCTCCTTTAAGGGTGCAGCATGAATATTCTTTTTCTATATATGTGAGTACTTCGAGTGCGGGATTTTGCCCGTGTGACGCGTTGGTGATGTCGCTTTCGTAGACGTTGGCAAGCTCGGCCACGATGGTTCCAAAAAGAGCTTGAAGCATGTTCTTACTGTACCGGCTCGGCTCCATCCACTCACAGAGAAATTCCTTCATAAAAAGCGATAGCCGCCGGCTTTGATCGGAATGGAATAGAACGTAGCCGTCATGTGCGCGGCCCTTTGAAATGGAATTGGCAAAAAACGATCCCACGATGCTTCCGCATTCGAGCTGAGAGAAGAAACTCGGAGTCATACCGCCCTTACTGAACTTGATAACGATCAAGATGTCGTTTTCGCCCAAGGGAAGCGTCGTGTGCACGGTGTCTGAGTCCACGATGAGCATCTGTCCCCGTTTGAGTGTGAAGGTTGAGCCGTTAACGATTTCGGTCGCAGAGCCGTCATACATATAAGCAAGTTCAATTTCATCTTGGCGATGCAGGGGATATTTCCTAAAACGCGAGTGACGCTTGATGAAGAAGCCCGCAACTACATGCTGGGGCGCAACTGCAGCAGAACGGGGGATGCCATCTGCCTCCTCAACCGATGAGTACGGTGTTACCTGGTTGGGGTCTATGCCCCGCTTGTAGAGCTTCTCGTGTGCGCTGAGCTGCCTCAGCTGGGCATCCAACTGCTCTGGTGTCATTGCCTGCCTTTCTCTCAACGGCTTTCGATGGTATTCATCATAGTGTCGGAAATGGATATATCAATCAAAGGATGTGGTTATACCGTTTATCCGAATGTAACTACCGTCTGCCGATGAGCAGGCAAAACTAAAGGTGCGTTACTCAGCTCATTTCAGTCGAATATAGGGGATTACCTGCGGAAATAAAAATAATTATAAACAGTCTGATTCGGTCAATCTTCAACATGTTTTGGTTATGTTGCATCAGTTTCTGAGCTGTTAGTTTTAAGTCAATGTCCAAGGGGGACATGAGGCCTCATAACAGCGTGGAGTTCTTGCACCCGGACCGGTCATAGGGCGCCGTGCAAACCACCAACGATATTCCGAAGGGAGCATTCATGGCTAAAAAAGACTATCCGGCGATTGCGTCGTCAGTTGTCGAGCTTGTAGGCGGCAAAGACAACATTTCTTCTGTCAAGCACTGCATTACCCGCCTGCGCTTTGTGCTTAAGGACCAGGACAAGGCCAAGACTGACGATATCAAGGCCGTTTCGGGCGTCGTGGACGTTGTTATCGGCAACGGTCAGTATCAGGTTGTTATCGGCCCCGACGTTGAGGATGCATTTGACGAGGTCATCAAGCTGCTCGGCGCCGGCTTTGATGGCGGCGCGGTTGCCGCCGAGTCTGAGGACGAGGGTAAAAAGGGCAGCATTGTTGAGCGTGCTGCCGACCTGGTTTCGAGCATCTTCATGCCTTGCCTGGGCGGCATGGCGGGTGTCGGTTTGCTGCGCGCTCTGCTGGTCGTCTTTACCAACACTGGTCTCATGAGCGCGGACTCCGGTGCGTATCAGATCCTGTACGCGGCTTCCGATGCCTTTATGTATTTCCTGCCGCTCGCGCTTGCCATCACGGCGGCCGATCGCTTCAAGACCAATAAGTTTACGGCGTTTGCCGTAGTCGGTGCGCTCGTGTATCCCGCGATTACCAAGGCCTATTCGGACGGCGCGGCGCTCGACTTCTTCGGTCTGCCGGTCAACCTTATGAACTATGGTCAGTCCGTGCTGCCGGCGCTCCTCACCGTCTGGGTGCTCTCCAAGCTTGAGCATGTGGTGAGCAAGTTCATGCCTAAGTCGCTGCGTTTTATGCTTGTGCCCACCATCTGCGTCGCCGTCATGGTCCCTGTCGAGCTTATCGCGATCGGCCCGGTCTCCATGGTCATCGGTAACGTCTTTGCCGACGCCTTCATGGTTGTCTACAACCTGGCACCGCAGGTCGCTGCCTTTATCTACGGCTGTCTGTATCCCTGTCTGATCATCTTTGGTGCCCACTGGGCGCTCGTTCCCATCGCCATGAACAACTATGCCGTGCTCGGCTATGACTGGCTCATGCCGCTCGGTTTTGGCTGCACGTACGCTATTGCTGGCGCCACCCTGGGCGTCATGCTCAAGACCAAATTCAAGCCCCTCAAGGAGCTCGCTGGCACCAATGCCGTCGTTGCCGTCTTTGCCGGCATTACCGAGCCCGCCATCTACGGTGTTCTTCTCAAGTACAAGCGTCCGTTTGTGTGCGCCTGCCTCTCTGCCGGTGTTGGCGGCGTGATTATCTCCATCGCTGGATTCCAACGTCTGGCCCAGGTTGGTCTCAACCTCTTTACCATCCCGGCCCTGGCTATGTTCCCTGGCGGCTGGAGTGTCCCGGTCTGCGTCGTGTTGAGCTTTGTCCTCTCCGTTGCGCTCACGTACTTCTTTGGCTTTAACGACAAGATGCTGTCCGAAGCCGATAAGAAGGCCCAGCAGGCCGAACTTGATGCGGCGTAGCCGACGCGCCCCAAACGATCGGTAGGTAGGCGGCGCGGGCCGCGGTGCAGGGGCGCCGCGGCCGGTCGCCTCTTTCTGTTTTCCAATCAACCGAAAGGATGATCCATGCCATTCGATTCGCTCTACCCGCGCACCACGGTAACCCGCCGTATCCAGGTACTCGACGGTACGTGGGATTTTGCCTTTGACCGCGAAAAGGTGGGCGAGGAACTGGACTGGCCTGCTAAGGGCCTTGTTGATGCTGTCGACATGCCGGTTCCGGCGAGCTTTGCCGATATCTTCACCGATAAGGAGAGCCGCGAGTTCTGCGGTGACGTGTGGTATGCACGTCGCATTTTTGTTCCGGGCGAGTGGCACGACGGCAATGTCGATATACGCTTTGACGCCGCCACGCATCGAGCGACGGTCTACCTCAATGGCACGGAGCTGGCGGAGCACGAGGGCGGGTTTACGCCGTTTTGCGCCCATGCCAACGATGCCGTGCGCTGGAACGACTGGAACCTGCTCGTTGTCAAGGTTAACAACGAGTTGAGTCATGAATCGCTGCCCCTCGGCCGCGTCAAAGAGCTGCGTGATGGCACGCGCATCAACCAGCCTTACTTTGATTTCTTCAACTATTCCGGTCTTCAGCGCAGCGTGCGCATGGTCTATACCCCGGCTGAGCGCATCGAGGACATGACCGTGGTGACCGAGTCGGTTATCGATGGTACGGCATACGTGCACTACGAGGTTACTACCAATGGGTCGCACGAGGTTGAGCTGACGGTCGCCGATGAAGACGGGAACGTGGTCGCACAAAAGCGCGGCACTTCTGGCGGCATTGAGATCGAAGACGCGCATCTTTGGAATCTGCGCGCTGCCTACCTCTACACCTTTACGGTGCGAATTGTGGACGGCGACAAAGTTGTCGACGAATACTATGAGCAGATTGGCTTGCGTACGGTTTCGATCGATGGCCGCGATTTTCTGCTTAATGGACATCCCGTCTATCTCAAAGGCTTTGGTCGCCACGAGGATAGCCCGATTCACGGCAGAGGGTTTGACCCCGTGGTTGCCCGCCGCGACTTTGAGCTCATGAAGTGGATGGGCTGCAATTCCTTCCGCACGAGCCATTACCCGTATGCGGAGGAAGAGCTTCAAGAGGCAGATCGCGAGGGCTTCCTGGTGATCGATGAGGTCGCGGCCGTAGGCTTTTTGGTTTCGACGCAGAATTTCGACGATGCCACCAAGACTTCTGTTTCTAAGACGCTCTTTGATCTTCCCGGCATCGAGAAAACGCTTGAGGTCCATAAACAGGCAGTACGCGAGCTTATCGAGCGCGATAAGAACCATGCGTGCGTTTGCGCTTGGAGTCTTTTCAACGAGCCGGATTTCTCGACCGAGGGGAGCCTTCCGTACGCGACGGAGATTTTCGACCTTGCTCGCAAGCTTGACCCGCAGAAGCGTCCTCGTTCCTACACCAATGTCACGCGTTGTCGTGCCGGTATCGACAAGTGCACGCACTTGGCCGACTTTATGATGCTCAACCGTTATGACGGCTGGTACGTGTCTCCCGGCCCCGAGATCGAGGATGCACGCGAGATTCTGATCGAGGAGATGCATAAGTGGGAGAAGCTTGAGCCCAACAAGCCGTTCTTCTTTACCGAGTACGGATGCGACACCATGGCCGGCGTTCACAAGCTGCCGAGCGTGATGTGGAGCGAGGAGTATCAAGTCGAGTATTTCAAGATGCAGCACGAGATCTTTGACATGTTTGACTGGGTAGTGGGCGAACAACCCTGGAATCTGTGCGACTTCCAGACAGTCGAGGGCAAGATGCGTGTCGACGGCAACAAAAAAGGTGCGTTCACCCGTGACCGTCAGCCCAAGGCCGTGGCGTTTTTGCTGCGTGAGCGTTGGTGCAACAAGGCAGATTACGTGGACGGCTTTGATCCGCGCGCGATGCGATAGGAGAGAGCATGGCAAAGCTATCCGATTGGAAAAACCAGACAGAAGAGCTCCGGCGCATGGGCGTGAAGCTACCCCAATGCGATACTGACACAATCAAGGCTACGGGTTGGGAGCAGCCCAGGTGGATCCATTTTGGCGCCGGCAACCTCTACCGAGCCTTTCATGCCGCAATAGCCCAGGAGCTTGCCGACCAAGGCAAGCTCGACCGCGGCGTCGTGGTGTCAGAGACCTTTAGCCCCTCTACGCTCGTTGAAGTCTTTGCGCCTTACGGGTATAACGGCCTGCAGGTAATCATGAATGCCGATGGGACTCTTGACGAGCGCGTGATCGCCGTCAATGCGGGCGGCGTATTTGCAAACCCTCAGTGTCCTGAGGACTTGGCTCGCGCCGAGCGCTACTTTGAGAGCCCCGAGCTTGAGATGGCAACGTTTACCATCACCGAGAAGGGTTATGGGCTGCGCGATGCGCGCGGCGAATTGTTGCCCCACGTCGCCGCCGAGCTCGAGGCCGGTCCGGAGGGCGCTGCGAGCACGATGGGTATTGTCTGCCGTCTGCTTTGGGCGCGCTACCGCGCCGGTGCAGCGCCGATCGCTATGGTTTCGACCGACAATTTCTCGCAAAACGGGCGGCGGTTTAAGGAGGCAGTGCTCGCGGTTGCGCGTGGTTGGTTCGATTGCGGCCATGTCGACCAAGGCTTTATCGATTACCTCGACGATGAGGCGCGTGTGAGTTTTCCCTGGTCCATGATCGACCGCATCACGCCCAACCCATCACCCGAGACGGCTGCGGCGCTTGCCGAGCAGGGTTGGGAGGACTTGTCGCTCATGCCCACGGACGGTCCTGCGTTTGCTGGCTTTGCCAACACCGAGGCGGCGCACTACCTGGTTATCGAGGACTCCTTCCCCAACGGGCGCCCTGAACTCGAGGCAGCAGGCGTCATCATGTGCGATCGCGAGACAGCTGAGCGGGCCGATACCATGAAGGTTACGGCCTGTCTCAACCCGCTACACACATGCCTTGCGGTCTTCGGATGCCTCATGGGCTATGACCGCATCTGGAAGGAGATGGAGGACTCGCGTCTGGTCGCGCTTGTAAAACATCTAGGCTACGACGAGGACTTGCCCGTAGTGGTCGATCCGGGCGTGATTGACCCACGTGACTTTATCGATGAGCTCGTGGGACAACGCCTTCCTAATCGCAGCCTTCCCGATGCGCCGCAGCGCATTGCAACGGATACATCCCAGAAGGTCGGCATTCGCTTTGGACACACCATCTGCTCCTATCGAGACCGGGGTTTCGATGTCGCAAACCTTACCTATATTCCATTGGCAATCGCCGGATGGCTGCGCTATCTCCTGGGCATCGACGATGCGGGTAACGATTTTGAGCTGAGCCCCGATCCTTTGCTGCCCGAGCTTACCGAATGCGTCAGCTCACTCACTCTGGGCGTGTGCGATGCGTCGGTCATTCATGATGCCGTATCGCCCATCCTTTCCAACGCCGAGATTTTTGGGCTTGATCTTTACGAGGTGGGCTTGGGCCGCAAAGTTGAGCATTTTTTGGCAGAGATGCTCGCTGGCCCGGGCGCTGTTGCCGCAACCATAGATATATATTGCAAGTAAGGAGGCAGAACTATGGAACTCACGTTTCGCTGGTACGGTCCCAAAGAAGAGAAAATCACATTGGAGCAAGTGCGCCAGATTCCGGGTGTGCGCGGCATCGTCGGTACGCTGTTCGACATCCCCGCGGGTGAGGTTTGGCCTCGTGGGCGCATTCACGCGCTTCGCAAGATGATTGAACACAACGGCCTGACGCTTAAAGTGATCGAATCCGTCAACATTCATGACGACATCAAGATCGGCTTGCCCACGCGCGATCAATACATAGAGAACTACAAGGAAACGATTCGCAACCTCGCTGCCGAGGGCGTCAAGGTCATCTGCTATAACTTCATGCCGGTGTTTGACTGGGTCAAGAGTGACTTGGACTACCGCTTGCCCGACGGGTCGTCAACGCTGGCCTTTATCAAGAAGAATATCCCCGATGACCCGCAGGAGATTATCGACACGGTTGCTCACGGTTCCGGCGATTTTACGCTGCCCGGCTGGGAGCCCGAGCGCTTGGCGCAGGTAAAGGGTCTTGTTTGAGGCCTATCGAGATATCGATGAGGATAAGCTACGCGAGAACCTCGTCTACTTCCTCGAGGCTATTATGCCCACCTGCGAGGAATGCGACGTCAAGATGGCTATTCATCCTGATGACCCGCCCTACTCCATGTTTGGCCTTCCGCGAATCATCAAGAACCGCGAGGACCTCGACTGGCTCTGTCGCACTGTCGATACGCCCTATAACGGCATCACGCTCTGCTGCGGTTCGATTGCCGAGGAGCCTGGAAACGATGTCTATTCCATACTTTCCGAGTTTACGCAGCGTGGGCGTATTCACTTTGTGCATATGCGCAATATCAAGTACATCGCGCCCGAGAACTCCGCTAACAAGGATTTCTACGAGGCGCCTCACCCGAGTGAATGCGGCTCGCTCGACATGTATCGCATGATGAAAGCTCTCCATGACAACGGTTTTGAGGGCTACATTCGCCCCGACCACGGTCGCATGATCTGGGATGAAACAGGGCGTCCAGGCTACGGTCTCTATGATCGCGCCTTAGGCATCGCCTACATTAACGGCATGTGGGAAGCGCTTGAGAAGGCTGGTTTTGTCGACAAAGGACAGATATAGTCCACCGCATTTGATTACTTATGGGTACGGAGCTTTGCTCTGTACCCGTTTTTGAAAAGGTATAGATCATGCTTTTAAATGATGACTTTTTACTCGCTACACCATTGGCCCGCAAGCTCTATCACGACCATGCCGAGCACATGCCCATTATCGATTACCATTGCCATTTGGATCCCCAGCAGATTTGCGAGGACAAGCGTTTCGATGACCTCACTCGGCTTTGGATTTGCGATGAGGGGGCGGGTGACCACTACAAGTGGCGTCTCATGCGTGCAAATGGCGTGCCGGAGCGTCTGATCACGGGGGATGGAGAGCCGTATGACAAGTTTCTTGCCTACGTTCATACTATGGAACGCGCATACGGTAATCCACTCTACGAGTGGAGCCATTTGGAACTGAGACGAGCATTTGGGATCGATCTCACAATTTGCGGAAAGAATGCCGCCGAGATTTGGGAGCGCGCAAACGCGAGAATCGCAGAATCCGATTTTTCAGCTCGGGGCCTGATGCGCTTATTTGACGTGCACTGTGTTTGCACTACGGATGATCCCGTGAGTGACCTTTCCTGGCATCGGAAGATGCGCCAGTCTGCAGGTGCTGCTATGGTGCTTCCGACGTTTAGGCCCGACGGCCTGATGGGAATCGATAAGCCAACGTTTTCCGAGTATCTTGAGCAACTATCCAGTGCCGCGGGACTGGAGGTTGCAACTTGGGATGCGATCAAGGAGGCCGCTTCGGGGCGCGTCGGATACTTCCATGCCCAGGGTTGTCGTCTGGCCGATCACGGCATGAACTCCTTTAGGTTTGCTTGGGCGGACGATAGCGGGCTCCAGAGAATCGTTGACAACGCATTGTGCGGAAAGACGTTGTCGCAAGAAGACGTTGATGCGTACCAGACGGCGTTGACGCTTCATCTGATGGGGGAGTATGAACGTCGTGGATGGGCGCTCCAATTGCATATGAATTGCCTGCGTAACGCAAACTCTTCCGGATATATGTCCGTAGGCGCGGATGCGGGATTTGACTCATGCGGTGATCAGGCGGGGTTTGTTTCCGAGCTTGCAAGCTTGCTCGATGCGGCTAATGGGGAAGGAACACTTCCAAAAACCATTCTCTATTCGCTGGACGAGAGCCAATGGATGGGCCTGGCGACGCTGATGCAGTCCTTCCAGGGAGGGTGTCGCCAAAAGCTGCAGTTGGGGTGCGCATGGTGGTTCCACGATGCGTTCGATGGCATCAGGAAGCAACTGAGCGTGTTTGCGCAGGAGAGCCTGCTTGGCAATTTCACTGGCATGTTGACTGATTCGCGTAGCTTTTTGAGCTATCCACGACACGAGTATTTTCGTCGCGTGCTCTGTGGCCTGCTTGCCGAGTGGGCGGAGCAGGGTCGCGTTCCGGATGACGAGGAGTGCCTGGGCAAGTTGGTGGAGGATATCTCTTACAACAATGCGCGCAGCTATTTTGGCTTTGACCTGAATCGCTAGGGGCCATATTGTTGCCTGGCGTGATTTGCTCGACCTGGCTAAAGTCGCCATCGGCAAAGAGGGCGGACTTAACCATCCGGGTACCGCCGCGGGCAATACTATTCTTGTCGCAGAGGTGCTCCTCGATGTTTCCCGAGGAGGATTAACGACTCGCTAACCGCAGTGCCTTGTGGCTAAGCGCCAAAGCCAGGCGGGGATTGCCTGTTTGGCGGTGATGATGCCGTCCGGGTCAAAGTCCGAGATGTCGCCGCCGCCGAGCAGCTGCGCGTGCTCAACCGAGCAGCCCATGCGCACGGCGCCCACCAGCTTATCCATCGCTTCGGAAAACGGCCGACGCAGGAGCCCCATGCGTGGGGAATGACGAAGCGCCGCGATGCCGCTGCCGGTGTAGGCGATAACGCCGCCGCACCACGTTAGCCTGCGGAGTTCGCAAGCTTGGCGTAGACGCTTGATGAGCATGCGTGCCCCTTCGCTGCGCTCATAGGCGGCCCGGACGACAACATAGACGCGCGTTTCCGTGCCCCCAAGGCAATCAAGCGCCTGCCCTACGACGCTCATCGCCTCATCATCAAAGGCATCATCAACAGCGAGCACCATGCCATCGACTACACCGGTGTCATTTGCCTTCAAGTCGACCGGGCGGGGGAGCACGGTGCCGGAAAGCTGTGCATAGGCGGCGATGGCATCCTGCAGGTCCCAGAGCAAAAACTCAAGATCGGCGCTATCGGGAATACTGATATACGCAATGGTCTGCAGCGTTTTGGGCTTATCGCCGCGCGCGGTCGTCTCCATGCCGCCTCCTTTCCGGTTGGTTTCCGTTTAGGTTACACCGTCTGGCGGCGCCTCGCCGCGCTATCCTAGTGCAACCCTTACGAAAGGAACGCTATGCGTCTGCCCATGAATACCTCGCTTGCCACGCTCAAGCCCTCCGGCATCCGTCGGATTAACGCGCTCGCTGCCCAGCACCCAGGTTGCATTGCGCTCGCGCTCGGCGAGCCCGATTTTCCTACACCCGATGTGATTAGCGCCGAGGTGACCGCCGCGCTGGGCCGCGGCGACACGCACTATCCGCCCAACAACGGTCGCCCCGCCCTGCGCGAGGCGCTGTCTGCCTACATGGGGGACGCGGGCCTTACGTTTTCGGCCGACGAGGTCATCCTGACCGACGGCGCGACCGAGGCCCTGTCGGCAGCATTCATGGCTATGCTCAACCCCGGCGACGAGGTCATTATCCCCACGCCGGCCTTTGGCCTGTACGAGAGCATTGTCGTGGCCAATCACGCCAAAGCGGTCTTTTTGGATACGGAGCCTGCGCAATTCCAGATTGACGAAGGTGCTCTTCGTGCTTGCGTGACACCGGCGACCAAGGCTATCGTCATCTGCTCGCCCAACAATCCCACGGGCTGCATCCTCAACGCGGCATCGCTCGACGCCGTGGCGCGCGTGGCAGACCAGGCGGGCATCTACGTGGTCTGCGACGACGTGTACAACCGTCTGGTCTACGTGGATGGCTACGAGCGCTTTGCCCAGCGCCACCCGGAGCTACGCGAACAGACAGTAGTCATCGAGAGCTTCTCCAAACCCTGGGCCATGACCGGCTGGCGCTTGGGCTGGCTTGCGGCCGCAGAGCCCGTCATTGCCGAGATCGCAAAGGCCCATCAATATCTAGTATCGAGCGCCGTTTCCTTCGAGATGGACGCCGCAGCGCGAGCTCTGACCGTCGACCCAACCCCCATGCTCAAAGTCTACCGAGCCCGCCGCGAACGCGTGCTCGCAGCCTTAGACACCATGGGCCTCGACGTAGTGGAACCAGCCGGCGCCTTCTACGCCTTCCCCAGCATCAAACAGTACGGCCTAACAAGCGAAGCCTTCTGCATCAAAGCCATCAAAGAGGCAAACGTAGCCCTAGTCCCGGGCGACTGTTTCGGCACCGAAAGCCACATCCGCCTCAGCTACTGCGTCTCCGACCAAGATCTGGACGAAGGCCTCCGCCGCCTGTCCACCTTCGTTTCGACCTTGTAGTCCTCAGGGATGCAATACATCAGCCCACCGACTTAAGGATTATGAGTGGGGGCGTCAGCCAACGAAAACCTGGGCTGCCCAAAGTCAACGCAGGCACGCGCCGCCGAAGGCCAGGCGCAAGGTTTT
>NZ_CAAKNY010000031.1:75259-111093 GCF_901212495.1 Collinsella aerofaciens | reverse complement strand
AAAAAGCCCCGTCCCAAATTAGCTACCCTGCAGCCCACAATTCGGTCGAAAAGTGGGCTGCAGTTTCTCCGGGCTTGTCAAAGAGCGGCGACAGCCGCGCCTCGCCTACTCCCCCAGCAGCGCTTTCTCCGGCGTGATGGGCAGCGAGCGGACCTGGTGGCCGGTGGCGTGCGCCACGGCCGAGGCAACGGCGGCGAGCGGCGTGTTGATGACGACCTCGCCGATCGACTTGGCGCCAAACGGACCCGTTGGCTCGTAGCTCGGCTCAAAGGCCACGCGGATGCTGCCGATATCCAGGCGCGTGGGCAGCTTGTAGCTCATAAAGTTGCCGGTACGCAGGCGGCCGCGGTCGTCATGCTCGACAATCTCGTAGAGCGCGTGGCCGATACCCTGGGCAATACCGCCCTCGGCCTGGACGCGCGCGAGCGCCTCGTTGATCACGGTGCCGCAGTCCACAGCCGCCGCGTAGTCCACCACGGTCACCTTGCCGGTGGCCTTGTCGACCTCGACCTCGGCAATGCCGGCCATAAACGGCGGGGGCGAAACGGGCAGGCAGGCAGAGGCGTGCGAGGTCAGCGCGTCGCCGCCCGCGATGTTCTTGACACACAGGTTGGCAAAGTCGCGCAGCGTAAGGTAGCGACCGCGCTCGCGAGCGGCGCGCTCGTCGGACAGGCGCACGTACTGACCGTCGAAGGCCACGTCGGCGGCGTCAACGTCCCACATCTGGGCAGCCTTGGCGCAAATCTTCTCGCGCAGCTCGGCCGCAGCGTTCTTGGCGGCAAGGCCCGTCACGTAGGTACCGGAGCTCGCATACGAGCCGGCGTCGAACGGCGACACGTCGGTGTCTACGCCGCGCACCACGATCAACGAGCTCTCCACGCCCAGCTCCTCGGCGGCAATCTGCGCCAGGATCGTGTCGACGCCCATGCCGTTATCGGTGGCGCCGGTGCCGATGGTAATGAAGCCGTCCTCTTCCAGGCGCATGTCGATGCCGGCGATATCCACGTTGGAAATGCCCGAGCCCTGCATGGTGAGCGCGCAGCCCAGAGCACGCACGCGGTCGCCCAGGTCCACGGCCAGCGGCTTGTCGCGCCAGCCGATCATATCCATCGCGCGCAGCAGGCAGCGGTCGAGCGCGCAGGCGTTGAGCTTCTCGTTGTAGTACTGCGGCATGATCTCCCCCTCGTGCACCATGTTCTTAAGGCGCAGGTCGGCGGGGTCCATGTGCAGCATGTCGGCGAGCTCGTTGACGGCGCTCTCCACGGCAAACTGGCCCTGGGTGGCACCGTAGCCGCGATACGCGCCGCCGCGGTTGGTATTGGTGTAGACGGCGTCCCACCTAAAGCGGCTCGCCTTCACATGGTTGTAGATGGGTAGGCTCTTGTGGCCCGAAAGTCCGATCGTCGTGGTGGCGTGCTCGCCGTACGCGCCGGCGTTGGACAGCGTATGCAGATCGATGGCCGTGATGGTGCCGTCGTTCATGGCGCCCAGCTTAACGGTCATCTGCATCTGGTGGCGCGAGTTGCCCGCGGTGATGGTCTCCTCGCGGGTGTAGCAGCAATAGCTCGGACGGCCAGTCTGCTGGGTCACGAATGCCACGAAGATCTCGCAGCACCCCGTCTGCTTGGAGCCAAAGCCGCCACCGATGCGCGGCTTGATGACCTGCACCTGCGACTGCGGAATGTCGAGCGACTGCGCGACCATGCGGCGCACGTGGAAGGGCACCTGCGTGGAGGTGGTCACCGAGATGCGGCCGAACGCGTCGGTCGTCGCGAAGGCACGGAAGGTCTCCATGGGCGCGGTCTGCGTGGCCTGGCTGGTGTAAGTGCGTTCAAAGACGATATCGCTCTGGGCGAAAGCCTCGTCCAGGTCGCCATAATCGCTGGTACCGCTGCACACCAGGTTGCGCGGGACATCGCCGCCCTGGGGGAACATAAAGGTCACGTCGCCCTCGGGGTGGACCACGATGTCGTTATCGAGTGCCTGGGTAAAGTCGAGCAGCGGCTCGAGCACCTCGTAGTCGACCTTGATGAGCTTGAGCGCCTTGTCGGCGGCCTCCTCGGTCTCGGCGGCGACGATCGCCACCTCTTCGTTTTGGTAACGGACGAGGTTCTCGAGGATCAAGCGGTCGTAGGGCGAAGGCTGTGGGTAGCTCTGACCGGCAATGGTAAAGCGGCGCTTGGGCACGTCCTCGTAGGTGTAGACGCCCACGACACCGGGCACCTTCAGGGCGCGCGAGGTGTCGATGGAGCGGATCTTGGCGCGGGCATAGGGGCTGCGCTTGAGTTTGACGATGAGCGCGCCGGCGGGCACCATATCGCCGGTATAGACCGGACGGCCCTCGAGCAGCGCCTTCGAGTCCTTCTTGGGCTGCTTGTGGGTAATCTGCTTGTAGGTGACGCCGTCGTAGCTGGTGTTATTGACCGGCAGCTCGGGCATCTCGAAGCCCACCTGTACGCCAGATTCGTTGAGGAAGCGGACGATGGCGCGCAGCTGGCTCTCGTAGCCGCTGCAACGGCAGAGGTTGCCGGCGAGCTGGCGCGACAGCTCCTCGCGCGTGACGACGAGGCTCGCGTCCTCCTTGGCGGCGCGGGCAAGCGCCAGCACATTCATGATGAGGCCGGGGGCGCAAAAACCGCACTGCTCGGCGCCTTCGGCAGCCATCGCACGGGCCAGTGCCTCGGACTCGGCCTTGAGACCCTCAAGCGTGGTGATGGAGCGGCCCTCAACGCGCGCGGCGGGAACCGAGCAGCTCAGCACCGGGTCGCCGTCGAGCCACACCGTGCACAGACCGCAGTTGGTGGTCTCGCAGGCGCAGCGCACCGACGCGCAACCCTGCTCGCGCAAAAGCGCAAAGAGCATGGTGTCGGGGGCAATCTGAACCTTGACCTTGCGGGCGTTGAGCGTAAAGGAAAGATCGATGAGTTTGGCAGCCATTAGCGCACCTCGCTAGAATCGACGCCGGGCACGCGGCGGCAGGAATACTCGTCCGTGGCGAACTGAGGTATCTGCACGCCCTCGAGCTCGCGGGCAAGTGCGGCCGAAAGCTCGATGCCGGCGGCGCGGCGCACGGCCTGCACGGCAAGCGGCGCCGAGATGCGACGGCGGTACTCGGCCGAGCCCCATAGGTTGGTGCCGTAGCTCAGTGCGCGTACGGACGCGGCAAGGACACGCAGCTCGTCCTCGGAAGGCCGCTCGTTCACCAGGCCGCACGCCTCGCCCTGCAGCAGGGTCGCGCGCAGCGGGCGGGCGCCCACGGTGACATGCCAGCTGTTGTCCCACCAGGCAGCGGTGACGTTGAGCGAGGGGAAGTCGGTCGCGGCCTTGCGCACGGCCTCATAGCTCGCGCGGTAGTCGTGCTTAACGACCACGACGTGCTCGATCAGGTCGCGCACGTAGCCCATGTCCACGAACTCGGCGAGCGGCACGCGACCGGCCCCCGTTAGCTCAACGTACGAATCGAGCGCCAAAAAGGCCGAGAGCACGTCGGAGAAGCCAAAGCGGCCGTAGATGCTGCCGCCCACCGTGGCGGTGTTGCGCAGCTGAACGCCCACGATGTCGTGGACGGCGAACTCAAAGACATGGTTGACAAGCGCGTTGAGCCCGACATGGCGCTCGAGCTGGCGCAGGGTGCACATGGCACCGATGCGAAACTCGGTCTCGGTCTCCTCGATCCGATCGAGTCCGCAGGCCGAAAGGTCAATCGCCGTCGCCACACGACGCGAACCCAGGCGCATCCAGATGCCGCCGCCCACAATCTTGTTGTTGCGGTTTTTCTGCAAGAGCTCATAGGCTTCGGCCGCGTTTCCAACACGGACGTAGGTACCGAACTTGAGCACGTTCTCCCCCATCTCTTCACTTGTCCAGTACGTTTAAGTGTACCAAACGAGGGGCCGCGACCTTCCACAGCACAAAAACCTCCCTCCCATCCATAAGTTGCGGTGAAATAGTTCCTGTTTTATGGCCCAGAAGCCCACAACAGGAACTATTTCACCGCAAGTTAAGGGCGGTGCCGAGCCGAGGGAAATGGCACGTTATTCTCCATCCTCAAAAGATCAAAAAGGCTCCCGGCCGATATGGTCGGGAGCCTTAGGCGCATCAGCTGATGCCGCGTTGGGCTATATCGAGCGAAGATTTAGCAGACGCCCTGGGCGAGCATGGCGTCGGCGACCTTCAGGAAGCCGGCGATATTGGCACCCATGACAAAGTTGCCCTCCTCGCACATTGCATGCGTTCTGCATGCATACATCATACAGAACCGCCAACGCCCCAGTCAACGCGTGCAAAATCGAACCAGAGACGTTCTTTCAGCACGAGCCGCCTTGCGTAGCGGCTCGGTGAAAGATCGGCTCTGGTTCCATCGTTCAGGTGAGTTAGTCGACCAGGCCGAGGAAGACGCCGATTAGCGAAAGGACCACGGAGATGAAGAAGGCCAGGCCGCAGAAGAGGCCCTGGCGCACGTGGGAGAGGCCGACGCTCTGGATGAGCGAGCTTACCGCATCCGCGCGCGGCGAGCCGACCGACCCCGGTTCCCACAGCGGCCGCGCGTGAACACCCGGTGTGTTGCCCACGCGGGTCAGCAGAGCGGCCACGTCTTCGGGAAGATCCGGGCCGCCCGCGCTGGCTCCCTCCTCCTTATGCGCCGACTGCAGCGCCTTGATCTGCGGGTCGAACGCCAGCTTGGCCACCGCGACCTCGATGCCGCCAACCGCAATCACGCAGCAAAACAGCGCGCCCCAGAATACCTCGTTGCCCAAGGCGAGCGGGTTCACGACCATGCGAATCACCTCGTGCAGGTTCGTGCCGAAGGTGATGTCGTCAAAATCGCCCTGCGAGAGGCCGGAGGCCTTGAGGTCGCGCTCGTAGGCGCCCGCGCCGTACCGTTCGTCGTAGTCGCGCCGGTTCTCATCCAAATGTTGGAAGGCTTCGATGGCGCTCTGCCCATAGCCGTCCATGTGGCCAAGAGCGGTGGGAACGGCGAACGAGAGCGCGATGATGACGCAGAGCCCCAGGCCGATCCACCGCGTGCGGCGCACGCGGCCGACCTGGGCGCGGAAGGCGTCATCGTCCGTGAGGTCCGCCTCCAGGGCGCGCTGCCCGCGGTGGACGAAGAGCGCCGCGTAGGGAATCGTGCACGCGATGGAGACAAACGGCGCCAGTACCAGCGGGCCCAGATCGTCGCCGATGTCCGCGAAGACCCCGCCGGCAAGAAACATGATCAGGGCGACGATGACGGCGGCGACGGCAGCGCCGATGAGCATGCCCGTCGCGTTGCCCCTCATCGCAGATCCTCCGAGCGCGCAAGGAGGACGTCGGGCACGACGGCGCTCTTCACGCTCCGGGCATCGGCAGTCTGCTCGGAAGCCGGCTCGGAGCGATTAGCACCGAACAGCGTCTTCATCCCCATGAACTGGAACGCCACTGCCGCGCCACCCGTCAACAGCAGATAGACCATCGAGATGATCACCACCCACTTCGTTCCCCTGGCAGCATAGTGCTTCCACCCGGTATCCTCGCCATAGTTCCTAAACACCCCGCGCCGGGAGAGTGCTATATAGACCGCGAGCACCAGCACGAGCATGATGACCGCCCAGACCACATCGGTCTGCATATGATAGCAGAACAGGTGAGGAGGAAAAGGGGTGCATACCTTATCCAGATGACAGGTCCGAAGCGCCGGAGCGCCGCCAGCGCCAGGCGAATCGGTTTCACCTGGCGCCGGCGGTGCGGGAGCACGGGTGCGCGACGCCGGGCATACCCGATCGCTTGGCACCGGCACTTGGCGGAGAACGGGGCCGAGGGCGCGCTACGCGGCCAGGCGGCTCGGATCCACGTAGTCCTCCACCACGGAATCCAGCAGCGCGTCTTTATCGTACACGCGGCCGTCGAGCTTCGGGTCCTTCTGGTCGAGCATCAGGTACTGGCCGTCGGACTGGTTGTCGCCCTGGTCCGTGTCGTCCCAGGTCACGTCCACGACCTTCCAGGTGCCGTCGACGTTCACGAGGTTCCAGGCGTGGCCGTTGTTGTTGGAGCCCGGCTGCGGCGGCACGGTACCCGTCACGTAGAGGCTCTTGACCCCCGCCTCGTCGGCGCAGGCCTTGAAGATCGCGGCGTAACCCGAGCACACCACGCGGTTGTCGTCGAGGAGCTCGTAGGCGGCGTAGCCGCGGTGCTTCCAGACGTCCATCGGGTCGACGTCGGCCTTATCCCCTTGGCCGGAGTTCAGGTAGTAGCTGTCCCAGTCGTAGAACAGGCGGTTCGAGAGGGCGGCGTCGAGCGCCTTGACCTTATCCGCGTCGGACATGCCGTCCTGCACGGCGTCGGCCACGATCTGCTTGATCACCTTGTAGGTTTCCTCGCGTTTCTTGTTGAGCGCTGGGATGTCGTTGTCCTCGCCCTCGGCGTTCAGGCCGTTAATGTAGAGCGCCACGGTGACCTTGTCGCCCTCGGTGCGCTCGTTCACGCTCATGCCGCCGGGCCACACCATCGTCATCGGGTTCTGGGCGCAGGCTTCCTCGACCACGTCGGTGATGTCCGGCGCACCCGCCTGGGTGGCGTACTTGGTGATGTCCAGGCACATGTTGCCGGCCATGATGTTGCTCGCCACGAACTTCACGTAGTCGGAGCTGCCGGAGACGGGATAGGGAACGTCGGCCGGCTCAGACACGGCCTTGGTCGACTTCTGGATGGCCGCCCAGTCCACGTCGTTGTCGAAGTTCGCGCGCTGCGGCGAGCCGACAGCGGGGTTCGCCTTGGCCATGGCCGTGAGCTGCTCGTCGGCAGCCTTCTCGATCTCGTCCGCGCCGCCCGGCCAGTCCGTGCCGTCCAGCGTGAAGGTGCTGGTGATGAGCGTGTTCCGAACCTTGTAGGGAATCTCGATCCGCGTGTAGGATCGCTTGGACCAGGTGGAGGGATCGCTCTCGTCCGCGCCCTCGATCATGCTGCTGTCCGTGCTCGTCATCTTGGAGACGTCGATGTCGTTCACGATCGAAGCCGCGGTTCCGTCCGCCATGGTCACGTACGTGATGAGCCGGTGGGCGAGGTACGCCTTCGGATCGGCGCGGGAGTCGGGAGCCTGCTGGGCCCAGTCGCTGTTCACGTTGATGGCGTCCTGCACGGGGATCTGGCTCAGCAGGTTGTTGATGCTCTTGAACTGGAAGGGCGACTGCTGGTCATCGGAACCGTCACCCACGGCCACGACGGTGATGGACGTGGCCTTGACCTTGTCCTTCGTAGGGGCGTACGCCACCTCGAGGCCCTGTGCGCCCTGCTTGACCTTTTCGCGGTTGTAGTAGATCGCGTCCTCGTCATCGCCGATCACGAGGTCGTCGAACTGGTAGTTCTGGTGGTAGTTCGAGGCGCCCGCGTCGCCCCACTTGGCAGCGTCGTCGGCGGCGCGCTGCTGGGAGCTCTTGGACTCGGGGTCGTAGTCGAGCGTGTTGATCTTCGTGTCCGTGGTGGTGGCGAGGAGCGACAGCTCGACGCCCTGGGAGGGATCGGAGACCGTGGGGTCCACCGTCTTCATGTACACCTTGTACTTCTTGGCGCCGTCAACCTTGTCCCAGGAGATGCCGAGGCCGCCGTCGTCCTGGACCGCGAACTGCAGGTTCTGTGGGGCGGCGAGCTGGTTCTCGGGCGCGTTCACGTCGTCCTTGACGGTGAAGTAGGTGACCTGGGGCTTCTCGAGCTTCTTGCCGTCCGAGCCGATGTAGCGCACCAGGTAATAGCCCCCGAAGCCGTACCAGCGGCCCCACGCGCCCTTGAGGGTGTCCTTGTGGAAGACGTCGTCGCCGTCCACGTCGTCGTAGCCCTTGGACTTGTCGCGGCACGTGACGAACGTCGGCTCCACCTGGAGCTCGTTCTTACCGTCGTCGTTCACCTGCGTGACCTGGATGGGGATCTCCTCGGTGAGGGCGCCATCGGCGAAGACGCGCGCGGAGCCGGTGGCGTCCGCGATCTGGTAGTCGCCGGTGGCCTCGTCGCCGATGTTCTCGAGGCCCAGGTCCACGCCGTCGTCCAGATCGAAGTCGAACTCGTGGTCGGGCTCGAGATCGCGCTGCGGCGTCTGCAGGTCGTACTTGTCGGGGCTCAGGTTGTCGGAGTACGCGTCGCCCATGGAGAGCTGCGCCGCCTGCTGGCGGAAGGGTCCGAACTCGATGAAGAAGCGCACGCCCGTGAACGCGAGCCAGACAACGAGGACGATCGCGGCCACCTTGAGCACACGGTGGCGCTTCTTGGGCTTGCCGCCGTAGTCGTTGAAGTCGGGAGCCGCCTCCCCGAACGCGCCGCCAGTGGCGGCACCGTCCGAGGCGACGGCCCCTTGCTCCTCAACCGGCTTCTCTTCGTCGGCCGCAGGCGATGTCGCGGCGCCCGCCGGCGGGACGGGCGTCCCCGGTCGGACGGGCTTGCGCCCCTTGCTCGCTTTCTCGCTCATGCCTTCCCCCTTTTCCCGGGTGGCCGCGCGCCGGCCCCACGAACGCGCGGGGACCGGGGAGGCCGTCCGATGACTCGTCCAACACAAGATGTGAACGTTCCCAAAACGATTCGGATAAGTATAGGGCCGATGGTACGTTCGACACATGACCACCGGTTACCGATTACCTGTTCTTAACGGTTGACGCCAGTCGCCCGCGGGCCATGAGAGGTGAATAAAAGAAGGGCGACCCGAGGGCCTCCCATCCCGAATCCCCGCCGCGCGGGCGGCAGGGGCATGCTGCAAAGCGTGTGAGCTACACGATGCCCTGGGCCAGCATGGCGTCGGCCACCTTGAGGAAGCCGGCGATGTTGGCGCCCATGACAAAGTTGCCCTCCTCGCCGTACTCCTTGGCGGTGTCGTCCACGTTGTGGAACATGCCGCGCATGAGCTGCTCGAGCTTGCCGTCGACCTCCTCGAAGGTCCAGGACAGGTGCTCGGCGTTCTGGCTCATCTCCAGGCCGGACACAAGCACGCCACCGGCGTTGGCAGCCTTACCGGGCATAAAGGCGACGCCGTTTTCCTGGAAGTAAGTCGTGGCCTCGATGGTCGTGGGCATGTTCGCGCCCTCGCCGACCACCTTGCAGCCGTTGGCGACGAGCGCCTGGGCGTCCTCGAGCAGCAGCGTGTTCTCGCGGGCGCAGGGCAGCGCGATGTCGCAGGGCAGCTGCCACACGCCACGGCCGTCGCCCTCGTGCCACACGGCGTTGGGCTTCTCGTCAACGTACATGGCGAGCGTGACGCCCTTGTCGTGGCCGGAGCGCTTCTTGTTGTAGACATGCTCGAGCATGGTGTAGTCGATGCCGTCGGGATCCTCGACCCAGCCGTGGGTATCGGAGCAGGCGAGAACCTTGCCGCCGAGCTGAGCGACCTTCTGGACCGCGTAGATAGCAACGTTACCGGAACCGTGAACGACGACGTTCTTGCCCTCGAAGGAGTCGCCGCGGCTCTTGAGGTACTCGTCCACAAAGTAGACCAGACCATAGCCGGTGGCCTCGGTACGGGCGAGCGAGCCGCCAAAAGAGAGGCCCTTGCCGGTAAGGACACCAGTCCACTCGTTGGTCAGGCGCTTGTACTGACCGAACATGTAGGCAACCTCGCGGCCGCCAACGCCAAGGTCGCCGGCGGGAACGTCGGTGTTGGGGCCAATGTGGCGATAGAGCTCAGTCATGAAGGACTGGCAGAAGTGCATGATCTCGTTGTTGGACTTACCCTTGGGGTCAAAGTCGGAGCCGCCCTTGCCACCGCCCATGGGAAGGGTGGTCAGGCTGTTCTTGAGGATCTGCTCCAGGCCCAGGAACTTGAGCATACCCAGGGTGACCGTTGGGTTAAAGCGCAGGCCGCCCTTGTAGGGTCCAATGGCAGAGTTGAACTCGACGCGGTAACCGCGGTTGACCTGAACCTTGCCCTGGTCGTCAACCCAGGGAACACGGAACATGACGATGCGCTCGGGCTCGACGAGGCGCTCCAGCAGGGCGGCCTCCTCATACTCAGGGTGGGCGTCGAGCGCCGGCTGGATGGTGCCGAGAATCTCGGTCGCGGCCTGGATGAACTCAGGCTGCTCGGGATAGCGGGCCTTGAGCTCTTCGAGAACTTTCTGCGTGTAGCTCATGCTTCCTCCAATGATGGGAAACGAAAAGTGTCGGCCGCGGCACCCCAGGCACCGCGAGCTTTGTTAAGTATGGATCATATCGCAATGTTGCAGCAAAGTTTCGCATAAGCCGACAAGCAGATGTTTCGTTTTGATTACGATGCAGGTAGAAGCGTTTTTGAGCACATGACGAACAAATCGCGTGTTTCGAAGCTGTTTCGTCCACATGTTCCAAACCCGCCACATTGGTGACAGGCACCTCTGTAGTGGTGTTAGTGGCTAGAGGACGAGCTGATGGTAGTCGGCGGGGGTTATGCGGCCTTCGGTGGCAGCGCGGAAGGCGGCGAGGGCATCGCCGGAGAACGGCATGACCCAGCACAGGCCGCAACCAGCGGTAATGGAGCCCGGCAATGGCATGATGCGCCCGGGCACACCGGCGGCAAGGCACAACTGCTCACATTCCATCACATCGAAGGTGCTGTCGAACGACACAATGATCTTGCGTTCGTGGTCGAGAGCATCACCGGACGAGCCTTCGCGGTGTGCCTCGCGATACGCCGCGGCGGCCGCTTCCTCTTCCGCAGTATGTCCACAACCACCGCAACCGCAGGTACAGAGTTCGGACCCATCGCAAGTGCAGAGCTCTCCCGTGTCGGGGCAAATATCGTGAGACATGGCAACTCCAATCGTCTAGGCGAGTAGCTCGGCCGCCGCAAACTCCTCGGGCGTGTTGACGTTCTCAAAGCAAAGCGTCGAGCCCGCGGCCTTAACGATCTGCGGCTCATCCATATAGCCAGCCTGAACGCGATCGATCAGGCAGCGAATACGCTGGCGGTCGCAGGCGAGCAGCTCTTGGGAAGCCGGCGCACACGCGTCACGGCGCCAGACGGCGCACAGCGGCTCAATCCCCCGCTCCTCGCGCGGCACGCACACGTCGAGCGCCTCGGCCTCGACACGATCGGCAAGCGCGCCGACGAGTTCCGGCGAGACAAACGGCATATCGCAGGCGACGATCGCCACGAGCGGCAATCGGGCCGCGGCCAACGAGCTCGCGATGCCGCGCATGGCACCGGCGGGGCCGTCGATGTCCATCACCACGCGGGGACGCAGGCCATCAAACATAAGCTCCTCAAGGTAGGCAAGTTCGCAAGGGCGCGACGTCGTCACGACCAGCTCGCCGGCAACCTGAGCCAGCCGACCCAGCACGCGCTCGATCAAGGGCTCGCCGCAAAACAACATCCGTGCCTTGTCACGGCCCATGCGCGAGGACATCCCGCCCGCCTGAACGACGCACGAAAGATCGGCCCGTCTTACGGTAGTCATACGGCAAACCACCCCCATCGGCATGCTCAAAATCCGACACACGAAGCCAAATACCGTCGCCGATAAAGCGAGCGGCACGGCAAGCCCGTGCAAAAACAAAACAGCGCCTTTGCGGCACGCAGCAAGATCGCGAGCACAAAAGCGCTGGTAACGTATGGCGGGAACGTATGTGAATCGAACACATCCAAGACGTTTTGCACGCCTCGCAACGGTTTTGAGGACCGCGGAGCCCACCGGAGCCCATCCGTTCCCAAGTGCGCCGGTATTTTACCAAACCGAGCAGGCTAGTCTTTTTGGGACGGGGCTTTTTTAGCTGCCCTATCCGGAGCCCTCAAAGCTTAAGACATATTTGACATAGGGCAGCTAAAAAAGCCCCGTCCCAAAAAGACTACCCCGGTGTCGTGCCACGAAAACGGCCCATCTACTACGTTTAACCTGCAGGGGTTGACCATACCCGCTTTTTCATATAAATGGCAAGTCGTCTACCTGCGGTTTTACTTTTGCGGATTTTGGCATGGTCGAGGGTGGTCACTTAAACGTAGTAGATAGGCCCCTTTCGTGGCGACCGGCCCGATTCAAGGCTCAAGGTGGCCAGCTTCAGCTGGCCACCCTCAAAGTTGCGGTGGAATAGTTCCTGGAAGAGGCATCTAAACCGGAAAACAGGAACTATTTCACCGCAACTGAAGAGGCGAGGGCGGACGATCGGCCTAGCGCAGGGACCTCAGGCCGCCGGCCTCCTTGTCGAGCACCGTAAAGCGCACGGCATCCAGGTGCTCCAAGATGCTGATAGCCCTTTTGCGCGACACGCCCAGGGCTTCGCGCAGCACGCTCGTGGTGGCAGCGCCGCCGGCAGCCTCGATAGCGGCGGCGACAATCTCGCGCGCATGCGTCTCCACGGCGGCGGACAAGGCAACATCGCGCTCGATCTTCACGATGGAACGGTTGAGCGAAAGCTCGCGCAGAGCGCGCGTCATGATGTCGCGGTCGAGCTGCAGTCGCTCACCCACCTCGGGCAGCGGCGGCGCATCGAGACCGGCCCCATCGAGCAGCACCACAATGCGGTCGCAGGCCTCGTGCACCACGCGAGCGGCTGCGGCGGCCGAGTGTGGATCGAATACCTCGGCGCCCTCGGCGGCGCACACGCCACGCGAGCAGCCCTCGGCAATCAGAGCCGCGGCAACACCTTCATCTGCGGCAGGCCAAGCAGCATGGGCGACGGCGCCAGGCGTAAAGCCCGTCTCCTTGGGAGCCGCCGCGTGCATGGCGGTCAGGGTCATCGCCAGGACTTCCATCGCGGCGTCAAGCATGGCGGCATTCGCATACAGCGTGCCGTCCGAGCCGGCAAGCTTGCAAGCAACACCTCGCGCTACCAACTCGTTCAGCGCGGCATCGGCCTCACCGGAAACAAGATCTAGCGCCGCGGCAACGTCGGCAACCAGGACTGGCAGCGTCTGCAGCGCCAACCAAGCGCCCACACCGCCCGCGATATCGCCGGCCTCAAGCGCTGCAAGCAGCGTGCGCTCCCCCGCCGAAAGCTCGCGCGAGCGACGGCAGCGCGAAAGCAACACGCGCCCGCCGCCAATAAGCATCACGGGCGAATAGGACAGCACCACAGCATGGTCTCCGGCACGTAGCGGCAGCGAGTTTTCCAAGCGCACCTGAACAATACGGGTCTCACCCACCGCCATGGGGGCCTCGCCCTCCATGAGCATGATACGGCCGACAACCTCGGCCGTGCCCGCCATCACGTGAACGCGCGCACCCGACTCGAGCACACGCGGTTTGGCTCCCTCGCGACCCGAATACGCAAACGTCATCATAAAGCGCATCGTCTGGCCAAAACGGCCTGCCACGCCCAACATCTCGCCGCGGTCAAGTGCCGCGACGCCGTCGCCAACCAGGTTGAGCGCCACGCGCTGACCGGGCAACGCCCGCGGCGATTCGCCATGCACCTGAATCCCGCGCACGCGACAGACCGTACGCGACGGCAAAGCCATCAGCTCGTCGCCCACCGCAACCGGCGCATCGTGCAGCGTTCCCGTCACGACGGTGCCGACGCCCTTGATCGTAAAGCAGCGGTCGATGGGCAAACGCGGTGTGCCATCGGTGAGCTCGGCACGGGTACGGCAGGCATCCCAGCAAGCGGCAACCTGCTCATCGAGCGCAGCCAGCAGGTCATCGATCCCCGCGCCGGTCTTGGACGACACCGACACCATCGGCGCGTCGGCAAACACGGTATCCGAAAGAAAATCGCCCACGTCGAGCTCGGCCAACTCAATCATTTCGCTATCAGCCAGGTCGCACATCGTCAGCGCGACCACCATATGCGTAACGCCCAGCAGCTCCAGCACATGCACGTGCTCGCGGGTCTGCGGCATCACGCCCTCGACGGCCGAAACCACCAGCACGGCCACGTCGATACCCGTGGCACCCTGCACCATGGCGCGCAAGTAATGCGCGTGGCCCGGCACGTCGACCAGACCAACGATCTTGCCACTCGGCAGCGCCAGCTCGCCAAAGCCCAGCTCCACGGTCATGCCGCGACGACGCTCAACTTCCAGGCGGTCGGGATTTTTACCCGTCAGTGCCTCGATGAGCGCCGACTTACCGTGGTCGACATGGCCCGCCGTGCCAACGATAACGGGACACTCCACCAGCGCTTGAACCTCACTCATCGAGCAATCGCCTTCTCAACGCACGCAACGAGCGTCGATGCCGCCGTCTCGATATCGCGGTCGCCCACGAGCGTGCGCACATCAAACAGAATGCGGTCGTGCGAGGCGCGCGTGATGACCGGCGTATCGAAGTCTTGGACGAGCGAGCGCTTGAGCGCGTCGACGGACAGGCGCCCGTCGACCGGGCAGACGGCCACGCACATCGTGGGCAGCTCCACGGTAGGCAGCGAGCCGCCACCGGGGGTCGACGATTCCTCGACGATCTCCACCTGAACGGCGCACGGGCAACCCGCCTTATCGAGCCCAACAACCATACGATCGCGCAGCTTGCGGGCACGACGCTCCAGATGAGCCTGCGGCAGCGTAAGCATGCTGAGCACCGGAATATCACGATGGGCCACGTCGGCACCGTCCATGTAGATGCGCAGTGTGGCCTCGAGCGCCGCAAGCGCCAACTTGCCCGGGCGCAGGGCGCGCATGAGCGGATGCGACCCGCAGGCCTGGACCAGATCGCGACGGCCCATGATAATGCCCGCCTGTGCGGCACCGAGCAGCTTATCGCCCGAGCACGACACCAGATCGAGCCCCGCCGCGACCGAAGCCGGCGTGGGTTCCTCGCCGCCGCGCACCAGGATGTCATCGGACAGGAGCGCGCCCGACCCCTGGTCCTCGTAGAACAGCAGGCCATGCTCGTGGGCCAGAGCGGCAAGCTCCCGAGAGCCCACCTCCTCGTGAAAGCCCTCGATGCGATAGTTGGAAGGATGGACCTTGAGGATCATGGCCGTATCGGGCGTGATGGCGCGCTCGTAGTCCGACAGGTGCGTGCGGTTGGTGGCCCCGACCTCGACGAGCTTGGCGCCCGAGGCCTCCATAACGTCGGGGATACGGAAGCTGCCGCCGATCTCGACCAGCTCGCCGCGGCTGACGATGACCTCCTTGCCTGCGGCATGGGCGGCAAGCACCAGCAGTACCGCGGCGGCATTGTTGTTGACGACCAGCGCGTCCTCGGCACCGGTGAGCGAGCGGATCAGTTGCGCAGCGTGCTCCTTGCGCGACCCGCGCGAACAGGTGTCGACGCTGTACTCGAGCGTGCTATACCCGCGCGCGACCTCGGCCACGGCCTTGGCAGCCGATTCCGCGAGCGGGGCTCGACCCAGGTTGGTATGGATGACCACACCCGTGGCGTTGACTGCGGGGCGCAGGCTCGGCAGCGCAGAACGATGCGCGCGAAATTCAATGGCCGATGCCAGCTCGCGCTTAGAGCGCGGATCGGCACCGGCGCGAATGGCGGCACGCTCCTCGTCGAGCTCGGCCGTGACGGCGGCATGCACCACCGCATCGCAGGTCTCCCCCGCCGCCTTCACCACCGGCCACTCGGCAAGCAGCTCGTTGACGGAAGGAATGGCGCGCAGGCGGGCGCGAACCTCATCGGACATGTTCTGGCTATCGCTCATGTGCGGCCTTTCAAAGAAACGTGGATCAGCCGAATACATCAGCTGAGTCAATTACTCGTCATTATCCCCGCGCGCGACAATCTTTTCCACGCGAACGGCATTTTCCTGGGTGAGCGCAGCGCCCGTAATGGGATCCCAGTGCAGCGGCGTATGGTCGAGCGGGCCAACGCCGAGCGCATGGGCGCCATCCGCGCCGGTGCCAAACGAACGCCCACCGGGAGCAGCCGACGTAAAGATGCACGCCGGATGCAGATACGGCGTCGTCTCCACGCGCACGCGGTCGCGGCCCATGTCGCTCACAAGCTCGACGACCTCGCCATTGGCGATACCCATGCGCGCAGCAGCATCGGCATTCATCTGCACGGCGTCCAAGTCGGAACCCGCCTCGGCAGCACCAGCCGCCGCGAGCCTGCGCGAGGTATGCGACTCAAAGGGACGGTTACCGCTAATGAGGCGAAACATCCCCGGACCGGGTTCAACCATGGGCGCGATCCAGTCGGGCACACGACCCATGCCGGCTCGCTCCCACACGGCGCTTGCCAGCGCAATCTTGCCGCCGTTCAAGGGAATCGCCGGCTCACCCGTACGCGACGGCAGCGCGACGCCCGTGTCGGCCCAACCGCGCTCCTTGAGCTCGTCCAGATCGATCCCAAAGGGCGCCACCTGGGCAGCCGCCAGATCATCGGACGTAAACCGGAAGCACTCGCCCACGCCACAGGCCTGTGCCAGACCGGCAAAGATCTCCCGACCGGGACGCGTATCGTCATGCTGCACGGGCAGCACGGAGTTGCGGTAGAACACCCGCGAATCGTTGGCGCCCACGACCGTGCCTACACCGCGATCGGCCTCCAGATACGTCACGTCGGGCAGCACGAAGTCAGAAGCACGTGCTGTCTCGGACCAGCGAATATCAATCGTCACGAGCAAGTCGAGCTGCTGCAAAATACCCAACCAAGCCTGCGCATTGCCATAGCCCGCACCGGGGTTACTGGCATAGACGATGAGCCCACGCAAATCGCCGGCAAGAATCGACTGGCCGATGGTCGTACACAGGCCGCGCACCGGATCGACCAGTGGATAGCGGTCGGACCCCAGCTTGGGCCCGCGCGGCACCGACGGCGTCGCAAAGCGTGCGGGATCGAGGTCGCCCAGCGCAAGCGGCGTGGGCGGGTTGAGGGCACCGCCCGCGTGTCCGATGCAGCCCAGCAGCACATCGACCAGGCAGATAGCGCGCGCGGTCTGGGTGCTATTGGCATACGCGATACCGATACCGCCATGAAAGCCCGCATCCACCACGGCGGCAGGCGCGGCGGATGCGAGGTCGCGCGCCGTGGCGACAATCTCTGCAGCCGGCACGTCGCACATCGACTCGGCCCACTCGGGCGTCCAAGCACGGGCCGCCTGCGCCAGCTCGTCAAAGCCCGTGGTATAGCGGGCAACAAACTCGTGATCGTACAGGCCCTCGGCAATGAGCACATGGGCAATACCCAGCAGCAACGCCAGATCGCATCCGGGACGCACGCGCAGCCAGCGGTCGGCAAGCGCGGCCGAGCCGCTGCGCCGGGGGTCAACCACGATGATCTTCGCCCCGCGCCGGCGCGCATCGTTGAGCGCATCAACGGCCCCCATTGTCGACGAATCGACAATGGAACGCCCCAAATACATGATGCAATCGGTATGTGACAGGTCGGAGGCGGGGCTGTAGCCCAGGCTGTGCTCCCAACCGGTAAGCCGGCTTACCTCGCAAGCGCCATCGGCACCGTACACGTTGGGCGAACCCAGCGCATGCATAAGGCGATACGCCCAGTAGCGGTCGAACGAGGGCACGCCGAGTGTCATGCCCAGCGCACGAGGCCCGCACTCGTCAACAATCCCCAAAAGACGCTCTGCAATCTGAGCAAACGCCTCATCCCAGGTAATCGCATCAAACCCCGATCCATCCTGGCGGCGGCGCATGGGGTGCACGATGCGGTCGCGCTCGTCAAACGGCAGGGCCAGGCGATGGCGTCCGCGAGCGCACAGGGCACGCGCCGCGCACGGGTGCCCCGACACCGGCAACTCGGCCACCACGCGACCGTCCTCGACGCGTGCCGCAAAGGCGCAATCGGCATAGCATCCCCCGCACGTGGTCACCACGGCGCGACCGTCACACTCCACAGCAGATGCCATCTCGATTACCCCTTTCACCAGTCAAACACAACAGGTCAACAGCCCGGCAACGAGCCCTAGACCCAAAAAGCCTCCCGCACGGCAACGCCCCGCGGGAGGCCCAACGTCATACAGACGGTACCTTACGCCTCGGACTTCTTAGCGAAGATAAACCAGTAGCCGAGCGCGACCAGAACCGCGCCGCCCACGATGTTGCCCAGCGTGGCGGCGGACAGGTTAAACGCAATGCCCGCGGCGTTGAGCGCATCGGCACCGGCGACCTCGGCACCATAGCCGCACGCGTGCATCACGGCACCCATGGGCAAAAAGTACATGTTGGCAACGCAGTGCTCAAAACCGCAGGCCACAAAGGCGGCGATGGGCAGCAGAATGCCCACGACCTTATCGACCACGGTCTTGCCGGCAGTACCGATCCACACGGCAAGGCACACAAAGATGTTGCACAGGATGCCGCGGAAGAAGATCGTCACCCAGTCGATCGTCACCTTGCCGGCGGCAACACTCACCATGGAGTTGGCGACCGCCTCGCCGTTGAGCTTATAGATGCCGGCCATGTACACCAAAAAGACGATGAACAGAGCACCGACAAAATTGCCGACCCACACGACGACCCAAGCCTTGAGCATCTGGACTAGGGTGATCTTTTTGCTCTTGAGCGCGCAGACCATAAGCGAATTACCGGTAAACAGCTCGGCGCCGCACACCAGCACCAGCACCAGGCCCAGGCAAAAGCACAGGCCGCCCACGACGCGCTGGGCACCCCAGCCCAGCGTGCTGTCGCTCAAAAATACCGTAAAGAACAGGCCACCGAAGGCAATAAACGCGCCGGCGAACATTGCCAAGACAACGGCCTTTGAGACCGGCAGGTTAGCCTTGGTCACGCCGGCGGCCTCGGTCTTGGCCTCGATCGCGGCGGGCGCCAGGCAATTGGGAGCGGGGTACTCCACCTTGGAATCTGCCATGTCAATCACTTCTTTCCTATTCAGCAGAGGCAAGTGCTGCTATAGCTCCTGCCCCAAGCGGACAAAGTGGGAAAAGTCGTTGGCGGCCACGGCGTCGTACACGGCGTCGACGGCGTCAAAGACCTCCGGGGACATGGGGTTGTAGAACTCCGTATCGCCCGGCTGGATCCCTATGAAGACGATATCTTCGCACGATTGCTCAATCTCTTCGATCAGAATCGACAAGGGAAGCGAATGCGTGGTGAACATCGACTTGCGGGCCACATCGCGTTTGTCGAGCAGGCGGATGGCGCCGACGGGCAGCGCCATGTCGGCGGCATCGACCAACACCAGGCGCGGCGGACGCTCGCGCTTGATCTCGATGATGTCGTCCTCGGGCGTTTGGCCGCCGTCGATGGTGTACCAACCGGCAAGCGGCGCGTCCTCCATCTTTTTGGAGAGCACGGGGCCGGCGGCATCGTCGGCGCGCAGCACGCTCCCCGCCGTGAGCACGATACCCGCAAACGGGGCGCCGTTCACACGTCCATCCACAACGCGACCCATTACTGCAACCTTCCCGTCAGATACACGCCCGACACATCGCGCACGCGCTCAACCAGATCGCGAAACTTCATTAAGAATGCGACCTGCTGGGCATGCAGCCCAAAGTAGTCATCGAACACCGAGATGCCGGCCTTGGCCGACCCGCGAAAACCGCGCTCGTCGAGCAGTGTGTCGCAGGCCTCGAGCAGCGACGGCACCGCCGCCTTGTCGAGCTGGCACTCGCCAAAGGAGCGGATGGCCTCGAACTTGGTCTTGGCCTCCCCCTCCGGCAGCGCGTCGATAAGCGTATAGAACACGTTCACCGGCACCGAAAGGCGCGGCTCAAAGCAATCGAGCACGCCGGTGTGGTGGCCCACGGCGAGCGTGTAGTACAGCACGTCGCAGGCCTCCTGGGGAACGTCTTCCTCGGTCTCCACAAACTTACGCGTGAGCTCGTAGAAGACCACCTGGTCGGGCGCGTGGCCCAGGCAGGGGTCGGCGACGCCCTCGGCGGCCTCGTCGCTTGCGCGCGAGGCATCGCCAAAAGAGCCGCCGAGCATGCCGGGGCCCGCAAAGTAACCAGAGCGGTCCGTGAGCTCCATCTAACGACCTCCGGCCAGCACCAGATCCTGCAACGCCGAGTAGACCTCAACACGGCGAGGATCATCTTGCTTGTCGATGAGTAGCGCCATGGCACCGCGGATATCGCCCTTGGGCGCACCCTCGAGCGTGTCCATAAACTCGTTGGCCAGGTCACGGCCGTAACGGTAGCCGCTCATGGCGCGCGCCTCGCGCTCGATGGCAACGCGCAGCTTATACGGCACGCCGGGGTGCAGGATATCGGCCTGCTCGCCGGTGGCCTCCACCGTGGTCTCGGCATGGAGCTTTTGGTCCAGCAGACCGAGCGCCATGGCAAAGCCGTAGATGGTCTGCGCGGGGCTGGGCGGGCAGCCGGGTATGTAGACATCGACCGGCAGAATCTTGTCCGTGCCGCCCCAGACGCAGTAGTTGTCGTAGAAGATGCCGCCGGTGCAGCCGCACGCGCCATAGGACACCACGATCTTGGGGTCGGGTGCGGCCTCAAAGGCGCGCAGGGCCGGCATGCGCATGGCACGCGTCACGGCTCCGGTGTACAGCAGCACATCGGCGTGACGGGGCGAGGGCACGACCTTGATGCCAAAGCGCTCGACGTCAAAGACGGGCGTGATGGAACCGAAGATCTCGATCTCGCAACCGTTGCAGCCGCCGCAGTCGACACGGTAGACGTACACCGAGCGCTTGATCTTCTTAAGAAGGGTCGCCTTGGCCTTCTCGATGCTCTCGTCGAGCTCGATCTTGGTCGGGCGGTACTGAAGCCGCTCGGGCAAAAGCGTGGGTTCGGCCATGGTTACTCCTCCTTCGTTTCAAAATCCATGATGATGCCCTCGACCGGCGCCGGACCGGCGGGAATCTCGGGCGCATCGGGGTTGAGCTCGCGGTCGATATACTCCGGGTTCACGCCGTGGCCGCCCAGATACTCCATGCCGGGGCCCTGGGGCTCGCCGGACGAAAGCGTCTCGTTGACGACCATGCCGGCAGCGTTGCCGGTCTTGACGGCCGACGCGGCGCGCAGGGCGTCGAGCTCGCGCTTGCACTCCTGGCACATACCGACGGTACGGGCAGCCTGGATGGCCTCCATGCCGCCGGCCTTTTGCAGCAGGCGCTTGGCGTAGTCGATCTCCTTGTGCGGGGCAAACGGCTTGCCGCAACGCGAGCAGTGCTCGAGCGTATAGACGCTCTTGCTGGTGAGGTCGTCCTTGCTCATAACAGCCAGCTCAAACTCCTCGGTGAGCTTGATGGCCTCCATGGGGCAGGCTTCCTCGCAGCGGCCGCAGAAGATGCAGCGGCCGTAGTCGATCGACCAGGTGATGGTATCGGCCGCAAGGTCGGTGTCCATGCGAATGGCATCGGCCGGGCATGCCACGCCGCAGGCACCGCAGGCGATGCAGAGCTCGGCGTTGTGCTCGGGCTTGCCGCGCATGTCCTTGTTGGTGGGAAGCGGCGCAAACGGGTACTTGACCGTCGCGTCGCCGGCCCTGGCGTTAACCTTCCAAAGCTTCAGCATATTAGAGCGCCTCCTCATCGAGCGGGGCGGCCATGGTGCCCTCGCCCGCAAGCGGCGACTTGTCGCGCCAGACGTTCTCGAACTGCTCCTTGTCGAGCACGTGGTCGCACTTGGCGGCGACATCGGTCACCGTCACGCGGTCGGTGCAGGAGTAGCACGGGTCGAGCGAGCCGACGATCAGCGCCGCGTCGCCCACGGTGTTGCCGCGGAACATGTAGCGCAGGACCGGCCAGTTGCTGTACGTGGCGGCCTTGGCGCGCCAGCGGTAGCACTTCTGGTTATTGCCGAGCATGGCCCAGTGCACGTCCTCGCCGCGCGGCGCCTCGGTAGCGCCGATGGCGTACTTGTGCGGAGTGTACTCCCAATCCGTGGTGAGGATGGGACCCGACGGGCAGTTCTCGAGCATGGTCTCGATCATGTCGATCGAATCGTAGACCTCCTGGATGCGAACGGCGGTACGGCCGAAGGCATCGCAGGTGTCGGCCGTGGCGGCGTGCATCTTCTGAATATCCGGATCGGCGTAGCCGTCGAAGGGATGGTCAAAGCGCACGTCGCGGGCATAGCCCGAACCGCGCATGAGCGGGCCGACCGGCGAGAAGTCGCGTGCGATCTTGCGGTCCAAGATGCCGATGCCACTCGTACGCTCGATAAAGTTGGGCGTGGAGAGCAGCACGTCGACGAGTTCAGAGACCTCGGAGCGCAGCTGGTGGATGGTCGTGAGCGTGGAAAGCTTCTGCTCAGCCAAAATGTCGCGGCGCACGCCGCCGATCACATTGAGGCCGTAGGTCTTGCGGTGACCGGAGAGCTTCTCGGCCAGGTCCATGGACTTCTCGCGGACGCGGAAGAACTGCTGGAAGCCGGAGTCGAAGCCCGTGTAGTGCGACGCCAGGCCAATGTTGAGCAGATGCGAGTGCAGGCGTTCGACCTCGAGCATGATGGCGCGGATGTACTGGGCGCGCGGCGGCACATGGATGCCCTGGGCGCGCTCGACGGCCTCGGCGTAGGCCACCGAGTGGGCGCAGCCGCAGATGCCGCAGACGCGATCGGCGAGGAACGTCACGGCGTCATAGTTCAGGCGCGTCTCGGCGACTTTCTCCATGCCGCGGTGCACGTAGAACAGACGGTAGTCGGCGTCGACGATCGTCTCGCCCTCAACGAACAGGCGGAAGTGGCCGGGCTCGTCGGAGGTGATGTGCAACGGGCCCATGGGGACGAGCGTGGTCTCCTTGCCCTTGGTGTCGGCCAAGAACTCGTAGTTTTCCATGTCGCTCGCGGGAGCGGGACGGAAGCGGTAGTCCATGGAGTCCTTGCGCAGCGGGTACAGGCCGCTGGGCCAATCGTCGGGCAGCACCAGGCGACGACGGTCGGGCAGACCCTCGGGGATCAGGCCGAACATGTCGCGCAGCTCGCGCTCGCCCCACACGCAGGCGGGGACGAACGGCGTCACGGACGGGAACGTCATCTTGGCGGGATCGACCTCGGTGCGCACGGTCACCCAGCCGGGATCCTCCCCCTCCATGGAGATGACGTAGTACACGGCGTAGCGGCCGCACAGACTGCGCTCGTCGTTGCCGACGATCACGGGAATCCAGCCGTAGCGCTCGTAGTACAGGTAGTGGACGGCCTCGGGCAGCTTGTCCTGCTTGACGGTGATCGTCAGCTGGTCCTCGCACTGCCACTCGACCTTCTCGATGCAGCCCGGAACGGCGCGGCGCAGGGCCTCGACATGGCTCTCGCAGCGACGGGCATACACCTTGTTCTCAGTTTCAATCATTCGTTACTCCACCTCGCTCTGAGCGGTCTCGGTACCGAACACAGCGCGGTACATCGGCGTCGCGTGAAGTTCCTCGGTGCTCTGCTCGAGCACGATGCCGGTCGCGGTCTCCACACCGTGCACGAGAGGCAGCGGGGTGGCGATGCCAAACCACAAGATCATGACAGCCAGGATGATTTCGGGGATAAGCATGAGCGCCGGGGCCTCATGCTTGCCCATGCCCTGGGGCGCATGGCCGAATACCGACTTGAGTGCGATGCGGGTGAGCGCGGAGATGGCCACGGTAAGACCGAGGGCGACCACGACGACCAGCCACATGGGACCGGCGGTAACACCGGCGACAAAAGTCAGGAACTCGGAGATAAACATGCCAAAGGGCGGGAAGGCGGCAAGACCGAGCAGCGCCAGGATGGCGAGCGCGGCGGTTGCGGGGGCAACCTCGACGACGCCCTGAATCTTGGCCAGGCTACGCGTGCCAAAGGCGTGTTGGATGTTGCCGGACACGCAGAAGGCAAGCGTCTTGGTAAAGCCGTGGAACACGCAGTGCAGCAGGGCCGCGGCGATACCCAGCGGGCCGCCGATACCCAGGCACAGGGCGATAACGCCCACGTTCTCCACAGACGAGTACGCAAAGCGGCGCTTGAGGTCATCCTGGCGAAACATCGAAAGTGCCGCCACCAAAATGGACAGCGTGCCGACGATGAGCAGCAAAAGCTGCGGATACTCGGCGCCCACGGCCTGGATGGTAAAGCCGTAGAAGCGCATGATCACAAGCATGGCGCACTTAAGCAGCACGCCCGAGAGCAGGGCCGAGACAGGGCTCGGAGCCTGGGAGTGGGCATCGGGCAGCCAAGTGTGCATGGGGAACAGGCCGGCCTTGGTGCCAAAGCCAATCACGATAAACGCAAAGGCGAGGCGCATAAGCGTCGGGTCGAACTGGTCGGCATTCGGCAGCACGCACGACAGAAATGCGGCCTCGTGGGCGTTGGGAATCACGTCGGCGGCGTTGGCGTAGATCAGCAGCGTACCGAACAGGCCGAAGGCCACGCCGGCGGTGCAGACCATCGCATACTTCCAAGAAGCCTCGAGGGCCGTCTTGTTCTTGTAGATACCCACGAGGAACACGGTAGAAAGCGTGGTCGCCTCCACGGCGGCCCACGTGAGGATCATGTTGTTGGACAGGCACGCGAGCAGCATGGTGAACACAAACAGGCTAAACAGCGCAAAATACTGCTTGGCGCGCTCGGCGGGCATGGAGCCCTCCTCGATATCGGCCTTTACATAGGGCAGCGAGAACAGCCCCGTAAGAAAACCGATAAAGCCGATAAGCAGCACAAAGATGGCGCCCAGCGAATCGAGGTGGAACCACAGGCCAAGAGCGCTCGCGGCGTCGCCGCTCATAAGGACGTCACCGGCCGTCATAATCGACAGCACCAGGACGGCTGCGACGGAGACCAGGTTGAGACCGGCAAATACGTTATAGGACGTATTCTTGGGCAAAAACGCCATGACCAGCGAGAACACCAAAGGAGTCGCGAGCAGGGCGAGAATCAACGTTTCCATGGACTACCCCCTCAGCTCGGACAGGTCGCGCGCATCGAGCGAGTGGGAATCGTCCCAGATGCGACGCACGACGATGGACATGATGATGACGGCAAAGATGGCATCGGTGGCGATACCGATCTCGATGATCTCGGGAGCGGTGGGGGCCAAAAGTGCAAGCGTCACGTGGCTGCCGTTTTCCATAAGGCAGTATCCAAAGATCTGCTTCATGATGTTGCGCTGCGAAATGATGCAGGTGAGTCCCACAAAGAAGTGAGCGAAGCTAATGGCGAGCGCAGGCGTTGCAACCTCGGCCGTGGGCAGGCTGATCTGCGTCACGACGGCAAAGCAGATCGCGACCTCCACGGCGATGATGCAGATGGCCCATGCGGGTTTAAGGCCGGCCTTAAGCGATGCGTCGCTCGGCTCGTCCATCTTCTTGTATGCGCGGTTGAGGATATATGGGACCAGGACGACCTTGGTGATAAAGGCAGATCCAGCCCACATAAGCAGCTCCTGCGCACCGGTAGTGGCACCGAGCGTGGCGAGCAGTCCCACGAGCACCAGCGACTGCACCGCATACCAGCGGATGGCGTGCTTGATGTTCTTGGAGACGACCACCATGGTGGACGTGACGATCAGAAGGCCGCCAAGGATGTTGACGATCGAATAACCCATGTCGTTCTACCTCCTAACCGATCCAGCTGGCCGAAAGCGGGCCGCTGACGATGACCATGATGATAAGCACGATGAACACGAACGCCATCGCGCGGGGAAGCGGGGCTCCCGCAGCGACCTCGTCGCTCGGCTCGCCGGGCAGGCAATAGCCCATCCACTTCAGGAACCAGGCGAAGGTGGCGACGGTCTCGGCAACCATGATGCACACGAGCACCAGGATCGCAACGTTGCCGGCACCCACGGAAAAGCCGCCGGCGATGATCTGGAACTTCGAGAAGAACGTGTTCATGGGAGGCACCCCGGCAATGGCGAGCGCGGCGACACCAAAGCCCACGCCCGAGATCGGGTACTTCTTTACGATGCCGCGAAGCTTGGGCAGCATACGCGTACCGAGCGTAAAGGAGAATGAGCCGGCGATCAGGAAGAACAGCGTCTTGGCGAAGGCGTGGTTAAAGATGTGGCACACGGCGCCATCAAAGGCCAGCTGGCTGCCAAAGACCGAAAGGCCCAGACCAAAGAACACATAGGAGAGCTGGGCGATCGTGGAGAAGGCCAGCAGGCGCTTCATGTCCTTTTGCGGCAGGTACATAAGGAAACCAAAGAGCATGGTGACCATGGCGTCGATAATGGCGACCCAGCCCACGATCTCGGGAACCTCGCCGGCAGAGACGAGTGCGCGTGCGAACACGCACACGCCGACCTTAACCATCGAGGCGCCATGCAGGTAGGCCGAAACAGGCGTCGGCGCCTCCATGGCCGAAGGCAGCCACATGTACATGGGAACCTGTGCGGACTTGGCCCAGGCCGCAAACAGTACGAGCAAAAGGACGATGGCCTTGAGCTTGGCATCGAGGCCGGCAATCGCGGTAATGGCGAAGGTGCCGGTGTGGGCAAACACGATGGCGGCACCCAGATACAGGCCGAGCGCACCGATATGCGTAATGATCAGGGCCTTCATGCCGGCCTTCTTGGCCGTAGGCGTCATGTAGTAGCTAATGAGGCCCCAAGAGCACGCACCCGTGATCTCAAAGAATACGAGCTGGCCCATAAGGGTCGAGCTGTACACGAGGCCGGCCATGGCGCCGATGAAGGTCGCGAGGTACGCGTAGAAGCGACGACGTGGCGCGTCGGGATGCTCACGGTTATTCTCGCTCATATAGGGGATCGAATAGATCACGACAAGCAGGCCGATACCCACAAAGGCGGGCGCGAGCAGCGTGCTCATGCGATCGAAGGTGAATCCCATGACGAGGGTCTGCCCAAACGAGATCAGGGGGACCTGTGTGTCGGGCATGCCGGCGCCAGCGAAATTCACGGCGAGGGCGATAGTGCAGACCGTCGAGACGGCGGCACCCAAAACGCTGAACCACTTGGCGTACGGACGGGGGAACAGGGCGACGAGCACCGAGGCCACCATCGGGGCCGCGATAGCGACCAAGCCGAGAAGGGACAGACTGACTGCAAATGACATTGTTTCTCCCTTCTCCTACACGCCGACGACCACGAAGACAAACGCCAGGACGGCGATGCCCACGACGGCCCAGGTCTGATTGCCAAGCACCTTAAAACGCGAGCGCGAGCAGGAGTTCTCGATCACGCCGCATACGACAAAGTCGATCAGGCACTTCAGCAGGAAGATGACCGCGCCCAGAACGGCGGCGGCGCCCACGGTCGCGGGCTCGCCCCAGGGGACGAAGATCGCGCAGAACCAGGCGACGACCAGGACCTGCTTCATGGACATGGCGAGCTTGGCCATCGCAAGCGACGGGCCGGAAAGCTCGGCGAGCGGACCTTCCTGAAGCTCTTGCTCGGCCTCGGCCTGATCAAACGGCAACTTGCCGAGCTCCATATAGCAGGCAATCGCAAAGGCGATGCCGGCGAGGATCACGGCGACCGGCGCGTCGATGGCGCCCGTCATGATGTGCTGACCCATGGTGGCGATGTCGGTGGAGCCGCACACCAGGGCGGCGGCAAACAGCGCCAGCAGCATGGACGGCTCGATGAGCACGCTCATGAGCAGCTCGCGGACGCCGCCGATACCGGCGTAGGCGTTGGACGAATCCACGCCGCAGAGAGCGAAGAAGAAGCGGGCGAGCGCCAGGCTGTACATGATGGTGATGGCGTCACCAAAGACCGGGATGGGGCTTTGTGCCGTAAAGAGCGGCAGGCCCATCGCGAGCATAAAGGCGACGGCGAAGAACAGCGGCGGCATAATGCGCAGCGCAAAGCTCGCGTCCTCGCACTGGGACTCGGGGCGCGCAAAGAGCTTGGCCAGGTCGCGGTAGTCCTGCATGATGCTGGGGCCGCGACGGTTGTGCATCTTGGCGCGGATCACGCGGCCGAGACCGGAGAAGAACGGCGCGACGGCCATAACGACCACGCCCTGCAGAACGGCAAGTACGATGTTGTTCATGCTCTCCCCTCCTTAACCCATTTGCACGGCGAGCACGAGGAACACCACGAGTGCCGCGACGATGTAGCAGATATAGATGCTGTAGTTGCCGCCCTCGAGCTTAGTCGCGAGATCGGCGAGCTTCTCGACACCCTTATGCGGGGCATCGACGAGAACCTTGTCGGGCACGGGCTCCACAGCCTCGGCCACGCCGGTGAGCTTCTGGAAGAAGTGCGCGATGGACCAGCAGACGGCCGTGCAGCGGTCGCGCAGCGTGTAGAGCGGCTGCATAAACCAGGACACCTCGGAGGCAAAGGTCGTGGCCACGACGGACATATGCTCGTTGGGAGCATAGCCGCATGCCCACGGCTGGGACTTCTGCACCTTGCCGACGGTCTTGAGCTTGCGATAACCGCAGGCAAGGCCGACGAGCACCACGAGCGCTATAGCGATCGCGGGCGTGGAGGTAACAGCGCCGGAGTACTGGTTCATGAGCTCCATGCCCTCGGCGGCATACACGCCGCCGTACGGGTGCAGCACGGACGCGGCGACATCGACCAGCACGGGCGCGATCACGGGAGCGCCGATGCCCAGCACGACACAGATGGCCGCGAGCAGGCCCTGCGCAAACACCATGGGGGCGGGAACCTCCTTGGCATTGGCCGCGGCCTTGGAGCGGGGCGCGGAGGCAAAGGAGACGCCATAGGCCTTGACGAAGCACGTGACGGCCAGCGCGCCGGTAATGGCAAGCGCGACGGCAGCGAACACGGCCACGATCATGACGGCCTTGTCGCCCTGCATGGCGGCGTTAAACAGCGACTGGTAGGTAAACCACTCGGACACAAAGCCGTTGAAGGGCGGGATGGCCGAGATGGCAAGCGCGCCAACGAGGAAGCAGATGGCCGTTGCCGGCATACGACGGAACAGGCCGCCCATCTTCTCCATATTGCGCGTACCCGTGGAGTACAGCAGCGCACCGGCGCCCAAGAACAGCTCGCCCTTAAACATCGCGTGGTTAAACGTGTGGTAGAGGGCGGCCATCAGGGCCAGGACGGCGATGCCGACCGAGTCGAGCGCCATGGCGGCCATGGAGGCGCCGACACCGAGCAAAATGATGCCGATGTTCTCGACGGAGTGATAGGCCAGCAGGCGCTTGATGTCATGCTCCTGCAGGGCGAAGGCCACACCGAGCACCGACGAGATCGCACCGAATACCATGACCATAAGGCCCCACCAGACCTGAACGCCCGAGGCGGAGAGCAGGTCGAGACCAACCTTGAGGATACCGAAGATACCGATCTTGATCATGCCGCCGGACATGAGGGCACTCACGTTGGACGGCGCCTCGGGATGTGCCTTGGGCAGCCAGCCGTGCAGCGGGATGATACCGGCCTTGGCACCAAAGCCAAAGAAGGCGAGCACGAAGCACACGGATGCGACCGCGGGGCTAAACTGCGTAGTACGGAAATCCGCAAAGGCAAACGAGCCACCGGCGAAGTTGGTCATGGTGAGAAAGCTCGCCATGATGAGCACAAAGCCCACGTGCGCGATCACAAAGTAGAGCCAACCGCCATGGATGGAGTTCTCGTTCTCCTCGATCACGACCAGGAAGTACGAGGTCAGCGACATGAGCTCAAAGGCAACCAGGAACCAAAACACGTTGTCGGCGGTGATGACGAGCATCATGGACGCCACGAAGGTGTTAAAAAAGAAGCCGGCGCGGCCCTTTTTGCCCGGGTACTCATCAAAGTAGTTGAGACCGTAGATCGAACCGGCAAACGCGAGCACCGAGATGAGCGCCACGAACAGGCCGGACAGCTGATTGAGCAGCAGCTGGAAATGGGCAAACGGGAAGAACACGATGGTGTCGACCGACGCGACATCGCCCAGCACGGCCTGGATACCGGCCACAAACGAAAGCACCGCGGCGGCGGCGCCGATAAGGCATCCGGCGGTCTTGGCGGCGTTATCGGCCTTGATCAGCAGAACCGAGGCGAGCGCACCGATGCACGAGACGGCAAGCGATGCGATAAACAGCGTCATGCTATCCATTGTTTACGCTCCCTCCTGCTTTCTCGGACAGACCCTGGGCCACGGCGGTAGCGTCGACGGCCGGACCGTTTTCGATCGAGCGCAGGCGCTTGGCCTCGTCGAGCTCGCGATCGGCCGCGCCGCCCATGACGGTCAGCGCCTTGGTGGGGCACGCCGCCACACAATGCGGGCCGTCCGGATCGAAGGCGCACAGGTCGCACTTGACAGCGCAGGTATACTGGCCGGGAGCCCACGTAAGCAGGCTGCTCAGGGACTTAGGATACGAAGGCGTCGGGTCGCACATGCCTGCGACACCGGCGATAGACGTGCCATCGGGATGGATGGCTCCGAAGGGGCACGCGATGGCGCACAGCCTGCACCCGATGCACTCCTGCTCCTTGACGTGGATGCGATCGCCATCGTGCTCGATGGCATTCACCGGGCAAACCTCGGCGCAGGGGGCACCCTCGCAATGGTGGCAGGCAAGGGCGGCCGAAATACCGCCGGTCTTCACGAGCGCCAGGCGCGGCGCATCCTGAAGACCCTGCATCCGGTGGGCGTCGGCACAGGCGGACTGGCATGTTCCGCAGCCGATGCACCTCTCCGGGTTGATGTCGATGAAGCGGTTCATCCCCACTTCCTTTCAAAATAACGGGCCGGGCTCCCGAACGTACGGGACGCCCGGCCCAAAAAGCCAACGAGAACGGGACTACACGATTTGGTTCACGTGCGTCTCGTCGTCGAACTTGGCGGCGCCGGGCTCAATGTCCTGGGGAGCGGCGGCGTCCACCAGAGCCTGCTTGAGCTCGGTGTACTGACGCTCGACCTCGCCCTCGGCCCAGACCTGGTCGGCGATTGGATCGACCTGGCAGGCGGAGAACTTGTCCTCGGGCGTATGCGAGACCGGGTCGACCTTGTGCATGGTCAGCTCGTTGCACTTGCCGATCCACCACTGGTAGGTCATATAGACCGTGCCCTTGTTGATACGGTCGCTCACATCGGCGCGGCTGTACACCTGGCCACGGCGGCTGTGAATCGAGACGATGTCGCCGTTCTTGATGCCGCGCGCCTGGGCGTCCGCGGGATTCATGCGGACAAAACCGGGCTCGTCGGCGAGCAGCGCCAGCGTCTTGCAGTTGCCGGTCATCGAGCGGCAGCTGTAGTGGCCGACCTCACGGACGGTGCACAGGATGAGCGGGTACTCATCGTCGGGAAGCTCGGAGGGCGCCTCCCAGTCGTGTGCCATCAGGTTGGCGCGACCGTCCTTGGTGGTGAACTTGCCACCAACGAACATGTCGGCCGTGCCGTGGTCGTTCACATCGGTGCTCTTGACCGGCCACTGGGCGTAACCGCCCTCGGGAGCCATCTTCTCGTAGGTCGCGCCCACAAAGTTGGGGCACAGGCTAATGCACTCGTTCCAGATCTGCTCGGTGTTGTCGTAGTGCATGGGATAGCCCATGCGCGTGGACAGGTCCGCGAAGATCTCCCAGTCGTGACGGCACTCGCCCTTGGGCGGAACGGCCGCGTCAAAGTGCTGGAAGCTACGGTCAGACGCGGTAAAGACACCCTCGTGCTCGCCCCAAGAGGTGGCAGGCAGGATGACGTCGGCGAGCATGGTCGTCTGCGTCATAAAGATGTCCTGGCAGATGAACAGGTCCAGCTCGGAGAGCGTCTTGCGCATTCCGGCCGAATCGGGCTCGGTCTGCACCGGGTCCTCGCCGTAGTTGTAGAAGCAGTGCACCTTGCCCTCGTCGACCAGGTGACCCAGGTCGGTGAGCTTGTAGCCCTCCTCCAAGGGGAGCTTTTCCTCGGGCACGCCCCAAGCCTTGGCAAACTTGGCACGCACAGCCGGGTCGGTGACTTTCTGGTAGCCAGGGTACAGGTTGGGCAGCATGCCCATATCGCAGGAGCCCTGGACATTATTCTGGCCACGCACGGGCGCGAGGCCGGAGTTGGGTTTGCCGATCTGGCCGGCAACGCAGGCAATGGAGGCGATGGTGTGCACCGTCTTCAGGTTCTGCTTCTGCTGGCATACGCCCATGCCCCAGCCAATGATGGCAGAGGGCTTCGCCGTGGCGTACATCTCGGCAGCTTGGTGGATCAACGCGGGCTCGATACCCGTGATGTCCTGTACGGATTCGGGAGTGTAGTTCTTGATGGTCTCCCACCACTCGTCAAAGCCGTTCGTGTGCTCGGCGACGAAATCCTTGTCGTAGAGGCCATCGTTGACCAGACAGTTGGCAAAGGCGTTGAGGAACGCAACATTGCAACCGTTCTTGATCGGAAGGTAGAGATCGGCGATACGCGCGGTTTCGATATGGCGCGGGTCGGCGACGATGATCTTGCAACCCTTTTCTTTGGCTCGCACGATACGCCTTGCGACGATGGGGTGCGAATCGGCAGGGTTATAGCCGAAGAGGAATATGCAGCCCGCATCCTCCATACCGGGGATGGAGCATGACATGCAACCTGAACCAACCGTGTCCATCAGACCGAGGACAGTAGGGCCGTGTCAAGTACGGGCGCAGTTGTCCACGCTGTGGGTGCCGATGCACGCACGCGTAAACTTCTGCATGACGTAGTTCGCCTCATTGCCGCCGCCTCGCGAAGAGCCGGTGGTCATGACAGCGTTAGGACCATATTCGTCAATTATGGCCTGCATCTTAGATGCGGTGAAATCCAGTGCCTCGTCCCAGCTTACGCGCTCAAGATCCGCGCCCTTGGTGCGGCGGATCATCGGGTGCAGTACGCGGGGAGTCAAGATCTTGGTGTCGTTGATGAAGTCGTAGCCGCTCATGCCCTTAAGGCACAGCTCGCCCTGGTTGGTGATGCCGTTGAGCGGTTCGGTACCCACGACCTGGCCGTTTTGGACCAGGAGGTTAAACTGGCAACCGGCGCCGCAGTACGGGCAGATCACTTTATGCTTCTCCATGACACCCTCCTTCCTTTCTCTGCTACCGATTAATCGGTACGTATTTGACAGTCGTGGGGCTTGTATGGCCACCCGCCTACGCCTCGTTTTCGATGGTGGCGCGGGCACGCTCGGCGATCAGCTCCGCCAGGCGCTCCTCGTCTACCAGGGTGAGGCCCTTGGTCGGGCACGCCTCGGCACACGCCGGGCCGCCGGGACGGTCCACGCACAGGTCGCACTTGAGCACGAAGCTCTTGGTCTGCGAACCCACGCGCACGTCGCCCATCAAGACGGGGACCTGCGTGGTCGCCACGCTCACGGCGCCAAAGGGGCAGGCCATGACGCAGCTCTTGCAGCCGATGCAGTTGTCCTCGTTAACGCCGATACGATGGTTCTTTGGATCAAAGAACAAGGCGCCCGTGGGACAGGCCTTGGCGCACGGCGCGTCCTCGCAATGGTGGCAGGCCACCGGTGCGGAAATCTCGTAGGTGCGCGTTACGCGCAGTCGCGGTGCGGCGATGTTGCCGGGGATGTCGTGCGCCTCGATACACGCCGCCATGCAGGTTTGACACCCAATGCAGCGCGAAGAATCGGCTACGACTCGTTTATTGCCCATGTTATTCACTCCCTCCTGAATCCCTTGCCGGAGAGACCCTGTCGACGTTGCCCCAGGCCGCCCGTGGCCTGGCATCGGCGTATCGAATACATGCGGCGAAACAGGTACTCGGTAGAATTTCTCCAACGGTATACAGGTTGAATATACGCAGTTGCCTGGGCAAACTAGCTCGTAGGGCCTGCAATACGGGTGTATTGCAGAGGTTTGGGCTGGTTAGGATTATTCTTGGGTAACTATAAAGGTGAGTGTATTACACGCGTAGGCCTCAGAGATTTTTACATGCTCTCATTTTGGATGTACTACGCTTGTATTCGTGTTAATCGTTATCATACTTGAGTGAAATAAAGCAATGGTTATAAGATGCTCAGAAGTCGGCATATGCAGCATTTGACCGACTATATTGCACGCTAGCTAGGGGAGGTCAGTGATGTCATCGACTCAAAAACGAGCCATCCTGCAGGTGCGCATTCGCGAGGAAGACAAGCAGCATGCCGAGCATCTCTACGACGCCATGGGCACATCGCTCGCCGAGGCCGTCCGTCTTTTTGTCGCGCAGAGCATTTTGATGCGCAAGCTTCCCTTTCAGCCGGTCGCCGTGCGCTCAAAGGACGGCACCGCCGCCTATGGATTGCTCAAAGCATACGGTGACCCCAATCGCCGCGCCGAGGAGCGCAATGCCTGGATTGAATACCTTGCTATAGAAAGCGATGATTCGGTTTTGGGCCCCGAGGAAGTAGATATCCATGAGTAACACCATCATCGATGAGACCGTCATCCTACGCTACCTGCTTAACGACGACGAGGTCCTGTCACCGCGCGCCGCCCAGGTCATCGCCACGCGCACCGCCCGCGTCTACCCCGAGACAATCACGCGCGTGGCCGTTACGCTGCGCGACGTCTACAAGGTCCCTCGCGTGGAGATTGCGACGGCCATGACCAAGCTGCTCGATGACGTCATGGTCGACGAGCCCACCGTTGTCGCCCTTGCCATCAAACTCTTTGGCAAGACCCATATGGACGTTACCGACTGTCTGCTTGCCGCCCGTACTGCCATCTATAACGACGACGTCGTGAGCTTTGGCAAGCCCATCATCCAAGGCATGATCGATTACCGCCGCAAGCGCCAAACCGCCGCCGACGCCCGCGACAGCGCCACCGATGCCCGCGGCCACGGCACCGACGCCACCATCGACAAGCTCCGCCGCCACGGTCGCCACTAACCGACAGGCAACGGCCTCGCCCGCCCCTCAACCCCATCCCCTCCTAAGTTGCGGTGAAATAGTTCCTGGATTTAGGCTTATTCGAGCTTTTCAGGAACTATTTCACCGCAACTTTCTGTAAGGGTGGTTTTAGTGCCGCCGAGGGGCACTAATCAACCGTTTGCCGATATGTTTGGCCCTGATTCATGACTCTGACCTGCACCGTCAAGCTTTTGGTCAGTTCATGGCAAGGTCTGGCGGACCAAATATGGGATAGCGTAGTGTCATTCCCTCCCCCTCGAGACCATGGGGTCGAAAATGAGTCATGATAAACGCTGTTTCAAACCGCAGGTAGAGCTGTTCTTCCGGTTATTCGAGGCCCATCATGGCGGGCATCTGTTTGTAGCCACTAAAAAATGGGATGAACGCTGTGCCTACGCGCTCATGCAAAAAGAGATGATTATTCGACTCTACAACCATGTCTACGCTGATCCCGCATATTGGAATGACCTCGGCGTCGAAGATCGCATCTTTCAATTGGCATCCACTATTGCGGTCGTTGAACAGGATGCCGTGTTTTGTGGAGCAACGGCGGCACTGCTCTATGGCATCGGTTCTGCATATTCGCTTCTCGACAAGGTGCAAGTGCTGCTGCCGCGTTCCACCAGACGCGATATGTACGAATTCGTTGAATACCGACGCTGGCGGCCGGGCGACGTATGGCAGCTCGGCCCGTTTACGTTAACAGATCCATATCGCACGGTGGTCGACATCGCCCGAACGAGCGCTTTTCGATATGCACTAGGCTATGTCGACGGGCTGGCTCGTGAGTACGGTGTCGAGCGTGAAGAATTGCGTGCATATGCACAAGCGAACTGCCGCGGACTGCACGGCATCGCGCGCGCATTTGAGGTTTTTGAACACATGGATGGCAGATCGGATAACGGTGGAGAATCCGAAGCGCGGGCGGCAATGATATTGGCGGGAGTTGCCGCTCCCGAACTTCAGGTTGAAATCACTCGACCGGGAAACGCCGGCTATTATTTGGCAGATTACGGCTGGCAGATGTCAAACGGCTCTTGGATGCTGGCTGAGCTGCATGGACTAGGCAAGTTTGAGGACGACGCCCAATATGATCCGGAACATACTGCGGCAAAAACCTATCGAGCTGCCCTCATGCGCGATGCGAACCTGCGTGCCATGGGCCACAATGTCATTCATTTCACGCTCTCAGACACCTACGATGTCAAAGCGTTCGGCTCCATAATGCGCGGCTACGGTATACCAACCACAAAACCCTACGTAGACTCCTGACCGGCTGTCCTCATCTTCTCGACAACAGAACCCATCATCGACCCAGCCCGCTCGGCCTCAATAAGTTGCGGTGAAATAGTTCCTGGATAACAGCTTTTGCGGCT
>NZ_CAAKNY010000031.1:0-75249 GCF_901212495.1 Collinsella aerofaciens | reverse complement strand
AACTATTTCACCGCAACTTAGGAGGGGATGTGGGGTCCCTGGCATGTATATGAAAACGGCTCTGGTCCCAAAAGGAACCAGAGCCATTCATCTATCTTTATGGAGCGGGCGACGGGAATCGAACCCGCGTCATCAGCTTGGAAGGCTGGGGTTCTACCATTGAACTACGCCCGCAAGATATGGTCGGGACGACAGGATTTGAACCTGCGACATCCTGCTCCCAAAGCAGGCGCGCTACCAAACTGCGCCACGTCCCGAAGGTGTTGAGCAGCTAAGGTCTAAACCTTGCGTGTCCCAAAGCGAGGGAAATTATAGGGGAGACTCCCCGCCTGTGCAAGCGCAGAAACCCTAGCTCCTCGAATGTGCGACAAACTGGCTATGAACCAGACCGATCACAAACGCCACCACGGCAACCGGCACCCACGCGGCACCGATGTCTGCCAGGGGCAGCGCATCGAACGGCAGCCACATGCCCACAAAGAACGCGTCGCGAACCGAGGTGATCACGCTCTGCACCGCGACAACGCCGCCGACCCAGACCCACACCTGCGGATGCGCGTCGCAAAAACCGTGTACCAAACCCATGAGGACCAGCACGATGGCGACGGGATACAGGGCATTGAGCATAGGCACCGAGAACATAAGGATCACGTCGAGGCCCACGTTGGAGAGCACGCACGAAAACGCCGCGAACACAAAGGCGAGCATCGCGAAGGGGCGGCGCATGGCCTCCTCGGAAGCCTCCGCTCCTCCTTTAACCACATACGTCTCGCAGAAGTAACGCGAGCAGCAGCTAATAAGGCCGATGCACACGTTCATGCAGGCGAGGAAGAAAATCGCAAAGACGACAACCGTGCCAGCAAGACCAAAGTGCATGGAGGCCGAACGCGCAAGGATCGCGGCGCCGTTGGTGGCATCGGGCATAACCGTGCCGAGCTGCATGCCGGCAAGCGCCAGGCCGCAGTAGATGACGGCCATGAGCGTACCGGCGATCACACCCGAGCGCGAAATCTCAAAGGCCACGCGCTTGTCATCGGTCACGCCCAGCTCGTGGATGGTCTCGGCGATGATGATGCCAAAGGCGAGCGATGCGAGCAGGTCCATGGTCTGGTAGCCGGTCAAAAAGCCCTGCACGGCAGCACCGGCATTGTAGGGAGCCTGCGGCGCGGCAGCGGGACCCAGCGGCGAGATCACGGCAGCACCCACGACCAGCACGATGAGCGCGATAAGCGCCGGACCCGTAATGCGACCGAGCACGCGCGCGATGACGCCCGGACGCAGCGTGAGCGCAAACGCGACGACAAAGAAGCCGACGGCAAACACCAGGCGAGCCGTGCCGAGTGAGACACCCTCGGGCAGCAGCGGCACCAGCATTTCGAAGGCCGTGGAGCTCGTGCGCGGAATAGCCAGACACGGGCCGATTGCTAAATAGACCGCCGCGACAAAAAACTCACCAAACTTGGGATGTACGCGACTGGCAAGCTCGCGCGCCGTTCCGGCAAGCGCGACGGCGATAAATCCCATAACAGGCAGACCGATAGCGGCAATCAAAAAGCCGATCATGGCGAGCGGCGTGACAGAACCCGCCTGCAGCGCCAGCAGCGGCGGAATAATGAGGTTGCCGGCGCCAAAGAGCATCGAGAACAGGGCGATGCCGACGGTAACGACATGGTCGGAGCGCAGACCGCGCGGTGCAGATGAGGCCATAGGCACACCTTTCGGGTCGAAACAAAAAATGGGACGGGCAAAAGACCCGTCCCGCAAGTATATACGCTCTAGCAGGCTAAATCGCGCAAAGCATCAATCGCGGTGTCGACATCCTCGTTCGTGTTGAAATACCCAAACGAGAAGCGGACGACGCCCTGGCGCCCGGTCCCGAGCGCGCGGTGCATGAGCGGAGCGCACTGGGCGCCGGGGCGCGTCGCAATCCCCCACCCTTGCATGAGCGCATCCGAGATCTCGGCAGAGTCGATATCGCCCACGTTGAGCGACACGATCGCCGAGCGCGTCGGCTGGTCAAAGGCACCGTAGAGCGCAATCCCCGGAATCTCGCGCACGCCGGCAAGGAAGCGACCAGCGAGCGCACGCTCGTGGGCAGCAATCGCCTCGACCCCACCGCGGGCCTCGATAAAGTCGAGACCAGCGGAAAGGCCCGCGATGCCATGGCCGTTGAGCGTGCCCGCCTCCAGGCGCGTGGGCCACTCAAGCGGCTGCAGCATATCAAAGCTGTGCACACCCGTGCCGCCCATGGCCCAAGGAGCCACATCGATGCCCTCGGCCACGGCCAGACCGCCGGTGCCCTGCGGGCCCATGAGCCCCTTGTGACCGGTAAAGCACACCACGTCGAGCCCCAAAGCCTGCATATCGATATGCGCCGTGCCGGCCGACTGCGAAGCATCGACAATCACGAGCGCACCAGCCGCATGAGCCACAGCCGCCACACGTGCGACATCAACGGCGTTGCCGGTCACATTGGAGGCCTGTGTCACCACCACAGCACGCGTGCCCGGCGTGACCAACCGCTCGAGCTCGTCGTAGTCGAGCACGCCGCTCGCATCGCAACCAGCATGCTCAACGGTCACGCCCCGCTCTGCCGCCAGGCGGTTGAGCGGACGCAGCACGGAGTTGTGCTCGAGCACCGTTGTGACCACACGGTCGCCGGGGCGCACCACACCATTGATAACGGTGTTGAGCGCCACCGTGGAATTGGGCGCAAAGCACACATGGTCCGCCCTCGGGCAACCCAAAAGGCGCGCGAGCTTGGCACGGCAAGCGTGAATCGTACGAGCGGCATCGAGCGCACCCGACGTCGCGCCGCGTCCGGCATTGCCGAGCGAGCACATCGCCTGCGCCACGGCATCGATCACCGCCTGCGGCTTGTGTATGGTCGTCGCCGCGTTATCCAGGTAGATCATCGCACAACCTCCCACATATCGATCACGGTATAGCCCTCGGCGGGGACGCCCGCTGCGGCAAGCTCGCTGCGCAGCAGGTCCTTGTCCGAAGGCAGTGCCTTCCACGCCAAGCCGCAGCCGGCAGCGACCTCCCCGGGCACGGGAATCGTGCGCCCGGGAAGACCGCGCTCGATGCATAGGGTCTCGCACCCCATGGCGGCCGCCGTGGTAGGAAACGTGATGACAAGCGCAGGGCGCTTTTCTCTCATGGCAATCCCGCCCAAACGCTACGGACGCACGACGCGCGCGGCCTGCTCCATCTTCTCCACGATCACGTACATGTTTGTGACCTCGCCCACCGCGAGCTGGTCCTTAATGCCAAAGTGATCGAGGCAGGTGCCGCAGGTGAGAATCTCGACGCCCTGCTCGGCCAGCCCCTTCAGGTCATCGAGTACCGGTGAGCCCTCGACGGTGAGCTTGGCGCCGCCGTTATAGAACAGCATGGTCGCGGGCAGCTCATCCTGCTGCGTCACAGCAAAGATGAAGGCCTTCATGAGCTTGTGGCCCAGCTCGTCGTCGCCGCGACCCATGCAGTCGGTGTAGACGGAAATGACGAGCTCGCCCTTACCGGCGCTGGCATCACAGAAGTCAGCGCCATCCTGCTCGGGATCGGCCACGGTCACGGCACCAGCGGTCACCACGGTCACGTGCCACTCGGCGTCAGAAACCTTCTCGACCGAGGCCGTGCAGCCCTTCTCCTGCGCCATCTTGGAGATGTTCTTGACGGCGGTCTCGTTATCGACCGAGGTCACGACGGCACCCTCGCCATCAAGCTGCTTCAGGGCTTTGAGCGTCTTGACGACGGGCAGCGGGCAGGCATCGCCCATGGCATTGACTTCAATTTTGGTAGACATAGCTACATCCTTTCAAAAGAACCGCTCTAGAACGGCAAACAGTGACATAATTGTGTAGTTAGCGCACAACGCGAACGGCAGGACCGCCTGGCACCCGCTCGCACACGCGACCGACGACGGCGGCGATACGTCCTTCGGCATGCAGACGGCGCACAAGCTCTTCCACATCGGCAGCAGATGCCGCGATAAGCAGGCCACCAGACGTCTGCGGATCGTACAGCGCGTCGAGCATGCCCGGCTCCAGGTCATCGTCGGCCGTCACGCGCGGGCCAAAGAAATCCTGGTTGCGGTAGGCGCCGGCAGGGATAATGCCCAGGCGCGCCATGTCGATTACCTGGTCAAAGAGCGGCACCGCCCCCGACGCAAGCTCAACTTGCACGCCCGATCCCTCGGCCAACTCGCACGCGTGCCCGATCAGGCCATATCCCGTGACATCGGTGCAGCCGTGAAGCTCAAGTCCCTCGGCCAGACGAATCGGCGCCTCATTGAGGGCACACATCGAGTCAAACATAGCTGCGGCCTCGTCCCGCTCGATGAGCTCGCCCTTAATGGCCGTGGTGATGATGCCCGAGCCGATCGCCTTGGTCAGCAGCAGAACATCGTCCATGCGCGCGCCGTTGTTGGCGAGCATACGGTCGAGTGCGACAAAACCGCTCACGGACAGGCCGTACTTGGGCTCGTCGTCGTTGATAGTGTGGCCGCCCGCGATGGTGCAGCCGGCCTCGACGCACTTGTCGGCGCCACCCGCCAAAATCTGCCCGGCAACCTCAACGCCCAGGCAATTGGGAATGCACAGTAGGTTCATAGCATGGCTCGGTCGTCCACCCATGGCGTAGATGTCCGACAGCGAGTTTGCCGCCGCGATCTGGCCAAACAGGAACGGGTCGTCGACCATCGGTGGAAAGAAGTCGATGGACTGCACGAGGCCCAGGTTCTCGCCGACGCGAAAGACACTCGCATCGTCGGAGGTATCGAACCCCACGAGCAGGTTGTCGTTATGCACATTGGGTAAGTCGCCCAAGACCTGGGCGAGGGCTCCAGGAGCCAACTTAGCGGCTCAACCGCTCGCGGCAGTCATAGACGTGAGCTTCATCTGATCGTCAGCCATCGATACCTCCCCTCATCGGTCAATCAGTTCCTCCCAGTATACGCATGGCCGCGCCGGGAAAGGCCGGCGTATGGCGCAACCCCCACATGAGCGCCTGGGCTCATGTGGCCGCATCGACCGACGAGCAGCCCGCCGGCATGACGCAGGTCCACGCAGTGATACCATCCGTTTTCAACACCGCGGCCTTCGCGGCCGTCGAGACTATGTCGATACCAATGCCAACCACGGTATTACCCGGCGCTATCGACAGACCAAATGGATCCTGTTGGCATCAAAATGCATGCGCAGCGTCTCGCCTGCTTGTGGCAGCTCGTCGACAGGCATGCCCACTTTGTTGACCTTCCACTGCAGACGCGTGGGCGCATCGGCACGCGGCACATCCAGCAGCACCAGGCGCTCAAAACGCGAATCGCTCACGCGGGCCACGTGCAAATCATAGCTGTTGCGACCCCGCTCAGCGCGATTGTCAACATGGAAGTAGCTTGCGCGAACGCCCAGGTACGCCACATCATCGGGAACCTCGCGACCCACGTTAAAGGTCATGCCCCAGTCGAGGGCCTCGACCTCCTGGGGCCCGATCTTGCGCGCGCGGCTCGTATTCTTGCAGCCCGTCAGGCGCAGCGCAGCCAAGGTCTGCGGCCGGCGGACCACGTCCTCGACGGAGCCGATCTCCTCAACATGCCCGTCGTGCATCACGCAGATGCGCTGGCACAGGCGGCACGCTTCGTCGATGTCGTGGCTCACATAGAGCACGGTGCGGTTGCACACATCGAACAGGTCGAGCATGTTCTGTTCGAGCGCGCTCTTGAGATACGCGTCGAGCGCGCTCATGGGCTCGTCGAACATAAAAATGCCCGGGTGCGCCGCCACCATGCGGGCCAGCGCCACGCGTTGTTGCTGACCTCCCGAGAGTCGCGCGGGATAGCGGTCGGCAAAATCGGCCAGACCGAAAATGCCCAGATAGCGCTCGGCGAGCTTTTTGCGAGCGGCGGCGTCGCCCACGTCCTGTACACCGGCGCATACGTTATCGGCCACCGTCATGTTGGGAAACAGCTGATAGTTTTGGAACAGCAGGGCGCATTTTCGCTCCTGGGGCGACAGGTTGATGCCCGCCGCCGAGTCAAAAAAGGTCACGCCGTTGACGACGATCTTGCCCTCGTCGGGCGCCTCCACGCCGGCAATGCAGCGCAGCGTACAGCTCTTGCCACAACCCGAGGCGCCGAGCAGCGCCACACGCTCCTCGCCGGCATCGAGCTGCATATCGAGCATAAACCCGGGATAGCGCTTTTTGATATCCAGAACGAGCGACATGGCCTATCGACCTCCCTGCAATGCGGCATCGTCGCGCATGAGCTCGGTCAGCGCCTCGCGATCGATACGCAAGGCATCGCCGCCCGCCGGGTCGAGCGAATCGCCCTGTCCGGCGCGATCTTTGGCCTGTTTGCGCTCCGCACGGGAAAGACCCCGCTCGCGATACTTTTGCGAATGAGCGGTGTACATGTTGATGAACAGGATAACTATGAAACTAAACACGATCACGACAGCAACCCAAAAGAGCGCCACCGACGTGTTGCCGCCCATCCACTCAAAGTAGATAGCGATGGGAATGGTCTGCGTAATACCGGCGTAGTTGCCCGCAAAGAACAGGGTGCAGCCAAACTCGCCCATCGCGCGGGCAAAGGCGAGCACCGTGCCGGCGGCAATCGAGGGCCAGCCGAGCGGCATCATGAGCTTGGCAAAGATGCGACGTTCGGACCATCCTAGGGTTCGCGCGGCATCGAGCATCTGTGTGTCAAGGCTCTCAAAAGCACCGAGTGCCGTGCGGTAGACCAGGGGAAACGACACCACCACGGCAGAGATCACCGCCGCCGGCCACGTAAAGACGATCGAGATGCCGTGCGCGATGAGCCACCGACCGACCCCGGTCGAGCGGCCAAACAACATAAGCAGCAAAAAGCCGCTGACCGTGGGCGGCAGCACCATGGGAATGGTAAAGACCGAATCGAGCAGGCCCTTGATGCGACTCGAGGTACCCATAGTCTTCCACGCGGCGAACAGGCCCAGCGCAAAGGCAATCACCAGGGCAAGGCCGCTCGTTTTAATGGACACCCAAAGCGGGCGATAGTCGATGTCGTCCAAAAAGGAGGCCAGAGAGGTCAAGGGCCCCTGCTCATCCCGCAACACGACAGACGATGCCTCTACCATTTGAGCGCTATCAAGCCAACGCGCGCCGCCCTTGGCATCACCCGAGGCCGATGCAATCACCACATAGCGGTCCCCATCCGCACCGCGCTCGTCAAAGCCATAGGTATACCCACCGGCATCAAACGTTGTTTCCGTCGTGACATACCAAGGAAGATCAATGTCCCCTAGCTGCGCGCCTCCCATGCAGTTTGCGCTGTCGAGCTCACAGACGAGGGCCTTGAGACCCGATACGCACTCGTTGTCCCGCGGATCCAATCCATACTTCTCGACCGCCTTGGGCGATATCCACACCACAACGCGATCGGCAGCAGGCGCCACTACAAGGTCCACGTCCTCGTCAATGGGAAACCGGTAGCCCTCAGGCTGGCCCTCCATGGCACGAGCGGTCCCCTTGGCCAACCGCTCAAAACCCTCAATCCCATAGGAAAGCCCATGAGCGGTCGCAGCAACCTGGGCCCCGTCCTCAGCGTCCCCAGCAAACGCAAATCCCGGCACCCAGCAAAGCGCGAAGGTCAAGGCACAGGCGACAAGCATGCGGAATCGATTAAGCACGAAAAGCTCCAAGCGAATACAAGAACGGAGTAAAACACAAAACGATGGAATTATCGCGCCAAGCCGCACTACTCGGAAAGCTCGAAGCCGTACTTAGCCCAAATCTTCTGAGCCTTCTTGTTGGTCAGACAGAAGTCGATGAACTCCTTGGCCTCGTCGGCGTGCTCGGAGCTCTCGGCAACGGCACCCGGGTACACGATGGGCTTGTGCGAATCCTCAGGGCACACGAAGGCCTCCTCGATGCCGTCGTAGCGGAAGATATCGGAGCTGTAGACAAAACCGGCCACGCAGTCGCCCGTGGACACATAGGCGGCAGCGGTACCAACTTTGTCGGCCAGCGCTACCTTGTCGGCGATCTGGGGAGCATACTCGCCGTCGTCGCCCTCGGCGCCGGTGTAGAGGCCCACGGAAGCCAGCGCCTGGTTGGCGTACTTGCCGGCTGGGACGGTCTTAGCGTCGCCGATGGCGATCTTGCCGTCCAGATTCGCGACGTCGGCGATGGCCTCGATCTTGGTGTCGGAGCCCTCGGCGCGAATGATCACGAGGTCGTTGACGAACATGTCCTCACGGGTGTCGGTGTCGACGAGCTCGGCGGTCTCAGCGTCATCCATGGTGCCCTTGGAAGCGGTAATGAGCACATCGACCGTGGCGCCGGCACGCATCTGCTCGACGAGGTCGCCGGAGGCCTTAAACTGCGTGTCGGCAAAGGTGGTGCCGGTCTGCTCGGTGTAGAGCTCCTGAACCGCGGGCAGAGCCTTCTCGAGCGAGTTGGCAGCAAAGACCTGCAGTTCGACAGCCTTCTTGGACGAAGCCTTGGCGGAGCCGGCATCGGAGCCGGCCGGCTCAGACGTCTTATTGCTGGAGCAGCCGGTAAGGCCAAGGCCGGCAGCGGCGACAGCAGAAAGCGAGACGAATCCGCGGCGAGAAACCATATTGAACATGTTCAACCCTTTCGGACCTTGTGCCCGGGCACCCCACCGCGGGCTTTATTCTGTTATTAGATTATACTTACCTGAGAATAATGTTTGTGATTAATATCTCTCACATGAGATTATTCTTTTACCGATAACCACGAAACGGCCTGCACTGACGCTGCATAAAAAGGCGGAGCAGCCCATAAGGTCACTCCGCCGCAGGTAGTGCGCTTATTTGGCGTGCCCGCCGCCCGCCATCATTTGGGCCGCATGCTCAAGCTGATCGCTCACGGCCTCCCAGCTTTCGCGGGCCGCTTTCGTGGATCCCGGAAAATTGATGACAAGCGTATGCCCACGCTGCATGCACACGGCGCGCGAGAGCATGGCGCGGCGCGTCTTGGTCATGGAGTAGGCACGAATTGCCTCGGCAATACCCGGCACATCGCGGTCGCAGACGGCACGCGTCGCCTCGGGCGTCACATCGCGCATCGAAAGCCCCGTACCGCCGCAGGTGAGCACGACATTGGCGTGGCACTCATCGGCGGCTTCCACAATAGCATCACCGATCTCACTGACGTCGTCACGCACGACCACATGTGAGGCGACCGTCCAGCCCTGCGCCACGATGAGCTCCTCGAGCGCAGCACCCGCCTCGTCCTGGGCAAGATCACGCGTATCCGAGCACGTCACGATCGAAATCTTCAACTCCATAGCATTCCTCCTATAGCACCGTGCCCTCGGGCAGGTCGACACGCACGACATCCACGACGTCGCCCGCCGCAAGGTCGCACGGTCCTTCGTCAATACGCAGCAGGCAGTTGGCCCGCTGCATCGTGCCGAGCAGCGCCGAATTCTGCGTCTTGGCCTCGGTCACCAACAACTCACCGGTCTCGGGATCGCGCAAAACCGTGGCGCGATCGAAGAAACGGCGATGCTGTCGCTTTTTCACGCCGTGCGTGAGCGTCGCCTGCTGCACGGGGCGCACGCCCTCGGCAAAGCCGCGCATCTTGCGAATCGCCGGGCGGGCAAGCATCTCAAAGCCTACATACGCCGCGGCCGGATTGCCTGAAAGCCCCAGGTAGGGCTTACCCCCGAGCAGGCCAAACGTGATGGCCTTGCCCGGACGCATCGAGATGCGATCGAACAGCACCTCGCCCTCGCGCCGGACGAGCGCCGTCACGTAGTCGTAATCGCCCGCCGAGGCGCCACCACTCGTAATGACAAAATCGCACTCCTGCACGGCACGATGCACAAGCTCGGCAATCGCCTGCTCATCATCGGGAGCGATGCCAAAGAACACCGGATCTGCCCCGGCATCGAGTGCCTCGGCCATTAACGCCGAGGAGTTGGAATCGCGAATCTGCCCGCGCGCCGGCAGCTCACTCGGCGCGACCAGTTCCGTCCCCAGCGAGATAATGCCCACGCGCGGGGCGGCATGCACCTTCACGCTCGCATACCCGGCGCTCGCCAGCAGGCCGGCGCCTGCCGGGGCCACAACCTCGCCGGCGCGCATCACGACGTCGCCGGCATGGGCCTCCTCGGCGGCAGAGCGAACGTTCTCCCCCACTTTAGCAGGCGCCGAGAAGCTCACATGCGAGTCCTCGTTGCCGTCGCCGTCGAGCACATCGACGATCTCATACTTCACCACGGCATCCGCGCCCCCGGGTACCGGCGCGCCTGTCATGATGCGGACCGTCTCGCCCGCGCCGATGGTGCCCCTAAACACATGGCCCGCGGCCTCGTGTCCGATAACGTCGAGCGTCACCGGCGCCTCGCCAGATGCCTGTGCCAAGTCCGCCGAGCGCACGGCGTATCCGTCCATAGCGCTGTTGGCAAACGGCGAGATATCGATATCGGCCACCGCGTCATCGGCCAAGGGAAGGCCGGCGGCCTGCCATACGGGAATCTCGACAACTTCCGTCATTTGCATCTGTGAAAGGACAATCGCCTGGGCATCCTCCAGCCGCATGAGTTCCTCTGCCACATGTACCTCTTTAATCCGCGGCGCACATCACGGGCGCCGATTCATTATGTTTATCTCAGTATAATCCCCCGCCGCACGGCGGCGACACGACCCACGTTCTCGAATACATCTGTCGGCCGCAAGCCGCGAAACAGAAACAAAACCAACCTGCCGATTTGTCACGTTTGACACGTTCTATAATGCTTGCGTTGCAACCTAAAAGAGGAACGTATGGCTTTTACCGACAAACCCGAAAGCGCAAACGAGGCGCAGGATCATTCCCAACCGTTCGACGACGGCGGTCTTTTCTCCCTGAACGACGTCATCACGGCAGGCAGGCATCAACTAACCCGCTCCGAGCAGCTCTTGGCTGCAGACACGCGCCGCAATGCCCGCAACATGCTCGCAAGCGCCAAGCTGCTCGCGCTCGTAGTTATCGTCTCACTCGCCATGGGCGTTGCCGCTTGGGCGTTTTTGGCCTCGCTGAATATCGCGACCGATTATCGCGAGCACCATGCGTGGGTGTTCGCCCTGCTCCCCATCGTGGGCATGGCCACCGCGTGGGTCTACAAGAACCACGGTCTCGCCGCCAAGCGTGGCAACAACCTGGTCATTGACTCCGCCCTGGGCACACGCCTCATCCATATGCGCATGGCCGTCCTCACCTTCGTCTGCTCCACGCTCACGCACCTAACGGGCGGATCGGCCGGTCGCGAGGGAGCCGCGGTGCAGATTGGCGGCACCATCGCCAGCAACATCTCGAACCTCGCCCACCTCAAAAAGCATGACCACCACGACCTCATGCTCGCCGGCATCTCGTCGGCCTTTGGCGCCGTATTCGGCTCGCCCCTTGCCGGAGCTTTTTTTGGCATGGAGATGTGCTTTATCGGCAAGATCGACTACACAGCGGGCATCTACTGCCTGGTCGCATCGTTTACCGGCTACTTTACATCACTCGCCCTAGGTACCGAGTATGAGACGAATGTTATCGCCAGCGTCCCCGACATGACGCTGCGGACGGTTGCCATCGTTGTTGTCAGCGCCATTATCTTTGGTCTCACCGCACGCCTCTTTGCCTGGTCGGTTCGAACCGTCAAGAGCCTGTACGGTCGCTTTATCACCAATTACCTCGTTCGCGCACTCGTGGGCGCGCTCGTGGTGCTCGCGGCCTACGCAATGCTCGGCGCCTGGAAGTATGCCGGCCTTGCCACCTGGCTCTCGGGCGCCGGGTTTGCCGGTAACACGACCCTTTCCGACGCCGCCATCAAGCTCGCGGTGACGGCGCTCACCCTGGGCGCCGGCTTCCAAGGCGGCGAGGTCACGCCCCTGTTCGGCATCGGCGCGGCGCTCGGCGGATGGATCGGATGCCTCACCGGGCTCGACCCGAGCTTTGTGGCGGCCCTCGGCATGCTCGGTGTGTTCTGCGCCGGCCTCAACGTGCCCATCACCACCTGCATGATGGCCATCGACCTGTTCCATGGAACGGCCGCGGGCTTCTTTGTCATCGTTTCGTTTATTAGCTATCTCGTCGGCGGCCACCGCGGCGTATATCCCGCGCAGCGTATTGTCTCGCCTAAACGCCGTTCGCTTATTGTGGACGAGGGCCACACGGTGGCAGAGGCTATCGAGCGCCACAACGACCTGATAGAGTAGACGTTAGTATTCGCCGTGCAGCCACAATCGGGGGCAATTTGACCTGAGCGCGACCGCACCGTCACGTCATACGCCGGGAGTCGCCCCATGCACGCAACTGATTTTGGTCGCACGCTCATCATCGCCAATCCTGCCGCCCAGTCGGGCGCCGCGCACGAGGTTGCCGAGCGCCTGCAGCGCTTTTTGGATATGACCGCGCGCACATCCCAGTTTGACCTGGTACTGACCGAGCGCATGGGACATGCCAAGGTACTTGCCGCACAGGCCCAGGGCTACCGCACGATTATCGCACTCGGCGGCGACGGCGTGATCCACGAGGTCGTCAATGGCTTGATGGCGCAAGAAGAGGCGGTTCGACCGGCGCTTGCCGTCCTGCCCGTAGGCTCCGGCAATGATTTTGCCCAAACGCTCGGTATCGACGATTTCTCCGGCAAAGATTTTGGCGCGCTGCTCACCTGCGAGCTGCAGCACCAGGATATCGGACGCATTCGCTCATGGAACCCCGCAAGCGGCTGCGGTGAGGCGATCGTCGAGTATTACGACCAGACGCTCTCCGTCGGTATCGATGCCGCCATCGGCCTGGGTACCACCGAGCTGCGCAAAAAGACCGGCTTGACGGGAGCTCCGCTCTACACCCTCTCGGGACTTGAGCAGTTTGGCCTGCGCTACCGCAACTACCCCATGACAGTCAGCTTTGATGGTGCGCCCGCCGAGCGCGTACGCGCGATTATTATGGCCATCCAGCTGGGGCCCACCTATGGTTCGGGCTATCGCATCTGCCCCGATGCCGACCCCTGTGACGGCATGCTCGACGTCTGCTACGCCTGCGGCCCCGTCCCCCGCGCGGTTGCCCTGCCCATGTTTCTTTCGGCCAAGGACGGCCACCATACCAAGTTACCGCCGGTTCGCATGCGCCGCTGCCGCCACGCCGAGCTCACCTTTGAGGAACCCGACTACCCCATCCAGGCCGACGGCGAGCCCATCGTCGCCTCGCGCATCGAGGTGGACATCCTCTCAGGGGCCCTCCACGTCTGGCACCCAACCCGCTAACCCCACCTAAGTTGCGGTGAAATAGGGACTGTTTATGCAGCTAAAGCCGAAAAATAGTCTCTATTTCACCGCAACTTATTGAGGAGATCATTCGTCGCTGCACGGCTTGCGACGATTGGCCTTTTTAATGGCGTTGAAGTGCTTGTCATTGAGCCTGCGCTGGCGAGAGCGCCGAGGCACCTTGGTCTTTACGCGTCGGCGCGGTGGACGCCCGCGACGCTCAAGCTCAGCGCGCAGCTTACGCAGGCAGCTGCTACGGTTTTGGAACTGACTGCGGCTCTCACGCGCCGTCACGGTAATCCCCGAAGGGATATGTTTCATGCGTACCGCCGAGTCCGTCGTGTTCACGCCCTGTCCGCCCGGGCCCGTCGCGCGAAACACCTGCACCTCGCAATCGCGTGCCAACTCCTCGACCGAGATCTCGGCATAGCGCGCATACTCGCGCCATCCCATCGTGTTCTCATCCATATCAACACCTCCCCTCATACAAAAAAAGTGACAAAGGGAGTGTCCCTTTGTCACATCGCGTACCAATCGCTTGTGTTGCGCGCTTAGGCGAAGGTGATCTCGCCGTTCTCGCAGTCCATATCGGCGATACGGGCCAGGCTCTCAACGCGGAAGCCGCGCTCGCGGAGCTTATCGCCGCCGCCTTGGAAACCCTTCTCCACGGCAATGCCAATACCGGACACCTCGGCACCCGCAGCCTCGCAGATCTTGATAAGACCCTCGAGCGCGCAGCCGTTGGCCAAAAAGTCGTCGATGATCAGAATCTTGTCTCCCTCGGATAGGAAGCGCTTGCCCACGATGACCGGGTACTCCTTCTGCTTGGTAAAGGAGTAGATGGTCGTGGCATACTGTTCGCCGTCAAGGTTGATGGACTGCGCCTTCTTGGCAAAGACCACCGGCACGCCGCCAAAATGCTGAGCCGCTATGCAAGCCATGCCAATGCCCGAAGCCTCGATCGTCAGGATCTTGTTGATCTCGACATCCTTGAACAGACGGGCCCACTCAGCGCCCATGTGGTCGAACAGCTCAACGTCGCACTGGTGGTTGAGGAAGGCATCAACCTTAAGGACGTTACCGGCCTTTACGATGCCGTCACGGCGAATACGATCCTCAAGCTCCTGCATGGCGCAACCCCTTCTCGCGGCAACGATACCGCGCGATTAATAAACGTTGTTCGATAGTCTACCACGGACCGACCCCCGCCCGCCCCACAAGCCCCTGCGCATCATAAAGCCGCAAGACCAGTAGATAGGCCCGATTCATGGCAAGCCTGCCCCCAAAAGTTAATGGCGGGCGCGCATCTTCACCAAACGCACCGTAGCGAGCGCAAAGCCCACAGCGGCCACAGCCATGAGCACGTAGAACACCGAGCGAAAGCCAAACAGGAACACATCCGGACGGCCGGCAACAAAGCTGGTCACGGCCTCGCCCATCGCCACGCTCATCTGCCCATACAGGATATTCGACGCCACCGTAATGCCGAATGCCATGCCAGCATAGCGCGCCAGGCTACCCAGGCTGCCCGCAAAGCCAAGTGCTTCGCGCGGAGCCGAGCCCATATACAGCGAATTATTGGGGCTCTGAAAAATCGACGTACCGCACGACATAAACGCGACGCAGCACACGATCACAGGAATAGAAGAGCGCTCGTCGAGCGTGCTTACCGCAAAGAGGCCGCACACGTACACGCCCAGGCCGACCGCCGTGGGGCCCTCGCAGCCAACACGGTCCGAAACCGTACCCGAAAGCGGCCCGATAAAGGCATTCACCATCGGTAGCGCCAAAAAGAGTAGTCCGGAGATGTCGGAACCAAAGCCGTGGGCGTCCTGAAAATAGAACGGCAGGATAAACTCGGATGCGCCAATGCCGACGAACACGATGAGCATGCAGGCAAGGTTGATAGTGAAGGCCGGATTTGCAAAGCAGCGGCGAGCGGCCTCAATCAGGGACATGGGGCGCTCACCGGCCTCCGGCTTAACATGCGGCAGCGTGTAGAGCCCCACGATAAACGAGATGACGCCAATGGGCAGATTGATGAGGAAGATGCTCTCCCAGGGAAAGCTTGCCACCAGCATGCCGCCGAGCACGGGGCCACACATCATGCCGAGGGCTACGAAGGTCGCAAGAATACCCATGGCACGACCGCGCTCGCGCGCCGGAAACGACTCGGTGATGATACCCATGTTGTTGGCCATGGCCGCCGCGCAACCGACGCCCTGCACAATGCGTGCCAGAATAAGAACTTCGAGCGAGGCCGAAAGGCCGCACAGCAGCGAGCCAGCCGTAAAGACGATTACACCCAGCTGGAATACGCCTACCTTACCGCGCACGTCACCCAAGCGGCCAAACGGCAGCATGGCCACGCACGTCGCAAGCAGGTACACCGAGCTCACCAGCTGGATGCGGTCGAGGCCCACGCCCAGCTCCTTTTGCATCACGGGCAGCGCCACGGTCACGACGGTCGAATCAAGACACACCATAAACGTCATGATGAGTACCGTAAACAGAATCGCCCATTTGTTCTTGCCATGGGTATCGCCCTCAAGGGCAATGTGTTCGCGGCGCAGCTGCTCTGCGGTTTTATCCATGTCCATCCTTTCGAGTGGCGCAACGCAAAAACGGGGCCCCAATCGCCTGCGAACAGTCGCGATTGGGGCCCCGCCTACGGAATCGGAACGAAAGGTCGCCGAAGCTTTCTGCCAGGATCGGCGCCCTGTGCGAACGCTAGCCTAGCACTGCTCGAGCGCCTGCTCAAGGTCGGCAATCAGATCGGCCGTGTCCTCGAGGCCGCACGACAGGCGCACCATGTCGGCGGAGATGCCGCAGGCGATAAGCTCCTCATCGTTCATCTGGCGGTGCGTAGCGTTAGCGGGATGCAGGCAGCAGGTGCGGGCGTCTGCCACGTGCGTGGCGATCTGAGCGAGCTTGAGGCTCTTCATAAAGGTCTCGGCCGCCGCGCGACCACCGTTAAAGCCAAAGCTCACAACGCCGCAGGTACCGTTGGGCATGTACTTCTGAGCCATGTCGTAGTACTTGTCGCCCTCCAGGCCCGGATAGCTCACGAATCGCACCTTGGGATGGCTCTGCAGGAACTTGGCAACGGCCAGGCCGTTCTCGCAATGACGCGGCATGCGCACATGAAGGCTCTCGAGCGAGCTATTCAGGAAAAACGCTGCTTGCGGGTTCTGCATGGGGCCAAGATCGCGCATGAGCTGAGCGGTGGCCTTGGTAATGAAGGCGCCCTCGCGACCGAACTTCTCGGCATACGTCACGCCGTGGTAGCTCTCGTCGGGCGTGGTGAGACCCGGGAACTTGTCCGCATGGGCCATCCAGTCAAACTGGCCGTGGTCGACGATCACGCCGCCCAGGTAGGCAGCATGTCCATCCATGTACTTGGTGGTGGAGTGCGTGACGATGTCGGCGCCCCACTCAAAGGGACGGCACATCACGGGCGTCGGGAAGGTGTTGTCGACCATCAGCGGCACGCCGTGGTCATGCGCGGCCTTGGCAAAGCGCTCAATATCGAGTACGGCGAGGGCGGGATTGGCGATCGTCTCGCCAAAGACGAGTTTAGTGTTGGGCTCAAAGGCTGCCTCGAGCTCCTCATCGGTGCAGTCGGGGGCAACGAACGTGCAGGTCAAGCCCATGCGACCCATGGTATGGGCAAGCAAGTTGTACGTGCCGCCGTAGATGGCAGAGCTCGCGACCACGTGATCGCCGGCACCGGCAACGTTAAAGATCGCAAGGAAGTTCGCGGCCATACCCGAACTCGTGAGCATCGCAGCGGTACCGCCCTCCATCTCGCAGATCTTGGCAGCAACCAGGTCGCACGTGGGATTCTGCAGACGGCTATAGAAGTAGCCCGACTCCTCCAGGTCAAATAGCTTGCCCATGTGCTCGGACGTGTCGTACTTCCACGTGGTTGACTGGTAGATAGGCACCTGGCGCGGCTCAGCATCGCCCGGGCGATAACCGCCCTGAACACACGTCGTACCGATGGTCTGATCGCTCATATCTTGCTCCCTTGCCTGGATTACGTTTTATTCGGTTCACGATACCGCTACCCTGCACCCCTCTCAACCCATTCCAAAGGTAGGTTATGGGACAAATGAATCAGGGGTATTTTTCTCAAGCCTTAGGCATTTGCTCGATAGATAAAATGAGGCATACATGAAGCTCTCGATGATTACATGCACCGTCACGGGTACCATAGGCGGGTACACCGTGACCAAGGAGACAACGATGAAGCAAATCGATACGGCCCAGCTCGACATCAACGCCTGTCAGGCTCAGGCTGCCGAATACCACGCCCGTGGCTTTAACTGCGCCCAGGCCGTCGCCTGCACGCTCGCGCCCGCCGTCGGACTCGACCCCCAGGTCGCCTTTACCCTCACCGAGGGCTTTGGCGCCGGCATGGGCGGCATGACCGAAACCTGCGGCGCCATCTCGGGCGCCGTGGCCATCATGGGCTTTGTAATGAGCGACGGCATGGAAAACCCCAAGACCAAGGGCCTGACCTACAAGCTGTCGCGCGAAATCGCCAAGCGTTTTGGCGAGAAGAACACGACGACCGTCTGTGGCACGCTCAAGGGCATCGGATCGGATAAGGGTCCGCTCCGCAGCTGCCCCGGTTGCATCGACGATGCCATCGAGATCGCCTGCGATGTGCTAAAGCAGCTCGCCGAGTAAACGGCAGCAACAGAAAACGACGGCCGGCGCGCTTGGGATCCATCCAAAAGCACGCCGGCCGTCGCCGTTAGAACTCGGCAAATTCGGGAGCGCCGACCTCGATCTTCTCGCGCCCCGCCATAAGCTCGCGCATCTTAGCGCAAAACGGCTCCTGCTCCCCCGCTTTAAACACTAAATGAATCGTCACGGCATCCGCGTAATCGGTATCCGAAACCTTGGCATCCGAATCCTGCGCCAAACGAAGCACCTGCCCATACTGCGGATAGGCCACGTGTACGTCAACAGGCACGACACTCGTCATCTCGACGATCTGCCCGGACTCCTGAGCTGCGGCCACCGCCGCCTGCGTCGCCGCGGTATAGGCGCGTACCAAGCCACCAGGCCCCAACAGCGTGCCACCAAAATAGCGCGTCACCACGCAGCAAACATTTTTGAGCCCCGCGCCGCGCAGCACCTCGAGCGTCGGCATACCGCTCGTGCGGCTCGGCTCACCGTCATCGCTCTGGCGCTCGCGGCCATCGACCAAAATCCACGCAGGAACATTGTGTCGAGCGTCGTAATGGCGCTTGCGAACCATCTCGATAAAGGCATTCGCCTCATCCTCGGACTCAATATGGACCAGCTGGGCAATAAACCGACTCTTGCGATCGACAAACTCGCCCGAAGCCTCAATATTCGATTGCAGAGTAAAATAGCTGTCCAACAAAGCCCCTCAAACACAAGCAAAGCAATAAACAGCCTCAATAATACGGCAAAGGGTGTACCGTTGACCCCGGTAAAGAGAACGGCAATACCGATGACCAGGCAAAAACAGCGAGACGGCGTCAGCTGAGTCGATTTGGCCCGAAAGAGGAGGGAGCACGCCTTATGGCGGCGACCGACGAATGAGCGCCAAATCGGCCAGCTGACGCCGTCGCAGCGTCAACAAAGTGCCAAGTGGGCCGATAAGCCGGGTTCTGTCGTGAACGATCATTTATCTTGTCTGCACGTTACCGCGCAGCTCCACGCACGCTACCCGAACGCGGACCGGGCCGGCCCATAGCGTTCCTATTCGCGCTTGCTCCGGATGGGGCTTGCCAAGCCGCCGTGTTGCCACGACGCTGGTGGTCTCTTACACCACCGTTTCAGCTTTTCCCTTTACGCCTTGCGGCGCAGGTGGGAGTCTTCTTTTCTGCGGCGCTTTCCGTCGAATCACTCCGCCCGGCCGTTAGCCGGCATCCCGCCCTCTGGAGCCCGGACTTTCCTCACGTGTGCTGCAAGCAGCACATCGCGCGACCGTCTGGCCCACTCAGCAGAGCAAGAGTGTAGCACACCGTTGCCGCGGGCAATGGCACAACACAAGCGTTCGACACGATAAACCAAGAACCACGTCATGCAGTACAATAGGGTTGTCGATGGGCAACGTCGTCAGTCGAGACGCGACCGCGCTCCGCACCCCTCCGTCTACTCGGTGCGTTCCCGCCTCCTCCCCGAGGCGGGATGTCGGCATTTTTCATGCACCGACAACCCAATAGCCTGTGAACAGCCCGGGCAGCATTGTGCACGGGCACCATCACGCACCTCAGCAGCAAATGCAAAAAGGGACCCGTCCATTGCGAACGGGTCCCTTAAAACAAGTGATCGTCAAACCGATTTACTCGGCGTCGGTCTCCTCGTCCTTCTTCTCGGAAGGCAGCGGGGTAACCTCAATCTCAACGCCCAGAGTCTCAGCAGCAGACTTCATGGACAGAGAGATACGACGACGGTCGAGGTCGATCTCCATGACCTTGACCTGTACCTTGTCGCCCACGTGGGTGACCTGAGAAGGCTGGTCGACGTGCTTGTTGGCCATCTCGGAGATGTGCACCAGGCCCTCGATGCCCTCGCCCAGGTCGACGAAAGCGCCGAACGGGACAAGCTTGGTCACAGTGCCCTCGACGATAGCGCCGACGGGGTACTTCTTGACCAGTGCGCGCCACGGATCCTCGGTGGTCTGCTTGAGACCCAGGGAGATGCGCTCGCGGTTGAGATCGACGTCGAGAACCTCGACCTCGACCTCCTGGCCGACCTTGACAACCTCGGAAGGATGGTTGACGTGGTTCCAGGAGAGCTCGGAGATGTGGATGAGGCCGTCGATACCGCCGAGGTCGACGAAGGCGCCGAAGTCGACGATGGAGGAAACGGTGCCCTGGAGACGCATGCCAGACTTGAGCTTGGACAGGATCTCGGAGCGCTCGGCCTTACGGGACTCCTCGAGCACGACGCGACGGGAGAGGACGACGTTGTTGCGGTTGCGGTCCATCTCGATGACGCGGGCCTCGATGCGGGTACCCATGTAGGAGGTGAGGTCCTTGACACGACGAAGATCGACGAGGGAAGCAGGCAGGAAACCACGCAGGCCGATGTCGAGGATCAGGCCGCCCTTGACAACCTCGATAACCTCGCCCTCGACGTTCTCGCCGGAGTTGAACTTCTCCTCGATGCGGTTCCAGGCACGCTCGTACTCGGCACGCTTCTTGGACAGGACCAGACGACCGTCCTTGTCCTCCTTCTGGAGAACCAGGGCCTCGATGGGATCACCAAGTGCAACGATGTCTGCAGGGTTAGCGTCCTTACGGATGGACAGCTCGCGGACCGGGATAACGCCCTCGGACTTGAATCCGATGTCAACGAGCACCTCGTCATGCTCGATCTTAACGACAGTGCCGTTAACGAGATCGCCCTCATCAAAGTCGGTAATCGTACCGTCGATGAGGTTGTTCATCTCCTCCTCGTTGACATCGTCAAGAGAGAAAATGGACGAGTTCTGAATCTCACTCAAAGGTGGACCCCTTTCGAACTACGGGGCCCCGATTGCTAGGACCTACAGAAGGGTGCGACAAGCACACAACGTTTAGGAACACTCGGGAGCCGACAGATACTAATGTGACGCTTATGCAATCACGTTCGTATAGGTTACGGGGAAATGGGTTCGATTTCAAGCGTGAACTGCGTTTTTTTACTCGTGTGGAGACTTTTTCGTAATCTTATGGACAGGTGTCTCCACAACTTGACGATAAGCAGTTTGCCCATACGCCTTTGGGGTAAAGTATCCCAGACATACGATTCTGGAACGATTTTTCGAGAAAGGTGCCCGCGTGCTCAAAGCAGTCGTTTTCGATATGGACGAAACGCTTCTTAGCATTAACCTCAACGCGTTCATCCTTCGGTATTTTAAGGATGTCTCGTCGATGCTCGCGGATATCGGGCGACGCGGCCGCGGCGGCACGATGGCGCGCCTGGGCACGATTCTGGTCGACCTCAACGCCAATCGTCGAAGCGGCACGGATAATCGCACCAATCTTGAGTTCTACCAAGAAGAGGTTGAGCGCCGGTGCGGCATTTGCCTCTCGGACCCACTCATCTACGAGGCGTTTACCTACTACGATCGCGAAGTCCTGCCGTACAAGAACGATGACGTAATCAATGCGAAAGCCATGCCGGGTGCGCACGCCGCGCTTCACGCGGTACAGAACGCGGGCCTGCGCTGCGCGCTCTTTACGAACCCCAGTTTTCCCCAAGGCGCCATCGAGTGCCGCATGGGCTGGGGCGACCTGGTCGACGCCCCCTTTGAGCTCGTCACGCACATGGGAAACGCCACCCGCTGCAAACCCGATGCCACCTACTATCTAGAGCAGCTTCAGGTGATGGGGCTCGAGCCGCACGAGGTCCTTATGGTGGGCAACGACCCCAAGCGCGACTTCCCCAGCCCCGCCTGCGGTATTCAAACCGCCTATGTTGGCCAGGGAAAACCTGGCCGAGCCACCTGGCGCGGAACCATGGAAGACTTCGCCCGCGACTTCAATGCCGTAGTAGAAGCCTTCTATGAGCACCAAGTTGCCGACGAACTATCGTAAGGGTTAGTCGTTGGGGACGTTCTTAAACGTCTAGTCAAACAAGAACGTCCCCAACGACTACTCCGGCAACGCCGATGTTTTGGCAACGACAGCGAAAACCCGCCAGAGCGAGCAAGGTGCCCTGAAACGAGGCGGCATTGACCTTCTGGTCATGCCGCCGAAGTTGAAAGGCAGATTGCCGCTTAGGGGCGTTTGCAGCGGCAACTGGTTACGCGGTTTGGCAAAACCGCGCAACTAGCAAACCTGGGTTTTGCCGATCATAATGTTGAGAATCTCGATGTCGGTATCCTTCATACCCACGCGGCCCACATAGCCCATGCTGGCGATCGTCTGTTCGACGGTATCCTGGATTAGGCCCTCACCGGCACGGAAGCCGCGACCCTGCATGGCCATATCGTGGCCCAGAATCGCCGCATCGACGGCAGCGGAAATCTTGGCGGCACAGCTTGCCTTGGCGCCATCGCACACGATGCCGCCCACGTTGCCGAGCGTGTTCGAAACCGTCGCGCCAATCTGCTCGCGCGTGCCACCGCACAGCCAGGTAATCGCGGCGCCGGCGCCGCACGCGGCGCAAATAGCACCGCAAAACGCCGAGAGCGCACCGATATAGCTCTTGATATGCACGGCGATAAGATCGGACAGCATCACGGCGCGCACCAGGCGCTCGTGGTCGCAGCGCAGGTACTCGGCATACTCCATAACGGGCAAGGCACAGGTAATGCCCTGATTGCCCGAGCCGCACACAATGACGACCGGCAAAGCACAGCCGTTCATGCGAGCGTCAGACCCGGCGGCTGCACGGGCACGGGCACGACAGGCAACGTCATCGGCACGAGCGCCCAGCAGCGTACGGCCCACCTCGGCGCCCCAAGCGTGCGCGAGGCCCTCGGCACTGATCGCACCGTTCAGCTCAATCTGACGCTCAACGGCAGCGCGGGCGCCATCGATGTCGCCGTCCTCGATGAAGTCGATGATGGACTCGATCGACATGGGCGCGTCGGCGCTACCTGTCGCACGCTCGGCCACGACGCGCTCGGCGCAGGCGGCACACTCCCCCGCCGACTTGCCGCATACCGGAATACCGTCAAGCGTATGGCACGTGACATTGGTGTGGTGGTCGGTAATCTCGACGACCGCGGTATGTCCGCCGGCGGTCGCGGTTACTTTGATATACAGATTGGGCACACCCTCGACAAGCGACACATCGCAGTAACCGGCATCGGCGAGGAGCTCGGCCACGCGAGCACGATCTTCGTCGTTAACGCTCTCGAGCACCTCGAGCGCGCTCTTGGCGTCGCCGCCCACGGCACCCAGCACGGCCGCGGCCTCAATACCGTGCATACCGCCCGAGTTAGGCACGGTCACACTCTTAACGTTCTTGATGATATTGCCCGAGCAGGAAACATCCATATGATCAGGTTCGCAACCGAGCGTCTGGCTCGTCAGCGCCGCTGCATAGGCAACGGCAATAGGCTCGGTGCAGCCGAGCGCACAGACAAGCTCGCGGTTCAAGACATCGCAAAAAGTAGCATCGCGAATGGAATCGGTAGGCATAGGTATCTCCTGCTTGTATAACGGACTGGGCTCTCGATAGCAATTAGCTCTATTAATTTGATAACAATGCATCAAAAACCGCAACCCAAGTTCCGGCGGACGGTGTTCAAGCGCAAAGTAACGGCATTCGTTCATGAGAAGATAGGCTTGTTGCAAGCTAAAGCGTTTGACCAAAAAAACGCCCGAACGTTTACACAAAAGTCGCGCTATCATGCAGTCGAACGCGGTAAACCTTTAGCAATTCCGCCGCACGGACCAGAGAGGAACCATCCATGAAGATCGGTATCGGTAACGACCACGCCGCCGTCGAGCTCAAGAACATCATCTCCGAGCACCTGAAGGAGCGTGGCTATGAGGTCGTGAACTTTGGAACCGACACCTCCGAGAGCTTCGATTACCCCATCGCCGGCTACAAGGTGGGCAAGGCAGTAGCCAACGGCGACGTCGATCTGGGCATCCTGATCTGCGGCACCGGCGTCGGGATCAGTCTTGCCGCCAACAAGGTCGAGGGCGTTCGCGCCGTCGTGTGCTCCGAGCCCTTCAGCGCCAAGCTCTCGCGCATGCACAATAACACCAACGTGCTCGCCTTTGGTGCCCGCGTCGTGGGTTCCGAACTCGCCAAGATGATTGTCGACGAGTGGCTCGACGCCGAGTTTGAGGGCGGTCGCCACGAGCGTCGCGTAAATCTCCTCAACGAGATCGACCAGACCCGCGGACTCAAGGTCGTCGACGAGGCCTAAACTACTTAGCGAAAAAGCTCACAGCAAGGTGCCCGCTCGGAACACACATCCGGGCGGGCACCTTTGTAGATTTTTGGGACATGCCTAGAAATCTACTGGTATATAACAAAAAGAGCGCCGCGGATGGAGTTCCGCGGCGCCCAAGCCACACGCTAACAGCTTTAAGGAGTCAAAGCTGGTTTAGCCAAAGAAACGCTTGATCTCGATCTCGGCGTTCTCCAGGCAGTCGGAGCCGTGGATCACGTTGGCGTTGACATCGACCGCAAAGTCGCCGCGGATGGTGCCAGGGGCAGCGTCGAGCGGATTGGTAGCGCCCATAAGGGTGCGCATCTTAGCAACAGCGGAAGAACCGGAAACGACCATCTTGACGACCGGACCGCTCGTCATAAAGTCACACAGACCGCCAAAGAAGGGCTTGTCGGCCAGATGGGCGTAGTGCTCCTCGGCGGTAGCACGCTCGAGCGTGGTCATCTCCATGCGCTCGATGACAAGGCCGCTGCGCTCAATGCGGGCAACGATCTGGCCGATCTTACGGTCGCGTACAGCGTCGGGCTTAATCATGATGAAGGTCTTCTCGATAGCCATAAGGTAGCCTTTCAAGTAGGTTCGCGCGTGCTCAAGTCCCATTCCGGCACCCGCCTGGACTGCATCGTAACAGAGTTTTAGCTGCAGTTAAACAAAAAGCTGTTTTTTGAAACGCTACAATTTATTAAAGCGTTCCATATGTGTCACTTATGTTTAAAAGTCCGATTAGAGTACCATCCGACCGAGCATCATCCGCATCGAACCGAGAGGACGGTCGGTTGCCGCCCGTGGACGTACTCCCTTCACAACCCGCCCAAAGGTCCTACAGAAGTTCTTGACAAGCCCCCCCCATAGCAACAAAATACGGGCGCCCGCAACAGCAGACGCCCGCAAAAACAAAACGATTTATCAATACATGGCCAAAGCCGCTACAGCCAAAACCTTACTTTGCCCCGTGTCCCATCTCAACGACCCTGGTTAGCGACCCAAACACACCTTCGTCGGCAACGAGTTGCGCCTCGGCGCGCTGCAGCTGCACGGCAACGGCGGCAGGGGCGGTACCGCCCTCGGTCGTGCGCGCAGCGACAATCGACGGAATGTCGAGAGCCTCGGTAATGTCACGCTCAAAGAGCGGGCTTGCCTCCTGGAACACCTCAAACGGCAGGTCCTCAAGATTGCAGCCGCGCTTCTCGCACATCAAGACCAGATGCCCCACCACGGCATGTGCCTCGCGGAACGGCAGACCACGCTTAGCCAGGTAATCGGCAACATCGGTGGCGGCAAGGTGCCCCACGCCGCACTCGCGCGCCATGGCATCCTCGTTGACGGTCCAGGTCGAAATCATTCCGGCCATAACGGACAGGCACTGCATGAGCGTATGGGCGGTATCGAGCGCGCCCTCCTTGTCCTCCTGCAAGTCCTTGTTATAAGCGAGCGGCAAGCCCTTCATGGTCACGAGCAGCTGCACCAGGTTGCCATAGACTCGGCCGCTCTTACCGCGGATGAGCTCAGCAAAATCGGGATTCTTCTTCTGCGGCATGATGGACGAGCCGGTGGAGTAGGAGTCGGAAAGCGTGATAAAGCCAAATTCGGAGCTCGACCACAGCACGATTTCCTCGGAAAGACGCGACAGATGCATCGCCATGACGGAGCCGGCGTAATGCAGATCGAGCAGGAAATCACGGTCGGAAACCGCATCGAGCGAGTTGGGAATCACGCCCGCAAAGCCAAGTTCGGCAGCCGTCATCTGGCGATCGAGCGGATAGCTCGTACCGGCAAGCGCGGCAGCACCCAGCGGGCAGTTGTCAGCGGCATCAAAGGCGGCCTTCAGGCGCGTAAAGTCGCGCGCGAACATCCAGGAATACGCCAGCAGATGATGCGACAGCAGCACGGGCTGAGCATGCTGCATGTGGGTATAGCCCGGCAGAATCACCTTGTCGTACTTCTTGGCCGCATCCACCAGTACATGACGCAGCTCAAGATTGGCCTCCATGAGCTCCTTGGCCAGTGCCTTGACGCCCAAGCGCGTGTCGGTCGCCACCTGGTCGTTGCGCGAACGTCCGGTATGCAAGCGCTTGCCAGCCTCGCCGATGCGACGCGTCAGCTCGCTCTCGATAGACATATGGATATCCTCGTCGTTGATATCGAAGCAGAAGTTGCCGGCATCGATATCCTGCTCGATTTCGGTCAGGCCCTCGGCAATCGCCTGCTCGTCCTCGACACTGATGATGCCCTGGGCGGCCAGCATCTTGGCATGCGCCTTAGAGCCGGCGATATCCTGCTTATAGAGATGTTTGTCGACCGGCAACGACGCGCCAAACTCCTGCGTGACCTCGGCCACTCCTGCCTCAAAACGACCGCCCCAAAGAGCCATGGAATCGTCCCCTTTCATCAAATACCAAACCCAGCGCCCAATGAAATGCGCCATGTCGCTAAAGCGATTTACCAACCGCTAGTTTTGCACAATCCCCGCTGCGTGCGGGGCCGTGTAGCTAATTTGCAAAGAAGTGACGCACCAGGCACTTGGCGCCCATCGACTCCCGCCAGCCGTTGCTCGCCGAGCCGTCAATCCATGCCTTCAGGCTCACCGGGACCTCCTCGACCTTTGCAGCATCGAACTCGGGCGCGAGGGAGAGCAAAGCATTCGCGATAGCATTGAACATAATGGATACTCCTCAGATATATATAGGCGCAGAGCCGCCAAATTGATAGAAAGAGCCCCACCGGACAACCCCGGCGGGGCTCGGACTCAGCCGCAGTCGCGGCATCATATATGCGGGCGGAACGTAGGGGCCACCGATGTTAAGAAGTGTCAGCAAGCATAACGAAAGGTAGGGACCCCGTGCGCCCGTTATGTATCACGCGGATGGGCCGCGCGGATACCAAGAAAAGGAAGCCTTAAGCCTGAGCGGCAGCAGAGCTGGGACCCTGGACCTTAGCCCACGTCTTGAGCGACAGCGTATCGATCTCGATAAAACCGGCGCTGGCCTTCTCGTCAAACGTGGTGTCACGGTCGTAGGTGGCCAGACCGTAGTCGTAAAGGCTGAAGGGGCTCTTGCGGCCGACAACATGGCAGTTGCCCTTAAAGAACTTCAGACGGACGGTGCCGGTCACGAACTTCTGGGTGTCGGCCATAAAGGCATCGAGCGCGTTTTTGAGCGGGCTATACCACTGGCCGTTGTACACGGCGGTGGCCCAATCCTGCTCGAGCTTAATCTTGGTCTTGAGCAGGTCGCCCTCGACGCAGATATCCTCGAGTGCCTTGTGGGCGGTGATGAGCGTCAGGGCGCCGGGAACCTCATAGCACTCGCGGCTCTTGAGGCCCACCAGACGGTCCTCAACCAGGTCGAGACGGCCAAAGCCGTTGTCACCCGAAATCTTGTTGAGGGCGATGACGATCTCGGAGAGCTTCATCTTCTTGCCGTCGACGGCGACGGGCTTGCCCGCCTCAAACTCAATCTCGGTATACGTCGGGGTGTCGGGCGTGTCCTCGGGATTCTTGGTCATAACCCAGGCGTCGTCGAGCGGCTCGTTCCAGGGATCCTCCAGGTGGCCGCACTCAATGGCACGACCCCATAGGTTGTCGTCGATGGAATAGGGGTTGTCGTTGGCGCCTTCGGGAACCGGCACGTTGTGAGCGTGGGCATAGGCGACCTCGTCGGGACGGCACTTCAGATCCCACTCGCGAACCGGGGCGATAACCTTAAGCTCGGGGTCGAGGGCCTTGACGGCAGCCTCAAAACGAACCTGGTCGTTACCCTTGCCGGTGCAGCCGTGGGCGACGTAGGTCGCGCCAAACTCGTGAGCGACCTCGACAAGCTTCTTGGCGAGCAACGGGCGGGACAGGGCGGAGAGTAGCGGGTACTTGTTCTCGTACATGGAGTTGGCGGCGATGGCCTTAGTCAGGAACTCATCGGAGAACTCGTCGCGCAGGTCGAGCACCTGGCAATCCAGAACGCCCAGGTCGAGGGCCTTCTGCTTCTTGGCATCCAGGCCGGTCTCCTCCTGGCCCACGTTGCCGCAGACACAAACGACATCGAGATTCTTTTCGTCCTGGAGCCACTTGACACATACGGATGTATCAAGACCACCGGAATATGCGAGAACGACTTTTTCCTTGCTCATGGCTGTTTCCTTTCGCCCTTGGTAGCTAGTTAGAACATCGGTCAGGTGCAAGTCATTTCAAGGTCACTTATCGTGCAATATCAGGTTAAATAGCAAAAATCAGCACATACATGCCCTAGAAACATGCGTCTATATCGTGCTAAAACCCGACGACCTCAAAATGACTCTGTTGAGGCGTTACGCCCCATGCGGACAGAGACGATTGTTATCGTCGTCGGGATATTGCGCGCTGACGTCGGATGGCATTGTCTGCAGTGGTGATGATCTGTACGAACTGCATCTGCCTCTCCTTTCACGTATCGCCGGGCGCAATTCGAATATCGCAAACGGTACCTTTTCTTCGGTAAGCGGTTCTTTCGCCATCTCCGTTTTCGATGTTCGCTATATTACGATAAAGTGCTCGCTGTACAAGCGACAAATTCAAATTTCTGAAAAGTTTTTTCATTAGTTTGTGAATTACTGTGCAAATACGCACCATTCCTGCGAAAATACGCTCGATTACATGGCAGAGGGTCATTACGCCCGAAACAATCTGGAAACGGAAAGGCGCATTTTATGCAGACTTACGAATCAGACGCTAACATCGGCAAGATTAAACTCATCGCCGTCGACATGGACAAGACGCTGCTCACCGACGAGCGCGTGTTGCCCCAGGGTCTTGACGAGCGCCTGGACAAGCTCGCCGACGCCGGCATCGTGTTCTGCCCCGCCAGTGGACGTCCCGCCCCCAGACTCGAGGAAATGTTCGAGAGCTTTAAGAACCGCCTTGCTTTTTGTCCCGACAACGGAGCCTGCGTCATCTATCGCGGCAACTATATCTATAAGAGCAACATCGATGTGGCGCTGTATCAGCAGGTCTTGAGCCGCGCCTCGGAGGATTCTCGCGCGGTCCCCGTCCTGTGCTGCTTCGACGAGTTCTACGTGCTTGCCCGCGACCATCAATACCACGACGAGATCAGCGTGTACTACAACACGATCAACTACGTCGACAGCTTTGAGGGCATTGATATCGCGTCCAACAAGATCTCGATCTTCTTCCCCGCCTATGACGCCGAGCCCGCATTCCGCGAGACCTATAGCCCCGAGTTCTCGGACAAGCTCTACGTCACCAACGCCGGGCGCGAGTGGATCGACTTTATGAACCTGGGCGTCGACAAGGGCGCCGGCGTCGCGCACCTGTGCGAGCAGCTCGGCATTGATATCGCCGATGCCGCCGCCGTGGGTGACACCTACAACGATATTCCCATGCTTGAGCGCGTCGGGCATAGCTTTATCGTGGACAATGCCGAGGAGCATATGAACGCGCATGCTAAGTGGCGCATTCCGAGCAACAACGACGGGGGCGTACTGACACTCATCGACGCCATCTTGGCGGCTCGTTAAACTCGCCGCCATGCCCGGGGCCGGCCGTTTGATTTTTGCTCGGTCAGGTCCTGGGCTCGCTCGAAGAGCACATTAAGTGCTCTTCGGCTCGTGCGGAATCTACAAAAATCAAACGGCCGGCCCCGGGCATGGCGACGTTGACTTGCTTGCCGTCTGGATGGCGTCTTGGCGCCTAGATACTTTGGCTGAATTTAATTGAACGAAGGACGCTCCTTGTTGATGAGGGGCGTCCTTCTGTTTTTGGTTACTTTGGAACTGTGGTTGCTTTCCTATTTCGCGTCTGCCCAGGTCACGCCCGTGCTGGCTTCGGCGATTAACGGCACGCGCAGGTCTACGACGTGTTCCATGACGTCGCGGACCATGGCGGTGAGGTGCTCGACTTCGCCGACGGGACACTCAAAGTCCAGTTCGTCGTGAACCTGTAGGATCATGTGGGCGGCAAAGCCCTCTTCTTCCAGGCGGCGACTTACGCGGGCCATGGCGATCTTGATGATGTCGGCTGCGGTGCCCTGCATGGGATGGTTCATGGCTGTACGCTCGCCAAAGCCGCGGAGCTGTGGGTTTTTGGCCTTGAGCTCGGGAATATGGCGACGGCGGCCATACATGGTCTCGGCGTAGCCCGTCTGCTTAGCACGCGCCACCACGTTGTCGAGGAACGTGCGCACGCCCGGATAGGCATCGTAGTAGCGGTCGATCATGTCGCGCGCCTCGGCCATCGAGATGTGCAGCGACTGCGACAGGCCATAGGCCTGCTGGCCGTACACGATGCCAAAGTTCACGGCCTTGGCGCGACTGCGCAGGTCGGGCGTCACCTCGGACACCGGCACGCCAAACACACGCGCTGCCGTCTCGGCATGGAAGTCCTCGCCCTCGTTAAAGGCGCGCACCAGGTGCTCGTCACCCGAGAGATGCGCCAGCAGGCGCAGCTCGATCTGCGAGTAGTCCACCGCCAAAAAGACGCTGCCCTCGCCCGCCGAGAACGCCGTCTTGACGGTACGCCCCAGCTCCGAGCGCGTCGGGATGTTCTGCAGGTTCGGGTCGCTCGAGGACAGACGCCCCGTTGCCGTGATGGTCTGGTTGTACGTGGTGTGCACGCGACCGTCACCGCGGCGCAGCGGGCCCAGCGTATCCAGATAGGTCGACTTGATCTTGGACTTTTCACGCCAGTCCAAGATCAGGCGCACGATCTCGTGGTCGCGGGCAAGATCGCTCAGCACCTTGGCGTTGGTCGAATAGTAGCCGCGCTTGGTCTTTTTGAGACCCTTGGTCGGAAGCCCCATAACGTCAAACAGCACATGCGAGAGCTGCATGGGACTGCCGATGTTAAAGGTCTCGTCACCCACCAGATCGCGAATGCTGCGCTCGACCTCGGAAATCTGGGTCGCCAGGCCCTCGGACAGACTATGCAGACGGTCGGGGTCTACAAGCATGCCCGCGCGCTCCATCTTGGCAAGCACCGGCACGAGTGGCATCTCAATCCCATCGAACACGTTGGCGGCGTTCTCGCGGGCCATGCGGTCGCGCAGCGGCGCCACAAGTGCCAACGTCAGGGCCGCGGTACGGGCAGCAGGCGCCGGAGCGTCCTCACCAGCACCCTCTGCGCCGCGCACCGCAGGCAGCGCCATCTGCAGATACGTATCGGCAAGATACGCCTCATCGAACTCGGAGCGATCGGAATCCAGCAGATAGGCAGCGACCACGGTATCGAAGATGCGCGTGGAATCGGCAGCGAGCGGATCCATGAGCTCGGGCTCAGAAGAATCGATGGGCGACAGCTCGTGCAACAGCGCCTTCATATCCGGGCTCGCCACGCGACCCTCCATAAACAGACGCGCGAGCACGCCGGCAATCACGCCGTGGACGAAGTTGAAGCCCTCAACCTCAGCCGCCACACCGCCGTCGCCCTCCTCGAGCGCGAACAGGCCCTTGGACGTCGCCAACCACAGTGTGCGCGTCAGTCCAAAGAGCGCGCCCTCTTCCTTGTCGTCGTCCACCACGGCGGCGATCCACTCGCCGGCATCAATCGCGTGGGAGACCTCAGCCGCAACGGCACCAAGCGCGTCAGCATCGCCGGCGGCTGCGCGAACCATCGCAGGCATCTCAAACACATGGGAGGCGACAGCAGCCCCGCCCTCGCCGCCGATCAGTGCCATAAAACGGTTCTGCATGGCGGTGATACCAAGCGTACCCAGCGCCGCGGAAACCACGTCGGAAGAAAACGCCGGGAAGGACGTCGCCTCAAAATCGAGCTCAACGGGCGCATCGGTGCGGATGGTCGCCACCTTACGGCTCAGCAGCGCGTCATCGATGTGTGCGCGCAGGTTTTCGCCCATCTTGCCCTTTACTTCGTCGGCGTGTGCGATGACCTCGTCCAGACTGCCGTACTGTGCAATAAGCGCACTCGCCTTCTTGGGACCGATGCCCGGCACACCAGGGATGTTATCGGACGTATCGCCCTTCAGACCATAAAAGTCGGGCACGAGCGCCGGCGTGATGCCGTGATACAGATCGTCCACGCTCTCGGGCGTCATAATCGCCACGTCGGACAGGCCCTTGCGGGTCGAGACCACGTTGACATGCTCGGTCACGAGCTGATACATGTCGCGGTCGCCGGTCACCAGCAGCATGTCACAGCCGGCCTGCTCGCCCAGGCGCGCCAGAGTGCCCAGGATGTCATCGCCCTCCCAGCCCTCGGACTGCAAAATCGGCACGTTGAGCGCGGCGAGCAGCTCCTTAATCATGGGAAACTGTGCGTGCAGATCGGGGTCCATGGGCGGGCGCTGGGCCTTGTACTGTGGCAGCATCTCCATGCGCACGCGCGGCTTGCCCTTGTCAAACGCCACAACAACGCCGTCGGGATTAAAGGCGTCAATCATCTTGAGGAACATATTCAAAAAGCCAAAGATCGCGTTGGTGGGACGACCGTCCGGCGCGTTCATGGTGGGCGGCACGGCGTGGAAGGCGCGGTGCATGAGCGAGTTGCCGTCGAGGACGGCAAAGGTACGGCGCTTGTCAGACATATTGATTACCTCGCTTTGGGCTGGGCACGGTTTGCTCACACCAGTTTACACGCTCCCCGCCCCACGGCCACCGCACATCAGGCTTCCCTGCCGCCGCGGGCCCGCGCGTGATACGATGGCTCACGGTACATCAACCAGCACGATCGATCCGAAAGGAGCCTGCGTCATGGAGCGTCCCTGCGCATGGAAAAAGTACACGTCACAGCAGATCGAGGAGCTCGAGGAGCTTTGCCGCAGCTATAAGCAGTTTTTGAGCGAGAACAAGACTGAACGCCTGTGCGTCAAGACCGGTATTAAGATGGCCGAGGAGGCGGGCTACGTCAATCTGGAGAACGTGATCGCCGAGGGCCGCGCGCTCAAGGCCGGCGACAAGGTGTACGCCGCAAATCACGGCAAGGACCTTATGCTCGTCAACCTGGGCACCGCCCCGCTCGAGCAGGGCTTTAACATCCTGGGCGCCCACGTGGACTCGCCGCGCCTGGACCTTAAGCAGAACCCCGCCTTCGAGGCCGGCGACATGGCTTATCTCGACACGCACTACTATGGCGGCGTCAAGAGCTACCACTGGGTCGCTTCCCCGCTCGCACTCGTAGGCGTCATCTGCAAAAAGGACGGCGCCACCGTCGACATCAACATCGGTGACAAGGCCGACGACCCGGTCTTTACCATCTCCGACCTGCTGATTCACCTCTCGAGCGAGCAGATGGCCAAGCCCGCCAAGGACGCCGTCGACGCCGAGATCCTCGACGTGATCGTGGGCGGCCGTCCCGTCAAGTTCGACGAGGACGACAAGGATGCTCCCAAGGAGCCCGTCAAGCAGATGTTCCTGGATATCCTCAAGGAGCAGTATGACGTCGAGGAGGAGGACTTCCTCTCCGCCGAGATCGAGGTCGTGCCCGCCGGCCCGGCCCGCGACATGGGCCTCGACCGCTCCATGATTCTGGGCTATGGCCACGACGACCGTGTCTGCGCCTATCCGTCCATGCTCGCCCAGATCAATGTCGCCAACGTGGAGCGCACGAGCATCACACTCATCGTCGACAAGGAGGAGATCGGTTCCGTGGGTGCCACCGGCATGACGAGCCGCTTCTTCGAGAACACGGTCGCCGAGATCATGGCGCTCGCCGGCGAGGATAGCCCGCTGGCCCTGCGCCGCGCGCTCGCCCGCAGCCGCATGCTTTCCTCCGATGTGTCCGCCGGCTTCGACCCGGGCTACGCCAGCAAGTTCGAGACCAAGAACGCCGCCTTCATGGGTCGCGGCCTGTGCTTTAACAAGTACACGGGCAGCCGCGGCAAGGGCGGTTCCAACGACGCCGATGCCGAGTACATGGCGCTTGTCCGCGACATCATGGACGAGGCCGGCGTGGACTTCCAGACCTGCGAGCTCGGTCGCGTCAACGCGGGCGGCGGCGGCACCATCGCCTACATCATGGCCAAGTACGGCATGAACGTCATCGACTCCGGCGTTGCCGTCCTGTCCATGCACGCCCTGTGGGAGGTCGCCAACAAGGCCGACATCTACGAGGCATATCGAGGCTACAAGGCCTTCCTCGAGCGCGCCTAACCAACCCTCGTAACTTGCGGTGAAAGACGGACTAAACTGGCCCATACACGGCCAAAACAGACCGCATTCCACCGCAACTTTTTTAGCGGGAGGAGAATTCCGTGCTACAGGTCGTCATTTCGCCCGCCAAACAGATGCGGACAGCTCAAGATGCCTTTGACGTTTGGGGCATACCGCCTTTTGCACATCAGACGGCCCGGCTCCATCAGGCACTGCTGGACATCGAACACGAGGATGGCGCGGCAGGTCTTCAGACCCTTTGGAACGTGAGCGACAGGCTGCTTACAGCGTGCCTGGATACGCTTCACAAATTTATGCCCGTCCTGAGCGATACCGACCTCGCCGATCCCGATATCGCGCGTCGAATCTCCCCCGCCGTCATGTCCTACCACGGCATTCAATACCAGAGCATGGCGCCCGAGGTGATGGATTCCGCGCAGCTCGCATGGCTGCAAGACCATCTGTGGATCCTCTCGGGACTCTACGGATGCGTACGCCCCTTTCATGCCGTTGAACCGTATCGGCTGGAGATGGGCGCGAAGCTTGCCGTCGACGATACCCGAGACCTCTACGCGTTTTGGGGCGACAAGCTCGCACGGGCCATCGCTCCGGCAGGCTCCAACGCCACGATCGTCAACCTCGCCAGCGTGGAATACGCCAAAGCCGTTCTGCCCTGCCTCACCACCGATGCCAAGGTCGTCACATGTCTCTTTGGCGAAGGCGTCCGCAACGGCAAGCCCATCCAGCGCTCGACCGCCAGCAAAAAGGCGCGCGGCTCCATGGTACGCTGGATGGCAGAAAACAAGCTCGAGGATGTAAGCGGGCTCACCGCGTTCGACGTTGGTTATCGTCACTTTCCCGAGCTTTCAAATAAAAACACTATGGTCTTCCTGAACGAACAGGCCTTGTAGGGCCACCGCGACTTTTGAATGTGCTGCCTAGGCACGGCGTCTATTCCGCCAAGCCGTCGGCTTTGGCAATTTCATTTGTCGAGCCGTCCTGATAGGTAATCTTGACATGCTCCACCTCGGACACCTTGACGCCCGACGGGGGCTCCAGGCGCCATTCTGTCAGCGCGATATCCATCGTCGTGGGCACATCCCCTTGATCTTTGAGCGCGACCGACAGCGTCTTAAGCGACGCATCGAAGGTCACGCGCTCGATCTCTTCACCAGGAATGGAACCACCGCTCAGCTGCAACTGCACAAACTCATCGCACGGATACCAATAATCGCCGGGAGCTGCCACCGTGTTGCCGCCAGAGACCTTCATCGCCATAATCGGTAGGCTATCATCAGCCTCGAACTCCCAAGCAGCGCCGCCTTGACCGCCAAACGTCCAAATACAAAAGGCAATCACCAGCACGGCAAGCGCCGCAAAGCCAATCGCGACCAACCCATGGTGTGCACGGCCACCCTCGGCCGATACATCCCGTTGCGTCTCTCGATATAGATGCTTGTCTTCCATGTACGCCTCCCCACAGGCACGCTCGTTGGCCCAATCGTACCCATTCAGGCTATACTTGAGCCCATGACATAAACGGGGAGCTTGCAGGACAGGACGGCAGGCTGAGATTGGGCGCGCCCGCCCTGACCCGCAAACCTGATATGGGTAATGCCAACGAAGGGAGCCGTGCCAATGAGCACACAGACCGAGCCCACGCTCGTCACGCAAATCGACTTCGCCCGCGCCGGGCAGATCACACCGCAGATGAAGGAGGTCGCCGAGCGCGAGCATCGCGACCCCGAGTACATCCGCGAGCGCGTGGCCGACGGCCGCATCGCCATTCCCGCCAACATCGTGCATATCAAAAAGGGCATGCGCGCCTTTGGTGTCGGTGAGGGCCTGTCCACCAAGGTCAACGTCAATCTTGGTATCTCGGGCGACAAGGCCGATGCCGCCGAGGAATGGAAGAAGGTCAAGATCGCCGAGGATTACGGTGCCGACGCCATCATGGACCTCTCCAACTCGGGCAAGACGCGCCAGTTCCGCCAGCAGCTCATCGACGAGACACCGCTCATGGTGGGCACCGTCCCCATGTACGACGCCATCGGTTACATGGAAAAGCCGCTGGTCAAGCTCACCAAGGACGACCTGCTCGAGGTCGTGCGCGCGCATGCCGAGGACGGTGTGGACTTTATGACCATCCACTGCGGCATCAACAAGTCGGTCATCAAGACCTTTAAGGAGACCGGCCGCCTCATGAACATCGTCAGCCGCGGCGGCTCGCTGCTGTTTGGCTGGATGGAGGTCACCGGCAACGAAAACCCCTTCTACGAGTTCTACGACGAGGTGCTCGAGATTTGCCACGAGTACGACGTGACGATTTCGCTCGGCGACTCCTGCCGCCCGGGCTGCCTCTACGACTCCAACGACGCCACCGAGACCGCCGAGATGATCGAACTGGGCAAGCTGTGCAAGCGCGCTTGGGCCGCCGGCGTCCAGGTCATGGTCGAGGGCCCAGGTCACATGGCGCTCGACGAGATCGCCGCCAACATGAAACTGCAGAAGCGTCTGTGCCACAACGCCCCGTTCTATGTGCTCGGACCGCTGGTGACCGATATCGGCGTGGGCTACGACCACATCACCGCCGCCATCGGTGGCGCCATCTCCGCGAGCTCCGGCGCCGACTTCCTGTGCTACGTAACGCCCGCCGAGCACTTGTGCCTGCCCAACGCCCAGGATGTGCTCGACGGCCTCATGGCCACTAAGATTGCCGCGCACGCCGCCGATATCGCCAAGAAGGTGCCGCACGCCCGCGACATGGACGACAAGATGGGTCGGGCACGCCGCAAACTCGACTGGGATGCCATGTGGAAGTGCGCTCTCGACCCGGTCACCGGTAAGAAGCGCTACGAAGAGTCCCCCGCCGCCACCGAGGGCACCTGCACCATGTGCGGCAAGATGTGCGCCGTCCGTACCGTCAACAAGGTGTTCGAGGGCACGACGATCGATCTTGGCATGGAGGACTAGGCTTATCACCACGGTCGGCCGCAGGCCCTCAGCAACGTTCGTCGATTGTTGACGTGTGAACATTTGCTTTCATTTGCGTAAAGATTGCATCACCCGCCCGGGTCCGACATAGAGTTGGCCCGGGCGTCTCTATAATGCAGGCTTAAAGACCCACTTGAATCCAATCGGACAAGGGAGTGAGCATGGATCGCAGTAATGTACCTGCCGTTCTATCCATCGCAGGATCCGATTCCAGCGGCGGTGCCGGCATTCAGGCCGACATCAAGACCATCACGGCGCACCGCCTGTATGCCGAGACGGTCATCACTGCCATCACGGCACAAAACACCCTGGGTGTCACCGCCGTGCAGGATATCTCGCCAGATATCGTAGCCGCGCAAATTGACGCCGTCTTTGACGATATCCGCCCGAGCGCCGTCAAAATCGGCATGGTTTCCTCTGTCGAGATTATCGAAGTCATCGCCGACCGCTTGAGCGCTTGGAACGCAACGAACGTCGTCGTCGACCCCGTCATGGTCGCCACCTCGGGCGCGCGCTTGATTGCCGAGGATGCCTCCGAGGCACTCACCCGCCGCCTGTTCCCGTTGGCAACGGTCATCACCCCCAACATTCCCGAGGCTATGGCGCTGCTCGACTACGAGGTCGATTCCGAGCGCACACAACAAAATGCCGCTATGCTCCTCACCCGCCGTTTTGGCTGCGCCGCCTTGGTTAAGGGCGGCCATTTTGTCAACGAGGCCAACGACGTGCTGGCCGAGCCCGCGCCCCTCGATGACGAGGGCAACCACCTGGGCGATCCGCTCACTACGTGGTTTCGCCACAAGCGCATCGAGACCGGCAACACGCACGGCACCGGCTGCACGCTTTCGTCCGCCATCGCTTGCGCGCTGGCCCAGGGCATGAATCTTGCCGACGCCGTCAACGCCGGCAAGGCCTACCTAACCGGCGCTCTCGCCGCCGGCCTGAACATGGGCAAAGGCTCCGGCCCTGTCAACCATATGTGGCAGTATTAAATAACCAGCGACCTACTAAAAAGGGACAGGTTTATTTTGGCAGGTTTTATCTGGGCAAACATCAAAACCACCACAAAGGAGCTAGGCACCTTTGTGGTGGTTCCCACAAATGTCTCGATCTGTAACAGTTTGAGTCCATTTCTAGGTCTAACTGTTACAGATCGAGATTATTTATCAGCACCCTTTTATTTATCTCAATCTGTAACAGTAACTCGGCAAAATCGACCCTAGATGCTACAGATCGAGACAAACAGGTGGTGCAAAAGGGTCATATTACTTTGCACCAAAAACCGTCACAACATTCGATGAAAATCGCGCAAACGCGAAAAATTATCGAATGTTGCGACGGTTTATTTTTAGATAGCAGTCGAGCAAAGGACCGGCGCGTTTATTCGTCGGCAAGTTGAATACCCAGCAGACCCGACAACGCCAGCGCCTGCTCGGCGTTGACCGTCAGACCACGCAGCTCATGGTAGTCGCCCGAAATAATGGGCGCCGCAAACGTGCAGCGCGATACATCCACGCCGGAAAGCGGGGTCTTGAACACATCGAGCCGCGTTAGCTCGCAGCCGTCCAGGCGCAGCTGCCCCAGCTTGGCACCCTGAAGTGCCGCCTCGGTCAGACGCGTATCACGCGCCGCCAGGGGCCCAATGCGTCCTTCCGAGAGGTTCGCATAGCTCAAATCGCACGATGCAAACGACACGCTCGACAGGCGTGCCTTGAGCAAGTTGAGTCCCGGCGCCGAGCAGTCAACAAAGTCGCAGCGATTGAGCCAGCAGCCCTCCATATTGCAGCGGATAAAGCGGCAGCCGCGAAACAGCACGTCGTGGAAGGTAGAGCCGCTCCAATCCACACCGTCGAACACGCAGGATCGAAACACGACGCCATCGAACGTCGCACCATTCGCTACGTCATAAGCAAGCTCCATATCCTCAAAAGCGGTGTTTGAAACAAGTTCGTCGCCCTCGGCAAACAGGTCAATGAGCTCATCCATGCCCATATGGCAACCGATCCGCTCGTTGACGCGGGCAAAACCACCACAAAGGTGCCTGTCCCCTTTGCGGTGGTTTGGGGTCGCGCTACTCACCGAGCATCTCCTGGAGCTTGGCTGCCACGGCATGTCCCAGGCTCTCGTGGCTTTCGGGCATCATGTGCAGATAATCGATATCGCCCGGCTCGGCAAACTCGGCGGCATTCAAAAAGTCACAGCCAAACTGCTCGGCCACATGCGCATAGTACTCGCCAAAATGCTCCGAGGCCTCAACGGAATGCTTGTCAAAATCGGTCATATATACATCGGCGATCTGCGGCTTGATCTTGATAGGAGCCATCAGCAGAATGCGCGGGCGGGGCGCAGCGTCGGTCCACGGAAACGCGCGGACGGCGCGAATCAGCGCCATGGCGCCACGGGCGATATCGGAAGCTGTCACGTTAAAGACCGTCTTACAGTCGTTGGTGCCCAGCATGATCACAATGGCGTCCAGCGGCTTATGGGCCTCGAGCAGCATCGGAAGCGCGCGAATGCCGTTGAGGTTAGTGTCCAGATGGCACATATCGTCGCGTACCGTCGTGCGGCCGTTGAGCCCCTCCTCAATCACATGCCAGCCCGCGCCCAGGTCACGCTGCGCCACGCCGCACCAGCGCACATCCTGCGCATAGCGCACCGCGGTGCCATCGCGCATACCAGCCGGATCATAGCCATAGGTATTGCTGTCACCAAAGCACAGAACGTTTTTCATCGTATGCTCCCCACTCAATAAAAAGCCGACGGGAGCAGCCCCCGTCGGCTCGGCATGTCGCAACACGCGCACCGTTTACAGGTATTTGCGCCAGTCGTCGTCATCCTCATCGTCCTCGGCAGCGGCCTGAGCCTGCTCGGCGGCACGGGCGGCCGCGGCGCGGGCGGCAACCTGAGCATAGGACTCCTCATTACGCTCGGGGAAGCTTGCCAACACATGATCAAACTTGGCGAAGTCCTCATCCCAGCGCGTAGAAGGCACGGCAAAGAACACCTGTTTGACCTTGAAGTCACCCGACGCGAGCTCCTGGCGGAAGAGCTCGGCTACGGCCTCGGCATCAAACCCGTTATTCTCGCAGCCCCAAGCACCCAGCACGAGCTTCTCGCGACCAAGCTCGTCGCAGATGGCAAGGACAAAGCGGATACGGTCGCGCAGGGCATCCAACAGGGCGTCGTCACTCACGCGGTACTCCTGGCGGGCACGCTTGGCGTTGGGCGCGGCGGCAACGATCACATCGGCGTATGCATGTACGTGGTTGCGGTCGAAGCGCACCGCGGGCACCACCAACGCACGGTTGCGGTACAGCTCGCAGTTGATGTTGCGGCGACGGTTCTCGCCGTACCACTTTCGCTGCTTGTCGAGCACATTGTACAGGTACGAATCGGCGCAGAGCGTCGGCTCCTGGCCCAGGTAGCCCTGGATATAGCCGCCGCCCGGATTGGTAAACGAGGCAAAGGCAAGCACGGCCATATCGCAGAACTGCGCATAGCCGCGGCCGTTATCGAGGATTGCCTGCGTGGCGGAGGCATCAAGCACAGTGACCTCGGGCAGGACCGGAGCAGCCTCCTCCGCGGGCGCGGACTCAGCCTCGTCGGCCGACTCGGTGGACTCGAGTGCCACCTCGGGCTCGACCGCAGTCTCCACCTCGGCAGCCTCAACCTCGGCAGCGTCGGCCTCCACAACCTCGGCAACCGACTTCTCGGCAGCCGCAGCCGCTTGGGCCTTGGCCTTCATCGCCGCGACAAAACCGGCAGGCATACCATCGAACTCGCGCACGCCGGCAAGTGAACGCTCGATGTCCTTGGCGCAGGCCTCGGACACAGCCGCCACATGGCGCTCGGCGGCCTTGGCGCGCGCCTCGCGCTTGGGATTGGGCTGTCCCGCGCGGTTGGACCTGCGGTTACGGTTCCTGTTGTCGACATCTGCCATACGTGGCCACCTTTCCTGTCGCTGCCGCTATCGGCTTTTTCCCATCCATGATACCCCGCCGTGCACAAAAAAGGCGGCCCCGCAGGACCGCCTTTCGCATCGTTTTACCGTATCCGACAAGAAACGTCGCAATGCCCCACGCTAATCGCGACGACCGAGGATGTTCAGAATGCGCAGGAACACGTTGATAATGTCCACGAACAGGTTGGACGCCATGAGCACGGCGTTGGGCAGCGTGGGCGACACCGTCGTGGCAACATAGGTGTCGTAGCCAATAAACCCGGCGAACACCACGATCACGATCAGGTCGGTGATAGTCTGCGAGACGCCCATGAACATCAGCACAATCTCGACCAGAATCGTGGCAAGCAGAATACCAAAGCCGATGCCATACACACGCTGGAAAAACTTGGGGAACGTCACGCCCAAGGCGCCAAAGACAAAGGTAATGGCAGCGGTGGCGATAAAAGCGGTATTGATGGTGGGCAGATCATAGTTGGCAAGGCCAAACGACGCGGTCAGGCCAAAGGTGCTCGCAAAGATCACGTAACCCACGAGCGACAAGCCCACGGACTGTTTGCTGGCGGCAGCCGACATCATGACGATGCCGACGATGGTCAAAATAAACGAGCCAAAGACCAGTGGCAGGGCGGCCCCGCTCATCATCATGCGAGCAAACGCCATGGTGCTCGTAAAGTAAGCACCGGCGCCCATGGCGCAAAAGCCCAAGAAGATGAGGACAGACATGGCGAGATTGTACGCGCGCGGCGACATCTCCTTGGCGCGACCTGCGCCAGTCTCGATGGGGCCGTTCTGATAGCCCTGGATATCGTTCATACTTCGTCCTTTCAAAAAGCGCACGACAGCGCCGTAGGTGACAAGATTCCTGTCATTGTACCCGAATGCCGTACGTCCTTACCTACGGCGCTCGCCCTCAAGCGTACGATCAAAGGCCCAGACCCACCAACGCATCACGTGCGCCTGCGAGCCGTCCGCCCGCTCGCGCGTCTGGTCCTCCAGATACAACTCGGTCGCGTGCCCGCCAAAACGCACCTTATATGTTGCCGTACGGACACCGTGGACCATCAGGTCAAACCCGGTGGTCGAGATAATTTCGTCGATCGTAAAGCAGCGACCGTCGACCCAGCAGACGGTGACCGGCACGACTTGTCCGCCCGCAAGGATGCGGGCCACGACGTCCACATACTGCTTGTGCACGCGCCGAGTTTTGCCGTCTGTCTGTCGATATTCCATGCCCCCTATTATCGAACGCGTGTTTGCATGTTGTAAAGCGAACAGACTGTGGTTTTGGGGTGTTGGGGCGCACGCGCGTGTCCGCGCAACGTATGAGCAAAAGGAACGACCGCGGTCAACAGAGCTAATATTCAATTGTAGTGCCGAAAAATTCACTTCTCCCATCAGAACTAGGTAAAGAAACTCGCAGGAGGTGATACGATTTATCATGTTTTTGTAACGTGTCTGCAAACTTCGAGAAAGCCCATATATGGACGTAACGTTCTCAACCTTCCTCGGCCAACTTGTGTCGAACCCAGTCCTTGCCGTCACCGTGATCCTCGCGCTCGGTGCCATCTTCGTCAACGGATGGACCGACGCGCCCAACGCCATCGCGACCTGCGTCACCACGCGTTGCATGCCCGCCCGCGCCGCCATTCTCATGAGCGCCGCATTCAACTTCTTGGGCGTGCTCATCATGACGCACTTTAACGCGAGCGTCGCCAACACCATCTCACATATCGTCGACTTTGGCGGAAACAGCACCATGGCGCTCGCTTGCCTGTGCGCGGCGCTCTTCTCTATCGTCGTCTACGGCGCCACGGCATCGCGCTTTGGCATTCCCACCTCTCAGAGCCACAGCCTCATCGCCGGCCTCACCGGCGCCGCCATCGCCCTCGGCGGTGCCGGCAGCGTCAACATCCACGAGTGGATGAAGGTCATCTACGGCCTGGCGCTCTCCATCGGTCTGGGCTTTGTCATGGGCTGGGTCCTGTGCAAACTCGTCTCGATTCTGTTTGCCGCTGCCAATAGGCGACGTGCCAACGTCTTCTTTAAATATGCTCAGATCGCGAGCGCTGCGGCCATGAGCTTTATGCACGGCGCGCAGGATGGACAGAAGTTCATCGGCGTGCTCATTTTAGGTGTCGCCTTCGCCAACGGCCAGACCGGCGTCGGCGACGCCGGCATCCCCATCTGGATCATGCTGCTGTGCTCGGCCACCATGGGCATCGGCACCAGCGTGGGCGGCGAGCGCATCATCAAGTCCGTCGGCCAGAGCATGGTCAAGCTCGAGAAGTATCAGGGCTTCTCCGCCGACCTCGCAGGCGCCGCGAATCTGCTGCTTGCCACCCTTACCGGCATCCCCGTGTCCTCCACCCACATCAAGACCTGCGCCATCATGGGCGTCGGCGCCGTCAAGCGCCTTTCGGCCATCAACTTTGGCGTGGTCAAGGACATGATGTTCACCTGGTTCTTCACCTTCCCCGCCTGTGGACTCATCAGCTTTGTCATGGCCAAGCTGTTCATGATGTTCATCTAGTCACACCGAGCGCCCATCCGGACCGTAATACTTCGCCCACCCATCTTCGCCTCGAAAGGACCCACTCATGGCAAAGAAACCCGATTCGTTCTACTTTGACAACTACGTCGCCTGCGCCGATCTTGCCGTCCAGGCTGCCGAGCTGCTCACCCAGATTTTCGAGAACTTCGATCCCGCGAAGATTCACGATATGCTCGACAAGATGCACGCGATCGAGCATGCGGCCGACAAGAAACACCATGAGCTTGAGGACGCCCTGCTCACGGCCTTTATCACCCCGCTTGAGCGCGAGGACCTGAACCTGATGAGCTGCTCGCTCGACACCGTGCTCGACCGTATCGAGGGCGTCGTGCAGCGCGTCTACTTCACCAACATCCAGAGCATCCATCCCGATGCCATCGTAATCGCCCACAAGGTGACCGACGCCTGCCGCGCCATGAAGGACCTGATGGTCGAGCTGCCCAACTACCGCAAGTCCAAGACCCTGCGCGAACTCGTCATCCAGATCAACACCATCGAGTCCGAGGCCGACGAGCTCTACATCAACGCTATGCGCAACCTGCATGTCAACGGCAAGGATCCGCTCGAGGTCATCGCCTGGCGTGACGTCTATGCCTTCCTGGAGTACTGCGCTGACTGCTGTGAGAATGTGGCTGATGTTGTGGATTCGATTGTCATGAAGAACAGTTAATTGGGGGTACGTGTCCCGGCGGCGAAGGGCCGGCCACGGTTTGCTTTCTCACTCCGGCTGCTTTGCAGAGTCGTTCGAAAGTAAACCGTGGCCGGCCCTTCGCCTTACGCACCACCATTGGGAACTTTGGCTGATAGTTTTAGCGCAATGGGGGCTTGGCTGAAGGGACCTTCGGTGCCCGTTCGAACACTTTGGCCCTTGATGAGCGTTTGACTGATTGCTGCCTTGGGTACTCTTTAGGTTACTTTGGGTTTGTTTGATTTTTAATTTTAGGAGGGCTTGTATGTCTTATTTGGATCTGGCTCGGGGTCGTTATTCTTGTCGTTCGTTTGAGGACCGTCCTGTTGAGCAGTCGGTGGTGGATGCCATTGTTGAGGCGGGGCGTATTGCTCCTTCTGCCTGCAATAATCATCCAAGCCGCGTGATGGTGCTTGATACTCCGGAGTTGTTGGAAAAGGCTGCTGCTTGTCAGCCGCGCTTTGCTCGTGATGGGTCTATCTTTGGGGCGCCGCTTATCTTCCTTATCTGCAGCGTTACCGATGACGCCTGGGTGCGCCCGTATGACCAGATGAACTCCAGCGAGATCGACACCTCGATCGTGTGCGATCAGATGATGATGGAGGCGAAGGAGCAGGGCCTGGGTACGTGTTGGGTGTGCCATTTTAAGCCCGAGGTGGCCTGTGAGCGGTTCAGCCTACCCGAGGGCGTCTATCCGTATCATATGCTCGTCTGTGGCTATCCTGCCGATCATATCGCCGACCCCGAGCATCGCGAGGCCCGCACCATTCCCCTCCCCGACTTCCTCCTCAAGTAGATTTTTGGGACATGCCTTAAAATCTACCTTTGACCGCTCACCCGTTCGCCGAGTTCTGCAATCACATCAGCAGAGCTCGGCCTTTCCATGCTTATCCTTAAAGTCCAGTCGACAGACCGATGCTTTGGAGGATCTATGTCACGAGGCCCACGAACCCTAACGGAAAAAGGATGCTATCACGTGGTTCAAAAGGGCGCCGGCGGACAGCAGATCTTCGAGGACGCCGAAGATAGGCTTTACTATCTCAATCTACTCAACAGGTCGTTTCAACGCCACCACTTGCGCCTCTTGGCATGGTGTCTAATGGACAACCATACGCACCTGTTACTCGATGACCCAGATGCCAACGTGAGCGAGGCATTCCAGAGACTCGGCACCGGATATGCAATGTTTTTCAAAGGAAAAACCGGGCTGGAGGGTCCCGTGTTCAAGGGTCGCTTCTACAGCAAGCCTATCGAAGACGACAATCAGCTCTTGCAAGCCATGAGGTATATCCACGATAACCCAGTCAAAGGGGGACGTGCCTCCCTATTGGAATACCGATGGAGCAGTTTTCACGAATACATGACTGAGCCGCAGATTACCGACACATCAACGATTAACGCCCTGCTCGGCAGCACCGAGAGCTTCTATCGATTTAGTACGTCCGGACTTCCCAATGCGTATTACATCAAAACCGGAAGGTCAATTTCTGAGCAGGATTATCGTGAAGTTGCCGAAGCCGCCTTATATCCTTTGCGATGCGTGCAAGTCAAAAGCTTGGAAAAACCACCGCGAAATGAAGCGCTGATCAAACTTGCAGACATCGGACTTTCGCTCAAACAAATCGAACTCGTAACAGGCATCCCCCGTAGCACGGTATTTAAAATCATCAAAAAAGGTAGAAATTAAGGCATGTCCCAAAAAACTACTAAAAAGGAGCCCGCAGGCGCGAGCTCCTCACAAGGATGCTGGATTGTAGTCCGATCGTTAGTCCAGGTCGTCGGCGGCGAAGTTGTCGATCGGCGCGAAGGGATCGGCAACGGGGATAACCGGCTCGGCGACGGGCAGCGGCTCGGCAGCAGGAACGGTCACAGCCGGAGAAGCGGCGGAACCGACCGGTGTGGAAGCCATGAGATCGGCCGGGAAGGAGTTCTGAGCATCGTCCATGAAGTGCTGGATGAGCTTGAGGTACTCGGCCTTAAACTCCTCACGGGAAGCCTTCAGACGGTCGATCTCCTCGAGCTCGGCCTGCTTCTCGGTCAGGGCCTGGCGGATGACCTCGCGGGCCTTGGCGTCGGCCTCGTTGCGGATGCGCTCGGCGTTCTCGTTGGCGTCGTTAACGATACCCTCGGCGGTCTGCTGGGCAGCGATCAGCGCCGCGGAAATCTGGCGCTCCTGAGCGGAGAAGTCGGGCGCAGGAGCGGCCACAGGAGCGGCGGGAACGGCCTGCGCGGCGGCGTCCTGAGCCTGGGCAAGCTGGGCCTGCGTATCGGCAAGCTGCTGCTCGGTAGCAGTCAGACGACCCTTAAGATCGACAATCTTGGCGAGCATGGCGTCGACCTCAGAGGACAGCGTCTCCAGGAAGACGTCGACCTCGGCGGGATCGTAGCCGCGCTTGGCCTCAGAGAAGGTCTGAGCCTGAATGTCAGCAGGGGTAATAGCCATAACAAGTTCTCCTTTATCTTCGCCTTGGCGCCGTGCGCCCGACGTGAGTTACTAAGCCAGTTTTATATGAGTATACCTATAAGAAGTTGCAGAACCAGCTTCTGCACCAACTGCAACGCAATAATCGCAACGACCGGTGAAAAATCGACGCCGCCCATGGGCGGGATAAACCGGCGGAACAAATTGAGCCACGGGCCGCACACACTATCGAGAACAGCGGCGATATCCTGTAGCAATCCGCCCTGTTTCATAGGGATCCACGTCATAAGGCAGTAGACCACGATGAGCGTGGAGTAAAAGTTGAACAGCGTATTGATCAGCTGGACAATGGTGTAGATGTTGATGAGAATCTCCTCGTCTTGCTTTTACTTAAGGTAGCCGTCGGCACGGAGCTTTTTAAGGTCCGAATCCTTGACCTCGCAACCGGCGGGCAGCACCATAAACACGCGATCGCCCACCTCCTTGACTGTGGCACCCAGGCCACAGGCAAAGCCGTAAGAGAAGTCCAGGACGCGCTTGGCGACCTCGGTACGAACGCCGACAAAAATCAGCGCGACAGGCTGCTTGGTACGCACGCGGCGCACGACGGTCTCCACGTCGTCATAGCTCTCGGGACGCAGGACATAGGCCGGCAGCTGCGGCGTAGCGTTGATGATGTTGTTCGCATACGCCGAGGCATCGCTCGGTGAGGGAGCGGGTGCGGGGGCAGCAGCGCGGGCACGTGTACTCTCGGCGTAGCTCGACGGCGTGTCGTAGGCACCGGGGCGATAACCGCCCGCAACCGTCTCCTGCGAGCGCGATGGCGGGTTGTAGGTCGTAGCGTGGCGAGAATCGTCGCCGACCAGCTGACCGGAGCGTGTGTACACGGCCACCGACTCGGCCTCGCCGCGGCGCGTCTGACCCAACAGGCCGTTGCTCGGCTCATCCTGGGTGTAGAAGCCCTCGCCCGAGGCACCGCTGTAACCGTTGTTCTGGTAGCCGTCGTCATAGCCATCATCGTAGCCGTAGTCGTCGTCCTGACCATAACCCTGGTCGTAACCCTGCTGGCCACCCAGGTGCATCTTATTTTTAATCTCGTCAAGGAAGCCCATGCTTGTGTCCTCTCGCGGTTTAGTGCAGGCACTCCGATAATCAGCGCGCACTTCAGAGCCTTATTTTACTGCAAACTCCGGGCTAAATACTACCCTGCCCAGGCGAACGAGCGTAGAGCCCTCCTCAAGGGCAGACTCAAAGTCCTCGCTCATGCCGCAGGAAAGCTCGGTCAGGCTCAGATCGGAGTGCGTGGCCTCAAGCTCATCCCTTAGCTCGCGAAGTCCGGCAAAGATGCGGCGCGCCACATCTTTGTTCCCCCGTGGCGCCATAGTCATAAGCCCCTGCACACAAATTCCCTCAAGCTCCGCAAGCTCACCTGCGGCGTCACGAACCTCATCGGGCGAAAAGCCGCCCTTGGACTCCTCGCCGCTCACATTGACCTCGATCAGCACACGCTGGGGGCCGGAGAGCTCGCCCGCCTCCATCTTGCGAACCGCACGGCTCGAGATAGCCTGAGCCAAATGCAGCGAGCCGACCGAATGAATCAGCTCGGCCGAGCCCAGAACCGCATTAATCTTGTTGGTCTGCAGGTTGCCGATCATATCGAAGTGCACCTTGGGTAGCTCCGGATGCTCCGCAAGGCCCACAAGCTTGCGAACGAGCTCCTGCGGGCGGTTCTCGGCAAAATGGCGATACCCCGCCCGAATAGCGGCAACGGTCTCATCGACGCCAACAGTCTTGGAGACGGCAATCAAGCGCGCGGCATCGTGGGGACGGCCCGCGCGATCGAGTGCTGCATAAAAACGCTCCAGAATCTGCCCGCGGCGAGCGCGTATCAAGTCCAAATAGTCATCCATTGCCAATCGCCTCCGCTAACAGCACAACAAGTAGTCCCATGCTAACGCAAGAGCGCGGCCCCGCATCCGCAAGGCCGCGCTCACTTAGGTATTTACAATCTTTCGACGAACGGGGCTACCCTACTCCTCGTCGTCCTCGGCATCATCCTCATCCTCAAGATGATCAAACAGGTAGCGAAGACCTTCGCTCACCTCGTCAGCGGGCACCTTGGCAACAAAACGCGCGTCGACGGCGGGCCTTATGATGACACCCTCACCCGAAGGCACGCGCATGCTCTCGAGCTCATCCTCATCCGTACGGGCGATATCGCCGGCGTTCATGCGCTGGCCGGTCAGCAGGAAGGTCAGACGGCAGGCGGCATCGATGGAAATCGATGCGATACGATCGAGATAGCGCGAGACCATGATGGCACGGCGCAGGTCGTCGTAATTGCTGTTGTCATCCATAAACTCGCCGGCATCCATGCGGTTAAAGGTACGGAAGAACTTCTCGTAGGCGGCGTGCACCGGCTCGTCCTCGACGGCCCGGTTGCAGATGATGGACATGTCGTTGGCAACCAGGGCAGAAAGCGAAGAGCCCAGCACCTGATAGACGGCCTCGGCCTCGGCTTCAACCAAGGTCACAAGCTCCTGAGGCAGCGAGATGTCGGCCTTGACCATATGACTGGCGGCACGGCAGATCTGGCGAACCTTATCGGTCATACGCTGCAGGTTAAAGTCGACATAGATGATTGTCTGCAGCAAGCGGAAGTCGGAGGCGACCGGCGACTGCGTAGCGATCAGGTTGTAGCACACGGCCTCCAAGTTGGCGCAGCGCGCGTCAATCGAAAGCGTGCGCTTCTTGGTCTTGGTGGCGAGCTTGCGATCGTCGGTCACATAGGCCTTCACGGCGTCGTGAAGCGCTAGGTCTACCGCCTCGTAGATGCTCAGCATCTCGTGACGGGCCTCGATGAGCTGACGGGAAAACAGTTTGCGCATGGTTCACTCCAATCAGTTGGGTGCGGTCATGCCGCCCGCACAGTGAATACGCACCGGACCAAGTCCGATCGGCTTGGGACTAGTCGCACCGATCAGCCAAAGCGGCCGGTGATATAGTCTTCCGTCCGCGAATCCACCGGGCTGGTGAAGATCGCGTCGGTTTGACCATATTCGATGAGCGTGGCAGGCTCGCCGGCAACTTCCTGCAAAAAGAATGCGGTATAGTCGCTAATACGAGCAGCCTGCTGCATTGAATGCGTAACGATGATGATCGTCATCTCGGGCGCCAGCTCGGCCATCAGATCCTCGACCTTAGAGACGGAGGTAGGGTCGATGGCGGAGCAGGGCTCGTCCATCAGCAGGACATCGGGCTGCACCGCAAGCACGCGCGCGATGCACAGACGCTGCTGCTGACCGCCCGAGAGCGCCAAACCATCCTTGTTGAGCTGATTGGATACCTCTTTCCAGAGGTTGGCGCGCTTGAGCGATTCTTCCACGATGTCATCGAGGTCGCTTTTGCTAGTCACGCCCTGCAGACGAGGGCCAAAGGCGACATTCTCGTAGATGGATTTAGGGAATGGGTTGGGCTGCTGAAAGATCATGCCCACGCGACGACGGAGGTCGACCGGATCGACGCCCTCGGCATAGATATCGTTGCCGTCGAGCGCAATGGTGCCCTCGACGCGCGTACCCTCGATCAGGTCATTCATGCGGTTGATGCAGCGCAGAAACGTCGACTTGCCGCAACCCGAAGGGCCAATAAAAGCAGTAATGGCATTTTTAGCGATATTGAGGTCGAGCCCCGTCAGCGCATGAAAGTCACCGTACCAGAAGTTGAAATCCTTGGCCGTGATGGCCGCTTGCTCCAGCGTGGGAGCGGACTGATAGACGGACATGGGACTCCTTAACTAGCGGCGTTTGCGCGACAGATAACGCGCAAACAGGTTGAAGGCCAGAATAATCGCCATCAGCAAAAGCGCGGTGCCGTAGGCTGCGTTCATGTTGATGCCGTCATTGGCAAGCAGATAAAGGTGAACGGTCATGGGGCGACCGGAATCGAGCGGCGTGATAGGCAGATTGATGGCCTGACCCATGGTGTAGAGCACCACGGCGGTCTCGCCGATGGCGCGGCCGATGGCGAGCACGATGCCGGTGGCGATGCGGCCAAAAGCCGAAGGAAGCACGATCTTGGAGACGACCTGCCACTTGGTGGCGCCCAGGCCATATGCGCCCCAACGGATATAGCGTGGAACGGCGCGGATTGCCTCCTCGGTGGTGCGCATGACAATGGGCAGCATCAGAAGCGCGAGTGCCAGGGCGGCCGAAACCATCGAAAGACCCAGGCCCATGGCCTCGACAAACAAGGCATAGCCAAAGAGGCCCATAACAATGGAGGGCACCGAGGCCAAAGCATCGGCGGCGTAGCGAATGATGTCGACAACCTTGCCCTGCTTTGCGTACTCGGCCAGATAGACCGCAGCCAAGACGGCAACCGGCGTGCAGATGAGCATGGCGAGCGCCGTCACGTAGATGGTCGAGACGATTGTGGGCCAAATGCCGCCCTCGGCGTTTACGCCCTGCGGCCAGCCGAAGATAAAGTCGAGCGAGATGTGCGGCAGACCGTTGATGACCACGTAGGCGATAATGGCGACCAGTACCAGCGTGGTGATATAGGCCGCGGCGCGAAACACGCCGAGCATAATCTTGTTGGACAGATCCTTGTTGATACGGCCCTTCTTACCATGGGAAAGGGCACGCTTGATGCGCTCGCGCGATGAGGTCGCATCGACCATCGTGTCAACGGAATCGGACATAGCCTACCCCCTCTTCTTCTTGGAAATCAGACGGACGATACCCACCAATGCCGCGGAAATGATAAACAGGACCACGCCCATGCCAAACAGAGCCGAGCGGTGAAGGCCCGAGGAATAGCTCATGTCGAGCGCGATCTGACTCGTGAGCGTCGAGATGGGACTCGAGATGCTGTCCGGGATGACCGGAGCGTTGCCAACGACCATGAGCACGGCCATGGTCTCGCCGATGGCACGCCCCATGCCCAAGACAATCGCATCGACGATGCCCAACTTGGCTGCAGGCAGCACGACCTTGTAGATGGTCTGCCACTTGGTGGCACCCATGGCATAGGATGCCTCGCGAATACCCATGGGAATGGAATTGAGGGCATCGATGGTGAGCGTGGTGATGGTGGGAACGATCATGATGGCAAGCACGAACCACGCCGTCAGTGCGCCAAAGCCAAGACCGCCGGTCAGCTGCGCGATAAACGGACGAATGATGACCATGCCAAAGAAACCGTAGATGATGGAGGGGATGCCCGCCAGTAGGTCAACGGCGGGGCTGATGAACCTGCGCACGCGCTTACTGGCGATCTCGACCAGATACACGGCCGTGCCCACACCCAAGGGCACGCCCATGGCGAGCGCACCGACCGTCACCAGACCGGAGCCCGCCAACAGCGACATGATACCGTAGTGACCCTCAGAGGGCGCCCACGTAAAGCTAAAGAAGTCCGCCAGACCGATATCGGTAAAGACGGGCAGCGCCGAGTACGTGGTAAAGACAAAAATCAGGATGACGGTGACGACCGCCAAGAACGCGCAGGCAAAAAAGATCCACTGTAGCGCCTTCTCCTTGAGATAGGTGCTATGCGATACCAACGCCAACTCACGCTTTTTGGGCGCCTGAGCCTCGTGCTCAATCTGGGGGATTTCCTGTGCTTCCACGCTACTCACTCCCCTTTCCGTCGTTGGTGACGGGAATAAAGCCCGCCTCGCGAATCTGCTTGTCCATCTTTTGGGACGTCACATAGTCAATGTAGTCCTGCGCCCGCTGCGAAGGGGTACCTTTCACAAAAAAGTAAAGGTCGCGCGAGATGGGATAGCCGCCACTTGCGACCGTCTTCTCGGATGCCTCGACATGGTTGACCGAAACGGCCTTGACCGAGGTCTGGGCGTTGAGGCTCTCAACAAAACCGAGCGAAATGTAGCCAATAGCGCCACGCGAGCGGGACACGACATCGCGTACCTGGCCCGTACCCGAAAGAACAGCCGAGCGACGATCGAACGGCATGCCGTCCATCACGATGGTACGGAAGGCCTCGCGCGTACCGGACGCCTCGTCGCGATTGATAACCTGAATCTTCAGATCCTCTCCACCGACTTCTTTCCAGTTGGTGATCTTGCCGGCGTATATGTCACGGAGCTGCTCGGCCGAGAGGTTGTCGACCGGGTTGTCGTCGTTTACGATGACCGCAATCCCGTCGTGCGCGATTACGATCGGGGTCAAGCCCAGGTCTTGCTCATCGGCATTGAGCCCACGAGACGAGCTGGCAATGTCGGCCGTGCCGTTGCTGACGGCCTCGATACCCGCAGAGGAGCCAAGGCCGGAGACGAGCACGTCGATGCCGGTCTCTTCCTTAAAGCCCTCGGCCGCGATCTCGGCAATGGGAAGGCAGGTAGTCGAGCCGGCCACGGTAATAGAAGACGTAGAAGATCCCGAGGAGCAGGCGCACAGCGTGAGCGTGAGCACCGCTGCACTCAGGACCGATCCGATCTTTCTCATAGCATCACGCCGATCGCTGCATGGCGCCCGCAGGTGCCACCCTCGTTGCGGTAGGAATAAAAGCGGTCGTTCTGACGAACGGTGGAAAGTTTGGTGTCCACAATGCCGTTCACATCGACACCGGCATCCACCAGCGTCTCGCGAATGGCGGCGGAAAGATCGAGCATACGGGAATCGGTAGCATCGATGCACGCGAATTCGACGGCAAAGCGATCCATAAGCTCTTGGGGCACCTCGTACTCGTCGCCTAGGATATGGGGCCCAATATAGGCAGAAATGTCCTTTGGTGTGCAGCCAGCTACCTCGCAGAGTGCTTGGCAGGCCTTGGCGGAAATGCGCGCAATCGTGCCCTTCCAGCCAGAATGCACCACGGCAAAACCGTTAGGAGCAACCAGCACCACGGGAACGCAATCGGCAAAGCAAAGCATCACGGGCACCTTACGGGCCGTGCAGACGATGGCATCGCAGCCCTCGGCAATCTGCTCGCGAACAGCCTCAAGATCGTCGGCGCCGTTCGAGGTCACCGTAACGATATGGTCACCATGTACTTGATTGGGCACGAGCAGATCGTGCTCGCACTCGGTGGCGCCCATGGCTTCGAGCGCTCGACGACGATTTTCTTGAACAGCAAAGGGGTCATCGCCTACATGCGATCCCAGGTTGAGTGAGGAGTACGCATCTTCGGAAACGCCACCGGTGCGCTCGGTAAAGGCAAAGCGTGCATCTGCTATCGCGCCCTCCACCAACGTAACTCCATCATGGTCGACACGCGAAACTCTGTCCGCACGTGCTGCCATACTAAAGCCTCCTAATACAACAAGTACCGCGGCGTCGCCGCACAGTCGTGTTTACACGGCTGTCATACTTCTTAAAAAGGATACCCGCTGCTTTGGAGGCAAACGTAAAGGGAACGTAAAGAGATTGGATACTCGGGTTTACAGAGTCAAAACAAAAGGGGCGCACCCATACGGATGCGCCCCGGTGCAAAAGAATGAGATGAACGACTTAGAAGCTGCCGCGCTTGAGGAAGTCGGGAAGCTCAAACTGGTCGTTGCCAAAGTTGGGCAGCTCGGTACCGCCGACGTTGCGAGTCGGCGCGGCCTGAGCCGGACTGGCAGCCGGAGCAGTGCGCTGCGGCTCAGCGGAAGCGGCTGCCTTGCCCTGAGACTGCTGAGCAGCAAAGAGCTCGTCCTGACGGTTGACGTTAGAGTCGGAGAAGCCCGTGGCGATAACGGTGATGCGTACCTGGTCGCCCAGGGACTCGTCAACAACGGTACCAAAGATGATGTTGGCCTCGGGGTCGACGGCATTGGCGACAACGTCGGCGGCATCGCTGATCTCCTGGATGCCCAGGTCCTTGGAGCCAGCGATGGAAAGCAGGACGCGCGTGGCGCCATCGATGGAGCTCTCGAGCAGCGGACTGGAGATAGCCTGCTGGGCAGCGTCGACGGCACGGGTGTCCCCAGAAGCGGTACCGATACCCATCATGGCGGTACCGGCCTGCTTCATGATGGTCTTAACATCGGCGAAGTCCAGGTTGATAATACCCGGGACGGTGATGAGGTCGGTGATGCCCTGGGTGCCCTGGGAAAGGACGCCATCGGCAATCGCGAACGCCTCGAGCATCGTGGTCTTCTTCTCGGCGATGTCAAGCAGCTTGTCGTTAGGGATAACGATCATGGTGTCGACGCAATCGGAGAGGGTCTTGATGCCCTCCTCGGCACTCTTCTTGCGCTTGCGACCCTCGAAGGTGAAGGGCTTGGTCACGACGGCGACGGTCAGCGCGCCAACCTCGTTCATCGCGATATCGGCAACGATGGGAGCGGCGCCGGTACCGGTACCACCGCCCTCGCCGCAGGTGATGAACACCATGTCGGCACCAGCGAGCGCCTCGGCGATATCGTCGCGGGATTCATCGGCAGCCTTGCGACCAACCTCGGGGTTGGCGCCGGCGCCCAGGCCGCGGGTAAGGTCGGTGCCGATGTGCACCTTGATATCGGCATCAGAGATCGCGAGTGCCTGAGCATCGGTGTTGATGGCAACAAACTCGACGCCGCGGATGCCCTCTTCGATCATTCGATTGACCGCGTTGGTACCGCCGCCGCCGACGCCGACCACCTTAATGACGGCAAGGTAGTTGTTGATCTCTGTCTCGTGCATGTCGGTCCTCCGAACAAAGGTTATAGCCATAGCATGGGTCGACCCCTGCGCACATTAACCTTTAGGTTGAAAGTAAATGCAAAGGTAAACCGTATTATGTTTGCACATTATGAACGTATCAGTCAAATAATTGACCGTGAAAACCAAACAAACCAGATAAACGGCGTGGTATGGCCCCTCAACAAAGCCATTTAGGATGCTAGGCGGTCGGTGCGTTCCTAAACGTGTAGTTGCCCGGAGAGCGCACATTGATATAGGTTACGCCCTCTACCTGCGAAAGTAGCTTGGTCACGATGCGTTCTTTCTTGGCGACATCATCCGAATCGCCCAGCGACACCTCGACGCCATTGTCGAGATTTGCCGAGATAGCCTCAACGGAAGGCGTGGAAATATCCTTCACCTGGCCCAAGAACTCGCTCGAAAAACCGCGTGCGTAATCCAGGCCGGCCTTGACGGCCTTGGAGCTCACCGCCCGACCCGAAACCGGTGCGACATCGGCCGAGACGTCAGTCAACAGCACGGCACCGTAGTGCTTGGCAAGCGCCAGGGCCGCATCGATGCCGGTCAGGGTGCGGGCACCCTCCCCCGATGTAATGACGTTCCCCCGGTCGTCCACCTCGACAGACGTCGACAGCGGAGCGATCCAGGTGTCATCGTCTCCGATCGCCCAGGCAAGGTCGTCGGAGCTGATATACGCAATGGCGATAACTTTACGCTCCGTCGGCGTGATGATAAGCGTATGGGGAAACTGGCGCTGGATATCCACGCCCGAGACCCACGGGTTTTGCTTGAGGCCCTCGGTGATCTGATCGGGATCCACGTTAAAGAGCGACGTGTTCTCGGGAAGATTGATGAGTTGCATGGCGTCGTGCTTGGTCACATGCTCGCTACCATAAATCTGGATATCGGTTGCGGCAAACAGGCCAGAGTTGATGACGACGATGGCAATAATGGCAAGTACGGCCACGGCTGCCAGGATGCCGCCCGCGATCTTGCCCTTACCCTTAATGGCAGAAGCGGCGTCGGCCGTCTTGCTTGCCATGGCTCCCAGCGATGGCAGAGGATTGATGCCCTTTGTTGCCGAAGACGCCTTGGCGGCGGGTACCGATGTCAGTGAACGCGGCTTAGCGCCAGCAAACGTACGACTGGCATGCGGCGCACGAGCTCTCAGCGAAGGCCTGGTCGTCGCCATGGGTCGGGAGGTCTTGGTGCCCATCGCCGGCTTGGGCGTCACCGAAGGACACGGAGCCGGACGACTCGTCTTTTTAGAAGCGGGGCGTCCTCCCAGCTGTGAGCCGACGACCGGGCGCTTGGCAGGACGAACGGGCCCAACAGACTTGGAGGGCATGGCGGGCTTATGTTGAGGCTGGGCAGGTGCGCCGGAACGCCCTCCGGCGCGGCGGAAGGTTGGCTTCGATGCTCTAGAAGCCGAGGAATTTAACTTCCGGTCTGAGCTCGATGCCATACGCCTCCCTCACCTTTCCGTGAACATGCCTGATAACCGCGGCCACGTCATCGGCCGAGGCGGTTCCGTTATTAACGATAAAATTAGCGTGTACGGGCGAGACTTCCGCACCGCCAACCGAAAAACCCTTTAATCCACAATCCTCAATCAACTTGCCCACGCTTGCATCGGGCGGGTTGCGAAAGACCGATCCGCAGGATGCACGGCCCATGGGCTGCGTGCGCTTGCGGCGCGTCAGGTACCGCTCCATGCGCTCGCGAATGTCGGCCTTGGGCGCGGCCTTGAGCTTAAGCACGCACTCGAGAATGATCTCGTTACGCGGCAGGCTGCACTCGCGATACCCCCAAGCGATCTCGGACCCTGCATAGTGCTTAATACCGGACGCCGGATCAAACGTGACCACGTCCTCGACAAGGGAGCCGATCCACTCGTTCCGCGTGCCTGCGTTCATGGACACGGCGCCGCCGACCGAACCGGGAATGCCGACCGCGAACTCAAGGCCCGAAAGCCCACGCGACAAGGCGTCGTTGACCAAACGCGCGAACATCACGCCCGCACCAACGGTCAGCGTGCAACCGTCCTCGGCAACAACCGTGCGCTGGAACTCACGTCCCAGCGAAATAACGGCGCCGCGATAACCGGCATCGGCAACTAGCAGGTTGGACCCCTTGCCGATAATCACCCACGGCACCCGCTCGCGGTCAAGCACCGCCACGGCGCGACGCAGGGCATGATAGCTATGGCACGTCACAAAGAGGTCGGCCTTGCCGCCGATACGATAGCTTGTATGGCGTGCAAGACGTTCGTCCTCGACCACGTCCGTGTCGATCATGCCCGAAAGCGCCATGACGGCGTTAAAAAGACCCATAGAGGTTAAGCGTCTTTCTTGGCAGTCAGATACTCGATGAACTCGGGGCCGACGGTCGTAACATCGCCGGCACCCATGGTGAGCAGCAGGTCGCCCTCGCCCACGAGCTTCTCAAGCTCATGGTTGAGCTCAAGACGGCTGGAGCAGTACACGACCTCCTTGCCGGGGTGCTTGGCGCGAACGGTATCTGCGAGCATCTTTGAGGTAACGCCCGGAATCGGCATCTCGCCGGCGGAGAACACATCGATCAGCAGCAGCTTATCGGCGTTGGCAAAGGCATCGGCAAAGTCATCGCACAGAGCCTGCAGGCGCGAATAGCGATGCGGTTGGAACACGACATCGACATGTTTGTAGCCCAGCGAAGAGGCGGCAGCGAGCGTCGCCTTGATCTCAGTGGGATGATGGCCGTAATCGTCAACCACCGTGATACCGTCGATATCGCCCACGTGGGTAAAGCGACGGCGGACGCCCTCAAAACTCGAAAGTGCCCGAGCGGCGGCATCGATATCGAGGCCTAGGACATGCGCGACGGTCAAGACGGCCGTGGCGTTGAGCATGTTGTGACGACCGGGGTTGCTCTTAATCTCGACAGCGTGCTCGGTGCCGTCCTCAAAACGAACGATAAAGTCGCTCTGGATGCCCTTGACATCCGGATGCACGCAGACGATGTCGTTGTTCTCGGCAAAGCCATAGGAAAGCACATGACGGCCCGTCGACTTGGCGAGCTCGACCAGATGCGGGTCCTCGCCGCAAACGATGACGGTGCCGTCCTCGCCCACCAGCCCCATAAACTTGGCGAAGGTGGCCTCGATCTCCTCGATGCCCGAGTAGTGGTCAAGATGGTCGGCCTCGACGTTGGTCACGATGACCACGTTGGGGTTCAGGAACAGGAACGAGCTGTCGGACTCGTCTGCCTCGGCGACAAAGTAGTCACCCGAGCCGTTCTTGCCGTTGGTGTCGTAGCCCTCGACGATGCCGCCGATTAAAAAGCTGGGGTCCAGACCCATGCGATCGAGCATCGTTGCGCACATCGAAGACGTCGTGGTCTTGCCGTGCGTGCCGGCAACGGCGATGGTGGTGTAGCCGTGGCCCAGGGCCGAGAGCATCTTGGCACGGGGCCACACGGGAATACCGAGCTCGCGGGCACGCACGAGCTCGGGGTTGGATTCGGGAATTGCGGTGGAGACCACAACCACGTCGGGCTTGACCTCATCGATCGTCGCAGCCTCGTGGCCCACGTGGACCTTCACGCCGGCGCGGGTAAGCTGGCGAATATAGCGCGACGTCTTAAGGTCGGAGCCGGTAACGGTATAACCGCGCTCGTGCAGGACGAGGGCGATGCCGCTCATGCCGGCGCCACCGATACCGATAAAGTGGGCGCTCTTGAACTCGGGCGCGGAGGTTGCAGTCTGGGAATCAGCCATGTGCTCGTGTACTCCTTGCGTAAACACTGCCTGTAACCCGTTAACTGTACCGCACCTACCGCATCCGCGCGAGGGCGACCGGCGATATCCCGTCTAACTAACGCAATCCCTCTACCGCGTCGGCCAAAAGTGCGGCGGCACGGTCCTGGGCCAAGCCACGCGCCGCCTGACGCATGGCATCACGCGCTGCAGCGTCATCGATCAGGCGCAGCAGCTCGTCGGCAAAGGCAGGGGCATCGATATCGGCATCGGCGCATAGCACGCCGGCACCGGCATCGACCAGGTAACGCGCATTCGTGGTCTGGTGGTCGGCCGTAGCGTGCGGATACGGCACGAGTACCGAGGGCACGGCAAGCGCGGCGATCTCGGCCACGCTCGAGGCGCCGGAACGCGAGAGCACCAGATCGGCCGCAGCCAGCATATCGCCCATGTTGTCGATGTAGGGCTGGACACGATAGCGCTTCGCCTCCTCGGGCGTCAGCGCCAAAGCGCGCTCGGTCTCCTCAAAGCCGTCGGCACCCGTCGAATGCAAAATGTAGAGATTCTCGCGGGTCAGCAGCTCACTCTTGAGCGAGGCAACGCGCTCGTTGAGATGCCGGGCACCGAGTGAACCACCAAAGACGAGCAGAAGCGTCGCGTCCTCGGGCACACCGAGCGTCTTGCGGCCGCGAGCGCGATCGCCCTCGATCACCGAACGACGCACGGGATTGCCCGTCATGAGCACATGGTCGGGGTCGCCCTCGCGCTCAAAGACCGCGCGGGCCGCAGGTACCGAAATGCACACGCGGGCGGCATGTGAGTTCATCATCTTATTGGCCAGACCCGGAACAGAGTTCTGCTCGTGCAGCAGATACGGAACGCCGGCGCCCTTGCACCAACCCAGCAGCGGGACCTCAACGTAAGCACCAAAGCCGATAGCGGCATCGGGCTTACCGACCTTCGAGAAGTGACTGGCAAGCGCACGCTTCGCCTTGTTGACGCGCCACAGCGAGGTCAGCGCCGTCCAGGGACGCGAGCGATCGAAGCCCGTGACCGTGATGGGCACAAAATCGAATCCGGTCTCGGGAACCAGACGGCCCTCGAGCTTGCGCGATTGGCCCACGAACACGACGTGATGACCGCGGTCACGCAGCTCCTCGGCCAGGGCGAGCGCGGGGTTGATATGTCCTGCCGTGCCGCCGGCTGCAATAGCAACGGTCATCTTATCGGTCATGGTAATCCCTTCGTACACGCGGCCCCTGGTCATCGGTGCGCAAACGCGCCGACGGGTCCGAATTCAAATCGATTCGATTATATCCACCGTACGCATTGCGAGGAGTGGGGCGCTGAGGACGACCTTGCGACGCCGTTCGCTGACGCGGACGGGCTTCCGGCTCGGTCGCAGAGCCATCCAGGACGGTAAAGTCGTTACGCGAAGAACGATCGCCGCGCACGTGGGGCACGCCGGCGGTACTCTCATCCATAACGGCAAAGCTCTCGCGGCGACGGTCGTACTCATCGCGACGGGCACTCTCATACGAAACGCGCAGGATCAGACCGGCGAGCATAAGCGACACAATAATCGACGAGCCACCGTAGCTAATAAACGGCAGCGGCTTGCCCGTCATGGGAAACACATTGAGAATACCCAGCGCGTTGATCAAAAACTGCACCGCAAGGATGACCGCGGAACCCGATGCCATAAGTGCTCCGCGACGGTCGCTCGCCTGCTCGGCAATGCGAAACGCCGAGTAGATCAGCATCGCAAACACCAAGAAGAACAGCACGGTTCCGATAAAGCCAACTTCCTCGCCGATAATAGCCAAGATGTAGTCGTTATGCGCCTCGGGCAAATACGAGTACTTCATGGTTGAGTTGCCGATACCGCGACCGAATAGGCCGCCCGAGGCAAACGCCATGATGGCAAGTGTTGCCTGATAGCCGTCACCATATTCGTCTGCCCAAGGATTCCAAGCAACCTCGACACGCGTCATACGGTACGGCTCGGCGATAAGGGCGATCGCAATGACGGCGATACCGGCAACGACCGTCCAAACAATATATTTGGGGTCCAATCCCGCAAACAACGCCATGCACATGAGGGTCAACAAGATGATCAAAACGGTGCCGAAATCGGGCTGAATAAAGATCAGAAAGAGCGAAATGCCCAGGTAGACACCCATCTTGCGAAGAAACTCGTTGATGTTGCCGCCGGGCGAAAAGATGCGGTCGAGCATGATTGCCGAATACGCGATGGCGAACGGCTTTAAAAACTCAGACGGCTGGAACTGAATACCGGCGATGTTGAGCCAGCGCGTGGCGCCACGACTGCCGCTGCCCACCAAGAACACCAGAAACAGGAGCCCTATCATGCCTATGAGGAAAATCCTGAGCACGTCTTCCCCAAACCAACTGTCCGGCAAGATGCGCACGATGGCAACCATAGCCAGCACGCCAACTCCGGCAAACGCGGCCTGTCGAGACAGGAAAAACGTCGCCGAACCATTCTCGTGCAGCGCCTCGACCGAAGATGCCGAGTACACCATCAGCAAGCCAAAGCAAACCAAGCTAAACAGGCAGGCCATAAATATCAAACGGGGGCGCATGATGCGGGCGGGGACGCCGGCAATATAGCGCTCACCGAACGTCTGCCCGCCGCGACCAGAACGCGGCGTGCTACGCAGCGAGGAAGCACGGTCCGAGTCGGGCCTCCTCATATCACTTCGGGGGCTCTCCTCTCTCACTGGCAACCCCTATTCCGTTTGCGATTTCGCTGCTGCAGCAAGCTGGGCAACATAGTCCTTAAACACGCGACCGCGCTCCTCGTAGCCCGAGAACTCGTCGAACGAAGAGCAAGCGGGCGAAAGCAGGATCACGTCGCCGCGGCTCGAGAGCGAGCGGGCAACGTCAACGGCATCACGCAGATCATCGGCCTGGGCGATATCCACGTCGCCATCGACATCGGCCTCGTCCATAGCGGCGGTAAAGCGCTCGCGCGCATCTCCAAAGCAAACGACCGAGCGCACGTTGTCCATAACGACGTGGGCAAAGTCCGCAAGCGGCGTGCCCTTATCGTGGCCACCGAGCAGCAAAATCACATCGTCGTCGGGAAACGCCGTCAGAGCCTTTTCGACCGCATCGGTGTTCGTTGCCTTGGAATCGTTGACGTAGCGCACGCCATCGATCTCGCCGCAGGGTTCCACGCGGTGTTCGAGCGGCCGGAACGATGCCAAACCGCGGCAAATGCCCTCGGGATCGGCACCGACGGCCAGAGCAGCCGTGGCGGCACAAAGGGCGTTGATGACATTGTGATGGCCCGAGATCTTGAGCTCGGACGTGGCGACAAGCTGAGTCTCGACGCCCTTCAGGCGAACGACCATCTTGCCGTCGCGCACAAAGGCGGCGTCTGCACCCTCGGGCTCGTCAAAAGCGACCTTGCAGATGCGGCGACCCGGTGTGTAGATGTACTCATCGAACTCATGGATGCCGGCATCCTCAACGTCGATAACCACGAGGTCGTCGTCGACCATATTCTCGAACAACTTGATCTTGGCAAGCGCATAGTTCTTGTGGCTCTTGTGCCAGCCCAGGTGGTCGGGCGTGATGTTGAGCAGCACCGCCACGCGAGGATGAAGCTCGGCGGTCGTAGCAATCTGATAACTCGACAGCTCGGCCACAAACCACTCATTGTGTGCGCGGCCGTCAACCTCGTTCACCGGCGGCTCACCGATATTGCCGACGGCCACGCTGGCTTCACCGGCGGCCTTGAGCAGATAATCGGTTAGCGATGTGGTAGTTGTCTTGCCGTTGGTGCCCGTGATGGCGATCCAATTTTGGGGAGACAGGCGATAGGCAAACTCGGGCTCGCCCATAATCTGAGCAGCATGTTCACGCCCAGCCTTAAAGAAGGCCGAGAACTCCGAGATACCCGGGCATGTCACGCACACGTCATAGGCACCCTCGACCTGCTCGGTGCCGTAGACAAACGACGCGCCCTGCGCCTCGAGCGCACGTGTGGCGTCATTGGGCTCGGAGGTACCGCCGCCAAACACGGTCGTGGCGCTCACACGCTCGGGGTGAGCCAACGCCCAGCGGGCGACATCGAGACCGGATTTACCCTGCCCCAAAACAAGCAGGCTAAAGACATCAGCAAGAGGCATGAAAGACCACTATCCCAACTGGAAGAACAGGGCGAGGCCAACGGCGCCAAAAGCCGCGGCGATAATCCAAAAACGGATAACGACCTTGGTCTCGGCCCAGCCCTTCTTTTCGAAATGATGATGAATGGGCGCCATAAGGAAGACGCGCTTGTGCGTAAAGTGGAAGTAGACAACCTGGATCATGACCGACAGGGTCTCGACGATAAACAGACCGCCGATGATGAGGGAAACGACTTCGGTGTTGGTAATGATGGAGGTGCAGGCAAAAGCGGCACCCAGGGCAAGCGAGCCGGTATCGCCCATAAAGATGCTCGCCGGGTAGCAATTGAACCACAAAAAGCCCAGGCAGGCACCGGCGCACGCCGTGCAGAAGATGGACAGGTTCACGTCACCGTGCAAAAATGCCATGGCGGCCATGGCGAGCATGGCGATCATGGAAGTACCGCCGGCAAGGCCGTCCAGACCGTCGGTCAGGTTCACCGCATTGGAAAGACCGGCGATCATCAGCCAGCAAAATACGATGTAGAGCCACGGGAACGAAAGGCCGCAGATGGTGGTCGAAAGAACACCGAGATCAATCGTCAGGCCGCCGGGAAAACGAATCTCGGGGGCGACGCCGCACCAATTGACGGCGAGCACGGTAAAGGTGACGCAGATGATGGTCAGACCGATCATCTTGGCGTGAGGCGTCAGGCCGAGCGAGCGACCATGCGTGACGGAGGTCAGGTCGTCGATGAGACCCAGAACGCCGGTGGCCAGCGTGGCAAGCAGCACGAGCATGAGCTCGGTGGTGAGCTTGCCCATCAGCAGGCAGGTCAGCGAGATCGCGACAAGGATGATGACGCCGCCCATGGTGGGCGTACCCTGTTTGATCAAATGACGCTTGGGGCCGTCGGCTCGGACCTGTTGGCCGATACCCTCGACCTTCAGCAGCCTGATCCACCACGGCATAAGCAGCAACGCAATGGCGGCAGCGATGCCAAGTCCCAAAAAGGCCTGATACGTAGGATACGAGGGATTGCCGAACATGGGCTAGCACACACCTTCCACAAAGCGGTCGAGCTCAACAAAACGGGAACCCTTGACCAGTACAACATCATGATTTTCAAGCGCGCCGCCCATGCGGTCGAGCACCTGCTGATAATCGGAGAACACCTGGATGCGGTCCTCATCCATACCCATCATGCGTGCGGCATCGGCCATGAGCTGAGCCAGCTCGCCGCCGACGCACGCGAGCATGTCGAGCTTCTTGGCGGCGGCATAGGCGCCCACGAGTTCGTGCATGCGGGGAGCCTCGTCGCCCATCTCGCCCATCTCGCCCAAGATCGCCATGCGCGAACCGTCACAGATGAGCGAGCACAGCAAATCGAGGCCGGCGGCCATAGACTCGGCACTGGCGTTATATGAGTCGTCGATGATGCGTGCCCCGCTCTTGGCGCGCTTGATCTCCTGACGGTGACCGGTGATTGTAAGGCCCCTAAAGGCAGTATCGATCTGCACGGGCGTCACGCCCAGACGATAGGCGACCGCGGCGGCCTTGACGGCATTGGGCACGGACTGCACGCCGGGAATGGCCAGCATGGTATCGACCGTGTCGCCCTGACCAAAGTCGAGCGTAAAGACCGGATGGCCCTCGTCGTCGACGCGAATGTCGCGTGCGCGGACCTCGTCGTCGTCCGAGACACCGGCCAGCATCACGTCAATACCCGCAGGCCGGGCGAACGTATCGCGAATGAACGGTGTAAAGTCGTCCTCGCCGCCCAAAACCAGCAACGGCGAGAAGTCGCCGGCGGCGCACATGCCCTGGACAATCTCGGACTTGGCGCGGGCGATGTTCTCGCGGCTGCCCAGGATACCGATATGGGAGGTTCCGATCTTGCTCACGATGGCGAGATTGGGGTTGGCAGACTGGGACAGGCGCTCAATCTCATGAAAATGGTTCATGCCCATCTCGAGCACCAGAACCTCGGTATCGGCCGGAGCGGAAAGCACTGTGAGCGGCATGCCGATCAAGTTATTGAAATTGCCCTTCGTGGCCCAGACGCGATAACGCTTGGCAAGCACGGCGGCGAGCACGTCCTTGGTCGTCGTCTTGCCAATCGAACCGGTAATGCCGACGACCAGGCAGCCAAGCTCCAAGCGATATACATGCGCCAGGCGCAGCAAGAACTCCTCGGGGTCGTCGGTCAGCAAGATGGCGCATCCCTTGTCCTGCGCCAGCGAAACCAGCTCGGCATCGGGCTCGCGCGTCATCACGACGGCACCGGCACCCGACTCGATGGCACGGGAGGCAAAATCATTGCCGTCGACCTTTTCGCCGGGGAAGGCGACAAAGATCGTCCCCTCCTCGACCTGGCGCGAGTCGATAACGCACCCGCGGCATACCCGATCGACTTCTTCCGTCACGGTTCGGGCCCCCGTTGAGGCCGCGAGGTTGTTGACGGCGATCTCTATCATTGCAGCTCCCCTGTAAACCTAATAATGCTATCGGCGTATTGTATCCCACTGCCATGCGCGCGTGGTGCAGGGCATGTGAACACCCTTCAGATCAAACGGCAGACCACGCTCAAGACTGTAACCCCCTACTTTGTGCGCGGGATACCCAGCACGTCGAGCGCGTTGGCCATAATGGACTGGAATGGCACCGCGGCGGCATCCGAGCCACTCGGCGTTCCATCGAGTGTGATATAGCACAGCACCTTGGGCGATTGTGCCGGCGCAAAGCCCATAAAGGACGACATGTAGTTCTCCTTGAGGTAACCGCCGTTCTCGTCAGCACGCTCGGCCGTACCGGTCTTGCCCGCCACGTCATAGCCATCGACCGCACCGCCGACGCCCGTGCCTTCGGACACGACCGTCTGCATGCACGATGTCACCTGGGCTGCAGCGTCCTCCGAAATCACACGCTCGCCTTCGCCCCAGTCCTTCTCATCGCCCTTGCTGGACTTATAGAAGTGCGGAGTCATCATCACGCCGCCGTTCGCGATGCCGCCCACGGCACGCGCGACCTCAATCGGCGAGACGGACAGCGCCTGGCCAAAGCTCATCGAGCCCAGCGTGGCGCCGTCGTACTGGTCGCGCTCCTTGACGATGCCCAGACTCTCACCCGGAAAATCGACACCGGAGCTATGACCGATACCCCACTTGTCCACATAGGCGGCAAAATCATCGGCACCGATCTTGCGTCCCACCAGGACAAAGCCCACATTGGACGAACGGCGCATCATCTCGCGAACGTCCATGGTCATGGTGTAGTCGCGCTTGTCGGCGTCGGTAACGGTGTCGTCGCCAACCTTAATGCTCGCCGGCACCGCAAACGACGTGTTCGAACGCACGGCGCCCAAGTCGAAGCCGGCACCGGCCACGAGCGTCTTAAAGACCGAGCCGGGCTCGTAGGCATCGGTAACCAGGCGCAAATTCATGTCCTCGGTCTTAGCGTTTTCCAGATCGGTCTGGTCATATGTCGGATACGAACATGCCGCCAGAATCTCGCCCGTCGTGGGATCGGTGACCAGGGCCGAGCCATTCTTGGCCTTAGTCTTTTCGACCGCCTCGGCCAGGGCGTCCTCGGCGGCACGCTGGATATTGACATCGAGCGTCGTCACGATGTCCACGCCGTCCACCGCGGCAACCTTCTTATAGGCGCCGCCCGCGATATAGCTACCGTCCCTCGCCCGCTCACGCACCAGCGAACCGTTGGTTCCGGTCAAAAGCTTGTTGTATTGTTTTTCGATGCCCGTCAGACCGTCGTTGTCCACGTTTACCACGCCAAGTACCTGCGATGCCAGGTTGCCGTAGGGGTACACGCGCTTCATGGCCTGCTCAAAGAGCACGCCCGGCAGGTTCTTCTTCTCCAGCGCCGCGGCATCGTCCTCGTCCACCTGACGTTTGATATACACCCAGGTGCCATCGGACAAAACGAGATCCCGACAGGTTTTTTTATCGATGCCCGTAGCTTTGACCAGTGCCGATACCGTCTTGTCAACGTCCTCGATAAGCTGAGGATTCACGGCGATGTTGCGGCATTCGACCGACGACGTCAGCACGTTGCCGTTACGGTCATAGATGGTACCGCGCTTGGCATACAGCGTCTGCGCAAGCAAGCGACGTGCATCGGCGCGGTCGCGTAACTTATCGGCTTCCACGATTTGATAGTCGGCAAGGCGAAGGACGCCCAAACCCAAGCCAAGCCCGATGAAGCCCATGACGGCTTTACGACGGGGCAGCGGCGTGCCCGTGAGCCATTCGGTCGACGACGAGCTCTTGCGCGGTCTGGTGTTATGTATTTGAGGACCACTCGAGCCACGGAGACGCGACGCAGGGTCGTTGCCATAGGACGGCCTCGCGTTGTAAGATGGCCGACCCGTTCCTTGATAACCAGAACGTCCCCGCGATGAGGGACGTCCAGAACCGCGACCCCCGTCGGAACCGCGGCGATAGTCATTTGTCATACTCAGCTACCGTCTTGTTACTGAGCGGCCGCGGTCGAGCTAGCGCCCGCGGCTGCATCCTGCGAAAAATCAAGTGTAACGCTCTCGCTGGGCTCCACCATGCCATAAGCGCCCGCAAGGTCGCGAATGCGCGTGTCGGCACCATAGACCGAATGCATGACCTCCAAGTCTGAGCTCTCATCGGTCGCCTTCTCGAGCGTGTTGGTAAGCGCGGCGTTGCTGTTGAGCACCTGGGCTGTAGCGCCGGCGAGCGCCACACGGGCGACACCGATCGTCATGAAGATAGCCGCTATGATGCAAAACGTTTTAAGAACGCTCATGAAAACCGGGCTTACCGCCTGGTTTGCCTGACGGCCCGCGCCCGTGTAGACATCAAAGCGCGGCGTGCGCTGCTCGCGGGGAGCAACAGGAGCCTGCGGTGTCTCACGATAGGCGGGCATGGCGTTCATATCATAGGCAAGTGCTGCGTTTGAGGTGTTGTAGCCCATGATATGCCGCCTCCCATCCCGAGTACGTTGGTAGTGTGTTTAAGCTTCGTTTGTGGTACGAGCGGGAGGTCCAATATCGCGCGGTCACGTCTACAGACGCTGCGCCACGCGGATCTTGGCTGATCTCGCCCGAGGGTTGCGCGCAACCTCATCGGGTTGGGCAACCAGGGGTTTGCGGGTGATGACCTTGAGTATCGGCACGTTGCCGCACACGCACACCGGAATCTCCGGCGGACACGTGCACCCCTGGCTCATCTCCTTAAAGTGGTTCTTTACGATACGGTCCTCGAGCGAGTGATACGAGATGACGCAAATGCGTCCGCCCGGGTTGAGCCACCTGGTGGCGGCGTCAAGCCCTCGCTCGAGCACATCGAGTTCGTGATTGACCTCGATGCGAATAGCCTGGAAACTTTTCTTGGCCGGGTGTCCGCCATGCCGACGAGCGGCAGCGGGGATGCCAGCCTTGATGATCTCGACAAACTGACCGGTGGTTTCGATCGGTTCATGCTCGCGACGGCGCACGATCTCATGTGCGATCTGCGAGGCGAACTTCTCTTCGCCGTAGACGCGTAGAATCCGGGCGAGGTCGTGTTCGTTATAGGTGTTGATGACCTCAGCTGCGTTTAAGGTGTTGTTACCCGGATCCATCCGCATGTCCAATGGGGCGTCCTCGTTGTACGAAAAGCCCCTGCCGGGGATATCGAGTTGCGGCGACGAAACGCCCAAGTCGAACAGGAAGCCATCGACCCCGGGCACCTCGGACGAGCAAAGCAGCTCGTCCAAGTCGCCGAAGTTGCCCTTCAGCAGCTGGTGCGGTACGCCGGGAACCTCGCGGTCCAGACGGGCGCCAGCGGCCTCGAGGGCCATGTCGTCCTGATCGACGCCGAGCAAAAGGCCGGTCTCCCCCACCTGCGCGGCCATCTTTACCGAATGGCCGGCACCGCCAAGGGTGCAGTCGCAGACGACGGAGCCGCTCTTTAGCTGCAGCGACTCAAGCACTTCGCCGAGCATGACAGGTTCATGCCGATATTCTTGTGTCAAGATCCCACGCTCCATCCGTCACTCGTGCCTTGCCCTTACGAGAAGAAGAGGTCCAGCAGGGCCTCGTCGTCATCGTCCTCATCGGCCGTAGCGCGGTCCCAAACCTCAAGGTGGTCGTAGTTGCCCACAACCGTGACCTCGCGGTCGAGGTTCGCCTGCTTGCGGAGAGACTCAGAAAGACCGATACGACCCGCGCTGTCCACATCCATCGACGTGGTGCGCTTGTTGATCGCCCTCATGAGCTTCTGGTCGTTGATGTCACGCGGGTTAAAACCCTCGTGGCCCTCACGACCCGCGAAGAGTCCTTCGACCCACTTATCGAAGGCCTCGGCAGAGAACACGTACAGAGCATCGACATCCAGGGCTTTGAACACGCGAACGTGCTCTCCAAGCTCCTCGCGAAGGGGTGCAGGCAGGGATAGACGACCTTTTGCATCGAGATTGCGCTCGTATGCACCCGTCATTCCCATGTGCGCCCTCCCCTCGGTTACTCAGATGGCACGTACGCGGGGAACCACCCCGCCTGTCGACGTCATCAATAATATGGGGAACTGCCCCATTTTTCAACACCTTTCCCCACCCCTTCCCCCACCTCTCCCCACCACTCCACCCCCAATATGTTGCAAAACACCCCCGAGCATATGTTCGAAAACACAATATGTTGTGTTTGCAGCAAAGTCGGGATGCCACCTGTAGAACCACGCCCGCGAACCTCAACCTTCAAGTTGACCTTGAGGCGATTTTTACGTCCCTTTACACACCGTTCACATCGCCCCCAAACTCCCCCACCCACGGTACACACGGCCCACCACCGCGTCGGTGTCTGGCGAAAAATGGGACGGGCCCCAGATTGCCCATGTGCGCAAAAGTGCGTCTCGGCAATCTGGGGCCCGTCCCCTTTAATATGTATAAATATGCAGGTCAGCGAGGTGCTAGCGATGTGCCAGCGGATGCGCCGCCAGATAGACTTCGGTCAGTTGCGTGCGGTCGACATGCGTGTAGACCTGCGTGGTCGAAATATCGGCATGGCCCAAAATCTCCTGCAGCACACGCAGGTCGGCACCGCCCGCGAGCATGTGGGTGGCAAAGGAGTGGCGCAAGGTATGGGGATGGAGCCCCACCAGCCCCACCTGGCGCCCATACCGCTCGCATATCGCATGCACGGCTTGGCGCGACAGGCGACGTCCGTTCTTATTTAAAAAGACCGCCAAGGTCTCCGTCCCGTGAGCATGGGCGGCCAGGAGAGTGCGCCCGTCACCTATATAGTGTGTCAGGGCACGCGCCGCGCTTCCCACCAACGGGGCCAGACGCTCCTTGGAGCCCTTACCGCGCACCAGGACAAACCCGTCATCAATATGGATATCGCCCACATCGAGCCCAACCAGCTCACTCACGCGCAAGCCGCAACCGTAAAGCACTTCCAAGATGGCATGATCGCGCAGTCCCATCTCGCCCTCGGGAAAGTCTTGATCGAGCAATGCCGAGACATCCTCCACCGAAAGGTATTCCGGCAGGCGATCTGCCTTTTTGGGCAGGCGCAACGCCGCCGTCGGGTTTTGGGCCACGGCCCCATCGCGCACCAAAAAGGCATGCAGACCCTTCACGGCAGCAAGCGCGCGCTCCACCGAGGCGTCGGAATAGCCTCCATCGCGGCGATCGGCAACAAAGCCCTCCACGACCTGACGGCTCACATCTTCAAAAGACGCAATGTCAGCCCGCTCCAGATAGGCGCAGTACGTCGTCAGGTCACGACGGTAGGCCGCAATCGTATTGCGCGCCAAGCCCCGCTCGACCGCAAGGTAATCGAGATACTCCCCCACCGCCACAGCGAGCGACGAGGGAGTAGCTTCGGCATATTCTTGGTTCGCCGGCACCCTTAGTCCGTAGCGAGGTTCATGGGCGTCACCTGCACGCGATCGACGCCCTCATGCTGGCCAATCGAGGCGCGCACGAACTCGCGGAACAGCGGCTGCGGGTTGGTCGGACGGCTCTTGAACTCGGGATGAGCCTGGGTGGCCACATACCACGGATGTACGTCGCGCGGCAGCTCGACCATCTCGACCAGACGCTCGTCGGGCGAAAGGCCCGAGATAACCAGACCGGCGTCCTCGAGCTGGTCACGGAAGGCGTTGTTGAACTCAAAACGGTGACGGTGACGCTCGTAGACGAGCTCCTCCCCATAGGCCTCACGCGCGAGGGAATCGGCAGCAAGCTTGCATGGATAGGCACCCAGACGCATGGTGCCGCCCTTCTCGGTCACGTCCTCCTGCGAGCTCATCAGGTCGATTACGCTATACGGGCCATCCGGATCGAACTCGGAAGAGCTGGCACCGGCGAGGCCGACCACGTTGCGGGCAAATTCGCACACGGCCACCTGCATACCCAGGCAAATGCCCAGATACGGAATCTTGTGCTCGCGGGCGAACTCGGCCGCGAGGATCTTGCCCTCCAGGGCACGCTTGCCAAAGCCGCCAGGGACCAAGATGCCCGAGGCGTCACCCAGGATCTCGGAGACGTTCTGCTCGTCGAGGCTCTCGCCATCGACCAGCTGCACGTCAACGTGGCGATCGAAGAACACGCCCGCGTGGTGCAGGGCCTCGATAACCGACAGGTAGGCATCGGGCAGCTGCGTATACTTGCCCACGACGGCGATCTTTACCTTGTCGGCGTGCTGGTTGGCATGGTTCTGCTTGCGCAGGAACTCGTTCCACTCACTCATGTTGCGCTCACGCGGGTCCAGACCCAGACGCTCGCAAATGCGCAGGTCAAAGTCCTGCTCGGCGAGCAGCTGCGGGACATCGTAGATGCTCGCGCAGTCCTCGTTGGTAAAGACACAGTCGGTGTCGACATCGCAGAAGCTTGCGATCTTGCCGCGGATGGCATCGTCGATATGGTGGTCGGAGCGCAAAACGATAATATCGGGCTGGATACCAAAGCTGCGGAGCTCCTTGACGGAGTGCTGCGTCGGCTTGGTCTTGACCTCGTGGGCGGCGGCGATATAGGGAACGAGCGACACGTGGATGTAGCAGACGTTCTCGGGGCCGGCCTCCTTGCGATACTGACGAATGGCCTCGACAAACGGCTGCGACTCGATGTCGCCGATGGTGCCGCCCAACTCAGTGATGACCACGTCGGAGCCGGTCTGTTCCTCAATACGACGGAACTTATCCTTAATGGCGTTCGTGACGTGCGGAATCACCTGCACAGTGCCGCCCAAAAAGTCACCGCGACGTTCACGGGCAATCAGGCTCTTATAGATGGCACCGGTCGTAAAGTTGGAATCGCGGGTCAGGTTCTCGTCAATAAAGCGCTCGTAGTGGCCCAGGTCCAGATCGGACTCGTAGCCGTCCTCGGTCACAAAGACCTCGCCATGCTGGAACGGGCTCATGGTGCCGGGGTCGACGTTCAGATACGGGTCGGCCTTTTGCATCGTTACCTTGTAGCCGCGCGACTTGAGCAGACGGCCCAGCGAGGCCGCGGTAATACCCTTGCCCAGAGACGAAACCACGCCGCCGGTCACGAACACATGCTTGGTCATATTGAGTTACCTGCGCTTCCCGTAGAAGTTGTCCATACACATCTTACGGGTCTCCATTGTAATACTCGCGACGCGCGACGCACACAATTTTCTTACGAGCAATCGCATTTCTCCATCTCGAAACAAAACGCCGTCCGGTCGCCCAGGCGGCGTCGTTTCCCCTATGAGTGCGCGCTGTTATCGATCGGCGACTTCGTCCTTGATCAAGTCCTGCACGAGCATACCGGCACGGATGCCCTCTAGATACCACTCGCCACGCTCCGTGAGACAAATGCCATTTGCGAGCTGGCCGCCGTCGTCGCTGTAGCGCGAGACGACCTCAATGATGTCTTCGGATTCCAAGCGTTCAATTGCCGCGCGGGCGCGATACGGAGACACCCCCACACGCTCGGCAAGCGTCTTGCGCGAAAAGCCATAAAGTCCGCCGTTGTCTTCGGACTGCCGTGCAATCTCCATCAGCACCTGCACCTCGACACGCTTCATATCGTTGACACTCGCACGACCCTTGCCAGCCATGGCAGCCTCCTCAAACCGAGCACGGACATCACTTGCACCGTGCGCGACCGGCACACCCCATGATGGCCGGCAACATCCATCATGCGGCATCCTCGCATAAGGATGATACAATTAGGGTTATTGTATACCGCCCAAATCGCTTATAGGCAGGTAAACAGGCTAATTTTAGGTTAAACGGTAACTTTGTTGATAAAAGGGGCACACCGAATGTATACCCGATGTGCCCCTTTCAGACCAATTTATCCAGGCTTAGCGGTGGAAGAAACCGTGGCGCTCGAACTTGGGCTCGCAGCACACGTTGATGCCCAGCTTGCGCAACACCGTCTCGTCCGTCGGCGAGATGATCACGCTAAAGAAGGCATCACAGCCGCGCAGCTGCTCCAGGCCCGAAAGGACGCGGGCCGCCGTCTCGCTCGTTGCCGAGGTGATCGAGAGCGCCATAAGCGTCTCATCGGTGTGCAGGCGCGGGTTCTTGCTACCCAGGAAATGTGTCTTGAGCTTGCTGATAGGCTCGATCGCCTCATCGCTAATAACCTCGAGCTCAAGGTCAACGCCCGAGACATGCTTAAGCGCATTCATGATGAGCGAGCTCGAGGCGCCCAGGCGTGTGGAAGTCTTGCCGGTCACCACGGAGCCGTCGGGCATGACCATGGCGCCTACGGGGCCACCCGTCAGCTGCTCCCTGGTAAGGGCGGCCGAGCGTGCCGGCGAGTAATTCTTGTCGATACCGGCCTTCTTCATAATGAGCTTGAGACGATCAACCTGCTCATCGCCCACACCGGTGCGGCGCACGGCCTCGACCGCAGCAAAGTAGCGGCGGACGATCTCCATCTTGGAGGCATCGCGACAGGCATCGTCATCGGTGATGGCAAAGCCGACCATATTTACACCCATGTCGGTGGGACTCTGGTAGGGGCTCTCCCCCAGAATCTTTTCCATCAGGGCACGGACCACTGGGAAAGCCTCGACGTCACGGTTGTAGTTGACCGTGGTCTTGTTGTAGGCCTCCAAGTGGAAGGAGTCGATGATATTGGCATCGTCGAGGTCGGCCGTGGCGGCCTCATAGGCGATGTTGACCGGATGCGTGAGGGGCAGATTCCAGACCGGGAACGTCTCGAACTTGGCGTAGCCGGCGGCGGTGCCGTGCTTGTGCTCGTGATAGAGCTGAGACAGGCAGGTGGCGAGCTTGCCCGAGCCGGGGCCGGGAGCGGTGACCACGACAAGCGGACGGGTGGTCTCGACAAACTCGTTCTTGCCATAGCCGTCGTCGGACACGATCAGATCGACATCGTGTGGATAGCCCTCGATGGGATAGTGCAACTTGGCGGGAATGCCGAGCGCGTTCAGGCGATTGCGGAACACATCGGCGGCGGGCTGGCCGGCGTACTGGGTGATGACCACGGCCGCGACAGCAAAACCGTTGCCGCGGAACAGGTCGACCAGGCGCAAAACGTCCTCGTCATAGGTAATGCCCAGGTCACCGCGAGCCTTGTTCTTCTCGATGTGGTTCGCGTTAATGGCGATGATGACCTCGACGTCGTCGGCAATGCTCTTGAGCATGCGAAACTTGCTGTCCGGCTCAAAACCCGGCAGCACGCGGCTCGCGTGATAGTCGTCAAACAGCTTGCCGCCAAACTCCAAGTACAGCTTGCCGCCAAACTGCGAGATGCGCTCCTTAATATGAGCGGCCTGCAGCTCGATATACTTCGCGTTGTCGAAACCCTGGCGCATGTATGGCTCCCGTCCCGTTTCCATTTAATGTCTTAGGCGATTATAACGGAGCCCGCCCTCCCCAACCGCCGGGGCCGGGGTAGCTAATTTGGGACGGGGCTTTTTT
>NZ_CAAKNY010000030.1:20903-38139 GCF_901212495.1 Collinsella aerofaciens | reverse complement strand
GTGACGGTCCAGGAAATCGTCCGCAGTTCCGGTTTAGAAGTTTTACCGACCAAAAATAAACCTGTCCTTTTTGGTCGGTTTTGACGAGGGGGAACCACATGCGGCATGTGCATATCCATGTAACGGGCATTGTGCAGGGTGTTGGCATGCGGCCATTTGTGTATCGCGAGGCTATGGCGCATGGCATTTGCGGCTGGGTGCTCAACGCAGGTGATGGCGTGCACATCGAGGCGCATGCTTCGGTCGAGGCACTTGACGGCTTTGTCGCCGCGCTGTCGGAGCACGCGCCTGCCGCGGCCCGCGTTGAGCATGTCGAACTTATGGACTTGGCACCCGGCGACTGGGACGCCGCCAGCGAGCAGGGCTTTCGCATTGTGGCGTCGCAGGATAAAACCGCCCACACAACGCTCGTCTCGCCCGACATCGCCACGTGCGATGACTGTCTGCGCGAGCTGTTCGACCCCGCCGACCGACGCTTTCACTATCCCTTTATCAACTGCACCAATTGCGGACCGCGCTTTACCATCATTCACTCGCTACCCTATGACCGAGCGGCCACGTCGATGGATTGCTTTCCCATGTGCCCCGAGTGCGCCGCAGAGTATGGCGACCCGCTTGACCGGCGCTTTCATGCGCAGCCCAATGCCTGCTTTGAATGCGGGCCGCACATTACGTGGCGCGAGGCGGACCACGGTGTTGTGCCAACGGCGGTCGACGCAACACCAGCCGTCGGCTCCACGCGCGAGGCCAGCGATGCCATCATCGGACGCTGCGTCGAGCTGCTGGCAAGCGGCGGCATTGTCGCCATCAAGGGACTGGGAGGATTCCATCTGGCATGCGACGCCTCCAACGAGCAGGCGGTAGCCGAGCTTCGCCGCCGCAAACGCCGCAGCAACAAGCCGCTTGCCGTTATGGTGCGCAGCCTTGCCGACGCCGAGTGCCTGTGTCATGTCGATGGCGTTGAACGCAACCTGCTGACCGGCAGCATTCGCCCCATCGTGCTGCTGCGCCGGCGCGCGACCGGCAACGACACCCACGGCTCCCCCGACGCCCTTACACTCGCGCCATCCGTCGCGCACGATCTACCCGAGCTCGGTGTTATGCTCCCCTACACCCCACTTCAGCATCTGTTGCTTGCCGCGGCAGAAGCCCGCGGTACGCACGCGCTGGTCATGACCAGCGGAAACCTGAGCGAGGAGCCCATCGAGACCGACGATGCCCTTGCATGGGAACATCTTGTTGCCGCCGGCATCGCCGACGCGCTACTTGGCAATAACCGTGCGATTCTCTCACGCTACGACGACTCCGTGGTACGTGTGGTCGACGGCACCGGCATGCCTGTGCGTCGCGCACGCGGATATGCGCCGCAGCCGTTGCCGCTGCCGGCGCTCGACGGCACTGCACCCTGCGTGCTCGCCTGCGGGCCGCAGCAAAAAGCTACGATCGCGCTCACGCGCGAGGACGCCGACGGCCATGTGGCCTGTTTTGTGTCGCAGCATATCGGCGATGTCGAAAACGGCGAGACCTTCGATGCCTGGAATGCAGCACGCACGCGTCTGGAAGACCTTTTTGACCTGGCGCCTGCCGTGCTGGCATGCGACCTGCACTCCAGCTACCTATCGAGCCAGTGGGCCCGCGAGCAGGCGCGGGAGCGCAATCTGTCACTTATCGAAGTCCAGCACCATCACGCGCACATCGCGAGCGTGATGGCCGAGGCTATCGCTACAGGGCAGCTTGCACCCGATGCACGCGTGCTTGGCATCGCTTTTGATGGCACGGGCGCCGGCACCGACGGAACCATTTGGGGCGGTGAGTTTCTTGTTGCCAGCCTTGCCGATTTTGAGCGCACCGCACACCTGCGTACCTGGGCGCTCCCCGGTGGCGCCGCATCCGTGCGCGATGCCCGACGCAACGCCTTTGCCCTGCTGAGCGAGTTCGGTCTGCTCGAACACCCGGGCGCCGCCCCGCTTTTGGATAGCATTGACGAGCAAACACGTAGCGTGACGACCACGATGATCGAGCGGAACATCAACAGCCCGCGCACGAGCAGCATGGGCCGTTTGTTTGACGCCGCGGCGGCAATCTTGGGCATCTGCGGCACTGCAACCTACGAGGGTGAACCCGCCATCGAGCTCGAGGCCACCGCTTGGCGCGCTCTTGACGACGAAAACAGCCATTCCACTGGCAATCAGGCGGGTGTATCCGCATCCGTCTCAACATCGCTGGACAGTTTGTTCAGATACGTATTAACTACAGACCCCCTATCCGACATTTTTGACTCGAATTTGGCCAAAAAGGGCTCTCCAGACACCCCGTTTGCGGCAAGCATGCCCGGTGCAGGCCCAAAATCGACCCATTTGGGGTGTTCGCAGACGGCTTTTGCCACCCAGAGCCCATCACAAAAAAACGTATCTGAACTAACTGTCCAGGCGGCCTCTAACAATCCCCTTGTTCTGGACCAAAAACCGCTTTTTAAGGCCCTTTTGGGTGGAATCGAGGCCGGCATTTCCGTCAACAGGCTCGCGCTCGACTTCCATATCGCCATCGCGCGCTCTTCGGCACGAATCGCACGCGAAATCTGCGCGCGCGAAGGCATCGATATCGTCGCACTCTCGGGCGGCGTGTTCATGAACCGACTTTTGCTTCAGCTCCTCACCCGCAAGCTTAAAGAAGCAGGCCTTACGGTCTTGATTCCCCAAACCGTGCCCGTTAACGACGGCTGCATCGCCTACGGTCAGGCCGCCATCGCTCGCGTTCGCCTCGCGCAGACAGCATCGCGATAGGCTGTTTTGCCAGCCTGCGCGCCGCCGTCTCACAGGTGTAACGCGTTTGCTCGTGACTCCCGCGAGCGCTACCATCAACTGATGGGTAATTAGGCGCCTATCCAGCGCAAAACGTATAAAAGGGGAACATTATGTGCCTTGCCGTTCCCGGTAAAGTGGTCAAACGCGACGACGACCTTAAGGCGACCGTCGACATGATGGGCATCGAGCGTCCCGTTTCGCTGCGTCTCGTGCCGACGGCACGGGTAGGCGACTATATTCTCGTGCACGCCGGCTTTGGCATTCAGATTGTCGACGAGCAGGAAGCCCAAGAGACACTCGAGCTCATCAGTACCATGACCGAGCTGGCCGAAGAGGACCAGCTCATCACCAACCCGGCCGAGGCATACTAGTGGCGGCGGCGCAGCCGGTTCGCTCCGGTATCGACTTTTCGGAATTTCGCGACCCCAAGCTGGCTCGCAAGCTCATCGATCGTATTCATGAGCTTGTCGGCAACCGCATCATCAACCTTATGGAAGTCTGCGGTACGCATACCGTGAGCATTGGCCGCTATGGCTTTCGCTCCATTATGCCGACGGGACTCAAACTGCTAAGCGGCCCGGGGTGCCCCGTTTGCGTCACCGCCAACCGCGACATCGATCACGCAATCGCGCTTTCCAACATGGACAGCGCCATCATCACCACCTTTGGCGACATGATGCGCGTGCCCGGATCCTCCACCTCGCTTGCCGCGCAAAAGGCCGCGGGGCGCGATATCCGCATCGTCTACTCTCCGCTCGACGCACTCGACATTGCCGGGCAAAATCCCGAACACCCGGTCATCTTTATGGGCGTCGGCTTTGAGACCACAACGCCCACCATTGCCGCCGCTATCCTGGAAGCCGACGCTCGCGGGCTCCAGAACTTCTCGGTCTACTGTGCTCACAAGACCACGCCGCCGGCTCTGCGTGCGATCTCCAACGACCCCGAGACGACCATCGACGGCTTTATCCTGCCTGGCCACGTCGCCACCATCACGGGCCTGGCACCCTTTAGCTTTTTGGTCGACGAGTTCGAGACCCCCGGCGTAGTCACCGGGTTTGAACCGGTCGATATCCTGCAGGGCATCTGCATGCTGGTCCAGATGGTTGTCGAGAACAGGCCCGCAATCGACAACGCCTACCGCCGTGGCGTCAATGCGAACGGCAATCCCGTAGCGCGCCAGCTGGTCGAGCAGGTGTTTGAGCCATGCGACACCACGTGGCGCGGGCTGGGGCCGATCGCCGACTCGGGCCTTTCCATCCGCCCCGAATTCGCGCGCTTTGATGCCGGCACCCGCTTTGACGTACCCGTTGAGGCGACGGTCGAGCCACGCGGGTGCCGCTGCGGCGACGTGCTGCGCGGAGCCATCACGCCGAGCGACTGCCCGCTGTTCGGCCACGCTTGCACACCCGAGCACCCCGTCGGCCCCTGCATGGTGAGCTCTGAGGGCAGCTGCGCGGCGTACTTTAGATACCACGGCTAGCCCGGACGCATCCGCACGCTGGCACCACCCACGATTGGAGTTTTCGATATGTCCCATAGCATCACCGATAGCACTGTCCTGTTGGGCCACGGCTCTGGCGGTCAGATGATGAAACGCATCATCGATGAGGTCTTTCTGGATGCCTTTGGGTCGCCCGAGCTGCTTGCGGGCAACGATGCCGGTGTCGCCGCGCTGCCCGCAAACGGGCGAATCGCCATGTCAACCGACAGCTTTGTGGTGACGCCGCAGTTCTTCCCCGGCGGCAATATCGGCCGCCTCGCCGTATGCGGAACCGTCAACGACGTCGCGACCTCGGGCGCTAACGTGCGCTACCTCTCATGCGGCTTTATCCTCGAAGAGGGCTATCCCATGGACAAGCTGCGCCAGATTGTGCAGACCATGGCCGAAACGGCGCGCGAGGCGGGCGTGTCCATAATCACCGGTGACACCAAGGTGGTCGAGCGTGGCGGTGCCGACGGCGTCTACATCAATACCGCCGGCGTGGGCGAAGTGCCCGCGGGCGTAGCGCTCAGCGGTGCCAACTGCCGGCCCGGCGACGCCATCCTGGTATCGGGCACGCTAGGCGACCACGGCATCGCCATTATGAGCCAACGCGAGGGCTTGGCGTTTTCGAGCACCATCGAAAGCGACGCCGCGCCGCTCAACCACCTGATTGCCGATGTGCTCGCCGCAGCACCCGACACCCGCTGCTTCCGCGACCCCACGCGCGGTGGCCTGGCATCAACGCTCAACGAGTTTGCCCAGGCCAGCGGCGTTGCCATGGAGGTCGACGAGGATGCCGTGCCCGTTCGCCCCGACGTGCAGGCAGCATGTGAGATGCTCGGATACGATGTGCTGCAGGTGGCAAACGAGGGCAAGATGGTCGCCGTGGTGCCGGCTGAGCAGGCCGATGCTGCGCTGGCGGCCATGCGCGTCGCCCGCTACGGCGAGAATGCCGCCATCATCGGTCGCGTGCTGCCGCTTGCCGAAAGCGCTCGACCCGCCGTGCGCGTGCGCACCGGCTGGGGATCGACCCGCATCCTCGACATGCTCGTGGGAGAACAGCTGCCGAGAATTTGCTAACGGCAACGGCTCGCGGCCGGCGCAACGCGGTTCAAGGCCGGCAAAGATATTCAGATTCCAAACGTGCCCGATACGCAGGCCCAGTATCATGGAGTGCGTTTTATTACTCAAACGGCAGGAGCACCCATGGCGGCAGCGTTTTCCCATGTGATTTTTGACCTCGACGGCACTCTCCTCAACACGCTCGAGGACCTGGCAGCCGCCGGCAACTACACCTGTGAGATGCACGGCTGGCCCACGTTTGCCGTGGACGAGTACCGCTACAAGGTGGGAAACGGCATGCTCAAGCTGGTCGAGCGCTTTATGCCCGCCGAGTATGTGGGCGACGGCCGTATGTTTGAGCAGACGCTTGCCGAGTTTAGGGCTTACTACGGCAAGCACAAGGAGGACCACACCGCCCCCTATCCCGGCACGATTGAGATGCTCGACCGTCTGCGCGCCGCGGGTGTGCAGCTTGCCGTGCTCACCAACAAGGACCACGTCTCGGCGGTGCCGCTTATCGAGAAGTACTTTGGCCCCGACCGCTTTGCGCTGGTCCAGGGCCGTGTCGACGCTTTTCCGCCCAAGCCCGAGGCGCCTGTTACGCTGCATGTGATGGAAGAGCTGGGCGCCGACTCGGCGACCACGCTCTATGTGGGCGATTCCAATGTCGATGTTCTGACCGGCCACAACGCCGGCCTTAAGAGCGCGGGCGTCAGCTGGGGATTCCGTGGCCGCGCAGAGCTGGAGGCCGCCGGCGCCGACTACGTGGTGGACACCCAGGCAGAGCTCACGGCACTGATTCTGGGCGAGTAACGAAGCTGGCGCTTAACGCGGCTGCGACAATTCTTCTGCGCGGAAAGCGCGTCCCGTTTTGGAGCTTCGGAATGGGACGCGCTTTCCGCTTGAGCCCCATCGGGGAAACGGCATCCCGTTTTGGAGCAATATTCCGGGTCGCACTTTCCGCAACCCGCCCCATCCGGAAACCGCGACCCACTATTCGGCCAAAAACCGGGTCGCGCTTTCCCGACCACCCGATGCAACGCTTATGCAAGGAGTGTCCCCAACTGCCACCTTCGGCAGCGATGGCAACGCCGTTGTTCGAAGAGTGTCCCCAACGACTAGTCGTTTAAGAACGTCCCCAATGACTACGTCGCGGGTAGAGGACGGACAGCGAAAACGCCCCTAAGCGAGCAAGGTGACGTGAAATGAAAGAGCGCTGACCTTCTGGTCGCGCCCTTGAAATTGAACGTCAGATTGCCGCTTAGGGGCGTTTGCAGCGTCGAGCAGTTACGCGGTTTGGCAAAACCGCGTAACCCCCTCCCTAGCTCATCATGGCCTTCATCATCTCGTTGGTTGCGGAATCGTCGGCAGACCACTCGCCGTCGTCGTTGCAGGAGTACTTGAAGGTGACCGTGGTGTCCTTGGTCTTAGCAGCCTTAGTCACATCGACCATAACCTGACCGGCCATCTTGTACAGCTCGTCATCGGAAGGCATCGAATCGAGCGCGGCGACCTTCTCCTGGTACTGGGTGGCAAAATCCTCAACGATCTGGTTCATGGACTTGCAGGTAATGGTGACCTCGGCAGTTGCGGTGCCCTTGTCCTCGTCGACCGTCACGTCGCCAATCTTGTAGCCAAAGCCCTCGAGATAGCTCTTGGCGTACTCCTTGGGATCAATACCCAGCTGCTTGAACTCGTCGCCCGAGGCCTCTTCCAGGCCGGCGAGGAAGTCGTCGCCACCGTTCTTGACCTCGTCAAACTGCGTCGTAAGATCCTCGGTGATGAGCTCCTCAACCGAAGGACCCCCGCAGCCGGAAAGCACAACCACGCACGCGACCAGAACAGCCATCAGGGGCGCAAGCAGCAGCTTCTTTTTCATGACATTCCTCCAAACAAGCGGCGCCACTTTCCCTGCGCAGCGCACGTCGTAACAATAAGGCCATACTAGCCGCTAACGAACACCCCCGGCAAAGCAAGGGCGCAGTCGGCTCGATTTAACGTCCGAACGGCTTACCGGTCCGCCCAACACGCAATAAAACGTTCCGCCGCATTGTAATAAAAAAGGGTGGTCGAACAATTCGACCACCCCAAAACACCCTTATGTTGCCGCAGATTACTTGCGGACGACCTTGACGATGGCATCGCCGGCGGCGACGGCGGACTCAGCCTCGACGGCGAGCTCGACGTCGGCGAACTCGGCGGTATTGGACACGGCCACAACGACGCAGTCCTTGTAGCCGGCAGCGGCGATCTTGGCGCGGTCGATCTTGAGCATGGGCTGGCCAGCCTTAACGACATCGTCAGCCTTGACGAAGCCCTCGAAGCCGTCACCGTTCATGTTGACGGTATCGACACCAACGTGCACCAGGACCTCGATGCCGCTATCGGACTGCAGACCCACGGCGTGACCCATGGTGACGGTCACCTTGCCGTCGCAGGGAGCGTAGACCAGGTCGTCCTCGGGCCACACGGCGCAGCCCTTGCCCAGGACCTCGCCGCCAAAGACGGGATCGGGCACGTCGGCCATCTTGATGACCTTGCCCTTGACGGGCGAGCATAGCACGTCGGCGCTGGCAGAAGCAGAGATGGAGGCAGGAGCAGCGGCAGCCGCGGGCTCAGCCTTCTTCTTGAACATATCAAACAGACCCATACGTTTTCTCCTCTTGATTAAGCGCAACGTTATGCGCATGCCTATGGTGATTATAGTGCCAAATGACCAAAATACTCAGGCGAGGGCTCGAATCGCAAGCCCTTCCGAGCCCTTCCCAAAACCTTTTCCCCGGCGTCACTCATATTGTCGATTAATCCTCAATAAGCCCCAGGTGAACAAAAGCGTTCCAGATGCTGTCGTCATTGACGTCGGTGGTCACGTAATCGGCTGTCGGTTCGGCGTTCGGCAGAACGCCGAAACTCAATCGCCGGGACACAATTACTCCAGGCCCTCGGTGCCGTTGGACTTGATGATCTTCTGATATGCGAAGAAGCTGTCCTTGCGGCGGCGCTCGTAGGTGCCGGTGCCGTCATCGTACTTATCGACGTGGATGAAGCCGTAGCGCTTGCGCATCTCGCCGGTGCCGGCGGAAACCAGGTCGATAGGGCCCCACCAGGTGTAGGCAATCAGGTCAACGCCGTCGGCAATGGCCTCGCCCATGGCCTTGATGTGGCTGCGCAAGTAGGCGATGCGATACGGGTCGTGGATGGAGCCGTCCTCCTCGACCTCGTCGTAAGCGCCCATGCCGTTCTCGACCACCATCAGCGGAATCTCGTAGCGGGCGTAAATCTCGTTGAGGGCGATGCGCAGGCCCAGAGGATCGATCTGCCAGCCCCAGTCGGTGGACTCCAGATAGGGGTTCTTGCCGCCAAAGGTCATGTTGCCCTCGGTCATCTCGTGGTCCTTGTGGGTGCCCACGGTGCCGGACATGTAGTAGCTAAAGGTGTAGAAATCGACCTTGCCGTCGGCGATATCCTGCAGGTCGCCGTCCTCCATCACAAGCTCGACATCGTTCTCGGCCCAGAAGCGCTTGGCGTAGAACGGGTACTTGCCACGCACCTGCACGTCGGAGCAGTACCAGTTCATGGTATTCATCTCCTGCTGCGTGGCAAACACGTCGGCCGGATCGCACGTGGCGGCATAGGAGAGGATGAAGCAGTCCATGTTGCCCATCTTGAACTGCGGGTAGTGCTCGTGGGCGTAGCGCACGACGCGACCGCTGGCCACGAACTGGTGATGCAGGGCCTGCATACGGGCCTGCGGCGTGGTGTGGACCGCCGAAGCCGGACCCTCAAAGCCCTGGATCATGCTGGTCTCAAAGAGGTTGCCCATGTCCTGGGTGCCGCAGTTGATCTCGTTGAAGGTGAGCCAGAACTTGACCTTGTCCCGGTAACGGTCGAAGACGGTCTGACAGTACTTCTCAAAGAAGCCGATGAGCTCGCGGCTCGCCCAGCCGTTGTATTTCTCGACCAGATGATAGGGCATCTCGTAGTGCGACAGGGTCACGAGCGGCTCGATATTGTGAGCACGCAGGCAGTCGAAAACGCGGTCGTAGAAGGCGAGGCCGGCCTCGTTGGGCTCGGCGTCGTCGCCGTTGGGGAAGATGCGGCTCCAGGAGATGGACATGCGGAACATGTTGAAGCCCATCTCGGCGAACAGCGCGATGTCCTCCTCGTAGTGGTGGTAGAAGTCGATGCCATCATGGTTGGGATAGAAGCGATCGGGGTCGATGTCGATCGTAATCTGGCGCGGCTCCTTGTAGCTGCCGCCCAAAAAATGGTCGTCGACGGAAGGGCCGCGGCCGTCCACGTTCCAAGCACCCTCAAACTGGTTGGCGGCGGTGGCGCCACCCCAATAGAAACCCTCGGGGAACTTGATATTTGCCATGAGCATCTCCTTTGCATCGCGGATCGATAAGCCGAGTATCGCCCGCGCGCGGGGCATGCGGGAGCGGGCGCGCCAAACCCGACACTTCTTTTCGCAGCGGCACCCCGCCGCCACCCCGCCCCTGACACTTCCTGATACCGACCGAAACGTGCAAAAATAAACCTGTCCCTTTTTGGCAGGTTTGGCGAGTGTGGGAGTTCGCATGGATATCAAACGCAAGATCACCGAGGCGCAGGGCCTTACCCCTACCGAGCAACAGCTCGGCATCTCGGCCCTTGCCATGGGCGAGGACATCCGCGGGCTGTCCATTAAGGAGTTCGCCGCACGCACCAACGTTTCGGTCGCGAGCGTGCACCGCTTTTGCAAAAAGCTCGGCCTCGAGGGCTTTAAGGACCTCAAGGTCGAGCTCATGCGCCTGGCGACCGAGGCGGGCAACCGCCGCGACGTGGATATCAACTTTCCCTTCGACGCCACATCCACGCCCGCACAGATCATGGAGCGCATGGAGGGGCTCTATCAGACCACTTTGACCGAAACGCAGGAGCTGCTCGACCCCACACAGCTCGACCACGCCGCCAAGCTTATCGTGCGCGCCGGCACCGTGGACATCTACACGGGCTCGCATAACCTGTATCCAGCGGGAATGTTCCGCGACCGCCTGCTCTCGTCCGGCAAAAGTGCGACGTGCCACGACAGTGTCGAGGCGCAGGTGCGTACGGCGCTCGCCTCGGGCCCCGAGCATGCGGCAATCGTTATCTCCTACAGCGGTCTTGCCCCCAACCTCAGGGAGATCTTGCCGATCCTGTGCAGTCGGCATGTCCCGGTCATCGTCATCGGCACACCATACTGTGCCCGCATTCACCCCGGCTTTGCCGCCTATCTCACGGTGAGCGATCACGAGAGCATGACGCATCGCATCACGCAGTTCGCCAGCCACATCGCCGTGCAATACGTGCTCGATTCGCTCTACAGCAGCTACTTCGCCAAAGATTACGTCCGCTGCTCCGAGTTCCTAGAGCGCTCATTCCCCTACACCCGCCTGCCCGGTCTCAAGTAGCGACGAGCGAGGATTCTTTGACGCTTATCTAACGAGCGTGGATAATCTCCCACTTTGAGGCCGCGCACAGGTCAAAAACGGAAGATTATCCACCCCCATTTTGCAGGCACTCTTTGGGGACGTTCTTAAATGACTAGTCGTTTAAGAACGTCCCCAACGACCAGTCTCGGCAGGCGCATGACAAAACCCGTGCTCTGCTCTCTCGAGCGGGGCACGGGTTATTTCAGGCTGCATCAATGCTACTTGGCGTTTACCTGATCGAGCTCCTTCTTGCTAAAGCCGAAGAGATACGTGCACACAGCTGCGACGACCAGGGAAATGAGGCTCGCGATGATACCCTGGATGAAGTTGGCGTTGGTGCCGCCCACATAGCTCAGGGCGGACAGGAAGTTCGCGGAGGTGATGACGTACTGGGTGAGATTGGCGATGCCAGCATACGCACCGCCGACAAAGCTACCAACCATCAAGGCGCCAAAGCAGCGCACGTGAGACAGGCAGATGCCATAGAGCGTAGGCTCGGTGACGCCGCCCAAGATACCGGACACGAAGGCGCCGAAGGCGTTGCCGCCTTCCGCCTTGCCCCTGAGTCGAAGAGCCGCACCGAGGGCGACGCCGAAGCACGCCCACGTGGCGAAGCTACCCGCGAGCATGACACCGGTCATCTCGCCAGTCTCGAAGAACGAGGCCATCATGGGCATCATAAGGGCCAGATGCATACCGCTCATGACGAGGAACTCCCAAAGGGCGGCGATCACGCCGACACCGAAGAACCCGGTATTCATACCGAACCAAGCAAGGCCGCCGCTGATGGCGTTGCCCACAATCGTACCGAAGGGGGCGAGCAGGCACAGGATGAACGGCGAGGTGACAAGAAGGCTCAAAATGGGCGTGAACACGGTGGAGAGCACGTCGGGCATGTGCTTGCCGACAAACTTATAAACAACAGCGAACAGCGGAACGGACATCATGATGGGCAGGACAGTCTGGGCATAGGCAGCAGACGTGTTGCAGGGGATACCGAAAACGGTAAACGCCTTGCCCTCGGAGATGATTGCGGCGAAATCCGGCGACATGAGGATGCAGCCGATAAATCCGCCGAGCATACCGTTGATGCCAAGCTGCTTCGCCGCGTTGACGCCCGCGAGGATAGGCATGAAGTACAGAGCGGCATCGTAGATGAAGTCGAAGAGCACGTAGATGTCGCTCTCCGCGGGGTACAGGCCCAGGAGCTGCGGACCGCACAGGGCATTGATCGCATTTGCGAGACCGCCCGTGAGCAGCACCGGGATCATCGGGGTCATGCAGCCCGCCATGTAACCGACGACGTTCTTCAAGATCTGCATGGGCGTAAGCTTCTTCTTGCCGACAAGCTCGACGTCGGCGGCGGCAGCCTCGGCGTCCTCAACCGCCTCGAGCTCATTGACGTTGGCGAGTGAGCAGAACTCCGCGTACACTCTGGGCACGTTCGTCCCCACGATAATCTGATACTGCTGGCCGCCGTGAACAACGCCCATCACGCCGTCAACGGCCTTGACTTCGTCATCGTCGATGCTGGACTCGTCCTTGAGCACAAGGCGGAGCCTCGTCATGCAGTGGGTCGCCGAAGTCACGTTCTTCGGGCCGCCCACCGCCTTGAGGATATCCTCGGCGATACGCTTGTTATCTGCCATGGTACTTCCTTTCCTGTTTCTTTCTATCCCCCATCGGCGACTTCGCGCCAACCGGAAAACCTGCGTTTATTCGGGCAGCTGATTGCCCGCGATGACCTTCTGATACCAATAGAAGCTGTCCTTACGAATCCGGTCGCAAGTCCTGATGTCGTCATCGGTGCGATCCACGTATACAAGGCCGTAGCGCTTGGCGAAGCCCTGATGACTGGAGACCACATCGACAAAGCTCCATGGACAATACCCAAAGATGGGATAACCCTGCTCGATGAGCTCGCCGACCTGGGCGATATGCGCGGAGAGATAGGCGATGCGCTGCTCGTCGTGAATCGCGCCGGACTCATCGGGCTCCTCGCTCAAGGCCATGCCGTTCTCGGTGATGACCATGGGCAGGCCGTAGCGGTCGTGCACCTTGCGCATGCCGATCGACAGCCCGATGGGGTCGAGGCCGTTGGGCATCCACTCGGTCTTCTCGAGCCTCGAGTTGTCGCAGAGGACGAAGTCGCCCGCGCCCCAAGGCGGGAAGCCACCGAATACGATGGGCTCGGTGCGCTCCTTGGCGCAGCTGCTGGAGTAATAGTTGATGCCGATGAAATCAGGCGTCGACCCGTGCAGAACCGCATCGTCCTCGGGCTCGACCGCGGGATAGAACCCCTCGCGCTTGAGATAGCTCGCCGCATACGGGGAATACGATCCGCGCACGCTCATGTCGAGCATGTAGAACTGCTCCATCTCCTCGGCATTGAGCGCCGCCATCACATCTGCAGGCGAGCTGCTGAGCGGATAGGTCACTTGGATGGCGCAGACCGGCCCGATCATCGCCTCAGGATCGATTGAGTGCAAAAACTCGAAAGCACGGTGCTCTGCGAGAGACATGTGGTAACTCATCTGATAGGTGTTGCCCTGATGTCTCTTGGGGTCGGTCTCGGTATCCCCGGTGTTCACCGACGTCGCCGTTGCGATAAGTTGCTCGTTGATCGTCGCCCACAGCTTCACACGACCCTTGAAGTGCCTAAAGCAGACCTCGGCGTAGCGGGCGAAGGCATCGATCATCCTGCGATCCAACCATCCGCCAAACTCGTCGACGAGCGCTTGGGGGCACTCGAAGTGATACAGCGTCACAAAGGGCTCGATGCCCTTTTCCAGAAGGTAATCGATCAGACCGTCGTAGAACGCCAGTGCTTCGGGATTCGGCTCGCAAGTCGCATCGGGCATAATGCGACACCACGAGAAGCTCATGCGGTACGTCTTGAGTCCGAGTTCGGCCATGAGGTCGACATCCTCTTTCCAGCGATGGTAGTGGTCGGACGCCACGCTGCCATCAGTGATTCCGGGGATGCCGAAACCGCGATCGGTCGTCGACCTGCCTCGGCCGCCCTCCCCCCAGGCGCCCTCTACCTGAAATGCGCTCGTCGACGCACCCCATAGGAATCCATCGGGGAACCTGTTTGCCATACTTGCCACCTTTCTCCTTAGTTCAAATCGTCGTATGTCACCAACGCGATGTCCTGGCTCGCCAGCCATTCACGGGTTGCTGGATCGCAAAGCATCGACGCCTCACGCGCCCGCGCCGTCGTCATGCTCGAGTGGTCCATGAGATAGGCATCGATATAACCCGGATGGAACACCATGAGGGTGCACGTGTCGTCGTTCGCGTTCTCGACGGCGCCGTGCACCGCCGAGAACGGATCCATCTCATAGGCGCGAAAATCTGCGGGCATGTATGCAGCGACACGCGTGCTCTTGAACGTGACTGCCTCTCCCGGCGCACCCATCGGGAACAGCGGCAGTCCGTGGCGCTCCGCCACGATCTCCAACCCCTTAAAAAACGCCGGGCTCGCCACCGCATGACCCTCAAAGTAGGAGGGTTCTCTGCCCGCAAGCGATACGAACTTTCGATACTGAGCCTCGATCTCCAAGACGACCTCATCGAGCACCACGAAGTCGGTTCCCCGCTTCATGGCATCCCGATACGCCCCGCTCAGCTTGAACATGCCATCCGGACCACAGAGACTCGGAATGAGCGCAGGGTCGGTGAGCGGCCTGCCGACGCAGATGTTCGTGTGCTGGCCAAGGCACACGTCGAGCCCGTCGAGCAATTCGAGGCCGTGGTTCACGGATTCCATGTTGGTCATGACCCCGACCGAGCCGACGAGTCCGCCGCGAACAGAATCGACGATGCCGTAGTTGACACCCCGAGAGTAGCCAAGGTCGTCGGCGCGTATCAGCAGGCGCTTCATCGGGCATCACCGATCTCGACGCAGGCACCGTTACAGCGCGCTATGCTTCCCAGGTGCGTAGCGCTTGGCTTTACGGTGCGGCGTTGCGTCTCGCGGTCGACGGAGATGATCCCGTACTTCGGGCCATACCCGAAAACCCACTCGAAATTGTCAAACGCGGACCAGCAGGTGTATCCCAAGACCGGGATACCGTCGCGGACGCAACGCCCCACACCGGCGACAGCTCGATCCAAAAAGCGCTCTCTCTGCTCGTCGTCCTCGGAAGCTATGCCGTTTTCGGTGACGAACAGAGGCGTGCCCGACTGGTCCCAAGCAGCTCGCAGGCTCTCCTCGATGGCCTCGGGGTAGAACTCCTCATCGCGCTGGGTGAGCTCCACGCCGGCAGGCGGGTCAACCGGGCCATCCGCGCCGTACCACGAGCGCGAGTACGTCTGGATACCCACGAAATCATCGCCGGCGGAAGCACGGTAAAAGCGATCGCAAATCTCCTCACGGGCAGCTGCAGCGCGCTCTTCGCCACCGGGAGCCGCCTTAAAGGGACTTCCCACGAGCGTCCAACCTGCCGGGAGATCGGGACGGATTGCATGCACGGCGTCAACGGCAGCCTTGTGAGCGGCGAGCTTCACATCGAACGCCCGCTCGGTGGCTGCGAACTGGAACTGGGCCAGGGATGCCGGCTCGACCCCCAACGCCTTGGCGACGCTGCGGAACATGGGGTCCTCGGCGCGATCGGAGGCGTTGCGCAACGTGGCCCCGACATCAGCCAAGAGCCATGCCAGGTTTGGCTCGTTCATGGTGCATGCGTAGTCCATCAAATCGCCCATCTCCTCGACCACACGCGCGCAGTACCGCGCGAAAAGGGAGGGAGTCTCGGGCGACTCCCAGCCGCCTTGGGCGAGCAGCCAAATCGGCGACGTGAAATGATGAAGCGTGACGATCGTCTTGAGACCGTTGTCACGGCAGCACTGGAGCACTTCGCGATAGTGCGCGAGCTCTGCTTTGGAGAACAGGCCGCGCGCCGGCTCGATGCGCGACCACTCGACACTCAGACGATAGGAGGTAAGGCCAAGAGATGCGATAAGGGCAATATCCTCGCGAAAACGATGGTAGTGGTCCATCGCGTCGCCGGAAGGCTCCATGAACGCCGTGTCCTCAACATTCTCGAACAGCCACGTGTCGCTGTTCACGTTGTTGCCTTCAACCTGGTGCGCGGCGGTCGCGACGCCCCAGAGAAACGTCTCGGGAAATACCGAAGTCGACTGATGTGCCATGCAATCTCCCTTTCATGTATCCGCATCCAGGCTTAATCGCCCGGCTCCTGTTACCATTGAGTACAACACGAATGCACAAGGTTTTGCGTTCCATCCTGGACACCGATGTTTCAGAATGGAGACCTGGGTTTCAGGATATGAAACCCGCTGGTATTTAATGGTGTTAAAACGTCTGATGGGAGTGGACCCTTGAATTATGCCAACCCGATGGGCTCTGTTGGGGAAAAGCTCCTCAGCTATATAGACACCAGCATGCAGCGCGACAACAACTATCAGATAGCCGTCAAGATGTTGGAAAATTACGACGCACTCAAAGACATGTCCATCGCGCAGATCGCCGACATGTGCTACGTCTCGAAGGCTTCCGTCTCGCGTTTTTGCCGATTCCTAGGCTACGAGAGCTTCAAAGAGATGCATGACGCGCTCGGGGTCGACTATCCCATCAGCTACGACTACTCCCAGCGCTTCTTTCGCAATCTCACCGCGGACCCGCACGCGGCGTTTCTTGAATATGCGAGGGAAGCTCAGCAAAACATCGCCGCGACCATCTCCGAGAAAAACCTGGCCGAACTTCCGAAAATCGCCTATACGATTCATAATTGCCGCCGAGTCGCGTTCTTTTCCCATCATTTTCTTTGGGATACCGGACGATACCTTCAGAACAAGCTGTTTTCCATGGGAAAGGTCATGCATCTGCGTCTGGATCAAGCTTCCCAACTTGCATGTGCCCAATCCCTCCAACCCGAGGACCTGGCGATCATCTGCAGCGTCGGGGGCAGCTATCCCATACGATATGTCGATGTATGCAACAGCATCAGGAATAGCAAGTGTGCCGTGCTGGCGATCACGCAAAACGCCTCGAACCCATATTGGAATCAGGCCGCCTTCATCATGCAGTGCGGCGAGTCGAACGCCAACGACACGGGCAAGTACGGGGCGCTCGCGGCAATTGACCTCGTCGTTCAGCAGTACCTACTCCAATATGGAAGCGATGCCTTCCCGAGCGCGCCCAATCGCCCGTACGACGACATGACGGGGCACTAGGATCGCCCACCATTGGAGCGGGCACAGGCGTCGGCAAGGCCCACCTGTCGCTAACCATAGGCTACGAGGCGGTGACGGCGTGTAAGCAGACGCACTTCGTCGCCTCCCCGGGCTCAAGTAACAACGAGCGAGGATTATTGGACACTCAAATAACGAGCGTGGATAATCTCCCACTTTGAGCCCGCACACAGGCCAAAACCGGGAGATTATCCGCGCTCATTTTGCGG
>NZ_CAAKNY010000030.1:0-20893 GCF_901212495.1 Collinsella aerofaciens | reverse complement strand
TAGTCAAACAAGAACGTCCCCAATGACTACACCAAACTGCCGGCAGAAAAGGAACGTCCCCAAGTGCCACCCCTTGCCAGCAACGGGAGTGCCGATGTTTTGGCAACGGCAGCGAAAGCCCGCCAGAGCGAGCAAGGTGCCTTGAAACGAGGCGGCATTGACCTTCTGGTCATGCCGCCGAAGTTGAAAGGCAGATTGCCGCCCTGGCGGGCTTGCAGCGTCAACTAGTTACGCGGGTTGGTAAACCCGCGTAACTAACGAGCTCCATACTGCTCGTAGTAGGCGTCGATGGCGGCCTTGAGCTCGTCATCGATGACGACCTTGCCGTCGATCTCGTGGTTGTAGAGAGTCTCGACGACCTCGGCCATGGAGACGATGCTCGCGACGGGGAAACCGTACTTGGCCTCGATCTCTTTCTGAGCGGTGGTCACGCCGCCCTTGCCGACCTCCATGCGGTTGAGAGACACGATGAGGCCCTTGATCTCGACATCGGCAGCAGCCTTGACCTTGGGATAGGTCTCGTCGATGGACTTGCCGCTGGTGGTGACGTCCTCGACCATAATCACGCGGTCGCCATCCTGGGGCTCATAGCCCAGCAGGTTGCCCTTGTCGGCGCCGTGGTCCTTGGCCTCCTTACGGTCGCAGCAGTACTTGACCTCCTTGCCATACAGCTCGTGGTAGGCAATGGCGGTCACGACGGCCAGCGGAATACCCTTGTAGGCCGGTCCAAACAGCACATCAAAGTCGTCGCCAAAGTTATCGTGGATGGCCTGGGCGTAATACTCGCCCAGCTTCTTGAGCTGATAGCCCGTCACGTAAGCGCCGGCGTTCATAAAAAACGGGGACTGACGGCCGCTCTTGAGCGTAAAGCTGCCGAACTTAAGAACGTCGGACTCGACCATGAACTTGATGAACTCTTGCTTGTAAGCCTCCATGCGGGCTCCTCTCGTAATCGCGTACGTGCCCTCCAGTTTAGCGCAGGCGAAGCGTCGACGCGGGCGCGCTTTGAGGCCACGTCATTCTGTAAAGGCTTTGTCAGGGGGAATGGTTTTCCGAACAATGGGGTTGACACGGCAAATCTTCTCATCAAGAATACGGGCGGATTAAAAAGGGGTACGAGATACCCAAAGCGCGCTGCGCCCGGCCTTAGGGAGGTGTGCCATGGAAGGCAGTCCTAGTCGAAAAACCTGCATGTCGCCCTCGGCACGCCGCGAGGACTCCGCACACGCATAAACGCCACCGGCAGATCGCCAAAACCACCACAAAGGCGCACTGCACCCTTTGTGGGCTCAAGAGCTTGACGTGAGCGACATCTAGGTTTTCTGAAGCACATACGACACGTACGCTAACTCCCTTCAACAAGGAGGACCCTATGCTGATGCTCAAAACCGCCACGGTTCTCGAAGCCATCTCCAAGCGCCGCCGCACGGCGCGCCCTGCCGCTCACACCGGCCTGTCCAAGAACACCATATTCGCCGCCACCCATAGCGCCGAGGACGCTCTCGTACTGCTTGACGCCACGGCAAACGGCCTCACCGCCGAGCAGGCAACCGAGCGCCTGGACGCCTCCGGCCCCAACACCATCGAGGCGCCGACCAAGACACTCGCCCGCCGCATCGCCGACGCGTTCGTCGATCCCTTCGCCGGCATCCTCGCCGCGCTCGCACTGGTCTCGCTCTACATCGACGTACTCGCCGTGCCCGAGCCGCAGCGCGACCCCTCCACGGTCATCGTTATCGGCATCATGCTGCTGGTATCGGGCGGCATGAAGTTTATCCAGGAAGCCCGCAGCGGCAATGCGACCGAGGCCCTTAAGGACCTGGTCTCCAACACTTGCACCGCCCTGCGCGACGGCAAGCGCCTCGAGATCTCCTTCGACGAGCTCGTCCCCGGCGATGTGATCCGCCTCTCTGCCGGCGATATGGTGCCGGCCGATGCCCGCATCATCACCGCGCGCGACCTGTTTGTGATCGAGTCCGCACTCACCGGCGAGAGCGAGGCCGTCGAAAAGACCGCTGCCGTCACTGTCATCGAGGGTGCCGACGGCTCCGCACTGCCACTCTCTGCCTGCAAGAACATCGTCTTTACCGGCACCTCCGTGCAAAACGGCACCGCCATGGCGCTTGTCGTTGCCACAGGCTCGGACACCTACCTGGGCGGAATCGCCAAGATGCTCAACGGGCGCGGCGAAAAGAGTGCGTTTGACCGCGGCGTCTCGAGCGTCTCCATGTTGCTCGTACGTCTCATGCTCGTTATGGCTCCGGCCGTCTTTGCCATCAACGCCGCCACCAAGGGCAACGTCATCGACGCACTGCTGTTCGCCACGAGCGTGGCCGTGGGCATCACGCCGCAGATGCTTCCCGTCATCGTGACCACGAGCCTGTCACAGGGCGCCAAGGACCTCGCCCGTCGTCAGGTTATCGTCAAGGAGCTGCCGGCAATCCAAAACCTCGGCGCGATGGACGTCCTGTGCTGCGACAAGACCGGCACCCTCACCGAAGACCGCATCGTGCTCGAGCGCTACCTCAACACCGACGGCAACGAGGACGCACGCGTGCTACGTCATGCGTTTTTGAACAGCTTCTTCCAGACCGGCCTCAAAAACCTTATCGACCTGGCCGTTATCGACCGTGCCGACGTGACGCCCTCGACCGTCGTGCCCGATTCCATGCTGGGCCAGAGCCTGCGCGACCGCTATACCAAGGTCGACGAGGTTCCCTTCGATTTCTCGCGCCGTCGCCTGAGCGTAGTTGTCGCCGATGCCCAAGGCAAAACCCAGATGGTCACCAAGGGAGCTGCCGAGGAAATGCTCGAGATCTGCTCCTTTGTCGAGGTCGATGGGGCCGCCCAGCCGCTCACCGAAGATAAGCTCGCCCAGATTCGCCAGCAGGTCGCTGGGCTCAATGCCGAGGGCCTGCGCGTGATTGCCGTGGCGCAGAAAACCAATCCGCGCTGCGTGGGCGAGTTTGGCATTGCCGACGAATGCGACATGGTGTTGATGGGCTTTTTGGCCTTCCTCGATCCACCCAAGGCGAGTGCCGCGGGCGCCATCGCCACCCTCGAGGCCAAGGGCGTGGCGGTCAAGGTCCTGACCGGCGACAACGATCGCGTCGCCGCCACCGTCTGCGAGCAGATCGGTATCGACGCGAGCAATGTCTTGCTGGGCTCCGAGATCGATGCGCTCGATGACGCCGAGCTTGCCGAGCGCGCCGAGAAAACCCATCTGTTCGCCAAGCTCTCGCCGCTGCAGAAGGCGCGCCTGGTGCGCGTCATGCGCGAGCTGCTCGGCCACACCGTGGGCTTTATGGGCGATGGCATCAACGACGCCGCTGCCATGCGCGCGAGCGACTGCGGCATCTCGGTCGATTCGGCCGTCGACATCGCCAAGGAATCCGCCGATATCATCTTGCTCCAGAAGGACCTGGGCGTGCTCGAGCGCGGCATCATCGAAGGCCGCCGCACCTACGGCAACCTGCTCAAGTACCTCAAGACCACGGTGAGCTCCAACTTTGGCAACGTGCTGTCTGTGACCGTCGCGAGCCTGTTCTTGCCGTTTTTGCCCATGAGCGCCCTGCAGCTGGTGCTGCTGTCGCTCGTCTACGAGATCGTGTGTATCGCGCTGCCGTGGGACACCGTCGATGACGCCTGGACTGCCCGTCCGCGCGCCTGGGACGCCGCGTCCATTAAGGGCTTTATGCTCGAACTGGGCCCCGTGAGCTCACTGTTTGACATCGTGACCTTCGCCGCGCTCTTCTTTGTGGTGTGCCCCGCCGCCGTGGGCGCAAGCTGGTCCGAGCTTGCCGCCGCGGGCAACGTCGCGGGTATGACGACCTTCGCCGCAATCTTCCAGAGCGGCTGGTTTGTCGAGTCCATGTGGTCGCAGACACTCGTGATCCACATGCTGCGCTCCCCGCGTCTGCCGAGCCTGCGCGACCACGCCGCGCCCGCCCTGTGCGTTCTCACCGTACTGGGCCTGGCGCTCGTCACTTGGCTGCCGGCAAGCCCCATCGCCGATGCGCTCGGCCTTACGACGCTGCCGGCGAGCTTCTTCGCGCTGCTCATCGGCATCGTCACCGCCTACATCGCGCTCACCCAGCTGGCAAAGCGCCGCTACATTGCCCGCCACGGCGAGCTGCTGTGACGCCCGAGCTGCGACGCGCGACCCATCAGGCGGTCAAAAAGTCCCGCTTCAAATTAAACCGCCCCCATTTCCCGTGTTAAGGAAATGGGGGGCGGTTCGCGCCGGCCTTTATCTTTTTTGACAGCCTCGTTTGGCTCACGCTACACCAGGCGCATGGCCTCCTGGACAGCACCGTAAAGGTTGGCGTCGTTGCCGAGCTCGGCCGCCTTTATCTGCGGCACAGGAATGCCGGCAAGGGCCCCTTCGTAACTCGCGAGGGCCAGCGGCATCTGCGCACGCAGGGCATCGACGAGCTCGGGATGGCACGAAATGCCGCCTGCGATCACAAAGACCTCGGGGTCGAGCACGGCCTGCAGGTTGATGAGCTGTCCGTCAAAGGCGCGAGCGTAGCGGTCGAGCGCGCGCTGCGCCGCCTTGTCGCCATCCGCGATCCACTCAAAGACGCGGCGGCCGTCTGCCGGAGAACCCGCAGGCAGGCCCTTCTCGGCAACGGCAGCATCGCGGAGCGCACGCCAACCGCCCGAATCGGCAAAGGAGTTTCCCATGTTCGCGGCAGTCGTGACATCGTTGCGCAAGAAGCTGAACTCGCCTGCAAAGCAGTGCGCGCCGCGCAGGACCTTGCCGTCAATGACGATACCGCCGCCGATGCCCGTGCCGATAGCGAGCACCACGCCAAAACGCGTCCCGCGCAGGGCACCAGCCGCATACTCACCGAGCGCACAGCACTTACCGTCGTTATTGACGGCGACCGGCACCCCCAGCGCCTCGCGCATGAGCTTTCCCAGCGGGCAACCGTCCATAAACGTGAGCGCACCGCCGCGATGGATCGTTCCCGTGACGTCTCCCTCGTAGATACCGCCGGGTGCGCTCACGCCAACGGCGCTCACGCGCTCACGGTACGGCTCGACGAGCGAGATCAGCGCCGCGACCGTCTCATCAGCCGTGGTAAAGCCCGTCGGCAGGCTTCCGCGCTCGCGGATGGAAAAATCCTCGCCCAGCACAGCCCATTTAACGGCCGTACCGCCCACATCGATTCCAAAGAACTCCTGCATATTCGCTCCTCACGCGCCATAGCCCCGGACGTGCATCGCCGCGACCACCACAGGGGCTGCCCTTATGAAGGTCATGCGCAAATCGCGCCCGGAGCCGATTATCTCTCTGTTTTACGCCTCCACTTTGGTCAGACGAAGCAGCATATATTGTTTATTAGGGAGGTCGATGCGGAACTTGCCCTCAAAGGTTCCGGGAAGCTCCTCCTCCGTCATGTCCCATGTGTCCACGGCACCCACCTTGTAACGAGCACCCGCCGCGCCCTCAAACTCACGAGACCACTCATTTAAGTACGTCCCCAATGAGTGCGGCAGAATGGCTCCCCTTGGCAGCTTAAAGCCGTCATACAGGAACCATTCCGTCGCAGCCTAATGAAAGGGACTGGGTTGTAAATGTTGGAGAAGAGCCGTTAGCGCCCGGGGGCCAGGATCACCAGAGCGTCGTGCTCAAAGGGATGCTGGGCCACGCGCACGGTGCCGTCGCCGTTGTCGCGGACGGGCAGCTTGGCGATGCGCTTGTCCTCCATGTCGAGGACCGTCGCCGTCCAGCCGCGCGCGCCGTCGAGCTTAAACTTGAGCGCCGTGGTGCGCGGCAGGTACGTGACGACGCGATCGCCAACGCGTGCCACACGGATGGCCTCGTGCGCGTCATCGAGGAGCTCCTGCGCCGGAACCACGGCAAGCGCGTCGTCGGCAGCCGTAGCGCCCAGGCCGGCAAGCACGTGTTCGATCAGGCCAAAGTCCCAAACACCTGCAAACTGCAGGCACTCTTGCCAGCGGAACGGCATGTCGAAGCCCTCGCCCAGCACCGAGCCTTGGCTGCGCGACGTCTGCCAGTTCCAAACGCCGTGTGCGCCGTAGGTCACGCCGGCACTGGCACCGGCAAGAATGCTCGACCATACGCTCGCGCGGCAATCCTGCGCGGTAAAGCGCCAGTACACGTTGCGCGACGCACCCATCTGCTCGTAGCAGGGCTCGGAGTTGACCATCGGCTTTTTGGGATAGTTGGCGGTAAAGTCCCGCGGCAGGCGCCAGGCCTCGGGCTGGCCCTCGTAGTTGTGGCCGGGCTGGAACATGTAAAAGTCCAGACGGTCCAGGTACTGTGCCGGAATGGTGCGATTGCCGCGGTTGATATGCATGGTGCGCAGGGCCTCGGGCGCGCGTTTGACGACTTCGTCGAGGGCGTCCTCGTAGTAGGCAATCGCCTCATCGCTGGTAAAGTCGGTATCGCCCGCCACCACGTAGACGGGGTCGAACTCGCCCAAGTTCTCGACGACGCGGGCAACGTGGGCGCGAACCTCCTCGTGCGGCATAACCTCGGCACCGCAATGCTCGGCAATCTTGGCGCCCCAGGTGCCGGGCACGTAGTTGCACCACATAAGCACGAGTGCCGGACGAATGCCGTGCTCGACGGCAGCGCGGCACATGACAGCGGCACGGTCCCAGTACTCCTGGTTGGGACGGGACCAATCAAAGTGCACGCCATCCTCGCTGGCATAGGGCCAAATGCCCAGGTCGGGGCAGCAGCGATCCCACTGCGGCAGCGTGTTGATCTGCAGCATGTTCATGCCCTGCTCGGCACGGCGGGTCAGGTAGTAGTCCCAGTCGTCCTCGGCAATGCTCGTAAATGCGCTCCAGCACGTATCGGCAAACCAAAAGAACGGCTTGCCCTCGCACAAAAAGCCGTCCTGGCGACCGTTGACGGTCAGCTTTCCCAAACTCATCTGCATGTCCTTTCGTTTGATAAAGGATTTGCGAACCGCCGGGGGCTTTCGCGGTAACCCCGCGCGAAAGCCCCCGCCGCTTGGCAAACCCTCGCGGGCGAATCTCACCCGCCTCCATTAGTCTACCTTGCAAGAAGGGCCCCGCCGGGCTTACGCCTGACGGGGCCCTGTCGTGTAGGTGAGGTCTTATGCGACCGAATGGCTTGGCCTTAGGCCTCCATCTCGGCGAGCTCCTCCTTGGAGAAGCCGGCCACGTAGACGACGGCAGCGGCGATGACAAAGGAGATTGCCATGCCGACGATAGCCCAGACGGTGTTCATCTGGCCACCCTGCAGGTAGTTGGTGAAGACCAGGAAGTTGGAGGCGCCGCCGGCCAGGTAGTAGGTAACACCCATGAGGCCGGAGAACACAGCGCCGATGGCACCGCCGATGAACATGCCGAGCATGGTGCGACGGAAGCGCATGAGGATACCGAAGAGCGCGGGCTCGGTGACGCCACCGGCGATAGCGGAGATGACGTAACCCAGGGCAAGACCCTTCTCGTCGGGGTTCTTCATCTTGAGGAAGGCACCGAAGGCGCAACCCCAGACAGCGGCCATAGCGCAGTTGGTGGAAACGAAGACGAAGGGATCGTAGCCGGCGGCGATGATCTGAACCTGAGCGAGCAGGATGACGGGCATGTGCATGCCGCAGACCACGAAGAGCTGCCAGAAGGCGCCGAGGATGGCCATAACGATCAGGATACCGATACCGCCAAGGTCAGCAAGACCAAAGAGGGCGTTGGCGATGAGGTTGCCGATCTCGTTGCCGATGGGGGCGAGGACTATGAAGGCGATGGGGATGGTGACGATCATGGTGCAAAACGGCGTGAAGACCGTGGAGAGCACGTCGGGCATGACCTTCTTAAAGAACTTCTCGACGAAGTAGAGGACAGGCACCGAAAGGATGATCGGCAGGACGGACTGCTGGTAGTTGGCAGCGGCGATCTGGATGCCGTAGACGGAGATGATTCCGCCACCCTCCTGAGTCGCGACACTCACGACGGACGGGGCCATGAGAGCGCCGCCGAGGAGCATGCCCAGAACCGGAGAGGCGCCGAGCTTCTTAGCAGCGGCATAGCCCAGGTAGATGGGGATAAAGGTAAACGTGGCCTCGTACAGGGTGGTGTAGAGGAACGTGTAGGTCGGATCGGTATCGGAGAGAACGCCGAGCATGGTGGGGCCGAGGACCGCGGCGATGGTGCGGAACAGACCGCCAGCCATGAGCAGCGGGATCAGCTGGGTCATGGAGCCGGACAGATAGTCGAGGATGATATTGGGCAGGTTCTTGAGCTCGAACTTCTCCTTGGGAGCATCGAGGTTCTCGTTGACGGCCTCACCCTGCTTGACGCCGGAGATGGCGACGAACTCGGCGAGCACCTTGGGCACGTTCTGGCCAATGATGACCTGGAGCTGGCTACCGGCGAACTGGCAACCCAGAACGCCCTTGACCTTCTTGATCTTCTCCACGTCGGCCTTGTTGTTATCCTTGAGCGTCAGACGCAGGCGCGTCATGCAGTTGGTGGCAACGGAAACATTCTCCGCGCCGCCCACGAGCTCGAGGACATCGGTGGCAATCTGCTTGTTATCTACTGCCATGGGACCCCTCCCCATATCTTCGTGTGCCAGCCCCTTGGGCTTAGGCACGCCTTTGGCCCGGCGACTATAACCCCTTACGGTTGCCAGACCCTTGGATACGCTTTTGTAAACAAAGTGTTTACTGAACGTTTACGTGCTTTAGTTTACACGGAGCACCAAATTTATGGCAAATTTGCCGTCTACAGTCCGGTGAACGGTAGGAAATCGGGGGTGAACGTAACTGAACAGCAGCAAATCGTCCCCTTGCTTCTGTATTGATATATAGCTGTCTACGTGGGCTTTTGCTTTAATGAACACCTCCATAACCTATCAACTCAACAACAAAACCCCTGCTAGAAGGTAGTAAACATATGTTTAGTAGTTCATCACCTGCTTACTATGACTTTTTGTCGAGTTCATCTGGCTATTCTGTAATTCTGGATTACACTAAACATGTTTAGATTGTATTGCCGCGAATGTTAGGCATTCACCGCGCAAGGGAGGCAGCTCATGGAACTCAAATCGTGTACGTACGCAACCGTCACCACCTTGGGCGACTTTGGCCCCTGGATCAGCAAGGTCGTACTCGACCTGCCCTGCACCGTACACGCCAACGACATCGACGCAAACACCTTCCATATATATGTAGAGCGTCACGAGCGCACGGGCGAGGTCCTGATGTGCAAGGAGCGCGGCGCAGATCATGCCGCGCCCTCTGTGGGCTATGTCAACGTCCTCACCGCTTATCCGTGCAACGAGGACGGCCGTAAGCTCGCCGTGGGCACCCATGTGGCGCTCGAGGTCGCCGAGCAGCGCCTGACCAAGACCATCGAAGGCAGCGTCATGGGCTCGCACATGCTCGATGACCAGCTGCGTATCACGCAGCTCACAGCTCTTCCTGGCAACGACGGCGACGATCCCACCTGCGGCCTGGTCTTCGACACCTGCCGTGGCGATATCTGCCCCGCGCTCAAAGGCTGGAGCAACGCCACGCAAAAGACCGCCGTCGACGGCATCGCGCTCGAATACGGCTTCTTTGAGCCCAGCTTTAAGGCCGAGGACTCGGCATGCTTCAACCCCTTTGCGCCCGAGGCCACGGCCGTGCCCCAAAAGGCGCCGCTCGTGGTGTATCTGCACGGCGCCGGCGAGGGCAAGGGCACCACGCAAGGCGAAGGCGCCACGCGTGCCTATATCGGCAATCGCGTGACGGCCATTAGCCAGGCGCAGATTCAGCGCTACTTTGGCGGCTTTGCCTGGGTGCTCGTGCCGCAGTCGCCCACGTTTTGGATGGACAACGGCGTCGAGCAGCTTGGTCACTCCAACCAGAGCATCTACTCCCCCGTGCTCAAAGCGCTTATCGACGAGTTTGTCGCCGAGCATGCCGACCGCATCGACACCGACCGCATCGTGGTCGCCGGCCTTTCCAACGGCGGCTTTATGACCCTGCGCCTGTGCGCCGACTACCCCGATTTCTTCGCCGCGGGCCTTCCCTGCTGCGCCCCGTGGTACAACGCCACGGACGAGGACGTAGCCGCGCTCGCCAAGACGCCGCTGTGGTTTACGCACTCCAAGGGCGACGAGCTCGTGCCGCCGCAACAGACCGTGCTGCCGCTCACGGCGCGTCTGCGCGATGCCGGCGCCAACGTGCACCTCACCTACTTTAGCCATGTCGAAGACCTGACCGGCGTGTATCGCGAAGCCGACGGCTCGCCCAAGAAGACGTTCAACCACGGCGTGTGGATCCACCAATTCAACGACCTGTGTTATCAAGACTTCGACGGGGGCAACGTACTCATCGACGGCGAGCCGGTGGGCTGCTGGGAGTGGTCGGCCAGAGTTTCGAGGTAACCATCCCATCGGGGGTCCTGACCTTTAGTTTTGTAAACGTCCTCGCGCATGAGCCCCGCTTATCCTGCTCCTTCGGAGCATCGGATAAGCGGGGCCCGCGCTGCGGAATGTTTACAAAACTAAAGGTCAGGACCCCCTAAGTTAACGTTGTTCGAAACGCTGGACGAGCGCTTCCGGCAGCACGCTGGGTCGGTGGCGATGGGGGCGTGGGCCCCGTCTTGCCTTGCGCGTAACTGGCTGAAATTATTTTGGTTGGAGCTTTGCTTATGTCTCAGAATTTGACTCGGGCGATTGTTACTACCGATATGGAAGTCGACGATATGAACTCGCTTGTTCATTTGGCTCTGTATCTTAACTTGCTTGATGTTGAGGCTGTGGTGTATACGGCTTCGCAGTATCACTTTCTTGGCGATGGGGTTCATACGCTGGGCGAGGTAAATCCGCATTGGCGGACTAAGGGGCGTCGCTCTTATACCTGGGATGTTGTGCCTCATGAGCCCGATCCACTGGCTGGGGAGCTTCGTGAGTATCGTCCGTTTCCCGAGCATTGGATTGAGAGTCTCTGGAGCAATGAATATGCCCAGGCTTGGCCGCAGTTGCAGGCGAATGCGGACGCTGCCGACGAGCCGCCGTTTCCCACACCCGCGCAGATGATCGAGCGTACGTTTGTGGGAAATGTTGCTTTTGAGGGTGACGTGACTGAGGAGACTGAAGGGTCGCGCGTCATCGCCGACGCCATCATGGATGACGACCCTCGCACGCTGTGGCTGCTCAGCTGGGGTGGCATGAACACCATCGTTCGTGCCCTCATGAGTATTGCCGAACGTTATCGCGCCACGCCCGAATGGCCTGCCGTGCAGCAGCGGGTCTATCAGAAGGTGCGCGTGAGTGGCGTTGCCAATGGCGTGGGACAGGACAACTCGTGGCTCGACCATGGGCGTGAGCTCTTTCCCAAGCTCATCTTTTGGCGTACGCCCTATATGTATGGAAACTATTTCGACGCCAAGATGGCTCAGCCCGATACGCTGCCGCTGTTTAAGGCTCCCTGGCCCGAGCAGAATCTCACGCAGGGCAACGGCCCCCTTATGGCACGCTATATGCTCTATGGCGACGGCAAGGTCTACGAAAACGAGCCCGAGCGCTTTCAGTTTGGCAAGCATGCCCGTCTGGATTGGGGCCTAGAAGGCGTGCCCGCGATGCAGTTTGAGCGCGGCGATTTTATGGCCGAAGGCGACAGCATGACCTATATTCCGCTGCTGCCGTTTGGCCTGCGCGGTATTGACGACCGCGACTTCGACACGCTACTCGGCCGTATGTTTCTTGATGGGCATCCCGATGCGGCCGCACCCGCCGGTTTTGCCGCCATCGGCACGCCCGCAGATGACAATCCCAATCCCTACCTGCGAGCGTATCAGGAGGACTTTGCCGCCCGCGCACAATGGTGCGCCCATGATCCGGCCACCTGCTCACATCCAGCACATATTGTCGAGGTTACGACCGACCGCAGTGCTTCAGCCGGTGAGCGTGTCGCCCTTTCAGCGACCATCGTCGACCCCGACGGCAGAGGCTTCGATGCGCATTGGGATGTCGCCGTGGACCCGTCGAGCTATGCAGGCGTCCAGGATCTGTCGCCGTGGCATGAATGCGCGATGGACGCCGCTTTCATCGTGCCCGCCGACGCACGACCCGGCGACCGCTTCGTGCTCACCCTCACCGTCCAGACGCGCGCCGAACGCCCCTGCACCCGCTACGCCCAGGTCGCCGTGACCGTGGCATAGCAAGGACGGCGTCCACATTCGACAGCCGCCACATTCGACAAGGAGTGTCCCCAACTGCCACTCATTTAAGTACGTCCCCAATGAGTGCCTACACTCTCATTCTGCGGACACTCATTGGGGACGTTCTTAAATGACTAGTCAAACAAGAACGTCCAAGTGCAGAATGGGGCGCCGTCGGAATATCCAGGCGACGCCCCTTGCGCTGAACTGCTCCCAGAGGAGAAAAATACCTGCGACCAGTCGTTTAAGAACGTCCCCAAGTGCCAACTCAGACAGTAGATGTTTAATCTGTTTCGTTAACTGAAATGCGTAAATCTGGTTAATCAAAAAAGCAAAATATGGTTAAATGAAAACGGTAAATTTAGTTAAACGCGCTGGTAATCAATGGTGATAATTATGCCAAAGAAGTACTACACTAGAATTATCGAAAATGAGCTCGACCAGCTGCTGGGCATATTCGGTGCCGTTCTCATCGAAGGACCGAAATGGTGCGGGAAGACGACCACAGCCGAGACCCGTGCGGCGTCCAGGCTCCTTCTCATGGACCCGTCCCGCAACTTCGAGAATCGCTTACGCGCCGAGACTGACCCAGCTCTTGCCGTTTCCGGCGAAGTGCCACGGCTAATTGACGAGTGGCAGGAGGTTCCGAAACTTTGGGACGCGGCACGGTTTGAATGTGACAACCGTGGCGGTGAGCCTGGCCAGTTCATATTTACGGGGTCGGCAACGCCGCGAGACGACAAACGTCCGATGCACAGTGGCGCTGGAAGGTTCGCCAAACTGTGCATGGATACCATGACGCTTTTCGAACTTGGGAAATCCAGCGGTGCAGTTAAGCTATCGGGCATTATTTCTGGCAAAAAGTTCAATGGCGCTTTTGGGTCGCTGGATTCTGCCTCGATTGCCGAGTGCGTTGTTCGTGGTGGATGGCCTGCGGCGGTCGGACACGATGCGCGGGCTGCGTCCGCGATGGCTAAACGATACATCGACATAGTTGCCGAAGAAGATTTGTCCCGTGTCGACGGCTCTCGCCGCGACCCTGAAAAGGTCAAAGCTGTCATTGAATCGCTTGCGCGCAATGAATCCACTTTGGCGACACTCAAAACGCTCGTAGCCGATCTTGGTGGAGAGGTGTCGAGACAAACGGCGTCATCATACATATCTCTTCTCGCTCGGGTTAATTTCGTTCGCGATATTCCCGCATGGAACCCTGCAATGAGATCTCCAGTGCACCTAAGAGAATCGAAGAAGCATCATCTCGCTGACCCGTCACTAGCGGCCGCTGCGCTCGGGGCGACTCCGGAGACATTACTGCTGGACTTCAAGACGCTTGGACTGCTTTTTGAATCGTTGGCCCTTCATGATTTGTGGGTTTATACGCAAGCAAATGGAATGGGTCTCTATCACTATCACGATTCTCGCGATCTAGAGGTCGATGCAGTCATTGCGGCTCCCGGTGGAACGTGGATTCCGATCGAAGTTAAACTCAGCTCTGCTCAAATCGAAGAGGCGTCTGACAGTCTCGTTGCTGTCGAGAAGCGTATGGTCGCCGCCGGAAACAACCCGCCAGTTTCGAAAGTCGCAATCATTGGATTTGGCTCACAAGCCTATGTCACTGACCGCGGCGTCCAAGTTGTTCCGCTGGATGTTCTCGCGCCGTAGTGCAATTGCAAGTTTTAACTTCTTTTGCTTTCTTTCACTTCTTTTAACGAAACACCCGGCGGGAATTAACTGCTCGCCGGGTGTCTTGGTTAGGACGTTATAAAGCAGGACTTCCGAAACACGGCGGTCAGGTCCGCCTCCTAAGGGCCTGAGGTGCTCGAGATTGGGAGCGACAAGCCCGACGAAGCGTACCTTAGGTACGCGAGGAGGGTTGGAGCCCCAAGGTTGAGTGCCTCAGTGCCCTTAGGCCAGGTCTTCGCCGTTGGTGGCGATGACCTTCTTGTACCAGTCGAAGCTCTTCTTCTTGGAGCGCTTGAGGGTGCCGTTGCCGGCGTCGTCGCGGTCCACGTAGATGAAGCCGTAGCGCTTGGACATCTCGCCCGTGCCGGCCGAGACCAGGTCGATCGGGCCCCAGGTGGTGTAGCCCAGCAGGTCGACGCCGTCCTCGGTCACCGCATCGCGCATCGCGGCGATGTGCTGGCGCAGGTAGTCGATACGGTAGTCGTCGTTGATGGAGCCGTCCTCCTCGACAACGTCCTTGGCGCCCAGACCGTTCTCGACCACGAACAGCGGCTTCTGATAGCGGTCGTACAGGTCGTTGAGGGTGATACGGAAGCCCAACGGGTCGATGGCCCAGCCCCACTGGCTCTGCTGCAGGTAGGGATTCTTGGCACCGGCGAAGGCGTTGCCCTGGGCGCGCTCGACATCGGGGTTATCGGCACCGGCGGAGCAACGGGTGGAGTAGTAGCTAAAGCTGATGAAGTCGACGGTGTTGGCGGCCAGGATCTCGCGGTCCTCGTCGGTCATGCCCACATCAATGCCCAGACGCTCGAGCTTCTTGACGGCATAGGCCGGGTAGTAGCCGCGGCTCTGGACGTCGACGAAGAAATAGTTGCTCTGGTTGTCAATCTGCGCCTGGCGCACATCGCCCGGACGGCAGCTGTAGGGGTAGTAGCTACCTGCGGCAAGCATGCAACCGATCTTGACCTCGGGGTCGATCTCGTGGGCGATCTTGGTTGCCCAGGCGCTGGCGACGAGCTCGTTGTGGGCGGCCAGGTACTCGACGGCCTCCTTGTTCTCGCCCTCCTCAAAGACCAGGCCGGCACCCATAAACGGCAGGTGCAGGATCATGTTGATCTCGTTAAAGGTAAGCCAGTACTTCACCAGGCCCTTGTAGCGGGTAAAGAGCACCGTGGCGAGGTTCTTGTAAAAATCGATGAGCTTGCGGTTGCGCCAGCCGCCGTACTCCTTGATCAGGTGGATCGGGCAGTCGAAGTGCGTGATGGTCACGAGCGGCTCGATGCCGTGCTTCTGGCACTCGCGGAACACGTCCTCGTAGAAGGCCAAGCCGGCCTCGTTGGGCTCGGTCTCGTCGCCGTTGGGGAAGATGCGGGTCCAGGCCAGGCTCATGCGGAAGACCTTAAAGCCCATCTCGGCAAAGAGGGCGATGTCCTCCTTGTAGTGATGGTAAAAATCGATGCCGGTCTGCGCGGGATAGTAGTAGCCGTCCTCAAAGTCGAGCATCTTGCGCTGGCCGGAGACCACCGCGTAGCGCTCGGAGCCGTGCGGAGCCACATCCACGTTGGCCAGGCCGCGGCCGTCCACGTTGTAGGCGCCCTCGCACTGGTTGGCAGCCGTCGCGCCGCCCCACAGGAAGTCATTACGGAAAGCCATGCATCGATCCTTTCATACGCTGCTTGTCGTGGCTTCAGTATCCCCGCAAACGGGACGCCGCTCAACGGCAACAACGCAGGTCGACACTTCTTTTCGCATGCAGACGCCCAGCAACCGCCCGCGCCTGACACTTTCTGATACCCGCCGCATGCCAAACCACCACAAAGGCGCCTGTCCCCTTTGCGGTGGTTTTGGTCGGTTTGTCTCGATCTGTAACAGTTAGGCCGTCAAAACCGGGCTTATTGTTACAGATCAAGATTTTTCGGACCGCCCCTGCAGTTTGTCTCGATCTGTAACAGGTAGAGACGATTTTACCTGCTAGATGTTACAGAACGAGACAAACGGAAATCGAACCGCGCCTCAATAGGAAAAAAAGGAAAAAATAGGAAAGAAAGGAAAGGAGTCGTACAGGTGTTCTGTATAGGAAAACCACCACAAAGGTGTCTGTCCCCTTTGTGGTGGTTTTGGACGAAGCGCTAGTCCACGGTGATGTCGAGGTTTTTACCGGCGAGGCCTACGTAACCGCCCTCAGCTGCCTTGGGGCTATCGGCGTGGCAGAGGACCCACTTGTCGGCCTTCCAGTAGCAGTAGCTGTCACCGGCGGCGGGCATGTCGGCTGCGGCCTCGGGACGCGGGCCGTTGGTGCCGGCGGGCAGCGCAACCATCACCTGGAAGCCGCCGTCGTCGACCATGCACGGCGTGTAGTGGAGCGTCGTGGCATAGACCTCGATGAGCGTGCCGGCGGGTGCGCGGAAGGCCTTGACCTGAGTGGTGTCGAGCTTGCCGTCGACGATCTGCTCACGCTTGGCCAGCAGCAGGATAAAGTCGCGGGCACCCAGGTTGAACTCGCTGGCGCGGTGATACTCCAGGCAGTTGAGGCGTGTGTTGTGGCCGTTGCACCAGCCGAGCTGGAAGGGGCGGCCGCCGAACATGAGAAAGCCCAATTTGTCGGCATCCTTGACGCCCTCGAGCTCCGGCGCACTCGCGACATACTTACTGCCCTCGGGGATGGGCGTGGCAGAGAGCGCCTCGAGTACGGGCGACGTGAGCTCGGACGGAACGTTATCCCAAACGTTGCCATAGGATTTGAACTCGGGATCGTTGACAGAGTAGATATGCATGTTCACTCCTGTTCGTAAATGTGACTATACGAACATTCTAGAACATCACTCGTCTACAGCCTCGATCAATATCGCAAACAATGTGTAGCGGAATCGTCTGCTTGAATGGGCGACATATAGTCCCCTCTTAGCCGAGGTACTCCCTAAGGAACTCAATTGCGCTCAAACACCAGCAGTCGGTTTCCGGCGCATGGGGCTTCATCAATGCGTGCCCTCCTTCTGGATACATAACTTCCTCATGGTGCACCCCGACCGCATCCAGAGCAGCTACCATCTTTCCGAGATTGCTGGGCGATACGACATCGTCATCAGCGCATTGCCAAAGATATGTCGGCGGGTACTGCTCCCACACATGTTGATCAATACAGAAATCATCAATCGCATCGCGTTCGGCCTCACCGCATACCGAATCAAGGAACCTATGGTCTGATGCGTCTTCGGACTCATGAAGATCAATCGGTGCGTAGCATAGAACCAAAGCTTTGGGCGGCTCGCATCCGTAAGCCGCGAACCCTTTGTTATCCGTTCCCCACTCGGCGGTCAAATGTGCGCCGGCGGAAAACCCGATAACCGCGTAGCTTTTAGCTACATCGAATCTCGCTGAGTTCTCGAGGACGAAACAGACGGCTCGATTCAGATCGTCGATCGGACGCGGCATCAGGGGCTCAACCCTCACCCTGTATGACAAAACAAACACGTTATATCCTGCATCGTTGAGCTCGGGAGCGACGGGAAAACCCTCCATTTGGTGACAAACGCTTTGATAGCCCCCGCCCGAAATCGCAATGATGAACGGCGCCCCCGGTCTCCCAGGAAAGAAAAACAGTTTCGTATTGCGTCGAGTCGGGTCACGGATGCAGTCGGCTTCATCCCAAATATCGTAGGCAAACTGCTGCCCGTCATCCACGAGCTCAACGATCCGATTCAACCCGCGCAGAACGCGAGCAACTTCATACGGATTGGTATCGGAATTCAAATGGGCCGCGATGGGCTTATTCCACATGCGTTCCCAAGTTGAAGGGCGGCAAAGCATGAGGTGCTCGCCGAACCCAGCGAACTCGGGGAGAAGCGCGATTTCTCCAAACGTCATATCGGCAGTAATGGTCATAACTAGTCACTCCAAAAACGAGGTGGGCTCGCGCCGTTCAATCGCAAGCCCACCATATGCAATCTGCCGCGGGGTTTTCAGCAGCTTACATTCCAAATAATTGCCTATTCCGCCGACGCGTCTGCATCAGGGCGATACATGAAGTAGACAAGAACGAAGGTGAGGATAAAACCAACGACATTACTAAGAATTGCACCAATGAGACTGCTCATATCGCCAGAAGGATTCATATAACCGGGAAAGCTAAAAATACCGCTCGATGTCATAACGAACGTGCGAGTATTGAAGATCGCCGGGATAACGGCACTGATTGCTCCAGAAATCATGGAAGCGATAACGATCTTCTTATGCTCCAAGATGATGCCGTACAGAGCCGGTTCCGTAATTCCGCACAAGCCCGTGATGGCACAGCTGAACCCAAGGCTCTTTTCACTCGGGTCCTTCGAGCGGAGAGCAAACGCCAGGCATGCACCAACGACGCCCATGCTGCAGCAAAGAAGTCCAAGGATGGGGTCGGAACCGACGGTAATGATATTGTTGATCGAAATCACGATAAGGGCCCAGTGGAGTCCCAGGGGGATCATAATGAGGCCGAATATCGGTCCGAGAATAATGCCGCAAAGGATGGGGCTGAACTGGTAGACCGCCAACACAGCAGTCGCAAGCAAGGAGCTTGCCTGCTGGATAACAGGGCCGATCACAAGAAGCGAGATTGGGGCGGCAATTGCAACCGTCAAGAACGGAACGAGCGCAAATGCCACGGCATCGGGAAGAGCCGCGCGCAGTCCCTTATAAAGGACGGATGCAAACCAAGCCGCCACGATAGCAGGAAACACCGTAGAAGCATAGCTCACCATCGTGAACTTCATGCCGAACAGATCCAGCGCATCGCCCGCCCCGGCCGCAGCAACAAACGTCGGGTAAATCAGAATTGCTCCGAGAACTGCACCGATATATCGATCGATTCCAAAGAACTGAGCCGCAGACGACCCGACAAGAACGGGCAGGAAATACATGCAGGCATTTCCCATGCCGTACAGCAATGTGTAAATTCCGCTCTCGGTGGAGACAACACCCGCCGTCGTCAGAATACTAAGAACGGCGTTTATCATTCCGCATGCGATCAGAGCGGGAAGGACAGGCATCATGATCCCGCTGACGAGCTTCATCAGCTTTCCCAGAAAGCCCTTGGTCTCCCCTTCGCCAGCCTCGGAATCCCCCGTATCGATCCCAGCTTCTTTGACGACGATTTCATAAACCTTATCGACCTTGGGCCCCACAATTACCTGGTATTGCCCTGCGGAATGGCGAATGTCGATCACGCCATCGATTGCCTTGACCTTTTCATCGTCTACGATGCTTTCGTCCTTAAGGTTGAACCTTAAACGAGTCATGCAGTGAGCTACAAATGTAACGTTTTCTGCACCGCCCACCATCTCGAGAATCTCGGCAGCGAGCTTAGTTGTATCTGCCATAAATACCATTTCTCCCACGTTGAGTTTTATATGTAACAATCGACAAAGCGCGCGCCTTCGCCGACCAATTACCTTGTTTTCGATGCAATTCGATTGATATGCATCATGAGATAGAGTTTTTCTTCGTCTACTAGCTCCTGGCCCGTAAGCCGGCTGAGAGCAGAAGCAATATCATCGGCACACATTGATGCCACTGGATATTCATCCTTGAGCGAGAGATACATCTTGCGGTTATCGCTTACGATGCTTTCGCCTGAGTTCAGCCTATTGAATAGGTACTGAAGATGGGTCGCAAATCTTGCGTAATCGAAGCCTTCCCGATCAACCTGAATCCCAAGTCGTCTTTCAACGGCGATGGTTGATTCTTCGAGAACACATTCGTAGACGTCCGCGCCAAGCTCTTCAGCCGCTTCACATGAGTCTGAATCGGCCATGTTGTTGATAAACGCCATGGCAATTCCAACTGCCTCATGGGCGGGAAGCCTCACGTTAAGGCGCTTTCTGATTATCCTGAGCGCATACTCGCCGATTTTGAATTCGACGGGATATTGTTGGCGGACATCAAACGACAGGGGCATGTGGACAACGATGTTTTGCTCCTTGCGCTTAATTGCATACGCGATATGGTCCGCAAGGATAAACGGCAGATTGGGGCTCACCTCGTAGGGCAGCAAGCCTGACGACATATCAATAACATCCGAGGTGAGCTCGAGAAGCTCATCGGAAACCTCATCGACAAGAGCGACATAGCGGGAGCTGACGTTATAAAACGTCCGCTGAATCTCCGAGAGTGGCACTTCATCGCCAACATTCTTAAACCCTAGGCCGCGCCCGAATGCAACTAGTTGCCTGCCATTTCCATCGACGCAGAGGACAGCGCTGGTATTAATTCGTTTAACGATTTCCATGTGTCCCCCTAAACAAAACAAGGCTCCCGAAGCAGAATCCGACAATCAATGTCGACAGATGCTGCTTCAGGAGCCTTGCCTGAATATCACTCTGAAAGCTATATTAGGCGAAACACCGCTATTGACCTCGTATAAACACTTCTAAACAGTTAAACGGTCGATATCTCCGTGTGAACGGTTTAGAAACTGGCGGCAGCCTTACGCCTGCTGATAATGCAGATGAGCCTCATCGATATCGGCCAGGTCGCGGTCGAGGTAGCGGCGCGCGAGCCAGTTGGCCATGGGAAGGTTCTGGTCCAGGTAGTTACCGCACTCCTCGGGAGCGGCGCCGGGGACATCGCCCTCAAAGCCGGCGACGAACTCAAAGAGCTCGCGCACGAGCGGCAGGATCTCCTCGCTCGTCACCTCACCAAACACGACCAGGTAAAAGCCCGTGCGGCAGCCCATGGGACCAAAGTAGACGATGCGGCTCGACCACTCGGCATGGTTGCGAAGGAACGTCGCGCCCAGGTGCTCGATGGTATGGCACTCGGCCGTGTTCATGACCGGCTCTTTGTTGGGCGTGGTCAGGCGCAGGTCAAAGGTGGTGACGGCGGTACCGGTCGCCGGGTCGCGGTCGATGCGGCTCACGTACACGCCGGGCTCAAGCAGCAGATGATCGACAGAAAAGCTCGAAATGCGCTCCATGGCAGATCCTCTCGGTAGTCAATTTGGGACGGGGCTCTTTTAGCTGGTTGGAATGGTCGCACCAATCATACCAGTCAAAAAAGCCCCGTCCCAAATTAGCTA
>NZ_CAAKNY010000029.1 GCF_901212495.1 Collinsella aerofaciens | reverse complement strand
CGCCAGGAATTCGGCCACATGGCGCAGCAGAGAAGGGTCGGTCACCGCGCTTTTGCCCTTCCCGCGCTCGCGGTTGACGATATCGCGCACGGCGATGGCCTCGTAGACTCCGGACATGTACGCCGAGTGCTGCGCCTGGGTCGTCGATAGGGATGCAATGGCTGGCATGCCCCCGTACTCAAGGTAACGAGTAAGCATATCGTCAAAGAGAACGGGATCCCCCTCGGGGGTGAGAGCCACCGACCTTCCCGATGCAAACTCGATCCCGCAGAAGTCAGCGAACTCGGAGAAGGACAGGGGCAGCATCTTTACCTCTACGTAGCGCCCGGACAGATAGGTGGCCAGCTCGCTCGAGAGAAGATACGCGTTCGAGCCCGTGAGATAGATGTCGCAATCGAAGTCGACCCTCATCGCATTGACCGCATCCTGCCAGCCATCGATTCTCTGGGGCTCGTCTATGAAGACGTAGGTGCGCCCCTTGTCCGACAGGCACCCGCGAATGCGATCGTAAAGCTGGTCTTCCGTCTTGATGCCCGCACCCTTGCTTTCCAGGTTGACGCTCACAAAACCGCGGCCAGCGACCCCCTCAGACTCGATGGTTATCCTGATAAGATCGAGAAGGCTCGACTTGCCGCACCTGCGCACGCCCGTAATCACCTTGATGAGGTCGGTGTCACGGAAGAGCATTGCCTCCTCGAGGTACCTGCCACGGTTCCTGAGCCTGCTGCACTTCAAGAGCTGCTCCTAAAACTCGAATCTGGTTACACTTTTAGGAGTATC
>NZ_CAAKNY010000028.1 GCF_901212495.1 Collinsella aerofaciens | reverse complement strand
GGCCGCCGCCCCGTATACGGGACGGCGGCCGCTTTTTGCTCTCTATCGATTGGCGCCTCGGGACAGGACCCTCTACATCAAACGGCGCAAAGGAGGCTGACTAGAGCTCGCAGGCGACCCTGTAGCCGTCGCCGATGGCATCGCGGATGTTGCCGCACTTCTGGGCATCGCCCAGCACGTGGGTGGCAACGCCGGCAGCGGCAAGGTCATCAGCCAGCTTGGTATTGGGACGATAGCCCATGGCAAGCACCAGCGTATCGGCATCGGCGATGGTGTGGATCTCACCGTCCTTTTCGTAGCTGATGGCGTCCTCGGTGATCTCGGTCACCTTGGCCTCGGTCAGCACGTGGACTCCCTTGGAGAGCATGCGCGTGATGAGGACCGCGCGACCGGCACCGCCCTCGTTGGCGGCGAGCGTCTTGGTCATCTCGATGACGGTGACGTCGCGGTTGGCCGGCGAGAGGTCGTTGACCAACGGGGCTAGGTAATCGGCCGTCTCGCAGCCAACGGTGCCGCCGCCTACGATGACGATCTTCTTGCCCGGGAAAGCCTTGCCGCCCAGCAGGTCGTCGGCCGTCATGACCTGCTTAAAGCCCTGCATGGAGGCCGGGGCGATGGGCTCGGCGCCATAAGCCAGGACGACCTCGTAGCCCGCGTAGTCGCGCCGAATGTCCTCGGCGATCAGCTCGGTACCGAAGACGCATGTGACGCCGGCCTCGGCCAGGCGACGGTACTGGTACTTGATCACGCGGGTGAGCTCCTGCTTTGCCGGCGGGACGGACGCGATGCGCATCTCGCCACCCGGCTCGTCCTGCTTATCCACGAGCACCACGTTGTGGCCGCGCCTGGCGGCAATGTAGGCTGCCTCCATGCCCGCAGGGCCGGCGCCCACGACAAGCACGTTCTTGGCCTCGGCGGCAGGCTCGTAGCCGGCCTCGTCGCGCTCAACATCGGGGTTGACGGTGCAGGAGATGCGCTTGCCGAACATAATGCCGTTCAGGCAGCGCAGGCAGCCGATGCAGGGACGGATCTTGTCGGCGTTGCCGGCGGCGGCCTTGTTGCAGAACTCGGCATCGCACAGGTTGGCGCGGCCCATCATGCAGATGTCAGCGGCGCCGTCCCCGATCAGCTCCTCGGCGATCCAGGCCTCGTTGATGCGGCCGACCGTGGCGACGGGAATGTTGATGTGCTTTTTGATCTCGCGCGAGCAGGCGGCGTGCGTGGCCTGCTGCGTGCCGGCGGCGGGAATGGCAGACCCGCGCTTGATGGTGGTGCCGCCCGAGACATGCAGCATGTCGACGCCGGCCTTCTCCAGGCGACGCGAGACGTAGATCATGTCGTTGAGGGTCAGGCCGCCATCGGTGTACTCGTCGCCCGAGATACGGACGTCGATGATGAAGTCCTTGCCGCAGCGCTCGCGAATCTCGGCGATGACCTCGAGCAGGAAGCGCATGCGGGCGTCGAGCGAGCCGCCGTACTCGTCGGTGCGCTTGTTGTAGAGCGGGGTCAAGAAGCCGCCGAGCATGCCGTGGGCGTGCGCCGCGTGGACCTCGACGCCATCGACGCCGCCCCTCTGCATACGCACGGCGGCGTCGCCGAACTGATGCGTGAGCTCGTGGATCTCATCGACCGTGATGGGGCGCGGCGCCTCGCGGGCATAGGACGGGCCCACGAAGGACGGGGCGATCAGGCGCGGCGTGCCCGGGATGTTGAAGGCCATGTAGGCGGGGTGGAAGAGCTGCGGCATGATCTTGCAGCCGTACTCGTGGACGGCCGCGGCGAGCTTTTCCCAGCCGGGGATAAACGTGTCGTCGTAGCAGCACATGTCGCCCGGCAGATAGGTATAGGTGGGCTCGACCGTCACGACCTCGGTGATGATCAGGCCCACGCCGCCCTTGGCGCGGGCACGGTAATGGTCGACCAGGTCGTCGGTCACATAGCCATGGTCGGCCAGGTTGGTGGACACCGGCGGCATAAAGACGCGGTTCTTGACCTCGGTCGTACCGACCTTGATCGGGCTGAAGAGTATCGGGTAGGCGGAGGACTCCATACAGGGTTCCTTTCATTTGAGCCGCTCGGCGGCGGTTGCTGATATACCTATCGTATCAGCAACCGCGCAGCACCCGACCGCACGCGCTCCCCCGGCTTCCGCTCGACCCACAAAAAAGTTGCGGTGAAATAGTTCCTGAATGAGGCCCTTGGCGCACCAAACAGGAACTATTTCACCGCAACTGAGGGGTGGGTTGGGTTAGAGGCCCAGGTAGGTGGTCATGCCTTCGACGGCGAGCTTGGCGCCGGCCACGGCATGGACCACGGTGAGCGGACCGTTGACCACGTCTCCGGCGGCAAAGACGCCCGGCACGGTGGTCATACCATGCTCATCGACCGAAAGAAGACCGCGATGATCGGTCTCCAGGCCGCCCGTCGTAAGCACGAGTTTGTCCTTGGGCACCTGCGAAGCCGCGATCACAACCGTGTCGGCGGACGCGTGGTCGAGCTCTTCCTCGTAGCCCACCACGTTGTTGTCCTCGTCAAAGATAGCCGTCTCGAACACCGGGCCGTTATCGTCGATGGCGCAGATCGCCTTGCCGCACACGATCTCGGCGCCGTCGAGCTCGGTCAGCTCCACCTCGTCATCGATGGCCGAGATATGGCGCGATCGGGCATACACGGTAACCTTGCGAGCGCCCGAGCGCAGAGCCGTACGGGCAACATCCATGGCCACGTTGCCGGCGCCGATAACCGCCACGTTCTGCCCGATCGCCACGCTCGTGGGATCGACCAGGTAATCGATACCAAACAGCACGTTGCCGCGCGACTCGCCGGGAATGCCCAGCTTGCGGGCACGCCAGGTACCGGTACCCACAAAGACCGCGTCGTAGCCGTCACGCAGCAGGTCGTCGATATGCAGCGCACCGCCGATAGTGGTCGAGGGGCGAACGCGCACGCCGAGTGAGCACATCACATGGCGGTACTTTTGCACCAGCGAGCGCGGCAGGCGGAACTCGGGGATACCGTACTCCAGCACACCGCCGATCTCGGGGCGCTGCTCAAACACCGTGACGGCGCAGCCCAGCTGGGCCATCTTAATGGCGACGGTAATGCCGGCGGGACCGGAGCCGACCACGGCGATCTGCTTGCCGCACGACGGCGCGGGCTCCCACTCCTTACGATCCAAATACGCAGTCGAGACATAGTTCTCGATGCTCGAAAAATGCACCGGCGCGCCCTTGCGGCCCTGGATACACGCGCCCTCGCACTGGCCCGAATGGTTGCACACCATGGAGCAGACCGCGCTCATGGGATTGTTCTGGAACAGCAGCTCGCCCGCCTCTTCCAGACGACGCTGCTTGAACAGGTCGATGACCTGCGGAATAGGCGTCAGCACTGGACAGCCCTTAAGCTGGCAGAGCGCCTTCTTGCAGCCCAGGCAGCGATGTGCCTCCTCAACGATGTGGATAGCCACGCGATTCCCCTCTATTGTCATTCTGGATATCGGCTCTGGAATGATCCAATTATATGACCTAACGGGCCCTCACCGCACGAGGGGACGTGTCCGGTAGCACGGCACGCGAGACTTTCACCGCAATGAAGACTATGGGGCAATCGGGGGCACCGTGACCGGGCGGGCGCAAGGCAGACTAAGTCGTTATGAATTCCGCATCGCGACGACCCGTATCGTCCACGCCGCGGCGAGCCAGACGTGAGTCCACACGATCGCGGGCGATCCTGCTTGGTCTCACGGCTATACACCCCCGCCCTTCGCATGAGGTGGCAACATTTTGTTGCCACGCCGGAAGGACAGTACGCGGTGCCCTCACTGGCCGGGAATCTGGCGACCGGGTTACCTGACGCCGCGACCCAGGTCTTCGGCGATTTTGTCCACGCCCTTCAGTGCGGCGCAGGTCTTTTTGTTGGAGCAGTGCCCCGTACAAACGCCACCCTGGGCGCAGTCGGCGCAGGTGCCCTTGCGGTGGATGCGCACGCATACCGCGACAAACGCAATACCGATAACAGCCAGCACAACAATATCGATAGGTGCCATAACAAGCCTCCTCTAGTTAACCACCACTTACTTTACTCCAACTCCCACCCGCCAAAAAGGGACAGGTTTATTTTGG
>NZ_CAAKNY010000027.1 GCF_901212495.1 Collinsella aerofaciens | reverse complement strand
CCGCCCTCGTCGGCGTACTTGACCGCGTTGGCGAGCAGCTCGCCCAGCACGGCCGAGAGGTCGCCCGCAGCGCTACGGCAGCCGCTCCTCCGTCTCATCCAACCAGTCGCGCACGACGCCAAGGGCAAGCGGGAGGTTTCCGACCTGGCAGTGCTCCGCCGCGTGCTCGGCATCGGTGAAGACGCGCGTCGTCACGCTGTTGGCGTTCACGAGCTCGCGCGCCACCTGGCCGAGCCGCCGAAGCGGCACGTACTGGTCGCGCTCGCCCGCGAAGAGCAGCACGTCCTGCCGCACGAGCGGGCCCAGGCCCGCGAAGCTCCAGCGCACGAGCTCGTAGAGCAGCGCGTGTGGACTGTCCGTCCCCGTGATGGCCAGGGCCTGCTGCAGCTTCCAGGCCATGTCGTGGTCACGCGCCGCGAGGCGGCTAACGGCAGCATCGAGTACGCCTGAGGCGCGGCACCACACGAGGAACTCGAGCGCGACGCCCGCGGTCCGGGGCAGGCGGATCTCCAGCGCGTCGAACATCCGGTAGAACACGTCCATCGCCACGATGCGCGTAACGCGCGGCTCGAACGCCGCCACGCGCATCACAAGCAGCCCGCCGAGCGACATCCCCATCGCGGCGCAGCGCTCGATCTCCAGCGCGTCAAGCACTGCCCCCACGGGGCGCTCCCAGGCGAGCGGCATGGCGAGGCCGCGCATGAGCGCCGTCCCCTGGCCGGGCCCGTCGAAGATGACGACGTCGCGCCCGCAGTCGCCCAGCGCGCGCAACCAGCCCGCCATCTCCTCCATATAGCTGTCGAACCCGCCGAACAGCAGGAGCGGCTCCGCCGAGTGCTCGGCGGCGGTGCGGATTCGTAAGGCGGGCAGGCTCGACCCCGCGTAGGGGACTTCCAGGCGCTCCAGCTCGGGGCCGTCCCACCCGGCGTAGAACTCGCGGCGGAACCCCGCGACGGCCGTGCGCTTCGTCTCGGAGTCAAGCGGCTCGTAGAACGCCGCAGCGCCCCAGTAGCCCGAGGCGACGGCGTGGTCGCCGGCTACCTCGCGCCGGCGGGCAAACTCCGACCAACAGGGGTACCAGTCCCCGGCGGTGCGGAGCTGGGGGATGACCTCGGCGAGGTCGCCTTTGACCGATGGGTCGAGCTCGGGGTGGGTGAAGCGGTTGAGCTGCAGATCGAACTGCTCATCCCCGGTGTATGCGTGGAACATGATGCCTCCCGGCGGTTTCGGTTTCGGGGAGATTCTCGTGCCGGAGTGCCATGCTGGCCACAAGCAGTATCGTATGGGATGTAGGGTATCGGACAGTTTGTCCGAAATTGGTTGGAATGGGGGCTAGGCGTGGGAGACCTAAGGACGGAGAAGTCGG
>NZ_CAAKNY010000026.1:26-63016 GCF_901212495.1 Collinsella aerofaciens | reverse complement strand
CCCGAGGGGTGGGCGTGGGCGAGGCTGGGCCAAATAGTTGCAACGTGCGGAGGCAAGACCCCCTCGAAGGCGAACAAGGAGTTCTGGGAGGGCGGTGGCGTGCCCTGGATCACCTCGAAGGACATGAAAGCCGCCGAGCTGTACGGGTCCCAGATCGAGCTCGCCCCGCTCGGTGCGGCCGAGACCGGCACCGTTCCCGCCGGCTCCGTCCTCATGGTCGTTAGAAGCGGCATCCTGCGCCGCCTGCTTCCGGTCGCCATCAACCGCGTCGAGACGACCATCAACCAGGATCTCAAGGCGATGACGCCGTTCCACGGCGGCTTTTCCAAATGGCTGCTCACGTGCTTCAGCGCCTGGGATAAGCGCATCCGCAACACCTATCACAAGGACGGCACAACTGTGGACAGCATTGAATTCGATTCGATGCTGACGATGCTCCTTCCCGTCCCGCCTCTGGCCGAGCAGCGCCGCATTGTCGAGCGAATAGAGGAGCTATTCAACCACCTCGATTAGCTGCTTTCATTGCATAGTCGAAAGGAGAGCTGCAATGAAAGCATTTGAAGAGTACTTGCAAGCGCAAGAATACGCATCGAACACTATTGCCTCATACTTGTTTGCGGCAAAGCAACTTGAGCAAAATGCAACCCCCATAACGAACCAGTCACTTCTTGAGCATAAGGAGTGGCTGGTTTCGTCATTTGCACCCAAGACTGCGAATAATCGTATTGGGGCCATCAATGTCTATCTTGATTTTCTTCATTTCGATGGAATGAGACTCAAAGGGGTTCGAGTCCAACAGAAGCCATTCCTAAACAACGTAATTAGTAATGAAGAATACGAGTTGTTGCGAGAGGGACTTCGAAACGATGGGGATTGGTTCTGGTACTTCGTCGTTCGTTTCCTTGCATGTACGGGAGCGCGTGTGAGCGAGCTCAGGAGGTTTGAGGTGAGACACATTGAGGAAGGCAAGATGGACATTGTCTCGAAGGGGCAGAAGCTCAGGCGTATCTATGTGCCGAACAAGCTGCAAGAAGAAGCGCTGGAATGGTGCGAAACAGAGCACAATAAGACAGGCGCGATTTTCCGCGGAAACAGTCCAAAGGCGCTGACAGCTCGCGGTATCTCCCTCGGGCTGAAACGAGCGGCAGAACGGTATGGTGTCAATCCCGATGTGGTCTACCCTCACTCATTCCGACATCTATTCGCAAAGAACTTCATTGCCAAGAATCCTGATATCGCATTTCTTGCTGACCTGATGGGACATGACAGCATCGAGACGACGCGAATATACCTGCGGCGCACTGCCGCCGAGCAGCGCGCCGCAGTTGACGAGGCTATAGATTGGTAGTGGAGATTATTGCTTCTATGTCTTTAACGATGCGGCGCTGCTCGCCCAGGGGTGGAATCGGAATAAGGAAGAAAGCGACCTCTTTTGCGGGCAGCTCCTTCTGATTCGTACTTCCCGTTTGTTTGCTGAAGATAAGCCGCTGGCCATATTCGGAACGAAGCAGGTGAAAAACGTATTTACTCTCAAATGGTTGCACTATGCGCACCACTGCTACGTGGGAGTCAGGAACAATGAAGGGATAATCGCCGAGTAGTCCTTCATCGAAGACTCCGACGCGGCCGAGAGTCCCGGTTCCAGTTGAGTTGACTACGACGTCCCCGCTCCTCAATTTGAGCGTCTCTCCGTACCTATCCAGTGCGGATCGATCGAGGAACTTAACTTTCTCCAGCGTGATACCCCAAGGTTGATTGCACTTCTGGGCGAACACCGGGATAGATGGATCGTCAGTGTAGACGGGCGATTTGCCGCGGCGCAGAAGGGAGCAGACGGTGCCCAGCCTCGCCCACGCCCACCCCTCGGGAAGCTCGAACGGGATCTCGTCTTCGATGCACCTGGGCTCGCCCTTCCCGTCGGCGGGCTTCTCATAGCGCAGGCCATCGGAACCGGTGAAGATAACGGTGTCGCTTTTGACGTCTTTAGGCTTGAGCTCGCCGCGCTCCACCATGGCGAGCTTCTCCTCGCGGACGCCCGCGAGCAGCTCGCTCGCGGGCTCGCCTCCCGGGTCCCGCTCAGTAAGCTCTCCGCGGACGGCGAGATCGAGTACCTTCGACTTGAGCCGCGCAAGCAGGCCTTCGAGATCAGTCCTGTCCCGCTCGATCGCGTCGACGAGTGCCAGGTATTTGTCGAGCGCGTCGACGATGCGGCGCTGCTCGGCGAGGGGCGGGACGGGAATCAGGAGAGTGCCTAAGACGTTCAAATTGAGGTTCTTTAAAGTTGTCCCTATAGCATCTTTTTCAAGCTGCCGTTTAACATAATCAGCCTTGAATAGATAGCTGAGAAAAGAAGCATCAACACTGCAAGACATGCGCGAAAAGAAGCAGCCAGTACCGCATAGCCAGCCACCTTGGTTTTGGTCAACGAATGCGGCTCTCCCCATTTCGCCTCTTCGCCCAATGACGAAGTCACCTTTTTTGAGCACATATGAAGATAGCCTTTTGCAAGTTAGAGGCGTAACTCTTTTCCCTGGAAAAATTACGCCATCTCGAATATCGGCAGGATTGACTACTGGTATTCCATTTTCCACGTAATCGGTCTTATGAAGAGCAACTCCAAAGGGCCCAGTATTCGTTGACAGGGAAAATGAGGAGAATCTAACCCACTGCCATCCTACTGGCAATTCGAACGGGACTTCTCCTTCAACGCACTTCGCCTCGCCCTTGCCGTCTGCTCGCTTCTCATAGGGCAGCCCATCGGAACCGAAATAAATCACGGTATCGTTTTTGACGTCCTTAGGCTTGAGCTCGCCGCGCTCAACCATGGCGAGCTTCTCCGCGTGGATACGCGACAGCAACTCGCTTGCGGGTTCGTCGTTCGAGTCTTGGGGGGCTAACTTGCCGCGGATAGCAAGGTCCAACAGTTTTTGACGTAGTTTCTTGGTTTCCATTACTCCTCGATGTCCCCCAGAAGCGCCTCGAGCTGTTCCACGGCGTCGGCAATTGCGTCACTTTTCTCGTGAATGCTTGCGAGCAAATCCGAAAGCGCAATCTCGGAGATGTCCTCGCCGGTTTTGATCCAGGTGATATCGAGACTCAGCTTGTCACGGCCCATAATCTCGTCGATTGTGAAGCGGCGCCAACGACCATCGGGGTTGTTATCCTCGCTGTAAGTCTCATCGCGCTCATCGATATGACCGGGCTTATAACAATCGAGGAAGTCGGCAAGGTCAGCCTCGGTCATGGGATGTTGTTTCAGCGTGTGGTGAACGTTCGTACGATAGTCGTAAATCCACACCTCGCGAGTCTGCGCACGCTCGCTGCCAGGACGGTTCTCGAAAAATATAACGTTGGCCTTCACACCCGGCTTGTAGAAGATGCCAGTCGGCAGGCGCAGGATAGTGTGCAGGTTCGTGGTCTCCAGCAACTTACGACGCACCGTCTCGCCCGCGCCGCCCTCGAACAGCACGTTGTCGGGCACGACAACGGCAGCGGTGCCGCCAGTCTTCAAGATGGTATGAATGTGCTGAACAAAGTTCAGCTGCTTGTTAGAGCTCGTTGCCCAGAAGTCCTGGCGGGAGTACGAGAGTTCTTCGTCGACAAGCTCGCCGTCCTCGCCGGCGGCAGCTTTGAGCGTCGCCTTTTTGCCAAAAGGTGGGTTGGTGAGCACGTAATCAAAGCGCACACCAGGATCGGAAAGAAGCGCATCGTTCCTCGTGATGGGCGGAACGTCGTTGAAGTCGCCAATGTTGTGCAAGAAAAGATTCATGAGGCAAAGACGGCGCGTGGCGGGAACGATCTCCCAGCCGTGAAATGCCTCGTTCTTCAAGAACTTCTTTTGGTCGGCGTCGAGCTGATAGGCCTCCTCTATGTAGCTTTTTGCGGCCAGCAGGAAGCCGCCCGAACCGCAGCACGGATCACAGACGGTCTTCTCAGGCTTAGGCTGCGCACACTTGACGATGGTGTTGATGAGCGGCCTAGGCGTAAAGTACTGCCCGGCACCAGATTTGGTGTCCTCGGCTATTCGCTGAAGCAGCCCCTCGTAGATGTCGCCCTTGACGTCCTGCGACATAGCCGTCCACGTTTCTGCACCGATCATCCGAATAACTCGCGCCAAGATTGCCGGAGAGCTCATCTTGTTTTGGGCCCCAGTAAAAATCTCCTGCAGCATGCCGCCCTGGGCGCCTAGCTTGTCGAGCATCTTCTTATAGGTATCGAACAGCTCTGCGCCGCTCTTGTCCGCAAGACACTCCCAACGACAGTCCTCCGGAAGACCGGTCGGCCTGTTGTAGGGAGGCTTGCTGTACTCGTCTGCCATCTTGAGGAAGAGCAGATAGGTGAGTTGCTCGAGATAATCGCTGTTGGAAACGCCATCGTTATAGAGGACGGTCGCCATGTTCCAAATCTTCTGGTTAATGGTGGATACGCTCATGCGCTGCCTTTCTAGCTAATAGGTGTTATGCGACAAGCGCGTAGTTCATGTCGTCGAGAACGTCTTGGTACTTATCGCCGAACAGGATGTAGAAACGCCCGAGGCCGCCCTTCTCCCCGAAAGGCGACAGGTCGAGGTCGTCAGAGCTCACGCTTCCCGAGGTAGAGATATGGTCGCGAATCATACGCAGCCAATCCATCTGCTCTTCGGTAAACTGGCCGTGGCCTGCGTTCTTGGAGAAGACCCAACTCTTGAAACGCTCCGCCACGCCCGCCTCGAAGGGCCGTAGGATCTTTTCCTGTCCGAGTTCGAATCGAATGACGGAAATGATGTCCATAATCTTGCCCACAGCGCTTCGCGCCGTAGCGACGGGTGCCCCCGCAACCTCGTATGCATGCCAGACCGTGTCGCAAGAGAGCCCATAGGGGGACGTTTTCAACGCATCGTGAACAGCTTTGACCATACGCAGCGTGATGGGGCGCTGTTTGTAGGTTTGACCGTAGATGATTTGCAACGCGTCCAGCTCATCCTTGTTGTCGGCAAGGAACTGTCTGAATGTTTGGATGACCTCTTTGGCGTGGTCCTCGCGATCGGTGTCCCAACCGGATGAAATGACAGCATCCAGGTTCTCATTATCTATAACCTGGTCGTGTGCCTTGCGCACGTTTTCGAGATAGTTTCTCAACTCCGCAGAGAGCATCGGCTCTATCGCCTTTTCGACAAGCCGAGACTGGGCTTCCGCCAGCCTGGCTCGCTCTTCTTCGGTTGCTTCTTGAACATCATCGCTAAGGATAAACCCGGCTTCCTTTGCTATCTTGTCCTCGTCGAAAGCATCAAGCATATCTCTGGCGATATCGTTCACAGAGGCCCCGTCAGCGAGCTCGGCGGCCTTCTTTCGCTCGCCATTGTCCATGACGGCGGCGAGTCGAAGAAGCCGGCCGGCGAGTGAGGTGACGGTATCGTCATCGCGCGCACCCATGGCGACGCTCATCATGAGCTCTTTCAAGCTTACTGAGGGCTTCCGCTCAAGCTGCCTTGTTTCAGTCTTCAGGCTCTTCGTGACGCCAACGCAATCGACAACCACGTAGCGGCACTTGTTCGTTGTCGCTGACGGCGAAACGCGAGCCAGGTCATCATGGCCGAGCGTACGACGCCCGCGGCCAAGCATCTGCTCGAAGTAGTTTTTAGAACGAACATCTCGCATGAAGACAAGACACTCGAGAGCTTTGACATCGGTACCAGTAGCGATCATGTCGACGGTCACGGCTATGCGTGGATAGAATTCGTTGCGGAATGCCGCAAGTACAGACTTGGGGTCCTCTTCAGCGTTATAGGTTATCTTCTTGCAGAACTCGTTCCCGCGCCCGAATTCTTCGCGCACAATGTTGATGATGTCGTCCGCATGACTGTCTGTTTTGGCAAAGATGAGAGTCTTGGGTATTTCCTTGCGGCCAGGAAACATAACCGTTGTGACCTTGTCGCGGAACTCGCGGATGACGGTGCGTATCTGGGACGGGTTGACAACATCGCGGTCCAGTTTACCCTTGTCGTATTCCAAATCCTCGTCGTTCTGCTCCCATCGCTTCTCACGGGAAAGGCGATCCCTCTTTTCAACCAGACGCTCGGTAATCGTCGCGCCGTTCTTGCTCACATCAGTTTCGATGATGTAGGTATCGCCGCCGACATTGACGCCGTCAATGACTGCCTCCTCATGGGTGTATTCACTCACGACGTTCTGGTTGAAAAAAGAATAGGTTCGCTTGTCAGGCGTAGCAGTAAGCCCGATGAGAAAAGCATCGAAGTAATCGAGGACCTGCTGCCAGACGTTATAGATAGAACGGTGACACTCATCGATGATGATGAAATCGAAGTATTCAGGCGGGTAAGCCGAGTTGTACTCAACATCGCGTGGCCCGCCGACGAAGCGACCCTCACTAGGGGAAGATTCCTCGTCCGCCTCATCAAGTTCCTTGCCCTTGAGGATGGAGTACATGCGCTGAATAGTACTGATGCATACGTTGGAGCCATTGGGGATCTGCGAAGAGGTCAAACGACAGACGTTGTAAAGCTCAGGAAACAACCTCGCATCGTCGGTAGGCCTGTATTTGCGGAACTCCTCCTCGGCCTGTTCCCCCAGGTTCTTTGTGTCAACAAGGAATAGAATGCGCTTTGCCTTGGCAAATTTGAGTAGACGATAAACGTTGGTAATGGCGGTATATGTCTTGCCAGCACCAGTGGCCATTTGGATTAACGCGCGCGGGCGATTCTCCTCAAACGTCTTTTCGAGTTTTAAAATTGCATTTACTTGACACTTGCGATAGCCGGCGGTCTCGAAGTCGGGAAAAGACTTAAGTCTATTCCGAAGAGTGCCAGAATCCTTCAGCCAACTACGTAGCTGTTCCGGTCTATGAAAAGAGAAGATCTCGCGAGAGCGGTAGTCTTTATCGTGGTAGTCGCAAAAGCGGACCAGGACGTCGGTCGCCTCGTAGACAAAGCGAATGTCAATATTCGTAGTGGCATATTTGAATTCACTCTCGGCGTATTTCTTTGACTGCTCGGCTACCGCTGTTAGCTTCTCGCCCTTGTTGTGTTCCTTGGCTTCAATTAACCCGCAGGGGGTGCTATCAACAAAGATAAGGTAATCACATGGCCCAGAAGTCGTTTGCCACTCACGGACAACGACACCGCAGGCCGCTGCGGGATTGAACTCTTTAACGTCCTGAACGACATATCCAGAAGCGCTCAACTTTTCATCGATAACAAGACGCGCTTTTTCCTCGGGGCTCACCCAACCGCCAGCCTTTCTCGATGCCGCAAACTAATATGCCAGCGTCCTAGAACATACATAAGAACATTTTATCAGGCATTAGACAGCAGCGTCTATCTCTGAACAAAAGCAGCGAGCGTTCTGGAGGAACGGTCGCTGAAGCGCGGTAGACCCCGGGCCCATCGGCGACGCAGCACATGTCCTAGAAAGTCAGAGAGAAACGCTCTATGTTTAGAAGCAAACGGATGGTCTTTCCAAAAGAAACACGAGAAGCGCATCAATTGAATTAAGGAAAGTTGAAGTACAGTAGGCAGCAGTGAATTTATCAATGGCCTTCAGTCACCCAAGTCCACCAGCCATTCTTAGCAAATTACCCAACCCCTCTGCCTTCAGCTTCAGCAGCAGGTCGCCCAGCTCGGGGCACTTGCTGGAGAGGCGCGTCTGGGCTCGCGCGCCCATCCCCCACCGTTGGCGGACTTCCTGGGCGCGCGGACTCGCGCGGTAGTCCCCGTCCATCATCTGCTTGAGCAGCTTGGCAGTCACGCGCGCATCGGCAAGGGCGCTGTGGGCGTGGCCCGTCGACTCGTCGAACTCGATGCCAAACCACGTTACCGCGTCGCCCAGCGAGACGCGCCCGTGGCTGCCCACGTCCATAATCGAGGTGTAAAACGTCTGCAGGTCGGCCCAGTCCGTAGGAAATGCGGAAAGGTCGATGTGCTTTGCCTGGCACTCGGTCAAAAGCTGTCGACGATCCGTCCCGCTCCAGCAAACTATCTGGGCGAAGTAGCGACCAATCCAATCGCTGAGCCTTTTGATCACCACATAGAGCGGATCGGCCATCGCGGTGTCCACGGCCGATATCCCTGTGAGCTCGCGGACGGGAAACGCAACGCCTTCGGTATATTCCGTCTGCACAAACTGCGAGAACTCACCCATAACGCTGCCGTGGTAATCGAGCTTGACGGCGCCGACCTCGATAATCTCATTGCGCAGTCTACGGCGCTGGCGCTGTTTTGGCACCGGCGCAAACTCAAAGTCCAGCACGATCTGGCGCGCAAAGTTCGTCGTATCGATAGCCGAGATGCACGGCGTCTTTTCAGCTGACACGGTTAGGGCCTTTCTCCGTCAAATGCCGCTTGTTACATAAGCGACTACATTGCCGTAAGGATAGGCGCCCGTGCGGACACAAAAGCGGGGTGCAACGCCATGCGCCGGTCGCACGCCATGCAGACCGCCCCAAGAGAGTCGCCCGCTCTATTCAAATGCATGAAAAAGATTTAGGCCCGGTGACTTGAATCAGCGGTCATCCCGAGCCCATCAATATGCAGTGTACCTACAGAGGGCTGGTTAATCAAACGGGCTTTCGGCGACGAAGACCTGCGCGTCTATCCCCAATCGCCCAGCGCCGTCTTCTGCCGCCCTTACGAAAGGCTGCTATTCGAAGGAATCACGTTGCTGTTATTATCGAACATATATTCGTATTTATGACCACGCTTTGATAGAATGGCAGTTGTTGACGGCAGTTCCATGTGCCGGGCAGCGCCCTCCATGCGACGGGAGGTGATGCCCATGACCGATCTGATTGATTTCGTGAAGCTCCTGACCGCTTTGGTCTCGCTCCTCACGGCGCTTATCGGACTTTCCGAGGCACTTAAGCAGCGTACGAAGCAAAAGAAGAGGGGTCGACGCCGTTAAGGCATTGACCCCTTGAACTAAGTAACGGCGCTGCCCAGCTATCACCCTTGGGCTGCCGTCGACTTTATTCTACCCACGGTTGCCAGGTTTAACAAATGAATTTTCAGTAATGGAGCCTCGGAGCACGCTCGCTCAACCACCTGGCCATCGGATTAGCCGGATTCTGGGACACGCCTTCCGTCCCAGGCCTCTACCGGAAAATGCGTCCCACCCTGAGGCTCGATTCCGGGACACGGTTTCCGTTTGAAGCCCCGATGGGAAAGCGTGTCCCGTTCCGAGAGCTCATTCCGGGATGCAGTTTCCGCTAGAGATGCCACCGGGAAAGCGTATCCCGTTTTGGAGCCAAATTCCGGGTCGTAGCTTCCGCCTGAGGGCCGATCCGGAAACGGCATCCCACTCTGGGGCCGAAATCTGGGACACACTTTCCGCCGGCAGCCAACACGACAAAAGAAGGGGCCCTATTCCAGCAATTCGAGGACAGGCTCTTGCCCTCGAGCAGAGCTACCCCGCCCTCACATCTCGGCAAACGAGATCAGCTTGACGTCTCCCCTACTCTCCGCGGCATCCAGACATCCCTGCGTAAAGCCCCTTTTTGAGAAAAGTGCATAGCTTTTTCGTTGCCGTCTAAAGAGCTCACTTCGATACACGAGCTTTTGCAGCACGTCTTCACCCGCCGGTTCATTGCGCCATTTGCACTCCGCAAACAGCGCGGCGCCCTCGCCATCGTCAACAATCAAGTCGATTTCTTCCTGCGTATGCGTGCGATTATCCGTCCCCCACCAGCGCCCGACGCTCGCCGGAACCACATCGAGCTGGCCCGCCCGTGCGAGTTCGTACACGTATTGCCTGCATATAAGCTCAAAGACCGTGCCCATGTAATCCGATATGTGCGGCTCAATGCGCTTATATGCCATCTCGGCCATATCGTTTTGAATCAGCCCGATGTTCTGCGGCACAAACTTGTACCAGAACCTAAACATCTGGTCGCTCAGTAGATACACGGCCCGCTTATTGCTCGTCTCGTTTAGGGGCAGCTCGCGCTCGACAATCCCAAGCGACGCCAGCTTATCCACATAGCTCTTTACGTTGCTCGCAGGGATTCCCGTAGAGCTCGCAATCTCCGAGATCTTCGAGCGCCCCTGAGCAATTGCTTGCACGATCGCATCATATTGCTCGGGATTGCGGCACTCTTGCAACAGCAGGTTACTCGGCTCCTCAAAGAGATAGCCCGTAGGAGTAAGAAAAAGACGTTTGATGTTGTCCTTGAGCGGTGCGGCAGGATCGACTTTCTCGATATATGCGGGAATGCCACCCGTCATGCCATAGCAAACCGCAGCGTCTTCGCGACTCATGCTCTGCCACAGGCCGAGGGTTGTCGTAAAATCGAGCGGCATGATCTTAAACTGGGCCGTACGCCTACCGTATAGTGGGCTCTCGTAGCCCAACACCTGTTCCTCCATAAACGAAAGAGACGAGCCGCATAGAATCAGCATGAGCCTGGTCTCTTTGTACAGGTGATCAATCTTGTCTTGCAGCAACGAACTGATCTCGGGATTTGATTGGGCGAGATAGGGATACTCGTCAATCACGACAATCAAACGTTCCGTGCGAGCCATGGTGGCCAATGCATCGAACGCCTCGTCAAAGCTACGAAACGACACGCCTGCAGCACCAACCGAGCCTGCAAGTATCGCCTGGCTAAAGCCGTGCAGGTTTGCCTCTGCATTGGTGCGACGAGCTTGAAAGTAAATAGCCTTCTTGCCTTGGATGAACTCTGTGATAAGGCGTGTTTTACCCACGCGACGACGGCCGTAAATCACAGGCATTTCAAATGAGCCCGTGCCATACAGTCGATTGAGCTCGGACATTTCCGCTGTTCTTCCGATAAACATAGGGCCATCCTTCCTTTACGTTATAGCTAGCTATATTATACCTTCCTATAATATAGCTAGCTATAACGTAATTCGACGACCGACGCACACAAAAGGGGGCAGTACACCACCGCACGTGAACCGTTCCGGAGAATGCGTCCCGTTCTGGAGCCAAAAACTGGGCCGTAGTTTCCGCCAAGCATGCCATCCGGAAAGCGCGTCCCGTTCTGAGCCTGAATTCTGGGATGCATTTTCCGCTGAAGCTCCTATCGGAAAACGAATCCCATTCTGAGCGTCGAATCCGGGACGCAATTTCCGCCTGCAGCCCCGCCGGGAAAGTTCATCCCGCTCTGAGAGCTCGTTCCGGGACACAGTTTCCGTTTGAGGGTTGTTCCGGAAAATGCGTCCCATTCCGAGCGGCAATTCCGGGACACAGTTTCCGCAGATACAAGACGACGATCCACAGCCCATATCACATGCCTTCAAACACGCGGTCTACAAACACAAAACAGCAGATAGAATGCTCTTTTTCTAAAAAGTACACGTCCCGAAACTTACCAAGGCTTCATAACTCGCTACCATTCACGGTCGCCGATTACCGCCCACCGATTCAAACAAGAAATATGTCGCCAAAAGCAGGCCATCTACCTGCATGGTTAGATTTTGGTCAGCTTTTGGTCAGCTGAGCGGCAAGTTCCGGCTGATACGTTTTTGCTACCCAAAAGGAGGCGGTAGCTCATGACCCATTGCAATGACCAACTCATCGATCAACTGCTCACTCAAGCCGAGCAAGAGGGACGATGCCTTATTCCCCCGAGCACGGCGATCCGAAAAGCGCTCCTTCGGCGCATGGGCGTCACGGCCGCTTCGCCCATGCCGGGGCTGTTTGCGCGAAAAACGCGCTGGGACGAACTCAACCGGGCGCAACGTCATTGTGAGATTATTCGCGCCCTTGCGATCATCCGCCCCGATTGGACGTTCTGCTCGTTTTCGGCAGCATGTCTCCTGGGACTCGAAGTCTCGTGGCGGCACCTGAACGTCGTGCATGTCTGCAGCGCCACCAAGCCGTCGGCTCGCCCGGGCGCGTATATTCAGCGGCACCAGATCAAGCCGGCCGGTGCGGTGAATCAAAATGGCGTATCGATAACGCCGCCCATCCAAACGGTAACGGATTGCCTGCTGCAGATCGGTTTTGCCGATGGCATGCCCATTGCCGATTCGGCGATCTCAAAGCTCGGCCTTGCGCGGGAGCAGCTGATGGAGGAGGTCGAGAAGCGAGAAACCGACCGCAACGGTCGCGCGGTGCGCACGGCCCTCACCACGCTCCAATATGCTGACGCGCGCGCCGAGAGCGGCGGGGAATCGGTCGGCCGAGCCGTCATGATCGAGACCGGCTTTGCACCCGACCAACTTCAATACGAGCTGACGGACCCCTTCGATTCGGCCAAGCCCATACGAACGGACTTTGCCTGGGAGCGCCAGGCGCGGGAACTCACACTGGGTGAGCTCGACGGGCTCATCAAATATACCGACCAGACCATGCTGGCCGGACGCACCACCGCCGAGACGCTCGTTGCCGAACGCCAGCGCGAGGCGCACCTATCGCTCTACGGCCATCCGCTCATCCGCTTTACCATGAACGAAGTCCGTTCGGCAGACATGCTTGCGAAAAAGCTACAGACGGCAGGCATCCGCCAGACCATGCTCCCGACATGGCTCAACGATATTGAGCTGTAGGGGCTGCTGAGCTTATGCCCGTCTGCCTACCAAACCGGGACACACTTTCCGGTTGGCAGCACCCGCGGAAACCATGTCTCAGATTGAGTGCTCAAAATGGGATGCGCTTTCCAGATGGCATGCCTAGCGGAAACCGTGCCCCGGAATCAAGGCCTAGAACGGGACACGCTTTCCGGTTGAACGCCCAGCGGAAACTGCATCCCGTTCTGAGTGCCAATTCCGGGACGCAATTTCCGCTCCAAACAAAAGGCCCCGGCATCGCGATGGAGTTGGGGCCAAAGGTGCAGCATATGCAGTTGGTGCTGAGCGCGGACGGCAGTCGGCAATGGCTGTCCGCGCTCTACCCTACCCGCGGTGACGGGCGCGGCTGTACGGTGTATCCACCATGGGCAGATCCGGACGCAGCTTACCGTCGAATGCGCGATAGGCGTTCTGCACGGCGGGCGCCGTGGGGATCGTTGCGATCTCGCCAATGCCCTTGCCGCCGTATGCCACGGACAGTAGCTCGTCCTTCTCCACGTAGATGGCGTGGATATCCGGAATCCCGGGCGCACGGAACAGCCCGAGCGTACCGTACCTTGCCTGGGGTACGCAGTCCTTGAGCGGCCAGTCCTCGGTAAGCGCATAGCCCATACCCATGAGCACGCCGCCTTCGATCTGACCCTGGATGGAGATGGGATTGACCACCTTGCCGGAATCGTGCGCGGCATAGACCTCGCTCACGCGGCCATCGTTATCCAGAATGACCACATGCGTGGCAAAACCGTAGCAAATGTGGCTCTTGGGGTTGGGAACATCCGCACCCAGCTTGTCGGTCGGCTCCAGGTACACGTAGCCAAACTCGCATCCCTCGAGCGCCTTGATGGCGACCGCGGGATCCTGAGGATGCATTCCCTGGCCGGCGATGAGTTCCTGTGCGCGCAGCTGATAGGCGCGACCGTCGTCGTATTCGATCTTGACGCCGTCACCATGCGCGCTCACGGGAGTATCGGGTGCAGGCTTGCCGGCCTCGATGCCAAGCATGGCATCGCGCAGCAGGAAGGCGGCACCGCGCACGGCCTCGCCGGTCACGACCGTCTGGCGCGAGCCAGACGTAGTACCCGAGTCGGGCGCGTTCTCGGTGGAGCACTCGCCATTGGCAATGCAGCAAAGCGGCAGGCCGCAGGCCTCGGCAACGTCCTGCAAAAAGACGGTGTTGCAGCCCTGGCCGATGTCGGACGTGGCAGCATAGACCACGGCACGGCCATCCTCGATGCGAATCTTGCAGCGGCCGGCATCGGGCAGGCCCACACCCACGCCGGCATTCTTCATGGCGCAGGCAATGCCGGCGTGGCCGGGATGCGCATAGTAGGCATCCTTGACCTCGAGCAGCGTCTCCTTCAGCGCCGTGGAGCAGTCGGCAATCTGACCGTTGGGCAAAACCTCGCCCGGCTCGATGGCATTGCGGTAGCGAATCTCCCACGGATCCAGGCCGACCTTCTCGGCCAGCAGGTCGATCAGACTCTCGAGCGCAAACTCGGACTGGCAAACGCCAAAGCCACGGTACGCGCCGGCGGGCGGGTTGTTGGTGTAGTAGCCAAAACCGCGAATGTCGGTGTTCTGGTACTTGTAGGGACCGACGGCGTGCGTACAGGCGCGCTCGAGCACCGGGCCGCACAGCGACGCGTAGGCGCCGGTGTCAAAGTTGATCTCGCAGTCCAGGCCGGTAAAGTTGCCCTCGGCGTCGCAGCCCAGCGTAAAGGTGCCGTCCATGGCGTGGCGCTTGGGATGGAACGCGAGCGACTCGGCGCGCGTGAGCTTGCACTTCACAGGACGCTGGAGCTTATAGGCAGCAAGCGCGGCCAGGTGCTGGACCGAAACGTCCTCCTTGCCGCCAAAGCCGCCGCCCACAAGCATGGTCTCGACGACCACACGCTCGGGTTCGCTATCCCAGCCAAACATGTGGGCGCACTCTTTGCGCGTGTCGTAGGCACCCTGGTCGGTCGACCGCACCTTGACGCCGTTCTTGTACGGGAAGGCGACGGCGCACTCGGGCTCCAAGAAGGCATGCTCAGTAAAGGGCGTGGTAAAGCGTTGCGTCACGGTAAATGCGCTCTCCGCCAGCGCCTTGGCGGCGTCGCCGCGCGTCACATGGCGACTCTGGCACACGTTGTCCTTGAGCTCCACCGTGTTGCCAAAGGCAAAGAAGCTGTCGTGCAGGCGTGGGGCATCGGCAGCCCTGGCCTCGACAATGTTACGCACGGGCTCCAGCGGCTCGTAATCGATCTTAACGAGCTTCTTGGCCTTCTCGAGTGTCGCCTCGTCCTCAGCGACCACCAGCACGATGGCGTCACCCACGCAGCGGGTGATATCGCCCTGGGCGATCATGACGTCCCAGTCCTGGATAAGGTGGCCGACCTGGTTGACCGGCACGTCCTCGGCGCGCAGGATGCCCACCACGCCGGGCAGGGCCTCGGCTTTAGAGGTGTCGATGGAGAGCACACGGGCGCGCGGATACTTGGAGCGCACGGCGCTGGCGTAGGTCAGACCCGGCTGATCGAGCTCGTCGATGTCGTCGGGATACTTGCCCTCGCCGAGCACCTTCTTGCGCACGTCGATACGGAAGGCGCGCTTGCCCACACCGTAGTCATCGCCGCGCTCCAGATCCTCGTCGATCTGCTTTTCGCCGCGAAGCACCGCAGCGGCCAGCGAGATGCCTTCGATAATCTTTTTGTAGCCAGTGCAGCGGCAGACGTTGCCGCGGATGGCGTACTTGATCTGCTCCTCGGTGGGCTCGGGATCCTCGGCGATCAGCGCTGCACCTGCCATGACCATGCCGGGGATACAAAAACCACACTGCACGGCGCCCACGGCGCCAAAGGCGTACACAAATGCCTCGCGCACGTCCTCGGGCAGGCCCTCGACGGTCACGATGTTGCGACCGGCGGCAAGAGCGGTGGTCAGCACGCACGCCTTGACGGCGGCGCCATCCACATGGATGGTGCAGGTGCCGCAGGCGCCCTCGGAGCAGCCATCCTTGGCGGAGTGAATGTGTAGGTCGTCGCGCAGATAGCGCAGCAACGGTTTGTTTTGGGTCGTCGTGCGCTCGACGCCGTTAACGGTAAAAGTGAATTCCCGTGCCATGGTGACCCCCTTCTACACGCCGGCGGCGATGCCGGTGCGGTCGTGGATGGCGCCATGCGGGCAGACGACGGCGCACATGCCGCACGACAGACAATCCGCGCCGTCGATATGGGCGCAATTGTCCTCGATGCGGATAGCGCCGGCAGGGCACTTTTTGGCGCACATGCCGCAACCGATGCAGCTCGTGTCGCAGATCTTGCGGGCAATGGCGCCCTTATCGGTGTTGTTGCAGCACACCAGGATGTTCTGGTAGCCGGGGACGAAGGCAATCACGCGCTGTGGGCACACCGTACCGCACAGGCCACAGCCCGTGCACTTGGAACGATCCACGCGGGCGATGCCATCGACCAGGGCAATGGCGCCGTGGGGGCAGGCCGTGACGCAGGCGCCACAGCCAATGCAGCCTTCGCTGCAGCGGGCGTCGCCGCCTGTGGAGGCACAACCGCTTCCGCAGGCAACGTAGGCCACGTTATGTTGAATGGATTTGGCCATAAGGGGTCCCTTATTTCTTAAGGAGATACGAATAGTTGTCGCGCACGGCCTTGATGGTCAGGCGGACGGCCTCGGGCAGACCGGTATTGACGGCATCGACCGAGACGGTGCGGACCGTGCCGGCGACGCGGACCTTAAAGTGATCCTCGTCCACGGCCAGGAAGCCCTCGTTCTCGGAGTTCTCCATGTCCTGCTCGCTCCAGAACAGGGTGAGCTTGTCCTTGTAGGGACGACCCTCCTGGTAGGGGCAGAACACGGCGCAGTTACCGCACTCGTTGCACATGCCATCGACATGGACGACCTGATGCTTGGCCAGGCCCGGCACCTTTATGGCAACGTTGGCGCGGTTGGGGCACACATCGCAGCAGACCTCGCACACCGAGCCGCAGCCCAGGCAGCGAGTCTTGGTGCAGTTGCGCTTGTCACGGCACAGCGACCCCTTGCGCTCGTAGCAGGTGTCCTCGCGACCGGCCTGCTCGTTGCAGTCGGCGTACTTGTTAAAGTCCACGCCGGCGATGGCACGGGCGACCTCGGCGGCGTCGGCGATAGCCTCGACCACGGTGGCGGGACCGCGGCGACAGTCGCCCGCAGCCCAGACGCCCTCGACGCCGGTGGAAGTGGCGGCAAGACGGCCGCGACGGTCGCGCTCGACGCCCGCGGCATCGTACAGGCTGGCATCGATGCCCTCGCCCACGGCGCAGATCACCGTGGTGGCGGAAAGCTCGACGGTCTCGCCCGTGGCGACGGGGCTGCAACGGCCGCTTGCATCCGGCTCGCCAAGCTCCATAACATCGCAGGTCAGCACGGCGCCGTTGAGTGCCTTGGGCGCCAGCAGCTCGCAGAACTCAACGCCGTCGGCAAGAGCAAGATCGAGCTCTTCCTCGTCGGCGGGCATCTGCTTCTTGGTACGGCGATACACCAGGCGCACGTTCTTCACGCCAGCCAGGCGCTTGGCCACGCGGGCCGCGTCCATGGCGGTGTTGCCAGCGCCGATGACCACGACGTCCTCGCCCAGCTCGAGCTTCTCGCCCTTCTTGGCGGCCTCGAGGAACTCCAGCACGTCGAGCTCGGCACCCTCGCCCAAGCCCGCAGAGCCGGGTATCCAGGCACCGGTGGCAACGACCACGTCGGTAAAGCCCTGGGCCTTGAGCTCGTCAATGGACTCCACGCGGGCGTTGAGCTGAACCTTGGCGCCAAAGGCCAGGCAGAGCTCGGCATCGTGGGAGATATCGTCGCTGGCGATGCGGAACTCGGGGATCACGTGACGGACCACGCCGCCGAGCGAATCGCGGGCCTCGAAGATAGTGACGGGCACGCCGGCACGCGTCAGGAAGAACGCCGCCGCCAGACCGGCCGGGCCGCCGCCGATAACGGCAACGTTGCGCTCGCCGTCGTTGGCGATGGCCTGGGCGCGCAGCTTGGGCAGCACGGCGGTCATGGCCTCGCGGGCGGCCTTGAGCTTGCTGGCGCGGATCTGGGCGCCCTCGGGCTCGTAGAATGCACGCTCGCAGGCACGACCGCAGGGATGCGGGCAGATGGTGCCGGTAATGAACGGCAGGGCGTTGCGCTCGATGATAATGTTAAGTGCGTCCTCGTAGCGACCCTCGTCAACAGCCGCCAGATAGGCGGGAATATCCTGCTGGATGGGGCAGCTCGTGCGGCACGGCGTGGTAAAGCAGTCGGAAAGCGGGCTCTTGCCGGCGACCTTGCGGTCGGGCAGCGGGCGCAGCGGCTTCTTGTAGAGCGGGTTGGTGAGCGAGTCGGTCTGGATCGCAGTCACGGCCTCGAGCGAGACGCCCGCGAGCGGCTTGCCGTCCAGATCGCCAAACTCGCCGGCCATCTGGCTAAAGCGCTCGTAGCCACCGGGCTTGAGCACGTCGGTCGCCAAGGTGACGGGCCAAATGCCGGCGTCATACAGGGCACGGATGTTGTAGACCGTGGCACCGCCGGAGTAGCTGATGCGCAGCTTGCCATCGAACTGATCGGTAATGCGGCGGGCGGCCTCGATGGTCAGCGAGAACAGCGAACGACCGGACATGTACATCTCGGTGGAAGGCAGCTCGTCTCTCGTCACATCGACGGGAAACGTGTTGGTCAGCTTGACGCCAAACTCAAGGCCGCGCTCGGCGCACAGGGCAATCAGGCGCTCGAACATGGGCACGGCATCGGCCCACTGCAGGTCCTCGCGGAAATGCGTGTCGTCGAAGACGATGTAGTCAAAGCCCAGCTCGTTGAGGCGCTGACGGGCAAACTCATAGCCCAGCAGCGTGGGGTTGCACTTGATGTAGGTGTTGAGGCCCTTCTCGGTGATCAGATAGGTCGCGATGCGCTCGATCTCCGCCGGCGGGCAGCCATGCAGCGTGGACTCGGTGATGGAGTTGGAGACGCGCGCCGGGATGGACTCGACAAACGCAGCGTCGACATGCTCAAACTTGTCCAGGTTGGCGAGCGCCCAGGCACGGCACTCGTTCCAGACGTCGGAGCCGCTGGCGTCCTTCATGCCCTCGATGTAGGCGTCGACCTTGGGGCTCTTGATGCCCTCCAGGTCATAGCCCACCGACATGTTAAAGACAAAGCCGTCCGGGCTTCCCAGACCGTACTCGCGAGCGATCAGGTGGCAGGCAAACCATGCCTTCACGTACTCGGCAAAGGCCTGCGGAACCTCGAGCTCGGTCGACCACTCGCAGTTGTAGCACTCGTCCTGCGCAACGATGCAGGGTTTGTTCACACACTTGGAGAGCTCCTCGCCGTCCATAACCTGAACGGTCTTGAGCTCAAAGAAGCGGGAACCGGCCACGTAGGATGCCACGATGTTCTGGGCAAGCTGCGTGTTGGGGCCGGCGGCCGGGCCAAACGGGGTCTCGATGCGCTCGTCAAAAATGGGAAGCGCACCCTCCTGGTTGGTCGTGACCATCTTGCGCACGCCAAAGATGGCGTCCTGGGTCTTGTGCTCCTCGATGATCCAGTTCATCAGCTGCGAAAACGGGATCGGCCTCATGATGTCGCTCATAATGAGCTCCTCTCTGTAACGCCCGGCGAGACCGCGCGACGGGCGCAAATACGGTGTAGCGCTAGCACAGCGCCGGCGACCCCGCGGAGGCCGCCTATGCGCGCGTCAGATGCGGCGAAACACCCGACGCGCGTGAATCTACTTGTGAATTAGTAGGTGCGATCGTTGAGCGTGCTCCAGAGCTTCTTGGACTCAGCCATGATCCACGCGTTGATCTTTTCCTCATCGATACCGACAAACTCGCGATCCTTGTACAGGACGCGGCCGTCGATGATGGTGGTGCGGCAGTTTTTGCCCATCATGCCAAAGAGCATGTGCCCGTCGATGTTCTCCTCGCTCAGCGGCGTAAAGGGCTTGTAGTCCATAACGATGACGTCGGCAGCGGCACCGGCCTCGAGCACACCGAGCTTGCGATCGAAGTACTTGCTGGCCATCTTGGCGTTGTTCTCGAACAGCATGGTCATGGCCTCGCACCAGCCCACGTTGGGCATGGCGGCGTTGTGGCGCTGAATGATCAGGAAGACCTTGAGGCTCTCGAGCATGTCGTGGGTGTAGGCGTCGGTGCCCATGCACACGGGGATGCCGCGACGGAAGAACTCAAGCACGGGGGCGCAGCCCACGGCGTTGCCCATATTGGATTCGGGGTTGTTGACGAGCCAAGTGCCGGACTCCTTGACGATGTCCATCTCGGCGGGCGTCACGTGGATGCAGTGGCCGAGCATGGTGTCGGGACCCAGCAGGTTGTGCTGCAGCAGGCGCTCGACGGGGCTGATGCCACCGCGATTGAGGCGGGAGTCCCACACGTCATTCATACCCTCGCATACGTGGATGTGGAAGCCGGTCAGGCCGTTGTTGGCCTCGGCCATCTTGTCCATGGTCTCGTCCGACAGCGTAAAGGTGGCATGTCCGCCAAACATGGCGGCAATCATGTGGTTGTCGTTATCGCGACGCTCCTTGGCAGTCCACTGGGCAAACTCCGCGTTCTCGGCAATGGCCTGGTCGCATTTTTCCTGGCCGCGTCGATCGGAGACCTCGTAGCATAGGCACGAACGCATGCCCAGCTCCTGCGCGGCGTCCTTAATGGTAAAGAGGCTGCCCGGGATCTCGCAGAAGCTCGCGTGGTGATCGAAGATCGTGGTGACGCCATCGCGGATGGAGTCCAGAATCGTGGCATAGGCGCTGGCCTTGGTGCCGCCGAGCGTCAGGTTGTCGTCGATCTTCCACCACTGCTGCTCAAGATTCTCCAAAAAGTTGGTGGGGTTGCAGCCCTTGATGGCAAGGCCGCGGGCCAGACCCGAGTAGATGTGGGTGTGGCAGTTGATGAGTCCGGGCATGACGAGGTTGCCCCGGGCGTCGACGTACTCGGCATCCGGGTACTTGGCCTTGAGCTCGCACTCGGGGCCCACTTCGACGATCGTATCTCCGTCAATGGCGACCGCACCGTTGGGAATGAACGGGGTCTGAGCGTTGCGGGTAAAGACGGAACCGTTAGCGACCAGAAGCATGAAAGCTCCCTTCAACATCAGGGGCGGGGTTTGACACCTCTGGCATGGCGGAAGTGCGAAGCGCCGGCCTACACCGGAAACGGGCCCTCTCCCGTCAACGCTTCACCAAAGGGACAAACCCTTTGAAGTGCGGCTTGGCGCCGCATGACGTCGGCGGACGAGGCGATGCGCCCGCCGACGAATAGCACCGAATTGATTACTTCTTGCTCTCGGGCAAGACCAGATCCACGGCAGCATCCTTGGCGGCATCGATGTGCTGAGCCACGACCGGCGTCTGCGGAAGGATCAGGTTGAGCACGATGGCCATGATGGCGGTGGGGGTTACGGCATTGGAGCCGATGACGGTGGACACCCAGGTGGGCATACCCTCGCCGGCAAGGCAGCCGCTGGCCATCCAGATACCCAGGCCAAAGACGACAGAGGTACCGACGATGGTGGTAGTGCGCTGCGTGAGGCCCTCGCGGGTGAACATGCGCACGCCGTTCATGGTGATGGTGCCAAAGACGCCGACGGTCGCGCCGCCGATGACGGGCTGCGGGATAGCGGAAAGGACGGCAGAGAGCTGCGGGAACAGACCGGCGATGGCAAAGACGGCCGCAATGGTCACAAAAACCCACTTGTTGACGACCTTGTTGGAGCAGATGATGCCCACGTTCTGGCCAAGGGCGCTGGTGGGAAGACCGCCCAGCAGGCCGCCGACCATAGAGGTGAGGCCCTGGGACACGATAGCGCCGGAGAGCTCGCGCTCGGTGGGCATGCGGTCGATGGAGCCCAGGCAGGCGGCGGAGACGTCACCGATAACCTGGATGGCAACCATGGGGAACACGACGGCGAGGGTAATGCAGACCTCGGGATCAAACTCGAGCGCGTAGGGCATGAGCTTGGGAAGGGCGAAGGCCTGAGCGGTGGCGACGCTGGAGAAGTCAATCATGCCAAAGGGGATGGAGACGATCATGCCAACGATCATGCCAAAGAACACAGATCCCAGCTTGAGCGTTCCCTTGCCAAAGTTGGCAAGTGCGAAGACCACGGCGAAGGTGATAAGAGCGACGCACCAGGCCTGCGGAGTGCCCCACAGCGGCGTACCCATACCGCCGGCCATATACTTGACGGCCGTGGGATACAGCGAAACGCCGATGGAGAAGATGACCGTACCGGTCACGACGGGCGGGAACAGCCATTTAATCTTGCTGTAGGCCAGACCAAAGAGGACCGCGACGGCGCCACCGACGATCTCGCCGCCCAACAGCGCGCCAAAGCTAAAGCCCGAGGCCCCCATGGCCTGCAGGGCCGGCAGGAACGCGAACGAAACGCCCATGACGATGGGCAGGCCGCCGCCGATGCGACGGAAGGGGGCGAAGGCCTGAAGGGCCGTGTCGATCGCCGAAAGAATGAGCGCGACCTGGATGATGTCGGTGCTCTGCTGGCTATTAAAGCCGTAGACGCCGGCCATGATGACCGCTGGGGTAATGATGCCGGCAAACGATGCCAGTACGTGCTGGAGGGCACACGGGATCATTTCCTTAACGGGAGGCATGCCTTCGCGAGTGAACAGGGCTTCAGTGCCGTTCGTAACCGTCTCCTGGGTCATTTGACCACCAATCCTCGAAGTAGTTGTTTTCGCATCTAACGCCCTATTGTGACGCAGTGCGGGGTTGAGGTTGTGCCTTCGTTGCATATCGTATTAAAGAATTTTCTCATTCTCAATAATAATTATTTGTTATCAGACTATTCTTCAGCTGAGATAATGCATTTCCGCAGGTCAAGAAAGTGTCAGGTCAAAATAACATCTAACTTTTCTTTTGGTCAACCGCTTGCCGCCAAATTCCTACCGTTCGTCTGTATTACGCAATGTACCTGCGGATATACGAGATGATGAGCAGCGTGTTACCATGAGAAAAAATTGTTATGAAACTTCCGATTTCACCTAAAGGAGTTGCCCGTGAACGAGACCGTACGTCGCTTTTTGCCGATGGTCGATTTCCTGGAGCAGATACTCGGTAAGAACAGCGAGATCGTCCTGCACGATTTCTCGGACATCGACCACGCCATCGTCGATATTCGCAACGGCATCGTGAGCGGCCGCAAGGTCGGCGGTCCCGCCACCGATCTGGCGCTCAAGATCATTCACGACCCCAAGTATCGCGACCTGCCGTTTATTACGGGCTACGAGGGGCGCGGTGCCGGTGGCAAGACGTTGGAGTCAGCGACGTACTTTATCCGCGAGAATGACGAGATCGTCGGTATGCTCTGCGTCAACACCGATCTTTCGGCCGTTCGCTCCATCAACGCCATGGCACAGCAGCTCATGGCGTGCTTCGACGCCGTGCCTAGGCAGGCGGAGCCCGCGTCTATCGAGGTCGAAAGCCTTTCGGAGTCCACACAGGAGCTCATCGACCGCAACATTGCCGAGTTGCTGAGCGCGCGCGGGATGGATGTAGCGTCGCTTGGTCAGAGCGACCGCGTGGACGTCATTCGTCACCTCAACGGCAACGGTGTGTTCATGCTCAAGGGCGCCGTGGCCTGCGCCGCCACCGCGCTGGGTATCTCGGAGCCCAGCGTCTACCGCTACCTGCAAAAAGTCCGCAAGGAAGGCTAACGAGCAAAATGGAGCGCGGGCAGTCTTTTTGGGACGGGGCTATTTTAGCTACCCTTCCTCTGCCCGCGATTTCGATGTGCCGCAAGTAAAATCAATCCCGCATGTAGGGGTAGCTAAAATAGCCCCGTCCCAAAAAGACTGCCCCTGACAAAAGACCCTGCAGCTCGCACTGCAGGGTCTTTTTGCATGTCATGTTGAGTTGTTGCCAACGTCTTAGAGAGCGGCGACGACCTCGATCTCGACCAGGCCGCCGGCCGGAAGGGCGGCAACCTGGAAAGCGCTGCGTGCGGGGAACGGAGCCTCGAACTTGGAGGCATAGATCTCGTTCACGGCGGCAAAGTCGGCAATGTCGGCCAGGTAGACCGTGGTCTTGACGACATCGGCAAACGTAGCGCCGGCAGCGGTCAGCAGGGCCTCGACGTTAGCAAGGGACTGCTTAGCCTGGGCCTCGACGCCCTCGGGCAGCTTGCCGGTCGCGGGATCGATGCCCAGCTGGCCGGACAGGAACACCATGTTGCCGGTCTGGATACCGGGGGAATACGGACCGATGGCTGCAGGTGCGTTATCGGAAGACACGACGGTCTTGCTCATGTTTTTCTCCTTACGATCAAATAGAGAGCGTGAGCGCGGTGTTCACACCGGGAGGCACAGTTCGGTCTGAACACCGCGCTTGATTGGGATAGTACTCAAGGTTTTCGCGTGATGCAAGAATTTTATTATTATGCGAGAAAGTTTTATCGACCAACGGTGCCCCTCGGCCGCCAAACGGCACAGCCGACAACCTGGTGAGCGATCCGTTTTGCTGCGAAGCCTGCTGATGACTTTGTCCTGCTTAAATTACGGGCGTCGCCTGCCGCGCCCGATATCGGCCTCGAGGTCTGAGCTGCGTCACCGCCGCGGTCGGGACGCCCCACGCCATGCGGGCCAACGACACGTCGGACAGACACCGGCTGGTCAGGCGGCTCGATGGGCCCACCTACCAAGATAATCTCCAAAAGCGCTTGGAGATATGCTCGCCATGGCATATGTCCCGTTCAGACCCCTTCTGGCCTCAATCCCACCGGGCTCACCCCTTAACCCCGGTCTCCCCTCCGATGCCGTTGACGAACCACTTTTCCGTCAACGCAAACAGGGCCAGCAGGGGAACGACGACGATTGCGCTGGCTGCCATTACCAAGCCCCAATTTGTACCATAGGCGCCCCCCTCGATAAAGAAGGCCCTCAACCCTTGCGAGACGAGATAGCGTGATGGGTCGTTCGTAATCAAGGACGGCCACATATAGTTGTTGTAGGCAGAGATGAAGCTCATCAATCCGAGCGTGACGAAAGAGGACTTTGTGAGCGGGCAGACGATATGCCACAGGATCTCCCAATGCCTCGATCCGTCCATTCGCGCCGCCTCTACGAGGCTTTTCGGAATCTGCATAAAGCCCTGCCGAAGCAAGAAGACGCCAAAGGTCGATACCGTGCCCGAGATTATCAACCCCGTAAAGGTGTTCAGGAGATTCAGGTGAGAAAGGATAATATAGGACGGGATATACGTTGCCGCCACGGGCAGCATATACGTCGCCATGACAGTGATGAAGATGCCGTTCTTCCCTCGGAAATCCATGAACACCAATGCGTAGGCGAGCATGGCGGATGTAAAGACCTGCAAGGCAACGATCAGCAGCGAAATCCAAGTGGTGTTGAAGATGTAGGCCGGAATGGGCGAAGCCGTTATAACGCCGACGATGTTGCCAAAATCAACATGGCTCGGGAGAAAGGAAACCGATCTCATGACCTCCTCGCTCGGTTTCAACGAGCTGCAGACCATCCATATAAACGGAAGTGCCGTCAAGGCAGAGAAAAACGTCAAGAATAAGACGCGGAGTCCCAAGAAGGACAGCCTTTTTAAACCCTGATTACTCATAGTTCACCCACTTTTTAGAGTATCTAAACTGGAAAATCGAAAGCGCCACCGTGATGATCATCATGATGACAGCGATCGCCGACGCCTTTCCCATCGAGAATTCTTGGAATCCCAGCTGATAGTACATATACAGCAGGGTCCTCGTGGAGCCGGCAGGGCCTCCCTGTGTCAAGATCTGAATCTGGTCATATGCCTGCAAAGAATTGATCATCGTGATGATGGTCAAAAAGAACGTCGTGGGGGAGATCGAAGGCAGCGTGATATCAAAGAATTGGCGGACTCCACGGGCCCCGTCGATGGAGCTGGCCTCATACAGATCTCTCGGCACCTTCTCCAGTGCAGAGAGGTAGAAAATCATGGCATATCCGAGCGACTTCCATATCGTCACGATGATGACGGATAGCATTGCGGTATCCGACGACGAAATCCACTGCAATCCGGGAAGATGGAAGACATTCAGTATTTGGTTGGCAAGGCCGTTGTCTGGCTGAAAAATCCACGTCCATACAATAGAAATGGCGACCGTCGGCGTGACCCAGGGCGAGAATATGATGAATTTCAGAAACTCTGACCCGCGGAATTTCCTTGAAAGGGCCAAGGCCAGCAATAACCCCAGAACGATCGTGGGGACCAGGGTGCCCACCGTAAAAACGAGGGTATTCAACAGGGCCTCATAAAAACGGCTATCGTGAAACACCGCGATATAATTGTCGAATGCCACATAATTGAACGCCGGACTCATGAAATCGGAGTTGGTGAAGCTCATCCATATTGCCTTGCAAATTGGATAGAGCCAAAACACGCTCAACGGGACAAACGCGGGCAGCACAAACAGGAGAACACTCCCTATTTTTTTCAGTTTATATTTTTCCATTTCCAATCACTCTCTGAAGAGTCGGGGACATCGACGTCGGGCGAACGTGGGCCGCAACACGAGGACATGGTCTCCGTCCGCATGCGCGCAGCAGCCTTGTCCACGGATTCCCATATGCCATACATAATCAGGGGCATCGGCGGTGCATATCGAACCGCAGGCCATCCATCGGACACGGCAGGCCTATGACCGACCAAAAGGGGCTGCCGCGCTCTAATCTCGCATACGTGAAGACGAGAGCCGTCTGCGGCCTAATTGCAAATGGTCGCTCCGCTTTCGATATCGAAAAAGTGGATGTGCGCTTCGTTGAGGCGTAGATGCACCTCAAGACCCGGCCTGTATGAATTGCTCTCCTCGATCGACGAAACGATGTCTCCGTCGCTTGTCTTGACATGAAGTACCCCCTCATAGCCAAGCATCTCGTAGACATCGATGCGACCCGAAAAAAAGGAGTCCTTCTTTTCGCATGGGATGACGTGCTCTGGCCTAATTCCCAAAACCACCCTTGAGTTTTGCTTTGATCGGCCACGGATTTCCCTTGCCCGCTCCTCATTCACCCTGAGTTCGCCATCCGTGCCCCGCACATAGACGTCCCCGTCTCTTTCCACGAGGTCGACCTCAACGAAATTCATTCCGGGCATGCCGATGAACCCCGCAACGAAACGATTTGCCGGGTAGTGGAACATATTGTAGGGGGTATCGATTTGCTGAACGACGCCGTTGTTCATGGCGACTATTTTGGTCGCCAGCGTCATGGCCTCTGTCTGGTCGTGCGTCACATAGATAAACGTCGTGTCGAGTTTTTCATAGAGTGAGGCGATCTCGACGCGCATTTGCGCCCTGAGCTTGGCATCCAGATTCGAGAGCGGCTCGTCCATGAGAAACACCCTTGGCTTTCGAATCAGGGCCCTGCCCATCGCCACCCTCTGTTTCTGCCCGCCTGACAGTTGATTTGGCCTCCTGTCCAGCAGGTCCTCCAGGTTGAGCATGGAGGCGATTTCACTTACGCGGGCCTCGATCTCGTCCTTTGGGACTTTATGTATCCTCAGCGAGTAGGAGATGTTGTCCTTTACGGTCATATGGGGGTAGAGCGCATAGTTTTGGAAGACCATCGCTATATTGCGGTCTTGGGGCTCCACCTCATTCATGACTTGTCCATCGATCAGCAGGTCACCTTGGGAGATGCTCTCGAGGCCCGCGATCATCCTGAGCGTAGTAGATTTCCCGCATCCCGAGGGACCTACGAGAATCACGAATTCCTTTCCTTCGATATCGAGATTGAAGTCTCGAACCGCCTCATAGCCGTTCTCATATGTCTTATTAACGTGTTTGAGTTGAATAGTCGTCATAGTACTTTTTTCAATTCTCCTATATTCGCTAGAACGAGATCGGCATACGGGGCAAGCGTTCGTTCGGAAGAGACACCGGTCAACACTCCAACAGTCCGGGCGCCCGCGTTTCGGGCAAACCGAAGATCATTTGGGGTGTCCCCCACCATCAGAACATGTTCGCACGTCGTATCCCATGCCCGCGCACAGTAGCCGATCAGCTCGGCATCTGGTTTTTTTGGAATGGGGCCATCGCATGTGGACACGATGTCCGCCGCTATGCGATTTTCCCGCAGGAACCCCTGCGTGACTTCCGTGTTGTCGGTTGTTGCGATGGCGACCCGAATCCTCTTCTTTTTCAGAAATGCAAGCAGCCCATGCATATCTGCCGTCAGGGTACAAGGCTGGCGAGCTGCCTCCTCTTCGAAAGCCCGCGTCATGTCCCCCAAAAAGGAGGCCCCGTCCACCTCGACGCCGCCGCGCGCATACACCTCCGATACGGCACGAGAGATTGTTCCATAGGTCCCGACCGCCAATTGGCCCTCCGGATCCACTTCTCCGCCCTCGGAAACTCCGAGGGCGGAAAGGCAATCCTGATATTCGATGGCATCCGCCTGGTACAGTTCCCGGAGCCTCGAGAGCACTCGGCATGTCACGGGAATCCAGAAGGGCTGGAACTCTATCAAGGTTCCATCTTTATCGAAGATGACCCCGCGAACGTCATGCAATTTCATCTATCGCCGCCCCAAAGGTATCGAACTGATGCTCTCTTTCACAGCAATACACGGGATTGGCGTAGAAGATGCAGTCCCCTTTTTCATCTTCCGCGCCGAAGCGCATCCAATGGTATGCGTCCGCACTCCAATTGACCCGGTATGATGCGGTCGCCCTCCTGTACTCGAAATCGAACTCGAGACGCAGGCTCTCCCTCACGCCGTCCCTGATAACAAAAAGATGAATCGGCTCGCGCACATTGTCGAATCGGAAGACGGCTTCGAAGGTTCCGGGCTCAGGCATTGCGTCACCCGGAAGCACTTCGCGCCCGTTCTCGCGCATGCAGAAGCTCACTTCAATGTATCTCGTAACGAATACGTGGCACTTTCGAAGTGCCTCGAGTATCTTGTTTTGGCTCAGCCCCTCGCTATACACATGCGTGGTCGGATCCCCCACAATGGACGGTCCGCTCTCGGGCGTATACCACTCATGCAGCAATGCGTGCGTGTCGCTTCCCCCGATACCGCAGATCTGCCATCCGTCATTCCACATCGCATCGATCAGCCTGACTGCCTTTTGATTCGCCTCATGGTTATTCGGATAGGTGGGGTCGTTTATGATTTCAAGGCAATCAACTTTATCTAGGGGATAATCTGGACATGACCATTGCCACGGCACTAAAAATGGGTGGTTGATGCTGATAACGCTGCGTTCCGCATGTAATTGACCGAGGATGTCCAGAAAGGCCTCTCGACTGTCGCCGGCGCAGACACGGTCCAGATTGTCGGGACGTTTTTTTAAACCGAAGGCATTCGCATGCCCATATATCGTTGTTATCTCCGTCCCGCAGATAACGAGCAGATCCGTTTCGACCCATGTCGCGGGGACCAGATTGTGCTCGGTCGCCGAGTAAAAATCCAATCCCATGAGGTCTGCCTTTGCCATCTGATTGGAAAGACGCTCATGCCCGTCCGACAGAACTGTGTGGCAGTGAAAATCTCCCTTATACCAGCCGGTGTGATTTCTCTTCATGTGATCTGGATCATATCCGGACAGCTTTCCCCGCCTGTCCATCCAGACAACGGTCCCGCACGGATCGGCTTGCCCCGCGCATCCAGATTCACAGACTACGTCTACCCGCGCAGTGTGGAGAAGATGGGATTGCGCATCATGCCATAGCACGAGCTCGATCGTGTACACCCCCTTCGTCAACATGCACGGTATAGCACCATTTGATGCTCTTCTTATATCATTCGCGATCGTGATGACATTTCCACCGGTCCCCAATTGCCTGTGGAAGAGCACGTTGTCTGCGCTGTCTTTGACGAACAGGTCCACAGAAGCCAGTATCGATGGTTTCCCCTCGACCGAAATGGTTATTGCATCTTCGTCGTCATTCAAGAGAAGCTGCTGCTTTTGAATGGCAGCAGCTTCTCGTGAGAACGTGTACTTCAGTTCCTTTTTCATAGCTACTTGTTTACCGCATCCAAAGCAGCCTGTGCAGTCTTCTGCGCTTCGTCCAGGGCCTCTTTTGCGGGAACATTATCGATCTCGACCTTATCGGCCGCTACCTTCAGCGCATCGTGAACCTGCCCGTTGGTCGGATCGACAGGATAGATGGAAGCGTGCTTCGCCTGGTTAAAGGGAACGACGGCCTGGGGATGGTCCTCAAGGTATTTCTTGTACGTATCGTCTTCCATGATCTTTTTATTCACCGGGACGTATCCGACGGTCGTGCTCCACTCGACTTGGGAATCGACAGACATGAAGTACCTCAGGAAATCGTACGCGCCCTGTTTCTCTGCATCGCTCGATGATTTCAGAATGCTCATCGTCTGTGCCCCCGCCGTGGGCTTTGATTCGGTAGCACTGGACCAAGCAGGCTGTTCAATGGCCTGAACGATACTGAAATCGAGGTCCGCCTGATCTCCCGAAGAACCCGTATAGCCGCCGGCCTTGTTTTGGATAACATCGTCGATGGTGTCGTACCAGTACTCCCAGCCCTGTCCGCCAGAGTGGATGGCCATCGTCTTGTCGTCATGGATCCACTTGCGAAATTGCTCAAATACCTCGACCCACTGTTTTGAATTGATCGTTACCTTCTTGCCATCCTTCGAGAATACCGAGGCGCCGTTGCTGAGAGCAGCATCGATCATATTGTCTGGGCCCCACATGGGCTCCCATCCATATTCGTACTTTCCGGTCGCCTTGATCTTCTTGGCGGCATCACCCAAATCCTGCCAAGTCTTTATGGACGATGGATCTACGCCGGCGTCCTCAAACGCCTTGATGTTGTAATACAGGACCTGAGTCGTTCCGTAGGCCGGCAATGCGAACTGCCCACCCTTATCGTTGGTTCCCTGACTGTAAAAGGCAGAAATCAAATCGTCCTTGTTGAAGGTGTCATCCTTTTTGGTGTACTCGTTGAGATCGGCCAAGAGGTTCTTCTCGTCGAGCGTCCTTGCGGCAGAAGGACTCAATAGCACCAAATCTGGCGCAGAATTACCTGCGATGGCAGCTTGGAGTTTTTGATACGTCTCGTCATAATCCGCTTGGGTAACGGTTTTGACTTCATATTTATCCTGGGATTTATTGTACTTGTCGACAATATCCTGGATGACGCCCACGGCTGTTTTGCCGCCTGCATACCAGAATTCTACGGTCGTCTTTTTTCCGTCATTTGCAGACGTCTGCGTCGTCTTACTGTCCTGTGCAGACTTGCCGGCATTTGTAGCCGTGCAGCCCGTTGCGTTCAATAGGCTGGTCGCACATAATAAGACCGCAAGCGCAGCGCTTATCATCTTTTTGAGCATGTACATCCTCCTGGTGACACGAGTTCCGATATCGCTATCATCTTATGTACGCGGTGTTAATAAACCAGCCTGCGAAACCTTAAGGCTATGTAACGTAAACTAAAGGCTATGTAAACTAAATCCCGGGCTACTTATTGCCCTATGAGCCGCCGACGCATTCGCTGTCCGTCTCGCCGCCCATGGGCTATCTTTCGACAGGTACGTCCAATCGCCCTCTTTCCGCCAGACCCATCGCTTGACCTTGTCGGATCCTCGATGACACGCTTAAATACGATAGACGATGGAGCTCTCGTCTCCGCCACATTTTGACCGCTGCCGTCATCTCTTCTCCTATCGTGCCGGCCGCACATTGGACGGGCGACATGACACTCGCCGAAGCGCTTGTCTAAGATTCCAATTGATACCAAGAGCCCCGTATACAAAACGAGAGGGCGTCGAAATGAGTCGACGCCCTCTTGCGAAAGAGAGAAAGACTAATGGTCGGGCTATGACTCATTCAGTGTATGAATCGCCTCGACATCCACCGTGCGCTCGCCGGTCGAAGCAGTGCGCTCATCGATTTTGACCATGCGGACAAAATGTTCATAGCCGCACGGACGAAGCAGCGAAGTCGCCACCGTCACCGATCAGATACCCGCCTCAACCAGATTGCTAGCGCTTGTCTCATCCACCCCGGCGGAGAAGGAAAGGCGTATATGACCATCGAACCTGTGGGCGATTTTCTCTGCCACAAACGACATGGCCGTTTCTCATAATCAACGTTGCGCTTAATCCTCCCCGACAGATCCGGACATCTGGGCCTCGACACGCGCTTCTTCGAGATTTTCCTCGCCCTTGGGCAGGCAGATGTTCAACAAAATGGCGGTGATGGTGGAAACTACGAGCGCAGAGGAACCGAAGACGGTGCCAACCCACTCGGGCATACCGGCGCCGGCAAGGCAGCCGGAAACCTGCTCGATGCCCAGACCAAGAGCAATGGCGGTGCCGACGATAAGTTTCTTGCGAGCCGTGAGGCCACCCTCAACGATCAGGTCGAGACCGCTCATCGTAATCGTTGCAAAGACACCGAGAACGGCGCCGCCCACGACGGGCTGGGGAATACAGGTGAGCACCGCGGCGAACTTAGGCAGAAAGCCAGCGACGATAAAGACCAGGCATGCGAAGGTAAAGACCAAACGATTCTTTACGCCATTGGAGATGATGATGCCAGTGTTCTGCTCGTAGGTCGACTGGGGTATGGCACCGACGAATGCGCCCAGGATACTCATGATGCCTAGGGAGATGATGCCGCCGGCATACTCATCGGAAGTGGGGATACGGCCTTCGACGGCGTTGACGGTCATAGCAACGCCACCCATGTTTTGCAGGCAGTTGACCACATAGACAATGGCTACGGTCGCCATGGCTGCAGGCTGGAACTCAAGCTGGAAGTGCATGATCTCGGGCATGGCAACCCATGCGGAATCGCCCACAGCGGAAAGATCGAGCATACCAAAGGGAAGCGAGACAATCGTGCCGATGACGATGCCGAACAGAAGCGAGCCCAAGCTCAAAATACCCTTACCGTAATTACCAAGCACGAACACTGCGACAAGGGTGATGATGGCGATAAGCCATGCCTCGGGCGTGCCCCACAACGGCGTTCCCATACCGCCGGCCATCCAGCGAATGGCGATCGGATACAGGGAAAGGCCAATCGTGAAAATGACGGTTCCCGTAACCACCGCAGGGAAGAGATGGCGAATGTACTTGATGAAGAGTATTTTTTAATAATTTATTATTATCAATTGCTATTTTCTGAGGCTGCTTGCGATGGGACCCAACGCGCTTGGGAAGCTCGCCCGTCGCCGAATCGATACCAAGCTGACCGGAGAGAAACAGCGCGTCGCCCAACTTGATGCTAGGAGAGTACGGGCCGATGGCGGGCGGAGCATTCGTGGGAGCAATAGTCTCTTTGTGCATACCGGGCTCCATTCAAGAAAGGGTTTCTATTTGGAGGCTCCGGATTATGGCTCTGGTCTATGGCCAACTTCCCGCATGCTGTCCATCGCTCCAAGGCCATGCAAACTTTTTTATAGGTAATAATTTGGTACTATGCAGAGCTCGAACAAATCGCAGATACAAGGCGGTCACGCTATACTCAAAATGAACCTCGACGAAAGATTTGGCATAATGACGCAAACCAGCCACTCGCACCCCACCGCACCCACCTATCCCGAGCTTTTGGCGCCCGCCGGAGGGCCCGAGCCCTTTGCCGCCGCACTCGCCGCCGGGGCAGACGCCATCTACTGCGGCATGGGCAGCTTCAACGCCCGCCGCAAGGCCACCAACTTTACCGACGAGGCCTTTGAGCAAGCCTGCCGCGCCGCACATCTTGCCGGGTCGCGCGTCTACGTCACGGTCAACATCGTCATCAAGCAGTCCGAGATGGGCGATGCGCTGCAACTCATCCACCGCTGCTCCACGCTGGGCGCCGACGCCTTCATCATCCAGGACTGGGGCCTGTTCTTTGAGGTCAAGCGCACCATGCCCGCCATCGAGACGCACATCTCAACCCAAGCAAACATCCACGACGACCGCGGAACCCTTTGGTGCCGCGAGCAGGGCGCCGACCGCGTGACCCTCTCGCGCGAGCTTTCCATCGACGAGATCGCCGCCATCCACGACGCCGCGCCCGATGTGGACCTCGAGGTCTTTAGCCATGGCGCCATCTGCTTTTGCTACTCGGGCCTGTGCCTGCTCTCGAGCTTTGCCATGGCGGGCCGCTCGGCCAACCGTGGCATGTGCGCCCAGCCCTGCCGCCTGCCCTACGAGCTGATCGACGAGAACGGTCGCGCGCTCTCCCCCGCTGGCCGCGAGCGTGCGCTATGCCCGCGTGACACCAACACCTCACAGCTTGTTCGCCGTCTGTATGACGCCGGCGCCGCATCGCTCAAACTCGAGGGCCGCATGAAGGCGCCCGATTACGTGTACTCCATCGTTGATGTGTATCGTCGCGAAATTGACGACATGCTGGCCGGAGCTACGGTGGCCAAGGACGAGGAAGCCGCGCGCCAGCGCCAGCTCAAGCGCTGCTTCAACCGCGACTTTACGCACGCCTATCAGGACGGCACCTCGGGCGATGAGATGATGAGCTATGAGCGTTCCAACAACCGCGGCCAGATCGTGGGCACGGTGCTGGGCAGCCGCCCGGCCAACCGCGATGTGCGCGGACTCAAGCCCGACGACCGCCGTCGCCGCGCCGCCATCGCCCGCATTGAGTTGTTTGAGCCCGTGGGCAAGGGCGACCTGCTGGAGCTTCGCCACGATAACGAGTTTGACCAGTTCCTGACCACCATTGCCGCCGATGATGCCGCCGCGGGCGACATCATCGAATGTCGCGTGCCCCGCAGCATGCCCGAGGGCTGCCACGTCCGCGTGATCCGCAGTCAGCGTGCCATCGACGCCGCCGGCGCCGCGCTCAAGCGCGATGTGCTGCGCCGCCGAGCTGTTGATGTGTCCGTCGTGGCGCGCCGGGGCGAGCCGTTTACTGTCACACTCACCTGCTGTGACAACCCCGCGCTCACCGCCACCGCCACGGGCTTTACCGTCGAGGCCGCCAAGACCCGCGCCGTCGAGGCGGCAGACCTGGTTGAGCATGTGGGCCGCATGGGTTCCTCGCCCTTTGAGGCGGCGAGCTTTGACGTTTCGCTCGACGCCGGCTGCGGTATGGGCTTCTCCGCCGTGCACAAGGTGCGCGCCGCCGCCTGTAAAGCATTGGAGGAGGCCATTTTTGCGCCGTACGAGGAGCGCACGAAAACGCTCGAGTTGCCGGCGATTGTAACCAGTGATTCCCGCCCCATGTCCGAGCACTACCGCGACGAGCCGCAGGTCTGCGCCACTGTCACCACGCTCGAGGCTACCGAGGCAGCCCGCGCGGAGGGTGCGACGCGCATCTACATGACCACCGACGCGCTCGAGGCTGTCGGACTCTCCCCCGCCGATGCGTTTGAGCAGGGTATCGTGCCCGTACTCGACGAGGTCTGCCGTGCCGTCGACCACGAGCGCGTCGATCCGTGGATTGTTGCCGGGGCCACCGTCGCCGTCGGCAATATCTCCGAGCTCGCCGTAGCCGCGCATGCCGGCGCCACGGCCGAGGTTCGCTCTTGCCTGCCCGTGCACAACACGCCCTGCATGGAGGCACTTGCCGAGCGCGGAGCCGGTGCGTTTTGGCTCTCGCCCGAAATCACGCTCGACGAGATTGTCTCGCTCGGCGCCGCCGCACCCGCGGCTCTGGGCATCACCGTCTTTGGCCGCCCGCGCGTCATGACAAGCGAGCATTGCATTCTGCAGGTTGCCAACGGCTGCATCCACGATTGTGCCAACTGCCGTCTGCGTGCCCGCAAGCTCTCGCTCAAGAATATCGACGGCAAGGTCATGCCCGTGCGTACCGACATCCACGGCCGTTCTCGCCTGTACGATGCCTACCCCATCGATCTCACGCCACAGGTTCCTCAGCTGCTCGATGCCGGCGTGCGTCGTCTCATGGTGGACGGAACGCTGCTCGAGACGGATGAGGTGGGCCGTGCCGTCGCCCGTGTCCGTCGCGCCGTCGAGGCCGCGCAGGCCGGCCGCAAGCCCGCCGCCCGCCTACGGGGGGCGACCTCGGGCTGCATGTTTGTGGGAATCAGCTAACCGAAAGGCTTACACGTGAACGAAGAACCTCAAGTCCTCTACTGCGACGCCTGGCTCATGGCCATCGACAAGCCCGCCGGCATGATCGTCCACGGCGACGGCACCGGCGAGCGCACGCTCACCGACTACGCCAGCGACCTGCTGCTGGCGATGGGTGACGGCTTTGCCGCGACCGACATGCAGCCGCTCAACCGCCTGGACCGCGACACCACCGGCGTGGTGTTGTTCTCGCTAAACAAGCAGACGCAGCCCGCCTTTGACCAGATGGTCATCGACCACGCTTTCGAAAAGCACTACCTGGCGCTCGCCGAGGGTAAGATCGACTGGAACGAAAAGCTCATCGATAAGCCCATCGCCCGCGACCGTCACGACAGCCGAAAGATGCGCGTCGGCGCCAGCGGCAAGCCGTCTCAAACGCGCGTGAAGGTGCTCAAGCGTCTTAAGAGCCGCCGTGGCCTTCCCACGCGCTCATATATCGATGTGGAGCTGCTCACCGGCCGCAAGCACCAAATCCGTGTGCATCTGGCGAGCGAGCGTCATCCCCTGGTTGGCGATGAGCTCTACGGCACGCCGCGTCCCTGCGGCCTGATGCTCCACGCCCACAGCGTGTCCTTCACGCATCCCGTAACCGGCGAGCACATCCACATCGAAGCCCCTTGCCCCTGGGAGCCCTAAAACCTGCCGATAAGGGACAGGTTTATTTTGGTAGGTTTTATCTAGGCAAACGTCAAGCCGCCACGATGGCTCAGCCGCGGCGCCAAAACGTCTCGATCTGTAACAGTTAGAACCCATTTTTCGGTCTATCTGTTACAGATCGAGACATTCAAATCCCCCTCAAGGGAAAATCTCAATCTGTAACAATAACTCGGCAAAATTGGTCCCAGATGTTACAGATCGAGACAAAGGGACGGCGCGGTTCGGAAGTATCTCAATCTATAACATCTAACCCACTTTTAGTGGTCTAGTTGTTACAGACTTAGACAAACCCGGTAAACAACAAAAGCGGCAACGCCCGAAATGGACGTTGCCGCTTTTCCATTGATCCACCGCAACGGTTCCTGCCCCGTCACGGTGGTTATGGCCTTGTCCCGTCGCTAGACCGTGATGACGTTGTCCATCGACTGGTACTTGGCGGGTACCTCGCCCGCAGTGATGATCGTTGCATCGCGAAAGTCCGCGAACTTGACGGGCGCCACCATGCCAAATTTACTGGCGTCCGAGATTACGAAGCGCTTGGCGGTATGGCGCATCGAGATACGCTTAACCTGCGCTTCCTCGATATCCGGTGTGGTGAGACCTTGGTCGGCGGCGATGCCATTGGAACCCCAAAAGCCGCAGTTGAAGTTATAGCGGTCCAGGGTCGCCAAGGCATCGGGACCGACGAGTGCCTCGGTCTCGGGCTTGAGCTCGCCGCCCAGTACCACGGTGCGCATGCCGCGTAAAGCGAGATGCTGAGCGTGAAGCACGGAGTCGGTCACATAGGTGACACCCTCAAGGCGCGGAAGATGCTCGATGAGCTTGAGGGTCGTGGAGCCCGAATCGATATACACAAAGCTATCGGGCTCCACCAGGGCCGCGGCACGAGCGCAGATGCGCTCCTTGTCGTCGTTATGGAGATCGCTGCGCTCGCTGATCGTCAGGTCGCGCGTCACGTGCGCGCGCTCCAGACTCGTCGCGCCTCCGTGCACCTTGGCGATACGGTGTGCGCGGTCGAGCGTCTGCAGGTCGCGCCGAATGGTAGACGCCGTCACGCCCAAGGCTTCGGCAAGCTCCGGCACGGTAACCGAACCGGCCTGCTGCACCATCGACACGATCGCGTTGAGCCTATCTTCCGCAAGCATCGCTTACTCCTCCTCGGGGTACACGACTCCCCAATCGGCGCGGAGCTTGGTCATCAGCTCCATAACATCAGAAGCATAGCCCAGAAGCTCGCGCTTCGAATCATCGCCGGCAACGGCCTTCTCCAGGTCGGCCATCTCGTAGCACAAAGCGTATGCCTCGTTGCCGGCGTGAACCTCCTCGCGGCGACCGTCTTCAGTCCACACGATGGTCGCATGGTCGGCACGCGGATACTCGTTGACCTCGATATAGCACTTATCGAAGCTGATGACCGAGCGCTTGGGCTGCTTGGAGTGGAGCGTAAGGCTCACAATACCCAGCTGCTGCTCGGCATTGCGGCATACAATACCGCCCGCAACGTCGACACCAGTCTCGCAGGTATTGCCCAGAGACACGGCCTCAGCGGGCTGGCTGGCCATAAACAGGCGCATGACGGACAGGGCATACACGCCAATGTCGAGCATGGCGCCGCCGGCAAGACTACGGTTGTAGAAGCGGTTGGTCAGGTCGCCGTACTCCTTATAGCTACCGAAATTGAGCTGGGCGAGGTTCATGCGGCCAAAGTCACCCGCATCCATGCGACGCCGCAGCTCTTGATACAGGGGCATGTGGAGCACCGTAGTGGCATCCATGAGGACCACGTTATGCTCGTCGGCAATGGCACGGGCCTCATCGAGTTCGGCGGAGTTGAGCGTAATGGCTTTCTCGCAGAGCACGTGCTTGCCAGCTACCAGAGCAGCACGCAGATAGGTGATATGCGTGTTGTGCGGCGTTGTGATATAGACGGCGTCGATATCTGGGTCGGCGTAGAGGTCCTCGACCGTTTCGTACACTTTCTCGACGCCATACTGTTCGGCAAAAGCCTGGGCCTTGGCCAGCGTGCGGTTGGCGACGCCCGCAAGCTTGCGGCCGGCCAGAGCGAGGGACTGGGCCATTTGGTTGGCGATAACGCCGCAACCGATCACAGCCCAGCGAAGCTCAGGAGCCGTAAAGATATCGTCGGGGAACGGCTTGTCCTGGACCGAGGCAAACGCCGCCTTAGCGGCTGCTTCGGCGTCGAGCGGAGCCTGTTTAGAATCTGCCATTATGTGCCTCCTGCGTCGTGAAAAGTCTTTTTCTAACAGCTCTATATTCGCACAAATACGCGTGTATGTGCGTGTTTTTGCGTATCCCTCCGTCAAATGGTCAACATTTTTACGCACTCAACGCGTATATACGTATTAGTGAGCAATTAAACGCAAAAGAACGCGCATCAATACGCACGAAAACAATTAATGGAGAACAACGCATTATTTATGCTACTCATTTATGTCTGTCCTCAATGAGTATTTTTGATCTAAAGACTGTCCCCATAGGCTAGTCGTTTAAGAACGTCCCAAACGACTACTCATTTATGTCTGTCCCCAATGAGTGGGGATAGAAAAAGGCCCGGGTGCCGTGGGGGCATCCGGGCCTTTACTAGCAACTTGATGTTGCGGGCAGCTTAGAACTTGTGGCCGCACTTCTTGCAGACGCGCAGCTTGTTCTTACCGTCCTTCTCGTGACCGACGCGGGTAACCTTACCGCACTCGGGGCAAACGAGATTGACGTTGGAGGCATCGATGGGAGCCTCCTGCGAAACGATACCACCTTGCTGGTTGGCAGCGTTGGGCTTGACGGCCTTCTTGACGACCGAAACGCCCTCGACAACGACCTTGTTCTCGGCGGGGAGAGCACGCAGGATAACGCCCTGCTTGCCGCGATCCTTACCAGAGAGAACCTGGACCTTATCGCCCTTCTTGATATACATATATCTCCCCTAACTACAGGGTCTCGGGAGCGAGCGAGACGATCTTCATGTACTTCTTGTCACGAAGCTCGCGAGCGACGGGCCCGAAGATACGGGTGCCGACGGGCGAACCATCGTTGTTGATGACAACGCAGGCGTTCTCATCAAAGCGAATGTAGGAGCCATCCTTGCGGCGGATCTCCTTAACGGTGCGAACGACGACGCAACGGACAACGTCCTTCTTCTTGACGTTGGCGCCAGGGGTAGCCTCCTGGACAGCACCGATGAACACATCGCCGATGCCTGCATAACGACGCTTGGAACCGCCAAGCACCTTGATGCAGCGAATCTTGCGAGCGCCGGAGTTGTCGGCGACGTTCAGCATGGTTTGCATCTGAATCATGGTAGATGTTCCTCCGAACTAAGAACCGAAGAGAGGTGCGCAGCCTTTATACGGCCGTGGTATGCAAGCCAGGCATACGCACATCTTCGGAAACGTACAAGTCGTAAGAGCGACTGCTTATTTAGCGCGCTCGACGACCTCGATGAGGCGCCAACGCTTCATCTTGGACATAGGACGGGTCTCCATAACGCGGACGGTATCGCCCACGCCAGCCGTGCACTCCTCGTCGTGAGCGTGCAGCTTCTTGGAGCTGGTCATCATCTTGCCGTACTTGGCGTGACGCTTGCGCTCGGTGACGGTGACAACGATGGTCTTGGCACCGGAGACGGAGGTAACGACACCCGTACGGACCTTACGCGAGTTACGCGAATCAGTCATGTTCTCTCCTTAGGTCCTACTCGGCGACAGCGGACTTCTCCGCTGCGATCTCGCGGGCGCGCTGCTCCGTGAGGACGCGAGCGATGTCCTTCTTCACGGTGTTGACGCGAGCGGTGTTGTCCAGCTGGCTGGTGGCCATCTGGAAACGAAGGTTAAAGAGCTCGGCGCGCATTTCCTTCAGCTTCTCAACGAGCTGAGCGTCCGAGAGCTCACGAATCTCTGCGGGCTTCATTAGTTCTCCTCCTTGGCGGCGGCGGCGTCCTCAGCAGCCCACTTGGCCTCGAGAGCGGCCTCCTCAGCCATTTCCTTCTCGATGCGCTGCTCAGCGTTCTTGGCAACCACAATCTTGGTCTTGATGGGGAGCTTGTGCTGAGCAAGACGCAGAGCCTCGCGAGCTACCTCCTCGGGCACGCCCTTGACCTCGAACATGATGCGGCCGGGCTTGACGACGGCCACCCACTCCTCGGGGTTACCCTTACCAGAACCCATGCGAGTCTCGGCAGGCTTCTTGGTGATGGGCTTATCGGGGAAGATCGTGATGTAGACACGACCGCCACGCTTCATATAGCGGGTCATGGCAATACGAGCGGCCTCGATCTGACGGTTGGTAATCCAATGGGCCTCGAGAGCCTGGATACCAAACTCGCCGAAATGCAGCTCGGTATTACCCTTGGCCTGGCCCTTCATGGAGCCACGCTGCACCTTGCGGTGAAGAATACGCTTAGGGGCAAGCACTACTGACCCCTCCTCTCGGAGTTACGACGACGAGGACGGGAAGAGCCCTCGAGTGCAGGGTTGGGAACAGGCTGGCCCGGGAGCTTCTCACCCAGGTAGATCCAGACCTTCACGCCGCAAGCGCCCATGGTGGTGCTGGCGACAGCCGTGCCGTAGTCGATCTTGGCACGGAGGGTGTGCAGAGGCACGCGACCCTCGCGGTACCACTCACGACGGCCCATCTCGGCACCGCCGAGACGACCGGAGCACTGGATACGGATGCCCTTAGCGCCGGCCTTGCGGGCAGACTGGACAGCCTTGCGCATAGCGCGACGGAAGGCAACGCGGCCCTCGAGCTGCTCGGCAATAGACTGAGCAACGAGGTTGGCGTCGAGCTCGGGGCGCTTGATCTCGACAACGTCGACGGAGAGCTGGCCCTTGGAGACGCCAGCGACCTTCTCGAGCTCGGTGCGGAGGGTATCGATCTCGGCACCCTTCTTACCGATGACAACGCCGGGGCGAGCGGTGAGGATGATGACCTTCACCTTGTCGCCAGCGCGCTCGATCTCGACGCGGGAAACAGCTGCGCGGGAAAGACGCTTCTCGAGATACTTGCGGATCTCGAGATCGTTACCGAGGGTCTTAGCGTAATCCTTCTCTGCGAACCAGCGGGAGCGCCAGTTCTCGGTGATGCCAAGACGGAAGCCGGTGGGGTAGACTTTCTGACCCATACAGCTTTACGCCTCCTTTCGAGGAGCAACGACGACGGTGATGTGGGCAGTACGCTTCAGAATGCGAGAAGCGGAACCCTTGGCGCGGGGACGGATGCGCTTAAGCGTCGGACCCTCGTCAACATAGGCAGCGGCGACAACCAGGTTGTCGGCACGCAGACCGTTGTTGTTCTCGGCGTTCGCGACGGCGGAACGGAGAACCTTCTCGACATCCACGGCGACGGCGCGGTCGCAGAAGTGGAGGATGTCGAAGGCCTGAGCGACAGGCTTGCGGCGGATCAGATCGACCACCAGGCGGGCCTTGCTGGGGGAAACACGCACGTACTTAGCGACGGCGCGAACCTCGGTGGCCTCAGTTTCAATAGACTTAGTTGCCATTTACGGTTAACCCCCTATTTGGCCTTGTGGCCACGGAACGTACGAGTCGGCGCGAACTCGCCGAGCTTGTGACCAACCATGGACTCGGTAACATACACGGGCACATGCTTGCGGCCGTCGTGGACGGCGATGGTGTGACCAACCATCTCGGGGAAGATGGTGGACGCGCGGGACCAGGTCTTCACGACGTCCTTCTTGCCAGCCTCGTTCATCGCGGTGATACGCGAGAGAAGGCGAGTCTCCACGAACGGGCCCTTTTTGAGACTTCTGCTCATAAGTGCTTTCTCCTAAAACTCGGTATCCGAAATTACTTCTTACGGCGACGAATGATGTGCTGGTTCGAGACCTTCTTCTTCTTGCGCGTACGAAGGCCCTTCGTCGGCTTACCCCAGGGGGTAACAGAGGGACGACCAGAGGTGTGGTTCTTGCCCTCGCCACCGCCGTGCGGGTGGTCGACAGGGTTCATGACGGTACCGCGGACGGTCGGGCGCACGTTCATGTGACGCTTACGGCCGGCCTTGCCGATGACGATGTTGGCGTGATCGGCGTTGCCGACCTCACCGACGGTGGCGCGGCAGGTAACGAGGATGCGGCGCATCTCGGAGGAAGGCATACGGACGATAGCGTACTTGCCCTCCTTACCCATCAGCTGGCAGGAGTTACCGGCGGAACGGGCGATAGCAGCGCCCTTGCCCGGCTGGAACTCGACGGCGTGGATGAGCGTACCGACGGGGATGTCGGCGAGGGGCAGAGCGTTGCCCGGCTTGATGTCGGCGTCAGAACCGGACATGACGGTCTGACCGACCTCGAGGCCCTTGGGGGCCAGGATGTAGCGCTTCTCACCGTCAGCGTAATGCAGCAGAGCGATGCGAGCGGAACGGTTCGGATCGTACTCGATCGTGGCAACCTTGGCGGGCACGCCGTCCTTGTTGCGCTTGAAGTCGATCACGCGGTAACGACGCTTCACGCCGCCGCCCTGGTGGCGGGTGGTGATGCGGCCGTTGTTGTTACGACCGGCCTTCTTGGGCAGGGGCTCGAGAAGAGACTTCTCGGGCTTGGTGCAGGTGATCTCGGAGAAATCGGAGATCGTCTGCCAACGCCTACCAGCGGAGGTCGGCTTAAGGTGCTTTACAGCCATTACAATCCCTTTCAATAGGAATCCGTTAGCCATCGCAGACAGGGATTCGAGGTTCTGCCTCGGGTGCGATGACACCGGACGTATACACGGTTCCGGGCGTGTCCATTTTATGCGCCCAAAACCTTGAGCTCCCGCCTCCCCTAGTTGGGAGGCATGAGCTCACTCAACAGCAGCGAGTCTTAGGCCTGGTTGCCAAAGACCTCGATGGTGTCGCCCTCGGCCAGCGTGACGATGGCCTTCTTCCAAGAACGGGTCTTGCCGGCGACATAGCGCACGCGCTTGGTCTTGGGCTTGACCGTCAGGGTGTTCACGCGAACGACCTTGACGCCGAAGATCTCCTCGACAGCGTCCTTGATCTGATACTTGTTAGCATCCTTGGCGACCTCGAACGTGTACTTGTTCTGCTCCATGCCGGAGAAGGAACGCTCGGACACGATCGGACGGATGATGATCTCGTGGGCGGTCATTTATGCAAGCACCTCCCCGAAGTGAGCGGCGATGTCGGCGGGCATCAGCACGGCGTTGTTGTTGACGAGATCGTAGGTGTTGGCCTCGTCGGCAGTGATGATGAACGTCTTGGGAATGTTGCGGAACGACAGGTAGGCGTTGACGTCCTCATCGCGAACGATGATGGTCAGACGCTTGCCCTCAAGGCCGAGAGCCTTAAGCATGGCGACGGCAGCCTTGGTGGAAGGCTTCTCGAAGCCGTAGTCGTCGACGAGCACGAGCTCGCCATCGGCCAGCTTGGCGGACAGCGCGGAGCGCATAGCCAGCTTGACCTCCTTGTTGTTCATACGCTTAGCGTAGGAACGGGGCTTGGGGGCGAAGACAACGCCACCGTGACGCCACTGGGCAGCACGGATGGAACCCTGGCGGGCACGACCGGTGCCCTTCTGACGCCAAGGCTTCTTGCCGCCACCGGAAACCTCAGAGCGACCCTTAGCAGACTGGGTGCCCTGACGCCAAGAGGCCATCTGGCACTTGACGATGTGGTGCATAACGTGGATGTTCGGCTCGATGCCGTACACCTCAGCGGCGAGCTCGGTCTCGGCGACCTTCTTGCCCTCGCTGTTCTTTACTTCAAACTTTGCCATTTAAGTGTTCTCCTTGGTATGACGCTGGGCTAAATGGGCTGGGCCCTTAGGCCATACGGATGGCGACGAGACCATTCTTGGCACCCGGGACAGCGCCCTTGACCAAGATGAGGTTCTGCTCGGCATCGATGCGGACAACGGAAAGGTTCTTGACGGTAACGCGCTCGTTACCCATGTGACCGGCCATCTTGACGCCCTTGAGGACGCGCGCAGGATAGGCGCACTGACCGATAGAACCGGGGTGACGCTGGAAGTGAGAACCATGCGTCATAGGACCGCGGCGCTGACCCCAGCGCTTGATGCGACCCTGGAAGCCCTTACCCTTGGAGGTACCGATGACGTCGACCTTCTCGACATCAGCGAAATCAGCGACGGTGACGACCTCGCCGACCTTGTGCTCCTCGCCGTTCTCGACGCGGACCTCACGAAGGAAGCGGACAGGCTCGACGCCGGCCTTGGCGAAGTGACCAGCCATGGGCTTGTTCACGTTCTTGGCCTTGATGTCGCCGAAACCGATCTGGACGGCGTCATAGCCGTCGGTTGCCTGAGTTTTAACCTGCGAGACAGCGCAGGGGCCAGCCTGGATGACCGTGACGGGAACGACGTTGTCGTCCTCGTCCCAAACCTGGGTCATGCCAATCTTGCGGCCGAGAATCATGCTGATCAAGATATGATCCCAACTCTCGCGTGGTCTTGGGACAATGCGTACACCACCGAGCGTACGCCCCTAGAGGACCACTACTTACACGACGTGCTCCCCAGCCTTGTATTGCGCCCGGACTACCTGACAACCCTATTAAGCAGGTATTTTGTCCAGCCAGAATACTCCCCTGGTTTCACACAGCTGTTTAGTATACACGGCTGCGGGCGTATCCATCGAGATTCATATTTCACTCACATTGTTTACGCAGGTAAAGTGTGGGGACGGTCTCGGAGCGGGCCTACGCCCTAAGGTCCCTGCTCTACAGTCCTGCGCAAGACGGAAAGCACATTAAGTGCTTTCCTTTGCGTGCGGAACTCGCGACAAACTTAATATATTTCGCCGCCCCTCTGCCAGGCTCGGGAGACGACACGTTGATGTCTGCTTAACTCTGCTCGCTCAGCTAATTACTTTGCTGGGGGTCCACTATTTGCTGAAGGGTGAACTTGCATTGCATTGGCTCGCCTTCTGCTTGTGGCTTTTGCTCATCGAAATCGAAGATCATGATGGCGCAGTTAGGAAGCTTTGTTGGGAGCTCGAAGCCCTCTGGGGCTGCAGCCTTGATGAATTGGCGGCTGGCGCTGCCGTGGCTTACTGCTAGGAGGGTTTCGGTGTCCTTAGCGCTCATGAGATTGGTGAGGGTGGCCACCATGCGCTCTTGTAGCGCGTGGCTTCCTTCTCCTCCGAATGGGATTAAGTCCTCGCCTGGATCCCAGACGTCGGTGGGCAGGGCATCGTGGGGGCCTTCTTCGAAGGTGCCGTAGCTGCGCTCGATGATGCCCTCGCAGGGCTCGACTGCTGCGTCCGGGCCGAGGAGCTCGCATGCGACGAGACTTGCCGTGTCCATGGCGCGGCCTAAGGGCGAAGAGACCACCTTGTCGGGAACGACGCCGTGGGCTTTGAGCCATGCAGCTGCTGCCCGCGCCTGCTGGCGGCCCAGGTCGGTCAACGGTGAATCGCAGCGACCCTGGACCAGCTTTTTTACGTTGAATTCTGTCTGACCGTGGCGGAGTAGATATAGACGTTTCATGCTCTCCCCTTCTGTATAACTTGCTGTACCGGCGCAGCCCTACTCGTGGGTATGGCCTACGTAGTCTTCGTCGATCGTGATCTTGGCAATTGACTTGGGATATTCGGATTCGACACGTTTCGCCAACGCGCGCTTTAGATCCTCGGCGCTCATCGCCAAATCCGAGGGTCGAACGCAGTCAAAAATCACATTGGTGTGCGTAGGGCCCGGCACGCAACGCAAATCGTGAATCGAAAGGCGGCCATCGATCTGTTGAGCCATTGCGTTGATGCGCAGGCGCATGCTCGCCACCTTTGGATCGTCGGTCACGATGGGATCGTAATGGAGCGTGACGATCATGCCATCGTCGTCCCTAAATGCCTTTTCAATGTTGTCAAGCGTGTCGTGGCTATCCAGCGGGCTGGTCTCGGCTGCCATCTCGGCGTGAGCGCTTGCGAACTTCCTGCCCGGGCCGTAGTCGTGAACCATCAAATCGTGAACGCCCAAAACGCCGGGGTAGCTCATGATCTTGTCTCGAATGTGCTTGACCAGCTTAGGATCGGGCGCCTGGCCCAAAAGCGGGCTCACCGTATCTTGGATGAGTTCAAAACCGCTCCAGCCAATATAGGCGCCAACGGCAAGTCCAACCCAAGCGTCAAGATTGACATGCGCCACCTGGGAAACAATCGCGCACGCCAGCACAGCACCCGTGGCAAGGACATCATTCTTGGAATCCTGCGCGGTCGCATGCATCGTCTCGGACTCAATGCGATCGCCGAGCTTTTGGTTGAGGGCCGCCATCCACAGCTTAACGACCATCGAAAGCGAAAGGACCGCCACCAGGGCAAGCGAGAAATCGACAGGCTCGGGGTGGATGACGCGCTCAACCGAGGACTTGATAAGCTCAAGGCCGATCAGCAGCACGAGCGCCGCCACGACCAGACCCGAGAGACACTCGTAGCGGCCATGTCCGTATGGATGTTCGGGGTCTGCCGGCTTGCTCGCCAGCTTAAAGCCAAGCACGCTCACGATGTTTGAGCTTGCGTCGGACAGGTTGTTCATGGCGTCCGCCACGATCGAAACCGATCCCGACAGCACGCCAATTGCACCCTTCGCAGCGCATAGTGCCACATTGGCGAGAATACACACCACGCCCGTCAACGTGCCCACGCGCGCACGGTCGCCCTGTGCACGACGAACGATCCACTCGACCATCTTCATCAGCCCCCACGGTGCTACCTATATATCTATTGCTCAAACGGATTGTAGTGTAGCCACTTTGTCCTCCAGATACAAAAAGGCCGCAACCCACACGGGCCACGACCTTGGAGTGTGCCATGCGGAACTGTCCCCTTGTCACATCGTGCGGTACCGACCGATTACGCGGTATTTTTCGTAGCGGAGGTTTGTGAGGGCAGCGTCGTCGAGCTGCCCAAGCGTATCGAAGGCATCAAATGCCGAGGACATGACGGCACCGGCAATCTCCTCATGCGACAGGCCCCTATCATCGACAATGCCGTCGATGATGCCGAGCGCCAACAGATCGGGAGCCGTGAGCTTCAGCGCCTCGGCGGCCTCATCCGCGCGCTCCGTATCCTTCCACAGGATCGACGCACAGGCCTCGGGGCTCACGACCGAATAGGCCGAGCTCGAGAGCATCAGGATGCGGTCGGCCACGGACAGCGCCAGCGCGCCACCGGAGCCGCCCTCGCCTGTCACCACCGAGACAATCGGCGTCTTAAGGCCGCTCATCTCCATGAGGTTCTGGGCAATCGCCTCGCCCTGGCCGCGCTCCTCGGCACCGATGCCGCAAAACGCGCCCGAAGTATCGACCAGGCACAGAACCGGTCGACCAAACTTTTCGGCCTGGCGCATCAGGCGACGCGCTTTGCGGTAGCCCTCGGGATGCGCCATGCCAAAGTTGCGGCGCATACGCTCTTTGGTCGTGGTGCCGCGCTCGATGGCGATGACCGTTACGGGGCGTCCGTCTTTCCAACCAATGCCACCCACCACGGCGGCGTCGTCGCCAAAGTAACGGTCGCCGTGCAGCTCTACAAATCCATCCAGGCCCAGCGAGATCATCTCGCCCGCCGTGGCGCGATCTGCCGAGCGGGTCTGCCTGACAATCTCGAGCGCAGTTTTTGGTGCCGACGAGCGCTTAAACAAGTGTCCCAGCTTTTTGCCGCGGCGACCCATATGCACGATCTCATGCGGTGCCCCCAGGCCGGGCGCGTGCCCTTCGTGCAGCGCCAGCAGCTCGCCTACCGTGAGCGCAATCTCGCCACGCGGAACAACGGCATCGCAAAAGCCGTGCTCCAGCAAAAACTCGGAGCGCTGGAATCCCTTGGGCAGGCGCTTGTGCATGTTCTGCTCGATCACGCGCGGGCCGGCAAATGCCGTCAGGGCATCGGGCTCGGCCAGGATAATGTCGCCCTCCATGGCAAAGCTCGCGGTTACACCTCCGGTCGTGGGATCGGTGAGCACCGTGATATACAGACCGCCCGCCTCGCTGTGGCGCCTAACCGCCGCAGAAATCTTGGCCATCTGCATCAGCGATGTCACGCCCTCTTGCATGCGCGCGCCACCCGAAACGGTAAAGCCGACAACCGGCAATCCCAGCTCGGTCGCACGCTCAAATGTGCGACAGATCTTCTCGCCCACCACGGAACCCATCGAGCCCATCATAAAGTTGGCGTCCATAAAGAAGAGTGCCGAATCACAACCGCAGATCTTGCCCCTGCCGCACACAACGGCATCGCGCTCGCCCGAACGCTCGACCGCGCCCTTGAGCTTATCGGCATAGCCGGGAAACGAGAGGAAGTCCTCCGACGCCAGATTGGCATCCCATTCCTCAAACGTGCCCTCGTCGACCGTCATGCGCATGCGCGCGCGACCGCTCACGCGAAAGTGTTTGCCGCAACGGGGGCACACCTCGAGGTTGTCGTGCAGACGCGCCTCATCGATCACACGGCGGCACTCCGGACACTTGATAAACACGTGGCGCGCGGGAAACTCGGCGCACGACTCGGTCATCGGCCCCTCAAGAACATTGACCGCCTTCGCTTTTCTATTCATCAGCATAGAGATGCCCCATCAGATCGGTGTGATACATGCCCGACAAGAACTCGTCGTTTGCCAGTACGTCGAGCTGAAGCTCGCTGTTCTCGCTCACGCCCTCGATCACGAGCTCGCCCAGAGCCGAGCGCATCTTGCGAATGGCGCCGTCACGCGTGGGCGCACACACGATGAGCTTGCCGAGCATAGAGTCGTAGTACGGCGGAACGTTCGCGCCGGTAAACATGGCGGAATCCCAACGCACGCGCGGACCGCCCGGCACACGCAACGCGGTGACCGTTCCGCATGACGGCAGAAAGTCCGGCGTTTCGGCATTGATGCGGCACTCCATGGCGTGATTGCGGACCGGCATGTCCTCCTGCTCAAAGGGCAGAGGCTGGCCAGCTGCCACGCGCAGCTGCCACTTGACCAAGTCGGTATCGGTCACAAACTCCGTAACCGGATGCTCCACCTGCAGGCGCGTGTTCATTTCCATAAAGTAATAATTGCCGTCATCTGAGTACAGAAACTCAATGGTGCCGGCGCCCTCATAGCCAACGGCACGAGCCAAGTCGCGCGCGGCCTTGTGCATGCGCGCGCGAATATCATCCCGTCCGTCGAGGCACGGCGCGGGGCTCTCCTCGATCAGCTTTTGGTTGCGGCGCTGCACCGAGCACTCACGCTCGCCGAGCGAAAACACATGGCCCTGCTTATCGGCCATAATCTGCACCTCGACGTGGTGCGCCGGCGCGACGAACTTCTCCATGTAGCACTCGCCGTCGCCAAAAACGGCCTCGCCCTCGGCACGTGCTTCAATAAAGGCCTTTGCCGCGTCTTCCACGCGCTCGACCTTACGAATACCGCGACCGCCGCCGCCCGCGCGCGCCTTGATGAGCACGGGGCAGCCGATGCGCTCGGCCTCGGCCGTCGCCTCCTCGGGGCTTTTGAGCAAATCGCAGCCCGGCACGATGGGCACGCCCGCCGCGGCAGCCGTTCGGCGCGCGGCGTCCTTGTCGCCCATGCTGTCGATGACCTCGGCCGAGGGACCGACAAACGCCAGACCGTACTTTTTGCAGTCGCGCACGAAGCTCGCCTTCTCGGAAAAGAAACCGTAGCCAGGATGGATCGCCTTTGCCCCCGACTTCACGGCACAGGTGAGCACGGCATCGTCGTTGAGGTAGCTCTCGGCAAGACGCGGGCCGCCGATGCAATACGCCTCGTCGGCAAGCTGCACATGCAGCGCGTCCGCATCGGCCGTGGAGTAGACGGCGACGGTCTTGATGCCCATATCGCGGCACGCGCGGATAACACGGACCGCGACCTCGCCGCGGTTGGCGATGAGCACTTTGTCGAACATGAAGCCTTCCTTAACTTTCGTGCACGAGTGCAAAGGACATATCGGCGCGGCAGCACACCTCACCGTTGACGCTCGCGGTGCCCGTCGCAAAGCGGAACGGCCCGCGCGCACGCGTGATGGAGCACACCAGATCCACCGTGTCGCCCGGGCGCACCGGACGCTTAAAGCGCACCTTGCCCAGACTCGTGTAGAACGGTGTCGCGCCGCGCGCCTCCTCATCGCCCATCAGCAGCACGCAGCAGTTCTGGGCGAGCATTTCGCACTGAATCACGCCGGGAACGACCGGGTTTCCCGGAAAATGCCCCTGCAAAAAGTACTCGTCGCCCGTAATCGTGATATTGCCGTGGGCCTCGTCGCCCACCAGCTCGGCTTCGTCGAGCAAAAGCATCGGCTCGCGATGCGGTAACAGTTCTTTAAGCTCTTCTTTGTTCATGGATGTCACCTATTCGATCCTCATGAGGCAGCTGCCGAACTCCACGAGGTCGCCGTCGGCCACGCAGATCTCGAGCACCTCGCCATCCGCCTCTGCCGTCACCTCGTTGAGAACCTTCATGGCCTCGATGATGCAGAGGGTCTCGCCGGCTTTGACCTTGGAGCCCACGTGCACAAACGGCTCGTCGCCCGGCGCCGGGGCAGCATAGAAAACGCCGACCATGGGAGCGGTCACCTCGGTGCCCTTGGGCTCCGGCGCGGCGTCAGGTGTCTGCGTGGCGGGTTCCGGTGCGGCAGGCGCGACTGTGGGAGCCGTAACCTGAGCGGCCATGGCACTCGGCATGGGCATGGGCACGGCAACCGGCTGTGCGGTGCTCGCGCGCTCGAGTTCGACCGCGGTGCCATCGGGCTCCTCAACACGCACGCGCGTAAGGCCGCGGTCCTCCATCACATCGGCTATCTCGGCAAGTCTTTTGGAATCCATGCTCTAGCTCCTTGCATATCTACGCAGCGCGATGGCGGCGTTGTGCCCGCCAAAGCCCAGGTTGGTCGAAAGCGCCCAGGTAAGGTCGGCGCGAACCGCGCGATTAGGCGTGTAATCAAGATCGCAGGCGGGATCGGGCGTGTGGTAGTTAATGGTCGGCGGCACCACGCCCTGCTCGAGCGCCATGGCACAGGCCATGACCTCGATGGCACCCGTGGCGCCGATCATATGGCCGGTCATCGACTTGGTCGACGAGACGTGTGCGGCGCGCGCCGCATCCTCGCCGAGTGCCCGCTTAATGCCCGCCGTCTCGGACGAATCGTTGAGTTTAGTCGAGGTGCCGTGAGCGTTGATGTAGAGGCCCTCGGAAGGCTTGACGTCGCCCTCGGCCACCGCCAGCGATATCGCGCGGGCAATGCCGGCAGCCTCGGGATCGGGGCTCGTGATGTGATAGGCATCATCGGTGTTGCCGTAGCCCACGACCTCGGCATAAATGTGCGCACCGCGCGCCTGCGCATGTTCCATGCTCTCGAGTACCAGCACGCAGGCGCCCTCGCCCATCACAAAGCCGTCGCGATTCGCATCGAACGGACGGCATGCCGTCGACGGGTCAGGATTAGTGGTGAGTGCACGGCAGGACGTAAAGCCCGCAACGGCATCGGGGATAATGGCCGCCTCGGCACCGCCGGCGAGAATCGCATCGGCATAGCCATGCTTGATGGCGCGGAACGCCTCGCCCACGGCATGGGCCGAGGTCGCGCACGCGGTCACCACGGGCAGGGTCGGGCCCTTTGCCTTGTGGCGGATCGCGATATTGCCCGAAGCCATATTGGGGATCATCATCGCAATCATATAGGGCGATGCACGGCGAGGCCCCCGATCGGCGATCGTGTGGACGTTGTCGACGAGTGTCTGCATGCCGCCCACGCCTGAACCCACGTAAACGCCCAGGCGCTCGCGATCGATGGCGCCTTCGACATCAAAGCCCGCATCGTGCATGGCCTCGTCCGAAGCCGCCATCGCAAACTGAACGCAGGGGTCCAGGTGCTTGGCGTCATGCTTGCCAAAGTAGTCGTTGCCGTCAAAGCCCTTGACCTCGGCCGCCACCTTAACGGCGAATGCATCCGTATCGAAGTGCGTAATCGGGCCGATGCCACAGGTCCCGGCACACATGGCCGCCCAGGTGGCAAGCGCCGTGTTGCCGAGCGGCGATACGGCACCGATGCCGGTGATTGCAACTCTCTGTTCCATCTTGGTCTCCTCATTCAAGCCGTTCTTCGGCCCTGGTTTCTACATCGCCATTCCGCCGTCGACGCGCACGACCTCACCCGTAATGTAAGCAGCCGCATCGCTCGCCAAAAAGCGCACCACGCCGGCCACTTCCTCGGGGCGCGCCATGCGCCTCAGGGGAATCTGCTCCTCGCACGCCGTGCGTACCTTATCCGATAGCTTTGCCGTCATATCGGTCTCGACAAACCCGGGGGCGACCGCGTTCACTCGTACGCCGCGGGGCGCAAGCTCGCGCGCCACCGCCTTGGTAAGCCCTATCACGCCCGCCTTGGAGGCAGCGTAGTTGGCCTGCCCGGCGTTGCCCATCAGGCCCACAACCGAGCTCATGTTGACGACGCAACCACCGCGCTGGCGCATAAAGGCCTTGGTGAGCGCGCGCGTCATATTGAACGTGCCCTTGAGATTGACATCGAGCACGCGGTCGAAGGCATCGTCGCCCATGCGCATGAGCAAGCCATCGCGGGTGATGCCGGCATTGTTGACGAGCGCCCAGATCGAGCCGAAGTCGTTGAGGATCGTCTCCACGCACGCGTTGACGGCATCGGGGTCGGCCACGTCACATTGATATGCGCGCGCCGTGGCGCCAGCCGCCTCGCAGGCTTCGCACGTCTCGCGCGCCGCATCGACGCTGCCGGCATAGACGACGGCGATATCGTAGCCATCCTCCGCCAGGCCCACGGCACAAGCACGACCGATGCCGCGCGAGGCGCCCGTGACCAGCGCCGCGCGACGTGAGTCGTTGCGCTCGAGCGCGCCGTTGTTCAAATTGCCCATGTCGTTCCTTTCGGGTTACAGCCCTGTGGGCTATGCGAGCTCGTTGGCAATAGCTACGACCTGCTCGGCCGTTTCGCACGAATACACGCGGATGTTGCTCAACGTACGCTTGACCAAGCCGGACAGCGTTTTGCCGGGGCCGACCTCAATAAACGTGTCGATGCCTTGATCCTGCAGAGCATGCAGCGTGTCGACCCAGCGCACGGCATGACTCACCTGGTTGGCCAGCACCTCCGATGCCGCCTGCGGGTCGGCCGGATAGGGCGCCGCTGTCATGTTTGCCATAACAGGAATGAACAACGGGGACGGCGCGTGACAGGCCTCGATATATGCAGCAAGGCCACAGGTCGCCTCAGCCATATAGGGGCTATGGAATGCACCCGACACCGCGACCTTCATGGCGCGACCGCCAGGCTCTTTCACCAGGACGTCGAGGGTCCGCAACGCTTCGGGTGCTCCGGCCACGACTGTCTGCTGGGGGCTGTTGTAATTGACCGGCCAGCAGTCCTCGCCGGCCTGTTTTGCCAAGCCCTCGACCTGCGCCGCATCGAGTTTCATGACGGCACGCATGCCGCCGGGGTGACGCTCGGCCGCCGCGGCCATCAATGCCGCGCGCTCACATACGAGCTCAAAACCCGCTCGCGTATCGAATGCCCCCGCAAAGGTGAGTGCAGCGACCTCGCCCAGCGAGAATCCCGCACAGGCGGCAGGCACCACGCCGCGCTCGCGCAGGGCGACGGCGACAGCCAAGTCGTGCACGAACACGCAGGGCTGCGTGTTCTCGGTCTGCGAGAGCTCCTCCTTGGAGGCGCTCCGGCACTGTCTGCTCGTCCCCGGGCGCACCTCATCGGCAATGGCGAACACCTCGGCAGCCGCCGGCGATGCTTCGATGAGGTCGACGCCCATCGTGGGATGCTGGGCACCCTGACCGGCAAACAGAAACGCTACGCTACCCATGCGGACGCACCCTTCAGGATATGCTCGGCGCCATCGACCAGATCGTCGACGATTTCGCGTGCGCTCTGGCGTTCGTTGACCATGCCGGCAATCTGTCCGCACAAATACGAACCCTCTTCGTAATTACCGTCTTTTGCGGCCTTGCGAAGTGCGCCCGTGCCCATGGCCCCGAGCTCCTCGGGGCTTGCGCCCGCCGCCTCATTCTTGGCATACGCGTTAGTGAAGGGGCTCTTGAGGGCGCGAACCGGATGTCCCGTCGAACGGCCAGTCGCGCGCGTCGACGTGTCGCCTGCCTTGAGCACCAGCTCCTTGTACTGCTCGGAAACGGTGCATTCGTTTGCAACGAGGAAGCGTGTACCCACCTGGACGCCGGCGGCACCGAGCATAAAGGCCGCCGCCACGCCGCGACCATCGGCGATGCCGCCGGCCGCCACCACGGGGATATCGACCGCATCGACAACCTGCGGGACCAGCGCCATCGTCGAGGTCTCGCCAATATGGCCGCCTGATTCGGTGCCCTCGGCAACCACGGCAGTGGCTCCGCGACGCGCCACGAGACGCGCCAGCGCCACCGAGGCAACGACCGGGATGACCTTGATACCCGCCTCGTTCCACGCCTTCATGTACTTGGTGGGATTGCCGGCGCCGGTCACCACAACGGGCACCCGCTCATCAATCACCACTTGTGCGACCTCGTCGACAAACGGGCTCATGAGCATAACGTTGACGCCAAAGGGCCTATCCGTCTTGGCGCGCAGCTCGTGAATCTGATCGCGCAGCCAGTTGGCATCGGCATTCATGGCCGCGATAATGCCTAAGCCGCCTGCCTCGGACACGGCCGATGCCAGCGAGGCGTCGGCAATCCAGGCCATGCCACCCTGGAACACGGGCTTTTCGATACCGAGCAGATCGCAGAGAGGAGACTTGAGCATCACTACTTCTCCAATGCCGCCTCGACCGTATCGACGAACTCGCCGACCGTCTTGGGGTTCTCCTCGGTATCGAGCTCAATGCCAAACTCGTCCTCGACGGCAACGAGGATCTCGACGGTACCCAGGCTGTCGAGGCCAATCTCCTCGAGCGTGGACTCGGGCTTCATCTCGACATCGTCAAGGCCGGCGGTTTCGCGGATAACGTCGCAAACGCGCTCGAAGGTCTTCTGATCTGCCATGGTTGTTCTCCTTTGTTAGTGCCCCGGGGGCGTTTTCATTTCCTATGTGCAACTACTTCCAGCGAAGTAGATAGCCACCTACATCCAAGCCGGCGCCGAATCCGACCAGGGCGATGGTGTCGCCCGCGTGCAGCGCGCCGGTATTTGCCAGTCGATCGAGAGCAAGCGGAATGCAGGCGCTCGAGATGTTGCCGGTTTCACGCAACGTTCGGACCACACGGTCGTCCGGCACACCTAAGCGCTTGACCGCCTGGCTCAAGATTCGTTCGTTAGCCTGATGGAATACAAAGTGGTCGATGTCCTCGACCGCGATGCTCGCGTCGCAGACGAGCTTGTTGACCGTGTCGCAGATGGCATTGACGCCAAACTTGAAGACGCGACGGCCGTTCATAGAAAGCACGCTTTCGCGGTCCTGCGCCGTCTTATACGGCGAGGAGCCTGCCACTCCGGGGACGCGCAGTGTTTCGACGTCAGGCGACGTCGAAAGCTCAACAGCAAGGGGATTCTCTCCCCCAGCCTCTATGACCGCAGCACCCGCGCCATCGCCAAAGAGCACGCACGTGGCACGGTCGGTCCAATCGAGCGCCCGCGTCATCTGCTCGGCGGCAACGACCAGCACGTGCTTGGCGCGACCGCGGGCGATATAGCCCTCGGCGACATCGAGTGCAAATACGAAACCGGCACAAGCCGCCGAAACGTCGAAGGCAGGACATATGGCGCCCAGACGCTCAGCAACGGCGCACGCTTCGGCGGGGACGAGATGATCGCCCGTCGTCGTCGAACAGACGATAAGATCCAGCTGGCTCGCATGGATTCCAGACGTCTGGAGCGCTTGCTCGCTCGCTGCCACGGCAAGGTCGTCGAGCGACTCGGTGGTGCACACATGGCGGCTCTTGATCCCCGTGCGGGTAAAAATCCACTCATCCGAGGTGTCCAGGAACTCGGACAGCTCGTCGTTGGAAACGCTGCGCTCAGGAAGTGCCGAGCCCGTTCCCAGTATCGTGAAACCCATCACTAGCCTCCTTTGAGTTGTTGATGTGTTTACATCGACCAAGAGAGGATAGCGCATTCTGCGCTTTGTTGACGTGTTAACATTAAATTGTCTAAATGCGACAAAGGCTTCACATTGTGTCTATCTCTCGACACCATTGCGTCATTCACTTATTCATTAAGGAGGTAGCAGCCGCTATGGATGCCCAATTAACGATAGTCGACGTAACCGGATCGACCAATGATGACCTGCTCGAAGCAGGAAAACAGGGTGCGCCGCACGGCACAGGACTTGCCGCTCGAGCCCAAACGGCAGGACGCGGCCGACGCGGCCACAAGTGGGACTCAACCGCCGGCAACCTGTTGCTCTCGATTGTCCTACGTCCACGTGTTGATCCCGCCAAGTACTCTGGTCTTGCCGCCGTCAGCGGCCTAGCGGTGCTCGAGGCGCTCGGGGCGCAAGGTCTTGCGAACGAGATCGGCCTCAAATGGCCCAACGACCTCGTCGCGCGGGGACATAAGCTCGGCGGCATTCTGGTCGAAGCGGCGCGCGACAACGAGGGCGAGCCCTTCGCCGTCTGCGGCATTGGCGTCAATGTAAACTACACGCCCCAAGAGGTGCCCGATGGCGGCTTGGCGGCAATTGGCCTCTCAGACCTCAACGAGAATGTTCCCGCCGTCGATGTGCTGCTCAAGGAGGTCTATCACGCCGTTATAGGCGCTGTAGATGCCTGGGCAGAACGCCTCAACGCCATGGAAGAAAATGCCGGGGCGCTCGCGCCCGCCCACGGCGAATATGTCGCTCACCTCAATTGGATTGGGGAGCACGTTATCGCCCGCTCCCCCGCTGGAGACGAACTGGCGCGAGGCATCTTTCAAACCGTCGATGACTGTGGTCGCGCGTGCATCGAGACGGAAGACGGCTTGCGATCCTTCCATTTTGAGGAGGCATCCCTGCGCCCCTTGGGCACATAAGGCGCCACAGCCACCCGCTCGACAGTATTAGCCGGTCCTCCAAGGCCATCATGCAAAACAAAAGAGCCCCGCTACCGTAATGGCAGCGGGGCTCTGTAAGCTATGAGCGGTATCGCTTAGAGCTTGATGTCGATGTCGACGCCAGCGGGGAGGTCGAGACGCATGAGCGAATCAACGGTGCCCGAGGTGGGGTCGAGAATGTCGATGAGGCGCTTGTGGGTGCGCATCTCGAACTGCTCACGGGAGTCCTTGTTCACGTGCGGCGAGCGGATAACCGTGTACAGGTTGCGCTCGGTGGGCAGGGGGACAGGGCCGGAAACGCGAGCACCGGTCTTCTGAGCGGTCTCGACGATGAGCTTCGCGGACTGATCGACGACCTCGTGATCATAGCCCTTGAGGCGAATGCGGATCTTCTGGGTAGCCAACTTAAACCTCCAAAGAGTGCGAGAGATGTTCTCGCAGGATTACGTAACAGGGAGCTCGAACTTAGGCGTTCTTGCTCATGACCTCGTCCACGATGGACTTGGGCGCGGGCTCATAAGAGTCGAACTGCATCGTGTAGGATGCACGGCCCTGGGTCTGGGAGCGAAGGTCGGTAGCGTAACCGAACATCTCGCCCAGCGGCACCTTGGCACGGATGAGCTTGCTGTTCTTGCGATCCTCCATGCCCTCGATCTTGCCGCGGCGACCGGAGAGGTTGCCCATAACGTCGCCCATGTACTGCTCGGGGGTCTCGACCTCGACAGCCATGATCGGCTCGAGCAGCTGCGGATCGGACTTCTTGAGGGCGTCCTTGATAGCCATGGAACCGGCGATCTTAAAGGCGGCCTCGGAGGAGTCGACCTCGTGGTAAGAACCGTCGAACAGGGTGACCTTAACGTCGAGGACCGGGAAGCCGGCGATAACACCGGTGTTCAGGGCCTCCTGGATGCCCTTGTCGATGGACGGGATGTACTCCTTGGGCACGACGCCGCCGACGATAGCGTTGACGAACTCGTAGCCGAAGCCCTCCTCCATCTTCTCGAGCTTAATGACGGCGTGGCCGTACTGACCGCGACCGCCGGACTGACGGACGAACTTGCCCTCAGCCTTCTCGACGTCGTGACCAGCGGTCTCGCGGTAGGCAACCTGGGGCTTACCAACGTTAGCGTCAACCTTGAACTCGCGGAGCAGACGGTCGACGATAATCTCGAGGTGCAGCTCGCCCATGCCGGCGATGATGGTCTGGCCAGTCTCGTGGTTGGTGGACACCGTGAAGGTCGGGTCCTCCTCGGCGAGCTTGGTCAGAGCCAGGGACATCTTGTCCTGCTCGGCCTTGGTCTTGGGCTCGATGGCAACGTCGATAACGGGCTTAGCGAACTCGATCTTCTCGAGGACGATCTCCTTGCCCTCGGTGCACAGGGTGTCACCGGTGGTGGAGTTCTTGAAACCGACGCAAGCGACGATGTCGCCGGCGGCAGCGTCGTCACGGTCGATACGCTCGGCTGCGTTCATCTCGAGGATGCGGCCGAGGCGCTCGCGCTGACCGTTGGAAGCGTTGATCACGTAGGAGCCGGACTCGGCACGGCCGGAGTAAACGCGGACGTAGGTGAGCTTACCGACGAACGGGTCGGTCATGATCTTGAAGACCAGGCCGGAGAAGGGCTCGTCGAAGGAAGGATGACGCTCGATCTCCTCGCCGGTGTCCGGATCGGTACCGGTGACGGCCTCGACGTCAATCGGGCTGGGCAGGTAGTCGACGACAGCGTCGAGCAGCTCCTGAACGCCCTTGTTCTTGTAGGCGGAGCCCACGAAGACGAGGTTGAGCTCGTTGGCCAGAACGCCCTTGCGCAGAGCAGCCTTGAGCTCCTCGACGGTGAAGTCCTCCTCCATGAGGATCTTCTCCATGAGCTCGTCGTCAAAGCTGGCAGCAGCGTCGAGGAGCTCCTCGCGCTTGGTGGCAGCGATGTCGGCAAACTCAGCCGGGATCTCGTCCATCGGCTCGGGGTAGGTCATGCCCTTCTCGTCGGCCTTGAAGTCCCATGCAGTCATGGTGACGAGGTCGATGACGCCCCAGAAGTTGTCCTCGGCGCCCATCGGGACCTGAGCGGCCACGGCGTTAGCGTCGAGACGATCCTTCATGGTCTCGATAGCGTTGAAGAAGTCAGCGCCCACGCGGTCATACTTGTTGATGAAGGCGATGCGGGGAACGTTGAAGGTAGAAGCCTGACGCCAAACGGTCTCAGACTGCGGCTGAACGCCGGCAACGGCGTCGAAGACGGCGACAGCACCATCGAGGACGCGCAGGCAGCGCTCGACCTCGGCGGTGAAGTCAACGTGGCCCGGGGTGTCGATGATCTGGATGCGGTAGTCCTTACCGTCCTTCTTCCAAAAGCACGTGGTAGCAGCGGAGGTAATGGTTACGCCGCGCTCCTGCTCCTGAACCATCCAGTCCATGGTGGCAGCGCCCTCATGGACCTCACCGATCTTGTGGGTCTTACCGGTGTAGTAAAGAATACGCTCGGTCGTGGTGGTCTTACCGGCATCGATGTGGGCCATGATGCCGATGTTACGGGTATCGGAAAGCTTGTACTTAGGCTTAGCCATGTTAGTTCCTTACCTTAACTTACCAACGATAGTGAGAGAACGCGCGGTTGGCCTCGGCCATCTTGAAGACGTCCTCACGCTTCTTGACGGAAGCGCCCAGGCCGTTGGAAGCGTCGAGGATCTCGTTGGCGAGACGCTCGGCCATGGTCTTCTCCTTGCGAGCGCGGGAGAAGTTGACGATCCAGCGGATGCCCAGAGCGGTGGAACGACGGGAGTTGACCTCCATCGGGACCTGATAGGTAGCGCCACCGACACGCTTGGGCTTAACCTCGAGCGTGGGCTTGACGTTGTCCATAGCCTTCTTGAAGGTAGCGAGAGCGTCGCCACCCTCGGACTTCTCGGCAACGATCTCGAAAGCGGTGTAAACGATGCGCTCAGCGGTGGCCTTCTTGCCGTCAAGAAGGACCTTGTTGATGAGCTGAGTCACCAGGCGGTTGTTGTAAACGGCGTCAGGCTGAACCTCACGACGATTAGCTGCTGCACGACGCGGCATGTGAAATCTCCTTAAGTGTCTACCGTGCGGCGCTTAGGCGGCACACGGCGAAAGTATCAAAACGTTATCTGGCTTATTTAGCCTTGGGGCGCTTAGCACCGTACTTGGAACGGGCCTGCATACGGTTCTGGACCGGAGCAGCGTCGTAGGCGCCACGGATGACGTGATAACGGACACCAGGGAGGTCACGGACACGACCGCCGCGGACGAGCACGATGGAGTGCTCCTGCAGGTTGTGGCCCTCACCCGGGATGTAAGCAGTAACTTCGATGCCGTTGACGAGGCGAACACGGGCAACCTTACGAAGAGCCGAGTTCGGCTTCTTGGGGCTCGTGGTGAAGACGCGGGTGCACACGCCGCGCTTCTGGGAGTTGTGCTGCAGAGCAGCGTTCTTGGACTTCTTGGGCACGGAACGACGGCCCTGGCGAACCAGCTGGTTAATAGTAGGCAAAGCGTACTCCTTCTCGAGTGATTCCAGCTTTCTGTAAAGTGCAACGGCTTGAATCGAGGGGTCAGCATCCCCCTACGAAACACGCAGTTCGATAGGATACGTGGCGTTAGCTGTGCCGTCAACAGACCACGCCGCCGGGCGTATCCCAAAATGGGCACATTTCCGCAAAGCCTACACAAAAGGAATCCCCTCCTGTGCGCGAGGGCGGCCCGGTCTGGGAATCCGACGTGCTCGTCGGGGCAACGTTACCTACTAAAAAGGGACAGGTTTATTTTGGTCGGTTTTATCTGGGGAAACGTCACCCTTCACGATGATCTGCTTCCTTTTGCAGCATGTGGATCAACAACGTGTTCGGAAGTGCGGGGAAAAATCGTAAACCTCTAAGCAGACCGACATTATTGACAACAAAACCGCAGTTCAGTAGGGGGTTAGATTATGAGTGTGGTCGCAAGTTCTGAGTTTTTCACCGCACTTCCGATAATCAGACGAATAGCGTCCTATTCAGCCCTCCATTTAACACAAAATGGGCCGCTTCCCCTCGTAGGAAACGGCCCCAAATCTTACGAATAGACGATGGTAAAGGGTTCCGACGTTTCAGCGCCCCCTGTTGAAGTGCAGCGTGTGCCTTCGAGCGTTACTGAAACCACTTGGTCGACATCAATCAACTTCGTTGGCACCCAAATGTTCTCTCCGCTATTGCGTGCCATCGAAACATAGAAATTGTACGCCCCTGCGGCGTCATCTTTGATAACCTGTTCCGATCCATCCTTGTAGCTGACGGTCAGTTTATGATCAACTGCTTCATAGCCCAGATCATCGATGTGCGTCTGGATGGAAAACGGACTGATCTCGAGAGACGAGTCATCAGAGTGAAGTTCCTTAGTCTCGACGTGCTCTCCGACGCTAAACTCGGGCGTCGACGCCTCGAACAGTTTCGCATCCTCGCCTTCGCCCTCGGTCCACTGGATATTCCAGGTGACAGCATGTTGCAAATCTCGATTGCGATCCCCTGAGGCAAAGTACATCGTGCCATTAATGACCGTGTCGCTTGATGTGTCCTTATCGATTGTGCAGCGCGTGTCAGCCCATTCCTCGCCGAAGTTCATGCTGGGCGTGCCGATGCCTTGTTCTTCTTCACCATAGAGAACAAGTTCGCCAGTCTCTGCTGCCGGCTTGTAGTAGTTAACACCATTTGGATTGGACAACGTAAACGTCACGGCACCGCAACCGTTTTTATCGATAGCCATATCATGAATGTCGAGTGTATAGCCGTTGCCCTCGACGGACAGATTGACCTTCTGTACTGAACCCTCCAAGCTTTGGGGCGCGATACCGTCACCAAACTCTCTGGTGTAGGTATATTTAGTCCCCGCCGAGCCACCTTGAGTCCAGGTAATGGACTCTCCATTACCATGGTTTCCCCAGGCAGAGGCAAAATAACTGGAATTGACGACGGCGTAGGCGACCCCTCCGGTCGCCAGCACTCCGGCAAGGCATCCGATCACGGCAACATACAGAGGCTTCGCGTGACCCCTTCGGCGAAGCGGCTCACCAGCAGCGGCATCAATAACACGGTCGGCAAGATCGCTATCGGCTTGGACGGACTCGAAGGCCTGCTTGATTTGGTTGGATTTCACGGTCGCCCTCCTCTAGGATGAACTTGAGCTTCGATCGACCGCGAGCTAAACGCGTTCGAACGGTCGAGGCTGGCACATGCAGTAACTCGGCAATCTCTGAGGTCGAAAAACCCAGATAGTAATAGAGCACGATAGGAACACGGAATCGCTCCGGAAGCCGCATGACATCTGACAGGACGGCCTTGGTCTCATCCTGCGCTGTCGAAAGTGAATCGGTCAGATTCTCAATATCTTCCACGCGTCTCCACGGCTTTCGAAAGAGCGATTTGCATTCATTGATCGTGACCCGGATAAGCCAGCGACGAAGATGTTCCCAACTTTCAAAGTGTCCATCGCTTTTAAGCAACTTAAGAAAGACGTCTTGAGCGACATCGTCGGCATCGGCGCGATCGCGCAGATACGTCAATGCGATCCGAAACACGACATCCCGGTGATCTTCGACCGCCTGTCTAAAAGCTTGTTCTTCCATAATCACCTCCCGGTGACGGTAATGGTTCTCGATGAGGCCCTCATCATAGATACGCTTTGACCGAATGAATTGTTTCAAATTCAGCATGAAAACCCGCCAATCAATTTACCTGTCACTTTTTGACACGAAAGGAATTACTTCCTGTGAACAAGGGCGGATTTCCTGCCCGGGC